>JROS01000053.1:0-7671 GCA_000769715.1 Desulfobulbus sp. Tol-SR
GGTGGGGGAGGGTGGCGAGGGGCTGGGGAACCAGCCGGGCGAAGACCAGGGCCCGGGGGATGCCGATCAGGACTAGGGGCCTGACCCCCGCGATGCAGCGCCGCAGGTTGGCGTAGCCCATCCCCGGATCGATCAGGATTACCGGGGCGCCGAGCTTGAACAGGGCAAAGGTCAGGCAGATGAAATCGGCCGATGGCCGCACCATCAACATGGTCCGGTCGCCGGGCCCCACTCCCCGCCGCTGGAGATAGCGGGCGTAGGCCGAGGAGCGCCGGCTCAGCTCGGCAAAGGTCAGCGCCCGGCCGCTTTTCACCTCGACCAGGCCGATGGCCGGGCCCTGAGCGCGGGCCACCCGATCGAGGGTCTCGGCGATATTGACGGTCATCGGCGCCCCTCCTCCCCCATCTTCACGCCGCTGCCGAGAAACTGCCGCAGCAGCGGGGCGATGGCCGCGAACT
Source organism: Desulfobulbus sp. Tol-SR (assembly GCA_000769715.1). Taxonomy (GTDB): domain Bacteria; phylum Desulfobacterota; class Desulfobulbia; order Desulfobulbales; family Desulfocapsaceae; genus Desulfoprunum. The sequence continues at coordinate 459 of JROS01000053.1, forward strand.
TGTCCTCGAGGACATAGTGGCCGCCATCGCTGAAGAAATATTTCTGCGCCTCGGGAAACCGCTCGCACCACTCCTGATAAAAGACGTGGTCGAAGCAGAAATCCAGCCCACCCCACAGCAGCAGCAGCGGAACCTGCATCCGCCGCAGGACCTCGAGGCCGTTTTCGACCTTCACCAGGGTGCGGTAACTGCGATCTCCCGGATGCAGGGGAATGTCGCGGACGAATTCATGGACGGCGACCCGGTTGCGCCAGGAGTTGTACGGGGCGATATAGGCCCGGGCCACGTCGGCCGGCAGTTTGGTCGCCACCGCCATCGACAGCGCCGCCCCGGCGAAGCCATTCATTCCCCGGACGATCAGCCGGCCGACGACCGGCCAGCGGCAAGCCCGGATGCGCAGTGGAATTCTGGTCGAGCGAAAGGCGGCGGTATTCATCATCACCATGCGCTCGATCCGCTCCGGATGACGGCCGGCGCAGCCCATGCCGATCGCCCCGCCCCAGTCGTGGCCGACGAGGGCAAAGCGATCGATCCGCAGATGTTCCAGCAGCCGCTCCAGGTTGCCGATATGCCGCTCCAGGGTGTAACTGTAGTCCTGCGGTTTGTCCGACAGACCACAGCCCATGTGGTCGGGAGCGATGACCCGGTGGTCCGGCGCCAGCAGGCTGATGACCTTGCGGTAATAATAGGACCAGGTCGGATTGCCATGGACCAGCACGACGACAGGTCCCTCCCCTTCATCGATATAATGGAGGCGATGCCCCGAAATCTGAAAAAACCGGGAAGTAAATGGATAGTCTGGATACACTGCGATTTTCTCGGCGGCGAATGCATGCCGGCTCTTCACCGGCCCCACATGGTCAAATTTTATGGCAACAGGGCCGAATGATACCCGAGTTCTACCGGCTGTCAATCCTTTTGCCCCGCTCCCGGCGATCTTCGGCGGTTGCGATTGGCCGACAGACCGTTTTCAAGCGGTTTTTCCCACTCCACTCGCCTGAATAAATAGGTTGCTTTTCTCCCAATATATGCTAATATTATTCGTTGCTGTCGTGTTTCTCGGGCTGGTGTATGTTTCCAGGAAGTAGAGCCGGCACCCTAGAAGATCGATTTTTCAGGGGTGCTGCTGCAGACACGACGAGCTGAGATCCGGCCGTTCAAGCCGGGAAACATCATACGGTTCCAGTTGGGGACTGAGTTTAAAAGGAGTAGTAGCATGGCTGAAGGTACTGTAAAATGGTTTAATGACGCAAAAGGTTTTGGCTTTATCGAGCAGGATGGCGGACAGGATGTGTTCGTTCATTACTCCGCCATCAAAACTGAAGGCTTCAAGTCCCTCGAAGAGGGTGCTCGGGTAAGCTTCCAGATTGTCGATGGCCCGAAGGGTCCTGCTGCCGATAATGTCGTCAAGATATGATCATTGAGTAATTAGCAGCACAAAAGGGCCCTGCCTCGGCAGGGTCTTTTTTTTTGTCCGGCCCCGGTCGCCGCCTTTTCCGGCCGATACATCTTCGTCACCCCCTGCCGACAGCGCCGAACCGCAGCACCGACGCATAATCATCTCCCCGTTGCCACCGATCATGGAAGACTGGCAGAAGCTCCTGCTGGCGAGCGCCACCACCTGTTCCGCCCTGGATGGGCGTTTCCCCGTTGATACGACGGCCCTCGAGCGGGTGACCGCGGTCTACCCGATGCGGATCAACCCCTATTACCTCGGCCTGATCCGCCATCACGACGATCCCCTGGGGAGGCAGGCCATCCCCGATGTCCGGGAACTGACCGACACGGTCTGCATTGCCGATCCGCTCGCCGAGGACCGGCTCAGCCCGGTGCCGCTGATCGTCCACAAGTACCCCGACCGTGTCCTCTTCCTGGTCTCGAACCAGTGCGCCGTGTACTCGCGGCGCTGCGGGCGATCCCGACGGTGGAGATCATCCGCATCGGCAGCCGGGTCCCCTGCACCCTGCCGATGCGCATCACCGCCGAACTGACCGCGATCCTGAAAAAATATCATCCCCTCTATATCAACACCCATTTCAACCATCCCGCCGAGGTCACCGCCGCAGCTGCCGCCGCCTGCACCCGGCTCGCCGACGCCGGCATCCCGCTCGGGTCGCAGACCGTGCTGCTGCGCGGGGTGAATGACGATGTCGAAACGATCCGAACCCTGATGCGGGCCCTGCTGCGGATCCGGGTCAAACCCTACTATCTCTTTCAGGCCGACCTCACCCGCGGCACGAACCATTTCCGCACCCCGGTGCGCACCGGGATCGAGATCATGCGCGGACTGTACGGTCATCTGTCGGGCATGGCAGTGCCGACCTTCGCCCTCGACGCCCCCGGCGGCAAGGGCAAAATCCCCCTCACCCCGCAGTATGTCCTCGAGCATGGCGCCAGCCTCGTCTTCGCCAACTATCGCGGCGAGACCTGCACCTATCCCGAGTCCGGCGACCCCTGCTGACAGGTATTCCCGCCGCCCGGCTTTCTTGCTTGCCTGCCGGCCGTGCCGACACACTGCCGAACCCTGTAGTGCCGCCGGACCGCTGCGGCAACGACAGCGAGCCTACATCATGTTTTCGGGATCGACATCGATGATGAGCCGGCAGCTCGCCGGCACCAGTTCCGACCGGTGCTCCTGCAGCTGCCGGCACAGCGTGTGCAACTGGTCGAGATCGGCCGCCTTGAGCAGGATCTGCCAGCGGTAGTTGCGGTTCAGCTTCTCGAGCGGCGCCGGCGCCGGCCCGAGGATCTCCACCCCGGCCTGGAGCCGTTTCTTCTCCTCGCGGCAGAACCCGGCCAGGCGCTGCGCCCCCTGCCGCACCTCCTCCTCCCTCTCCCCCTGGATATGGAGCGCCACCAGGCGGACAAAGGGCGGGAAGGCCGGGTTGCGCCGCAGTTCCAGCTCCTGCCGGTACAGTTCCTCGTACCGGTGCTGCTGGGCCAGGCGGATCGAATAGTGATCGGGGCGCATGGTCTGGATGATCACCCGGCCCGGCGCCTCGCCCCGGCCGGCCCGGCCGGTGACCTGGGTAATGAGCTGGAAGGTCTTTTCCGCCGCCCGGAAATCGGGCATGTTCAGGCCACCGTCGGCCCACACCACCCCGACCAGGGTGACATGGGGAAAGTGGTGGCCCTTGGCGATCATCTGGGTGCCGACCAGGACATCGATCTCCCGGTCGTGCATCGCCCGCAGCAGCTTCAAAAAGACCTTGCGGTCGGCGGCGGTGTCGGAATCGAGGCGGGCGATCCGGGCCGCCGGCAGCAGCAGCCGCGCCTCCTCCTCGACCCGTTCGGTGCCGAACCCGACCGGGACCATCGCCCCGGTCGACCGGCAGTGACCGCAGATCACCCGCTGGTCGATGCTGTAGCCGCAGTAGTGGCAGACCAGTCGGCCCTGGGCCCTGTGCAGCGTCAGGGCCACATGACAGTGCAGGCATTCGACCGGGGAGCCGCAGTCCTGGCACAGCAGGACAGGGGCAAAGCCACGGCGATTGAGCAACAGCAGGCTCTGCTGTCCCGCCGCCAGGTTGTCCACCAGCGCCTGGCGCAACTCCCGGCGGAACAGGCCTTTTTCCCCGCCGCCGCTCTTGCGGCTGAGGTCGACGACCGTCACCGCCGGCAGGCTCCGGTCCCCCACCCGTTCCGTCATCTGCAGCAGCGTGTACTTGCCGGTGCTGGCATGATAGTAGCTGGTCACCGACGGCGTCGCCGAGCCGAGCAGCACCACCGCGTCGTGGCAGCGACCGCGCAGCACCGCGAGATCGCGGCCGTTGTAGCGGAAGGCGTCGTCCTGCTTGAAGCCGCTGTCATGCTCCTCGTCGACGACGATCAGGCCGGGGTCGGCCAGCGGCGCGAACAGCGCCGAGCGGGCGCCGATGACGACCTTGGCCCGGCCGCTCAGGGCCAGATGCCACTGGTCGAACCGCTCCGCCCCGGTCAGCCCGGAATGGAGCAGCACCACGGTATCGCCGAAGCGGGCCAGGAACTGGGCCTCGATCTGGGTGGCCAGGGCGATCTCCGGCACCAGGACCAGGACGTCCCGCCCGAGGGCCAGGGTTCTCTCCGCCGCCCGCAGGTAGACCTCGGTCTTGCCGCAGCCGGTGATCCCATGGAGCAGGAAGGTCCGATAGGTCCGGGCCGCCAGGGCCGGTTCGATCACCGCCAGGACCTCCTCCTGCCCCGGCGTCAGGTGCTCCGGCTGCGGCGCCGGCGGCAGCGGCTCACCGAAGGGGGTGCGATACACCCGCCGGCTCAGCCGTTCGACCAGTCCTTTCTCCACCAGCAAGAGCACAGCCTTGCGGGCGCCGGCATAGCGCGTAAACAACTCCCGCGCCGGAACCTCGTTCGCCCCGGATTCGTCCATCAGAGCGGTCATGGCGGCCAGGGTCTGGCGTTCGCTGCGTTTGAGATCGCCCGGAAGAACCTGGCTCCAGCCGGCATCATCGAGCCCCGCTTCCGTTCCATGACGTTCAAGATCGGTCCGGAGCTGAGGCGCCAGGGAGAACAGGGTCTCGATCTTTTCCCGGACCGCATCCGCCTCGACCGTTTCCTGCAGTTCGAGCACGCCTTGATCGACCAGCCCCTCGATCCGCAGCCGCGTCGCCTTCACCCCCAGCAACCTGCCGCTGGCCGCCGCCGGCAACCGCCTCCCGCCCAGCAGGTCGCTGACCCAGGGTGGCAGGGCGGCGCCAAAGGACTGGCGCAACTCCTGCTCCCGCCCGGGCGCCAGGAGGATCTCGCGCCCCGACTGCGGGGCCATCCCGGCCGGCAGGGCCGCCTTGATCACCAGCCCCAGCGGGTAATGGTAGTAGGATGCCGCCCAGCGGAAAAAGGGCAGCATATTGGAATGGAAGAGGGGACTGCGATCGAGGATCTTTTTCACCCGCCGGACGGTGTAGGCCGTTTCTTCAATCGCCACCACCGCCAGGACGTAGCCGGTGACGCCGCGCCCGCCGAGCGGCACCAGCACCCGCAGGCCGACCGGATCCGGGGCGGTTCCGGGCAGCGCCGGCATCAGCTCGTCATGAAGGTCGTAGACCAGGGGCTGGTCAAGGGGGGCGGCAACGGCTACTTCGACGCGAATCATGATGCTGACGTTTCCTGCTGCGTTGACTTCAATCTTTGAACTATGGTGCCGCCAATCCGTACTTTGGCGGTGGCGGCAGTGATCCGGATATGGTAAGATTGCCGGTTTCGGCCTCAGGAGAAATACCACAGATCCATGCCCACAGCCATCGTTTCCATGCAGATCCACTACCCGGAAAATCTCCCGGTCACCGCCCATCGCCGGGAGATTATCGATCTCCTGGCCGCGCACCAGACCATCATCGTCGAAGGCGACACCGGCAGCGGCAAGACCACCCAGATCCCCAAATTCTGCCTCGAGTTTGCCGGGCCGAAAGGACGGCTCATCGGCTGCACCCAACCGCGGCGCATCGCCGCGATCACCGTCGCCGCCCGGGTGAGCGAGGAACTCGGGGACATGAGCCGCCTCGTCGGCTACAAGATCCGCTTCCATGACGAGACCAGCCGCGACACCCGGATCAAATTCATGACCGACGGCGTCCTGCTCGCCGAGTCGCGGTCGGACCCGCAGCTGCGCCGCTACCAGACGATCATCATCGACGAGGCCCACGAGCGCAGCCTCAACATCGATTTTCTCCTCGGCTACGTCAAACAGCTGCTGCCGTCGCGTCCCGACCTGCGGGTCATCGTCACCTCGGCGACGATCGACACCGCCGCCTTCTCCCGCCATTTCGACGGGGCGCCGATCGTCCGCATCGCCGGCCGGACCTACCCGGTGACCGTGCGCTACCAGCCGCTCGAGGAGGACCCGAGCGAGGACAAGGACGGCTACATCGACCACGCGGTGCGGGCGATTACCGAACTGCACCACGGCGAGGGGCCGGGCGACATCCTCGCCTTCCTGCCGACCGAAAAGGACATCCGCCTGTGCTGCGGCCTCCTCGGCGAGCAGCTCAAGCAGGCGATGGTGCTGCCGATCTTCGGCCGCCTCCAGGCCGCCGACCAGAAGAAGATCTTCCAGAACTTCAAGCAGCGCAAGATCGTCGTCGCCACCAATGTCGCCGAGACCTCGATCACCGTCCCCGGCATCCGCTACGTGGTCGACACCGGCCTGGCCCGGATCGCGACCTACAACGCCCGCGCCAAGACCATCGGCCTGCCGGTCAGCAAGATCTCGAAGGCGGCCTGCGACCAGCGCAAGGGGCGCTGCGGCCGGATCGGGCCCGGCGTCTGTGTCCGCCTCTACGCCGAGGACGATTATCTCGGCCGGCCGGAATATACCCTGCCCGAGATCCAGCGCTCCAACCTCGCCGAGGTCATCCTGCAGATGATCGCCCTGGGGTTGGGCGACCCGGCGGTCTTTCCCTTCATCGACCCGCCGCACAGAAGCGCCATCCGCGACGGCTACGCCCTGCTGCGGGAACTGGGGGCGATCAGCGACCGCAACCATCTCACCGCCCATGGCAAGATCATGGCCGACCTGCCGATCGATCCCTGCATCTCGCGGATCATCCTCGAGGCCAGGGACAACAACTGCCTCAAGGAGATCAAGATCATCGCCACCGCCCTGGCGATCCAGGACCCGCGCATCCGCCCGGCGGAAAAGGAAAAGGACGCCGATGCGGCGCACAAGCTGTTTGCCCACCCTCACTCCGACTTCCTCGCCCTGCTCAATATCTGGAACCTCTTCCACCAGGTCCAGGACCAGGTCAAATCGTGGTCGCGGCTGAAGAAATTCTGTGCGACCCACTACCTGTCGTTCCAGCGGATGCGGGAGTGGCTCGACCTGCACGAGCAGCTCGGCCGCCTTCTCGACCAGCACGGCGGTTTTGCCGACAACCAGACCGATGCTCCCTATGACAGCATTCACAGATCGCTGGCCACCGGTTTCCTCCGCAATATCGCGATGAAGAAGAAAGAACGGCTCTACCAGGGGGCCGGCAACCGCGAGCTGATGATCTTCCCCGGCTCGCACCAGTTCCTCACCGGCGGCCAGTGGATCGTCGCCGCCTCCTTCCTCGAGACCAGCCGCCTCTACGCCCTGACCGTCGCCACCATCGAACCCCAGTGGCTGGAGGCCATCGCCGGGCCGCTCTGTTCCTATTCCTGGAGCAACCCGCACTGGGAGAAGAAGAGCGGCCGGGTCATGGCCGAGGAGCGGGTGTCGCTGTTCGGCCTGCCGATCCTT
>JROS01000053.1:7718-62689 GCA_000769715.1 Desulfobulbus sp. Tol-SR
CCGCAGTTCGCTCAACCGGCTGTTGAAAACACGCCGGGACCAGGGCTTTCTGATGATGATGACCGAAGACGACATCGTCCACCGCCGCCCCGAGGACCGGGAACTGGCCGATTTTCCCCCGACCCTGACGGTCGGTTCGTACGAGCTGCCGCTGTCCTACCATTTCGAACCGGGGGCCGACACCGACGGCATGACCGTCTCGATTCCGGTCGACCTCGCCGCCAGCCTCCCGGCCCAGGCCTTCGAATGGCTGGTGCCGGGGCTGTTGAAGGAAAAAAGCGCCTTTCTGCTCAAGGGCCTGCCGAAAAACCTGCGCAAGCGCCTGGTGCCGCTCAACAGCGCCATCGACGCCATCCTCGACGAACTGGCCACCAGAAGGGGCGCCTATCTCCCGGCCCTCGAGGCGGCGATCCTCAAGCTCTTCCGGTTCACCGTGCGCCGTTCGGACTGGCCGTCACCGCTGCCCATCCATCTGCAGCCCCGCTTTACGATCGTCGATGCCCAAGGCCGGGAGATCGCCGCCGGCCGCGACCTGGCCCTGCTGGTCGCCCCCGGTGCCGCCGGCGGCGATCGTGCCGTTCCGGCCGCCCTGTCGCCGGCCGATCGGGAGATCATGGCGCAGTGGCGGCAGCAGACCTTCACCACCTGGGATTTTGCTGACCTGCCGGCCGCGCTGACCCTGCAGACGCCCGGCCATGCCGTCGCCGGCCACCTCTATCCGGCCCTCGTGGCTGCCGGCACCGCAGTCGCCATCACCTTCGAGGCCAACCCGGAACGGGTCAGGCAGCTGAACGACGAGGGCATGGTGAACCTCTATCGCCTGCAGTTCGCCGATCACTGCAAATCGCTGAAGAACTTCTGCACCACCTCCCTTTCCGGCCCTTCGGCGCTGTGGCTGCTTGACAGCTATGCCACCCGCAAAGAGGCGGTCGACGGTCTGCTGGCCTTCGTCCTGCGGCAGATCTTCGGCCCCCTGGACGGCACCATCGCCAGTCGGGAACGGTTCGGCGAGGTCGTTGCCCGGGTGAAAAAGGAGGGTCTGTACGCCGGAGGACAGGAACTCTGCACCCGGATCATGGCCCTGCTGCGCCGGCGGCGGGAGGTCCAGGAACAACTGCAGCGCCTGATCGCCCTCGACCGCCGTCGGGCCATCTTCACCCCGCCAAAGCAGGAAGAGCTGGAGGGAATACTGGCTTCGATCATCCCCCCCGCTTTCCTCCGCACGATGGACAGCGCCATGCTGGAGGACTGTGACCGCTACCTGCGCAGCCTGCAGATCCGGCTGGAGCGGCTCCATGCCAACCCGGCCAAGGACGAGGCCAAGGCAACCCGGATCCGGCCGCACCTGCATCACCTGGCCGATCTGGCCCAACGACTGCCGGTCCCGCTGCCGGACGAACTGCGGCCGCTGGTCGAGGAATATCGGACGATGATCGAGGAATACAGGATCTCCCTGTTCTCCCCCGAGATCAAGACGAAGATGGTGGTGTCGGCGAAAAAACTCGAGCAGCAGTGGCAGGCCATCCATCAGCTGTGCTGAGTGGCATTGACGTTACCATTCCATCATGGGATCTCCACTGGTGGACGATAAGCGGCGAACAAACCAACTCGAGAATCCCGTTCCACCACGGTAAAAAAGACATAATCCGGTTTCCAGTCCGCGACCAGCTGCTCCAAGCGTCCCCCCGGTTTAATTCCCTCCCTCCAATGAAGCTGAAGTACGTCACTGAACGTGGCCGCCATCAGGGGTGACATCGCCGTACCAAAAGAATCACGTAACCACAGCACCTTTTTGTTGTTGATGGCTCCTTCGGCTTTCACCAGCAAAGGCTTGTGCCTGGACCCGACCGCGATGTTGCCTCCTTCGTATACGATCTGACCGGTATCATAATCGATGTGTGTAGTCGTTACCGGGAGGCTTTGCGCATGAATCATCGGCTTGTCATCTCGAAGATTCTCCGTGAGCCGAAGGAATTTGGCCAAGTCTCCTCCCTTGCGTGAGTCGACACGATGAACTGTATAGACCTCATCAGGCAGCCACCGAAGTTCCGGAATTGCCATCCCGACCTGTTGCGCAAAAAAACGGAACGCGAGCCCTGCGCCCAAGGAGTTCCAATGGGTATCCGTTTTGTAATACAGGGCTTCCGGGTTATCTGCCTTGGCGGCTATCAGCGAGCCTCTCAGATCGATATAATTCCCACGCCCCACTTCGGCCAACAAGGCATCGGTAACGTTCGGCGAGACCGGTCGAGCCCACAATGGCAGATACTCCGGATATATCGATCCCTTGTTCGGAGCAACCATGATCCTGAACAGTTGCACACCGTTATTTTTGAGGTACCTCTCCCAAGCCTTCGTTGCAGCGCCGATTCGTTTGGCAAGAGCAATCTCGGCTTCTGTCGGTGTGCGCCGATCAACGGATAATGTTCGTTCATACCCATCCCCCAGGTACAGCCAATCATCACGACCTATTATCACCTGTTCAGGGTCCGTACTCACGCCAAGCGGATAGAGCAACCTCGCAAGCCATTGTGTGGCAAAATCCATATTGTATAAAAATGATTTATCTTTCCATCGAACAGCATCAGGAGTTGGCGCAGAGAGAATGTTGACTGCCGGGACGATCAGCAGGATCGACAAGACTGTTAAGATGAAAAAGACTGTTCGACGTCTCACGATGAGTGCACTCAGAAATTGAAATAGAGGAAGACGGTACTGGTCGCTGCGAGTGTAAAGTACATCGCCACCGAAAACAGGAGGATACCATAAACCAGTTTGTGGATTCCTATCCTGCCGTTTGCCATTTCTATGGCGTTCTTTTGGCGAATTATCACGAAGGCTGCGATTATTGCGAGAAAGGTCGGGGTTTGACCCACCAGGCTTGCAGGAAGATATTGCAACAGAACGTCTGAGAGCCACCCCCCCCAGGCAAGGTCGGATGTTGCAACCGCAGCGGCTGTATGACCGATGGCTGAACGGACATCGGTCATACCATCCAGTACGCGTAGCGCATCATCCATTGTTCTGGCACGAAAAAATACCCACGCCACATTAACGAAAGCAAAAGTCAGAATCCAAGCCGGGACAGCGGGCATGGGATGTCGAAATCTCTTCCACAAACGATGAAATACAAGCGCACAACCATGCAATGCCCCCCAGATTACGAACATCCAGGTCGCACCATGCCAGAGGCCGCCGAGAACAAAGGTAACGAATAGATTTATGGAGGTTCGGGATGCCGATCGTCGATTGCCGCCTAACGGTATATAGAGATAATCCCTTAGAAAATTACTGAGAGTAATATGCCACCGACGCCAGAAATCCTGGATATCGAGAGCCTTGTACGGCGAATTGAAGTTTATCGGTAACCAGATATTGAACAGTAACGATGCACCGATCGCCATATCACAATACCCACTGAAATCGAAGTACAGTTGGAAAGTATAGGATAAGCTTGTGGCCCATGCGGCAAAGAATGTAAGCTGTTGCCCCCCGTCAAATCCAACGTCGGCCCAGACAGCGAAGGTGTCGGCAATTGCAACCTTCTTGAACAGTCCTATGGAGAAGATAAACAGTCCTTTGAGGATATTCGGGTATCGCTTCGCCAGAGTCCAGCGTGACGCGAATTGCGGCATGATCTGACGATGATGGACTATGGGTCCAGCGATCAAATGGGGAAAAAATGTTACAAACAGGGAATAATTCAATAGATCATACTCAGCTGTCTCTCCACGATAGCTGTCCACCAGATAAACGATCTGGGTAAATGTGAAGAAACTGATGGCAAGCGGCAGGACGATATGGGGGATTACGTAATTCGTCCCGAAAACCAGATTGACGTTTTCAAGTATAAAATGGGTATATTTGTAATACGCCAGGAGCAGCAGATTGGCCGCGATTCCAGCAGTCAGGATGAACTTTCTGTTTACCTCCCGCCGTTTTTTTCGATTTTGTTGAACGACGCGCCGGGATCCCTGCGCAAGACCTGTGCCGATGGCAAAATTCACAAAGATTGACGCCAGAATAAGGGGCAAATACGTCACGTCCCAATAGGCATAGAAAAACAAACTGGCCGATACCAGCCAGACTTTCCCGGCGATAATCAATCGTCTGTGATTCAGCCAAAAATAAACGAAAAACGATATTGGCAGGAAAACCAGAATAAATTGCCAAGAACTGAAAAGCATTCAGATTTATCCGTCGTTAATTATCTATGTTGTTTCAGCTTATCCTGAAAATCAACATGGCATTATAAAATTTTTGATGGAATTCCCGAAGGCCGCGGAAGGAGATTTTGCCAAATTACATCTCGTCATCGACAATACGTTTCTTCATCTTCTCAGCGGCACCGCTGTTCGTGGCCGGGCCGGGATCGCCCCGACTCCCCGGCGAACACCGCCTCCCGGAAAAAGGAGATGATGTTCTTCCGTCTCTCGACCATCTTCTGCTGCTCGGGGATCAGGTCGGAGCGGCGGATCTTCATGATGCTCATCTTGTACTCGATATGGCTGGCGAGCCGGTTGTCGAGGTACCAGGCGTACATCAGGCCCATGAACAGACCGGGAGGGGTGAACCCCTCCCGGCCGTTGACGAGCCGGGTGAAATGGCGGGGATCGTCGGTGGCCTGCATCCGGGCCAGGGCCAGGTAGCGGCGCAGGTCCTCGGGGCTGAACAGGCAGGTCCGCTCGCCCTCCGGCCTGAGGCGGAGATGGTAGACCTTGCCCAGCCGCAACCCGTCCATGACCACGTCCTCCACCCGCTTGTCCGCGGCGTAATCACCGAGCAGCGATTCACCGAGGGCGATCAGGAAGGCCACTTCCAGCCGTTTCGGATCGGCGAACTGGTCACGCCGGATCATGATGGCCCGACTGGGCGGATCGAAAAACGAATAGACATTGTCCCAGCGCTGATCGCGGCGCCATTCCTCTTCATGGACACAGCGGATCGAGACGAAGAAGCGGAGATGATGAAGGGGGATATCGCAGTGCCGCCAGATGATGTCGCCGATCTCGGACCGGATCTTCAACGGGTCCAGCCGGCAATCGCAGATGCCGTGATGCTGCACTGCGATTTTCTGAAGCTGGTCGTTGATGTTCCGATATTTGACACATGGAATCAGCGGCTCGCGGCCAAATCCGAAATTCTCGGCCAGTTCCTCTTCCCTCGGTCTTTTGTGGCCGTTTTGCCTCTCCCTGACAAAGCTTCCGGCCAGGTGCACGGTCTTGATCGCCTGGGCCAGAATCGCCGGGTCGTGCTGGATGACGCCATGCTCGATCAGGGCCTCCTTCGAAAACAGGCCGCACTCCAGCGGCACGAAGCCCTGGTCCTTGACCACCTGGCGGTCGAGATAGATCGGGACCTTGCCCTCGACCGCATACCGCTGCAGGACCGAGGCCGGGACATCGCGCAGGGACAGGCACAGAACCTCGTGGAACAGGCCGGCGATACCGCCGGGGATGTTGCGCTCATAGGCCCGGATCATGTCCGAGACATGAAACTTCCGCTCGGGATCGGCGATGCTGAAATCGGTCTCGCCGGCCTGGACCCACAGGTTCGAGACCAGGACCTTCAGCGCATGGCGGTTCCGGCGGACGCAGTCGGCCAGGCCGGGGACGCTGAAGATCGGGATGATCGAACTGTAAAGACTGCCGGGGGCCAGGACCAGGATATCGGCCTCACGTATCGCGCGAAGTATTTCCTTATAGGTCCGTGGTTCATCGTGAAAATCGACAAACACCCGGTCAACCGGCACCCCCCTTCTGGCGAGGCCTGATTTATTCTCGCCCCGGATCTGCACGCCGTTGGTATAGATGAGCCGGAGCTGGGCCGGCGTGGAGGTGCAGGGCAGAACAGCCTGATCGGCCGCCCCGAGATGGGATGACAGAGACTGCAGCCCGGCAAGCAGGGCCTCATGCAGCAGTTCCTGGCGGGCACTCAGGTCGATGTTGTCGAAGGACGGATCGATCTCCCGGTAGACGGCCGCGGCGAGCAGCAGATTGCCGAGGCAGTGCGGCCGGCCGAGGACCCGATCGAAGCGGCGGTCAACGAACAGATGATTGATCAACCCATCGACAAAACCCCTGAGCGGCGGCGGCAGACGGAGCAACGCGTCACCACAGCCGCGCAGCAGGTCGGCGGCGTCGGTCGGGCGTCCGGCGAAGCGGTAATTGAAGATCGCGGCGAGGGCCATGGCGGTCTCACAGGCCGCATGGATCGACAGCGCGTACAGTCGCTGCAGCCGCCCGAGCTGGATCGACGAGAGGAGGACGTGGCGCAGGTCGCCGAGGGCAACCAGGGGCAGGTCCTTCATCAGTTCGCCGGTCGAACCGCCGTCATCGGTGACGCAGACCACCGAACGGGTCAGCGGGAAAATCTCCTTCAGGCCGCTGAACGGGCGGCGCTGCCAGGTCTCGCGGCGGCTGTCGCCGCCGATGATATTCGACAGCCCCGTGCCGCCACCGAAAACAACGACCTTCGTTTCATCGACCGAATGATCGGCCAGTGATTTCCGCAACTGGCTGAACAGGGTCGCGGTCTCCCGGTCGCACCCCCGCGGCTGGCCGTTGAGGACAAGATCGACGAGCTTTTCGCGGAGGTCCTCGTGGGGGAGCAGATCAAGGGGGGAAATGCGCCGCGCCGAGAGATCGGTCAGATGCCTGCCGAGGTCCGCTCCTTCGTTTTTCCGTGTGCCGCCGTGCTTTGCCATCGTCGCCTTCAGTCCCGGAGGCCGGGCGTTCACCCGTTCCGCCCGGCGAGAAACGCCTCCACCCGGAGCAGCTCCTCGGGGGTGTCGACCTCGATCGAATCATGCTCGGTCAACACTACCCTGATCCGGTAGCCGAATTCAAGGGCGCGCAGCTGTTCGAGCTTCTCGAACCGCTCCCACTCCCCTTCCGGCAGGGCGACGAAGGTCAGCAGGAACCCCTTGCGGTAGGCGTAGAAACCGAGGTGCTTGTAATAGGTCGGGGTGATGCCCTCCTCGGGGTTGCGCTGGAACGGGATCGGCGAACGGGAGAAATAGAGGGCGTTGTGGTTGCGATCGAAGACCGTCTTGACATGATTGGGGTCGTTGATCTCCTCCGGCCGGACGATCTTGTAGATCAGGGTCGACATCGGCAGCGACGGGTCGTCGAGCAGGGGCCGGGCGACCTGCTCCACCACCTCCGCCGCAAACAGCGGCTGATCGCCCTGGATATTGACGACAACGTCGTGTTCGGAGATCCCCAGCCGTTCCGCCGCCTCCGCCAACCGGTCCGAGCCCGACACATGGTCGCTGCGGGTCAGCACATATTCGCCGCCGAAGGATTGAACACAGTCGCAAATTCGATTATCATCGGTGGCAACGATGACCCGGGAGAGCAGTTCGACCTGCTGAGCCCGCTCGACCACGTGCTGGATCATCGGTTTACCGGCGATTGCGGCCAGCGGCTTGCCCCTGAACCGGTTCGACTCGTAGCGTGCCGGGATGATGGCGATGACCTGCGTCTTCTGGTGCTCCATATCTCAGAATTCCCTGGTGGTGGTTCACGTACCCGGCACCCTGCCGGTATATTCTCCCGATAGCCTCAGGCGTCCATGGCAGAAGCACCGACTCTCCCGCTCTCATGTACCGCAAGCTCCGCCGCTTTGCTACAAAAAGCCGCGACGCTGGCAAAAAAGCTGCAGATCCCCTGCCCACCGGGGCCGGCGGCGCCGCCCCAGCTGGTCTACACCGAGCGGGGGCTGGAACTGCGCCTGCAGCTCGGCGGACCGGACACGGTCGGAACCAGCGTCCTCCATATCGATTTCATCGGTGGCCGGTCGGGCTACCGCCACGCCCGCAACTGCACCATCAACCAGCCGCTGGCGCGGGCGGTCGGTATCAGGCCGGGGGTGCGGCCGACCGTGTTCGACGCCACGGCCGGGATGGGCGCCGATGCCTTCGTCCTCGCCTGCCTCGGTTGCCGCGTCACCATGAACGAACGGTCGCCGGTGGTCGGCGCCCTGCTGGCCGATGCCATCGACCGGGCGCTGCAGGACCCGGACATCGCGCCGATCTTCCGTGACCTGATCCGCCTCGTCATCGGCGACGCCCAGGCGGCGCTGCGGACGATGAGCGATCCCCCTGATACGATCTATATCGACCCGATGTACCCCCACGGCGGCACCTCCGCCCTCAACAGCAAGGAGATGCGGATCATCCGGGCCATCGTCGGCGACGACGTGGATGGCGGAGAACTGCTGGCCCAGGCCCTGCTGACGGCAGCGCAACGGGTGGTCGTCAAACGCCCCAAAGGGGCGCCGCTCTTGGGCGAGCGGCCGCCCAGCCACCAGGTGCTGATGAAGAACAGCCGCTTCGACGTCTATCTCCGTCGTCACTTGTGATACTTTTCCCCGGCCTTGATGGTGTAGGCGCGGTACAGCTGTTCGAGCAGGAGCAGCCGCACCATGTCGTGGGTGAAGGTCATCCGCGACAGCGACAGCAGCAGATCGGCCCGCCCCAGGACGTCGCCCGAGTGGCCGCAGGGCCCGCCGATCAGGTAGCAGACCTGCTTGATCCCCCGCTGTTCCCAGCCGCTGATCAGGGCGGCGAACTGCTCCGAGGTGTACTGGCCGCCGCCGGCGTCGAGGACGACGACAAAGGCGCCGGGGGGGACGGTCTTGAGCAGCAGCCGGCCTTCGCTCTCCACCAGATCCTCGCTTCGGCCCCGGGTTTTGCCCGGGTCCTTCAACAGCCGCACCGACAGGGTGGTATAGTGGCGCAGCCGCCGGCAATAGTCGTCGATCCCCTCCCCCAGCGCGGCATCCTTGGTCCGGCCGAGCAGCGGCAACTCATGAATCATGCAGTGTTCTCCGAACGGTCTCCCTGGCGTCGACCCCTGCCGGCGACGGTCGCCGGACCGGCCGATATCGGCAGAGATCCGCGTCCCTGCCGGGAAATATCACTTTGGAATTGCACCCGAGTGGTGTATTACTAGTCGCGAATTTGCAGGCCCGCTTCCGGCCCCTGCCGGCCGAACAACTTTAGCATCAAAGTCCCACATGACAAACAAGGAAATTCTGCGCAGGATCTATGCGGTCATCCGGCCCTACCAGTCACGGCTCTTCATCGCCATGGTCGGGATGATCTTCGTCGCCGCCCTGACCGGGGCCCAGGCCTATCTGGTCAAGGATCTGCTCGACAAGATCTTCATGGAAAAGAACGTCTTTTTCCTCAACGTCCTGCCGCTGGTCATCGTCCTGATCTTCCTCCTCAAGAGCCTCTGCTACTATGCCTACTACTTTCTCCTCGAAAAGGTCGGCCAGTCGGTGATCCGCGACCTGCGGGTCCAGGTGTTCGAGCACATCCACCGCCAGCCGCTGTCGTTCTTCCATTACATGCCGACCGGGACCCTGATCTCGCGCATCATCTCCGACATCACCCTGATGCAGCAGGCGGTCTCCAACGCCCTGGTCGGCACCCTGCGCGACTTCTTCCAGGTGATCGTCCTCCTCGGCGTCGTCTTCTACATGAACTGGAAGCTGGCGATGTTCTCCTTCATCATCCTGCCGATCGCCGCCTACCCGATCGTCAAGTTCGGCCGGATCTTCCGCAGTCTGAGCACCAGGACCCAGGAGGAGACCGCCCATGTCACCAACATCCTCTACGAGACCATCACCGGCAACCGCATCGTCAAGGCCTTCGGCCGCGAACAGTACGAGGGCCGGCGCTTCCGCGACCGGATCGGCACCCTGTTCGCCGTCATCATCCAGGACGCCCGCTTCCGCAGCATGCAGCACCCGCTGATGGAGTTCATCGGCGGCGTCGCCATCGCCCTGATCATCTGGTTCGGCGGCAACGAGGTCATCCACGGCGGCGCCACCCCCGGCACCTTTTTCGCCTTCCTCACCGCCCTGATCTCGGCCTACGAGCCGGTCAAGGGGGTCAGTCGGATCAACTCCACCATCCAGCAGGGCATGGCTGCCGCCACCCGGGTCTTCGCCCTGCTCGACATCGAGCCGGCGATCGCCGACCGGCCGGGGGCGACGATCCTGCCGCCGTTCAAAAAGACGATCGAGTTCAACAACGTCACCTTCAGCTACGACAACGAGGGACCGGTCCTCACCGGTATCAACCTGGTCGTTCCGGCCGGCCAGGCCCTGGCCATCGTCGGCCCGAGCGGCGGCGGCAAGACGACCCTGACCAACCTGATCCCCCGCTTCCTCGACCTCAGGCAGGGGGCGATCCTGATCGACGGCGTCGACATCCGCGATGTCACCCTCCAGTCGCTCCGGGGCCAGATCGCGATGGTCACCCAGCAGACGATCCTCTTCAACGACACCGTCCGCAACAACATCGCCTACGGCGATCTTGACTGCAGCGAGGAGGAACTGATCCGGGCGGCGACGGCGGCCCATGCCCTCGACTTCATCACCAACCTGCCGCAGGGGTTCGACACGGTCATCGGCGAGGGCGGCGCCCGCCTCTCCGGCGGCGAACGCCAGCGGGTATCGATCGCCCGGGCGATCCTCAAGAACGCCCCGATCCTGATCCTCGACGAGGCGACCTCGGCCCTCGACACCGAATCGGAACGGGAGGTCCAGAAGGCCCTCGAAAACCTGATGAAGGACAAGACCACCTTCGTCATCGCCCATCGCCTGTCGACCATCATCAATGCCGACCGGATCATCGTCATCAAGGACGGCGCCATCGTCGAGGAGGGCACCCACGACCAGCTGCTGGCCCTCGGCCGGGAATATGAACAACTCTACAACCTGCAGTACCGGTAGGACGGCGCGGAGGAAGGCCGGCAGATGACGCCCAAGCGAATACAGGCCGTATGCCTCAGGTGGGGCGGGTTCGCCGTCATCGCCACCTGCTTCTGGATCCCGCTCTCGACCTCACTGATGGATCTGTGCTCGGCCCTTGTCGTCCTTCTCTGGCTTGGCTCGGGCCGGGCGACGGTCGCGCTGCGCCTGCTGCGCCAGCATCCGGCTGCCGCGCTCGCCGCCCTGCTGTTTCTGTATTTCCTCGTCGCCGTCAGCTATTCCCCGGCCTCTGCGGGCGAGGCCTTCCCGGTCCTGATGAAATACCGGGAACTGCTCCTGCTGCCGCTGGTGCTGTCGCTGGCCTTCGACGACCAGGCGCTCATCCGGCGGGCGGAGAACGGGTTTGTCGCCGGGGCCGTGGTCCTGATGCTGGTCTCCTACGCCATGGGCCTGGCTCTCATCCCGGCCGCCAAGTACGGCAACTCGCTGCTCTTCCACATCACCCACAGCTTCTTCATGGCCCTGCTGGCCTTCTGGGCCCTGCAACGGGCGATCGACCGGCCGCGGCAGCGCCTCCCCTGGGCGGTCGTCTTCCTCCTGGCCACCGCCAACATCATCTTCATCGCCCCGGGCCGCACCGGGATGTTCACCTATGCGGTGCTGATGGGGTTCGCCACGCTGCAGCGTCTCGACCTGAGGAAGAGAATCGCCGGCTGCCTGGTCTTTATCCTGCTGCTCCCGGCTGGTTTCATGATCTCGACCAACATCTCGTCGCGCGTGCAGCAGGCGCTGCAGGACATCATCCATTACGAGCCGGGGACCTCCCGTTCGTCCCTGGGGATGCGGCTGGACTGGTGGGGCAACAGCATCGACCTGATCAGGGAACGACCGGTGTTCGGGCACGGTACCGGCTCGTTCGCCGTCCGGCAGCAGCAGTTGATCGCCGGCGGCGACACCATGCCGAGCGACAACCCCCACAACGAGTACCTGTTCATCGGCGTCCAGCTGGGGTTGACCGGGCTGGCCCTCTTCCTCGCCCTGCTCGCCAGCCAGTGGATCGCCGCCGCCGGCCTCAACCGCCACAGCCGGTTCCTGCTGCAGGGCATCGTCCTGACGATGGCGACCGGCTGCCTGATGAACTCCTTTCTCTTCGATTCCCACCAGGGCCATTTCTACGCCTTCCTCTCGGCCCTGCTCCTGGCTTCCCCGCCTCAGCACCCGGCTCAGTGATTTCTGTGCTCCAGGATATGGCGGTAATAGGCACAGTATTGCTCGACAATCAACGGTAAGGAGAAATCAGCCCTTCGACGATCGGCAATCACCGCGAAGATGTCCCGGTAGCGATCGTAGTCGGCATGGACCTCGGTGATCCTCGCCGCCAGCCTGTCCTGCTCGACCTGCAGCATCGCCGGCAGGACCTCCGGCACCGCCCCGACCGGGGTGGCGATCAGCATGTCGGCACAGTACAACGCCTCGATCATGACCTTCGGTCCACCCTCCTGATGCGAGGAGATGACCACGAGGTGGGCCCTTTTCATCCACCGGGGGATGTCGTCATGGAACCCCTCGAGGCTCACCTTGCCGTCCAGCCTCCTGGCCTGGATCTGTTGCTCCAGATGCCGCCGCTCCGGCCCTTCGCCGACGATCCGCAGCCGGAATTCGAAGGGCAGACGGGCCACCTGGTCGATCAGGACATCGAATCCCTTGATCCGGTCAAGGCGGCCGACCGCGAGAATGGTGAAGATCGTATCCTTCTCCGTTGAACCGCAGTCCTCGACGGTGACTCCGTTGTGGATGACCCGGACCTCCGCCCCCGGGCGAGGCAGGACCGAGGCCGCAGCCTTCTCCGACACCGCGCTGACCCAGCGGAGATGATTGAAGATCCGCCCCTTTCGGTCGTTGTGCTTGGTGCCGAGGTGGCAATAGCCGAGCAGGCGGTTGACCCGGGCGACCAGGGTCGTTCCCTTGGCGGCATGGGTGTGGATGATGTCGGGGGCGATTGTCTTCAGCCGGGAATACAGTTCGATATGGAGGAAGGGGTTGTTGCTCGTCGGGTGAGAGCGGAGCGTGACCTGCCGCACCCGCGGCGAAAACCGCCCCTGGATGACGGCATCGCGCAGCAGCAGGACGATCACCTCGTGCCGTTCGGCCAGGGCGTTGGAGAGTTCGATCAGCACCTGTTCAGCCCCGCCATATCCCTCCGAGGCCATGAACTGTACGACCCGCATCCGCTTGTCGTCGCCGGCTTCGCCCGACAGGGCCGGCCGGCCGGGGACCTGCCGCCGCCGCTTCATCCCTGCCAGGCCGGCAGCGCCACGACCACCGTCGTCCCCTGGCCGGGGGTGCTGCTGATGTCGATGCGGCCGCCGTGCTCCTCGATGATCTTGACCGACATCGCCAGGCCGAGACCGGTGCCGCCGCTCTTGGTCGTCACATAGGGATCGAAGACCTTCGGCAGCAGTGCCGCCTCGATGCCGCAGCCGCTGTCCTCGATCCGGCAGAGCAGCTGGGCCGGTTCGCGGACGGTGGCGACCCGCAGGGTGCCGCCGCTGTTCATCGCCTGGATGGCGTTGAGCAGCAGATTGAGAAAGACCTGGCTCAGCTTGTCCTGATCGGCATGGACCAGATCCGGCTGCGGACTGTACTCGGTCACGATCGCGATCCCGGCCGCATCGGCATCGACCTTAAGCAGCGATATCGCCTTATCGACGATCTCGTTGAGCGAGACCTTTTCCTTCTCCAGGCGATCGGGCCGGGCATAATCCAGCAGCTCGCCGATGCTGCGGTTGAGCCGTTCCACCTCGCGGACCAGGATATCGGCGACCTCGCGATCGGATGAGCTGTCGGTGAATTTCGATTTCAGCAGCAGCGCCAGGCCCTTGATCGAGCTGAGCGGGTTCCGCAGTTCATGGGCCACCCCGGCGGCCATCTCCCCGAGCGCCGCCAGCCGCTCGTTGCGCTTCAATTCCTCTTCGAGCTGCTTGACCTCGCTGACATCCTGCATCAGCAGCATCGTCCCGGCGTGCCGCTGCTCGCCGTCGATCACCGCCAGGGCGGCAAGGACCAGGGACCTGGACCGCCCCTCCCCTCTCTCCAATAGCAGGTCACGCCGCTGCGGCCGATCCGGCTCCGCCTCCGATTGGCCGATCAGGACTGCCAGCGGCGGCGGCAGGACGTCACCCGGCCGTTTGCCGACCAGCTGTTTCTCGGTCTTTTCGATGAGTTCCTCCGCCGTCCGATTGCAGAGCCGGATCCGGCCCTCGCTATCGGTGGCGACCAGGCCGATCGGCAACGATGAGACCAGGAGATCGTTGAAGGCCCGCATCCGCCGCAGACTCAGCTGGCTCCCCTTGTACCCCTGCAGGGTGAACAGCGACAGCCCGCCGCCGGCGCCGACCAGCAGCAGGACGACGGAAAGTATGACGATCTGCAGTAGTTGCCGTTTGACGGCGGCGTTGTACTGGTCGATCTCCAATTCGACCAGCAGGACGTATCTCGCCGCCTGCACCTGCTCCGCCACCTCCCGCCACCTCCGGAACCCCTGCTGCATCTGCAGCATGTGCTCCCGCATCCCGCCGTTGCCGCGCCCCATCCGCATCATCGGCGGGTGGCCGTCGCCGGCCGGCCCGCGCGGCCCGAGCGGGGCATAGTAGGCGGCTATCTGAAATACTTCGCTGTCCCCCCTGGCCTCGCGACCGATCCGGTAGATGACGTTGCCGATCTCCTCCTGTTGCAGCGTCCCGAAGAAGGAATCGGTCTCCTTTTCGACCCTGCCGCCGATCTTTTCCCGGTCCGAACTGACCAGGATCTCGCCGTCCCGGTTGACCAGCATCGCCAGATGAATGTCCGGCTGCTCGGTGGCATGGTCGAGGGTCTGCTGCACCTGTTCCATCCACTGCAGCTCCATGCCGGCAGGACTGTCGGGAGCGGTGCGGAATCGGGTACGCGGACCGGCGTTGATGAAGCGGATGATGGTGATCCCCTTCTGCAGCAGGATCTCCATCATCAGCTGTTTTTCGCGATGGTAGTTGTTGACGGCGAAGACGGCGATGATGATGGCGAGGAGGGAACAGGCCGCGGCCAGAATCCACGGCGACACGTTGACCAGTCGGAATTTCATCGGCATGAACCTATTCCGGGTAATTGAGGATCTTCTGCAGGATGACCTTGGTGATCATGTAGGTCGGGACGATCCCCTCCTCCCCCATCGGCCCGGAGGCGAGGGTCTGGCCGCTCTGCAGCGGATTGTCGGAGGCATAATAGGCGTACCGGGTCTTCATGTCCATCGGGATATGGCCCTGGATGATGGCGGCGCTGATCGCCCGCTGGTAATGGCCGCCCTCCATCTCGAGCCCGACCGCCTTCCAGCTCGACGAATGAAAGCGTTCGAGGACGTCGCGGTTCTGCAGCGAGGTGCCGAGGACGGTCACCATCGGGCCGCAGTAGACGTTGACGCCGGGGTCGAAATCGTCGACCGTCAGATCGTTGTTGACGATGTAGTTGTGCGGCGTCCCTTCCATCACATGCGCCGTGGCCAGCATGATGTCGCCCTTCTTGCCGGGCAGTATTCCGGCCTTGCCCATGACCGAGATCGATTCGATGCTGAAGGCAATGACCTTGTCCTGGATCTGGCACGGGCACAGCAGTTCGTCCATCAGCTCGAAGGCCTGGGTGCCGAAGGCGTAGTCCATCACCAGCAGCACCGGCTGCTGCTGCTTGATCAGCTCAAGGTTGAAGTGCAGGGATGGATGAAGGGTGGCGGCATCGATTCTGCTCGTGTCGATGATGTTGACGTCGATGTTCGAGCCCGAGGTATCCTTGTGGAAGATGTAGCCGAATTTCTCGGCGTATTCGCTGATCTTGCGGCCCTGGCTGCGGAGCTGCCCGACCATCTCGTAGAGGTCGGCGGGAACCGGCTCGCCCTGCGCCAGCAGCATGCCCGAACCGTAGAGGATGTTGCGGACGGAGTGCATGTTGGCGCTGATGACGTGCACCGGCCGGTCCTGGAAGCCCAGATCGTACAATTTCTCCTTGATCGAACCGGCCCACAGGGAGGCATACTTGTGATGGCCGATCATTTCCTGCAGAGAGGGGGTGAAGTAGATGGTGAGTTCCTCCTTGGCCGAGGTCTGCTCTTCGATCATCCGCCTGCCGAGGGTGTGGATGATGTTGAACAGGCCGCTGTTGGCGTTGTGCAGGCGCCGGTTTGCATCGAGATAGTCGTAGGTGTTGCGGGTCTCCTTGTAGGTCCGGCCGAGGATGATCGACAGGTTCCACAGGGCCTGATCGAGTTCATCGTCCTTGAGCTCCGATTCCCGTTCGATGATCCGTTCGAGCTCGATCCATTCGGTGCTGGTGCCGTCGACCCGGTTGCTGATCTGCTGCAGAATCTTCTGCGATTCGATGGTGAGAAAGGTGATATGGGTCAGGATATCGTAGATCTCGCTCTGCCCATGGGTGATGACGAAGCACATCTCCTTTGCCGACACGGCATACGACACCCGGCGCCGTTTCAGGGGGATGATCTCCTCGAACGAGGTGTCCTGGAAATCTTCCTGGGCGGTGAGGATGATCCGGTTGCACTTCTCTATCCCCCGGGGCATCCGGTCGATCACATACTCCAGCCCCTTGAGCTCGACGATCCTCGGGTCGGCCATCGAGCCGTAGATCTCGGGGCTGAACATCTTCAGGGCCTCGGCCAGTTTCTCGCCGGCCTTGCCCGACGGCTTGTAGGAGCCTTGCAAGGTGAGGGCGTCGGCCAGGATCTTGAAGGTGCGGATGGCGTTTCTCGCCTTCTGCGATTTCGACAATTCCTGCATGGTCTTTTCTTCCGACTGGACTTGAAAAATGAAGGGGCGGTTGAAATCAGGATCCGGCACCAGATGAATGATTCATGGATTACGGCATGACAACCGGGACAATGGCCGTGGCATCTGCTGCTGCATTGTACCAGTTCACTGGAATTTTACTAAAAAATTATTTCAGGACAGACAGTGATGGCGCAGTGTTGAAGGATATGTTGTCATCTTCCGGAACAGGGGGAGGACCATGTCGTTTTCGACTTCGCCGGTTGTGTTTTTTCAGTATCGATCGAGGGTTTCAATCGCGGCAATAAGATCACCGTCCTGCAAAAGAAGAGAAAATCCACAGGGGATTCGTCGCATTCACCGCGCGCATCTCCCATCATTACGTTTTTAAATACAACGACAAGGCAACCGGCCGGCCTATGGCAGGTTGACGTCTGGAGGGTTGCCCAACCAAGCGGCCGGGATCATGCGATGATCGTCGATCTGCGCCTGCCCGGTATCGACGGCAATGAAACCATCGCGAGGGCGCATGGACTGCGGCCATCGATCCGTTTCTTCATTCACACCGGCTCGATGGACTACCATATCCCGGCTTTGCTTCGCGAGATCGGGATTGATCAGGCTGCCGTCTTCCTCAAGCCCCTGCCCGACCTCAGGCTCCTGACGAACGCCGTCCGCAGCGGCTGCAGTCGACAGCGGCCGCCCGAACAGGTCGGCGAATCCTGAGGCCCGGGTCTATTTCAGGGTTGCAGCAGAACAGCACAATCCCTTGCGGGACAGGATTTCGACAATTTCCGCCGATGTCAGGCGGGAATCCCTGTTTTTCGCCACATACACCAGACAGTCCCTGCAGATATTGAAAGCGCAGGGGTCATGGGAACCGATGATTTCCCAGCACTCCACCGCCGGGTTGTCGTCCTTCGCAGGGCACCGGATATCCGGATCGCACTGCATTATCTGCCAGCATCGCCACTCTGCAATAAGCGTCATTGTCGCCCTTCACAGTTATCCCCCTTGCACGGGGGACCATTGAAAAACCTTGTTGCGGGACTGTCATCGGATCCTCAACCTTGTTTCTGTCCATCCAGAAAAGCCGCCATTGCCCGTAGCAGCTCTTCCCGCCCTTGCCCGGTCTTGGAGGAAAACAGCACCCTGCTCCCAGCCTGAATATCATGTCCACTGTCGAGCAACCGCGCGTTGTGGACGCGTTCGTTGCCGGACAGCTTGTCCATTTTCGTATACACTGGCAAATACGGTATCCCCTTGAGTTTCAACCAGGAAAGCAGTTGGGTGTCCTGGGTCTTGGGGGCATGCCGAATATCAATGATCACCACGACACATCGCAGCGTTGACCGGGTCTCAAGGTAGGACGTCACGAGGTCCTGCCATCCGTCCTGCATCGACTTGGACACGCGGGCAAAACCATAACCGGGGAGATCGACCAGGTAGAGGTCGTCGCCGGCCAGGAAATAGTTCAACCCCTGCGTCTTGCCGGGTCGGCCACTCACCTTGACGAGGGCCTTTCTTCCAATCAAGCAGTTGATAAGGCTTGATTTTCCTACATTCGAGCGCCCGGCGAAGGCGATCTCCGGCAGACCCGGGTCGGGAAGCTGCTTCAGAGAGTGAGCGCTTAGAATAAACTGTACCTCGGAAAAATTCATCGCCTTTTTCAGTCGGAGCAGAAGAGAGCGGTGGCCGAGGGCCCCGGCAACCGCAGAAAGTGAAGAAAATCAGACCGTAACCATGATCCCGGCCTGTTCAGATAACCTTGTTGAGCGAGTACTCGATGATCCCTTCCGCCCCGCTCTTCCTGAGCTTCGGGATCAGGTCGCGGACGACGTCCTCGGAAATGACGGTCTCGACCGAATACCACTCCTGATTGTACAGGCCGGCGATGGTCGGAGCGTTGAGGCTCGGCAGCAGGTTGACCACCGCATCGAGATTCGCCTTGGCGACATTCATCTTCATCCCGACGATGCGATCGGCCCGCAGGGCGCCCTGGAGCATCATGGCGATGTTTTCGATCTTTTCACGTTTCCAGTGATCATTCCACGATCCCCGATTGGCGATGAACTGGGTGTTCGAGGTCATCAGCTCATGGATGATGCGCAGCCCGTGGGCCCGGATCGTGCTCTCGGTCTCGGTGACCTCGACGATCGCATCGACCAGCCCGGAAACCACCTTGGCCTCGGTCGCCCCCCAGGAAAACTCGATCTCGACATTGATCTTCTGCTCTTCGAAAAAGCGGCGGGTCACATTCACCAACTCCGTCGAGATCTTCTTGCCCTCAAGATCCTTGATCGTCCTGATCTCGGAATTGCCGGCCACCGCGATGATCCAGCGGGTCGGCCGGCGGCTGACCTTGGAATAGATCAGGTCGCAGACGAGGACGGTGTCGGACATGTTCTCCATCGTCCAGTCCTTGCCGGTGATCCCGGCGTCAAGCATGCCGCTCTCAACGTAGCGCGACATCTCCTGCGGGCGGCAGATGGAACAGGCCAGTTCGGGATCGTCGATCTCCGGGAAATAATTGCGGGCGGCCGGCTTGATCAACCATCCCGCCTTCTCGAACAGGGTGATGGTGGCATTTTCGAGACTACCCTTCGGCAGTCCGAGTTTCAATTGTTTCATCGTGTGTTCTCCATCAAATTGCTCTGCACGGCATACCGGCAGCTGTTTTTTTATATTACGACTCTTTCCCGTAGACCTTTACCGGATCGAAGACCTTTTCCCCCTCGATCTGCAGAGCGTCACCGACCAGCCTGCGGTAAAAACAACTCTTATGGCCGGTGTGGCATGCCGCCCCCCCAAGCTGCTCGACCTGGAATATGACGGTATCGTCATCGCAATCGACCAGGATCCGGCGGATGAGCTGGACATGGCCGGAGGATTCCCCCTTGAGCCACAGGGATTGCCTGGATCGGCTCCAGTAATGGGCCTTCCCGGTCTCGAGCGTTTTCTCCCAGGACAGCCTGTTGATATAGGCCAGCATCAGGACCTGGCCCGTCGAATACTCCTGGACAATCGCCGGAATGAGACCATCCGCCGATTTTGCAAAGTTGAGCTGTACCATTTCCTCCAGCCTCATAATTGGCACACCATTCCCGAGAGAAGAAACCGGCAGGTCCGGACAAAGAGTATTCCCCCTGCAATCCGCTCCTCTGCATGTCTATCAATCAAAAAAATATGTATTCTATGCCCGCAACCCCGTTTTGTCAAGAAATGGCGCCTTCCGCCGTGGTTATCACCCCATAAACCTTGCCAATTCGCGCTCAATCGAGGTACAGTTCAACCCGTTGCAGATAGAATGAAACGCATATACCTGCCGGCGCCTGCGCCCAGGATACCCCCGTTCCCGACCTTCACCCAACAAGGAGTCAAGCACCGCATGATCCAGCAGAATGACACAGTTACCCTCTCCTTTACCGGCACTCTCGACAACGGCGAGGTCTTCATGGTTGTCAGCCCGGACGAGCCGCTCACGGTCAGGTTTGGCAACCTCGAGCTGCCGCCGAGCGTTGAACAGGCCCTCATCGGCATGAATAGCGGCGAGACCAGAAAGGTCAGGATTTCACCCGATGAAGGTTTCGGCCCCCGGCAGAAAGAACTGGTCCAGGTCATCACCAACAAGGAGATGATCGACAAGCTCAAGCCCAAACCGGGGATGGTCCTTTCCCTCAAAACGGAAAAGGACGGCCGGGAACTCATGGTGCCGGCAACCGTCCTCCGGGTAACCGACTCCGAGGTCGAAGTGGACTACAATCACCCCTTGGCCGGCCACCATCTCACCTACACCGTCACCGTCATCAACATCGAACGCTGATCCCGACCGCCACCGCCGCTCCCTTCCCGTGTTCAGCTGACCTGATCAGATCGTGTACCGGTACTGCGCCCCGAGGACCAGGCCGAGATCGAGCGCCCGTTGGTTCATGGCCAGGAAGTCCGGCGGGATGCGCTCCTTGAGGATCTCGAGCACCGACTCCGGGCGGACGATGCTGGTGATCCCGATCAGGGCCCCCAGCATGGTGATGTTGTAGACGATGGGTTTGCCGATCCGCTCCATGACCGTGTCGTACAGCGGTAGCTCGATATGCTTGGCGTCGGTCTTCTTGGCCGTCTTCACCGAGCGGGAATCGGTCAGCAGCAGGCCGCCGGGACGGATGATGGAGGCATACTGGCTGTAAGCCTCCTGGGTGAGGCAGACGAGGATATTGGGGCTGGTGACCCCGGGAAAGTTGATCTCTTCCTCGGAGATGATGATGTCGGTCCGGGTGGCCCCGCCGCGGGCGGCGGCACCGTAGCTCTGGGACTGGGTGGCGTTCAGCCCTTCAACGATGACGGCCGCCTCGGCCAGGATGATGGCGGCGGTAATCACGCCCTGGCCGCCGGAGCCGGAAAATACAAGTCGCACGCGTTTCATGATGCCTTCCTCTTCATTGCCCGGTCAATTATCTTGTTATACTCCTCGCAATATTCCGGTTTCTCGATGTCGACAAAGATGCCTCTGGGAATGAGATGAGGATTGTCGTCGAGGGCCTTGGAACCGATCCTGGCGGTACTGTCACGCTGGATCTCCAGCATGGCGGCGGCGTCCCCCTCCCTGTTCTTGCGGCCGTAATGGGTCGGACACTGGGAGAGGATTTCGACCACCGAAAAGCCCTTGTGGAGGATGGCCTGCTTGAGGTAGTTGGTGGCCTCCTGGCAGTGATAGGCGGTGGACCTGGCGACAAAGGTCGCGCCGGCGGCCTTCGCCAGTTCGACCACGTCGAACTCGTTGTCGATGGTCAGGTACGGGGCGGTGGTCGCCTTCTTGCCCGGTCCGGACAGGGGCGAGAACTGGCCGCCGGTCATCCCGTAGATCCGGTTGTTCATGACGATGGCGGTGATATCGATGTTCCGCCGCGCCGCATGGATGAAGTGGTTGCCGCCGATCGCCAGGGCGTCGCCGTCGCCCATCGGGACGATGACGGTCAGTTCGGGTTTGGACAGCTTGACCCCGGTGGCGAAGGCCAGCGCCCGGCCGTGCAGGGTATGGAGCGAATGGAAATCGACATAACCGGAGATCCGCGCCGAACAGCCGATGCCGGAGGTCATGACGATATTCGATTTGTTCAGGCCCAGCTCTTCAACCGCCCTGAGCAGCGAGTTCAATACTGTCCCATGGCCGCAACCCGGACACCACATGTGGGGGAAGAATCTTTCCCGTAAATAATCCTTGATAGCCATTGTCATACCCCTTTTCCCTGGATGACCCGGAGAAGTCCCTTGATGTCGGATGGTGTGATAAGTTTGCCGTCGATGCGGTTGGCGAGGAACACCCGGTTCGGCTGGTCGACCGCCGCCTTGACCTGGGTCAGCACCTGGCCCATGTTCATCTCGACCACGATCACCGCCTTGGCATTGGCGCATTTCGCCCGCACCATCTCCGCCGGGAACGGCCAGATCGACTGCAGTTCGAGGACCCCGAGCCGCTCGCCCTTCTGCCGCCGGTTCTTGGCCAGATGGATGGCCGAGCGGGCCGACGAACCGTAGGAGACGAGGATGTACTCGGCATCGTCGAGACAGTGCTCCTTGTAGCGGGTGATGACGTCGACATTGGTGTCGATCTTGTCCACCAGGTGGCGGAGCAGGTCCTGCACCACGCTCGGGTTGTTGGAGGGGAAGCCCCACATGTCGTGGAACAGGCCGGTGACGTTGTAGCGGTGATGGCCGCCGAAGTCCGACATCGGCAGACGGCCGTCTTCCCGCGGCAGATAGGGGTGGTAATCGACATCCTTGGGCACCGAGGTGCGCAGCCGGTCGACGATCGGGACCACCCCCGGATCGGGCACGACCAGCCGCTCGCGCATGTGGCCGATGACCTCGTCGAACAGGAGGACGACCGGGGTGCGGTAGGTCTCCGCCAGGTTGAAGGCGTCGACGGTCATCCGGAAGACGTCCTGGTGGTTGGAGGCGGTCAGGGCGATGATGCCGTGATCGCCGTGCGTTCCCCAGCGCGCCTGGTTGATGTCGCCCTGGCTGACGTGGGTCGGGTTGCCGGTCGACGGCCCGCCGCGCTGGACGTTGACGATGACGCAGGGGATCTCCGCCATGCAGGCGTAGCCGATGGCCTCCTGCTTGAGGGAGAATCCCGGGCCGCTGGTCGCCGTCATGACCTTGTGGCCGGTCAGCGAGGCGCCGATGATCGCGCACATCGAGGCGATCTCGTCCTCCATCTGGATGAACTTGCCGCCCTTTTCCGGCAGCCTGGCCGCCAGCAGTTCGGCAATCTCGGTGGAGGGAGTAATCGGGTAGCCGGCGAAAAAATCGACCCCGGCATAGAGCGCCCCCTGGACACAGGCCTCGTTACCTTGGACAAACATCAGTTTTTCACTCATCGTTTTCATCCTCAACAACTATTTCGATTGCCAGATCGGGGCAGCGGAATTCACACAACCGGCAGCAAATGCAATCCTCGGGCCGGACTGCCACCGCCTTTTCCATGTTGTCCAGTTCCAACACGTTCTTGGGGCAGAACCGCACACAGATGCCGCAGCCCTTGCACCATTCACGATTAATCAGGTGTTCCTTGAGTTTTTTTCTCGCCATTATCCTGTCCTTGTTCCCCGAACGGGGGAAAATGTGAGGTTTTCCGTGCCGTAGAGGCACGGCATGTTCGCCATCTCGGCCATGCAGAACCGGAAAGAAACCTTTCCCCGCTGTCGCCGTGGTCCGTGACACCATTGACCGCCGCCCGGATCGGCCTTGGCCGGCAAGACCACCTCGCAGCCCCCACGCCATCGCCTTGCCGAACGGGCGGGCATCGTCTTCGGTGCCGACGATGAAGGCGGATTGCATCGGTATGGCCACCCTGGGCCGGATACGCCTTGCCGCGGTCACCGGTGACGGCAGAACCGTCGTGTCCCGACAGGACGAGAGTATCGCGAGCCGATCGCTCAGCATGGTGTCCATCCGGTGCTGGAATCGGCTCCTCCTCCTCTTACCAAACCTGCCTCATGGTCGGTTTGCGGCCGTCACCGGCGCCCTGATGACGCCCTTTTCCCGCAATTCCTCGATTTCGCCGTCGTTCATGCCTATGGAATGGAGAATCTCCACGGTGTCGTGACCGATGGCCAGGCGGCCGGGGTGACGGATGCGACCCGGTGTCCGCGAAAACCGCGGCGGGATATTGGCCATCCGAATCCGGCCGAGATCCTCATCCTCGAGTTCGATAATCGATTGGCGGGCCTTGTACTGCGGGTCATCCATGATCTGGCCGATATCGTAGATCGGGGCGATCGGCACCTCGAACTCCTCGAGGGTGGACAGCACCTCGCGCAGCGGACGGTTCCTGATCCAGTCGGCGACGATCGCATCGACCTCGTCACCGTTTTCCAGCCGCTTGGCCGGGGTGTTGTAGCGTGGGTCCTCGACCATGTCGGCGCGACCGATGGCCTTGAACAGGCGGAAGGCCATGTCGCTGGCGGAGGCCGAAATGGCGACCCAGCGGTTGTCGGCGGTCATATAGGCGTTACGCGGCACGCCGCGGGTCGAGCGGTTGCCGGCGCGGCCCTGGATCCTGCCCAGTTGGTCATACTCGATGGCCTGGGGACCGAGTACGGCGAAGATCGACTCGAAAATGCTCAGATCGATGACCTGCCCCGGCCGACCATGCGCGTCGCGGTGGTAGAGGGCCATCATCACCGAATAGGCCCCGACCAGCGAGGTGATGCCGTCGCCGAGGGCGAAACTGGGCAGGGTCGGCGGCCCGTCCTTCTGGCCGGTGATGTGGGCGAAGCCGCTGAATGCCTCGGACAGGGTGCCGAAACCGGGCCGGTCCTTGTAGGGACCGGTCTGCCCCCAGCCGGTGATGCGGACCATGATCAGCCCGGGGTTGTCCTTGGCGAGGGAGTCGTAATCGAGCCCCCACTCCTCCATCTTGCCCGGCCGATAACTCTCGATCAGGATATCGGTGTCGGCGGCGAGTTTGCGGATGATCTTCTGCCCTTCCGGCAGATTGAGGTTGAGCGACAGCAGTCGTTTGCCCCGGCCATGCGCCTTCCACGCCAGGGGCACGCCGTTCTTCTTATGTCCCCAGTTACGGATGTAATCGCCGCTCTTCGGGTGTTCGACCTTGATGACGTCGGCCCCGAAATCGGCCAGGATGGTGGAAATACCGGGGCCGGCGATGAGGTTGGAGAGGTCGAGGACCTTGACACCGCCGAGCATCTGCTCTGTCAGCTGTTCCATGTGCTTCATTCGATACAGTGCGATTGATTTGACCTCATTTCAATGGCCCGGCAGTGAAATCTTCCGTCTTCCCCCATTTGGCCGGGCCGGGAAGCCGCAGCCAGCGATGGAGAGGAACGATCCCCCTTGGCGATGCGGGAGATGATGGGCGGCCCTGGCCGGTCGAACCCGGCTCTTCCCGGCGGAACAACGCCGACCGCCTACGGCTCGGACAGCTCCTCCAGCGTGGCGCGGATGTCCTGGTTGCGGACGTCGCTGACGACCAGGGGCCGGCCGATCGCCCGCAGGAGGACGAGACGCAGCGAGCCGGCGAGCCGCTTCTTGTCCCGGCCCATGATCTTCTGGATAGCGGCAGGGGCAAAGCCCTGGGGGATACGCGTCGGCAGGCCGAGCCTGCCGCACAGCACCTCCACCCGCTGCTGCAGTTCGGCAGGGCAAAAGCCCAATCTCGCCGACAGGTTGAGCGACGCCACCAGGCCGATGGCGACCGCTTCGCCATGACGCATGGCGTGGCCGCTGACATGCTCGATGGCGTGGGCGAAGGTGTGGCCGAGGTTCAGGAGCGATCTTTTGCCGTACTCGAAGGGATCCTCCTGGACGATGGCGATCTTGACCTGGACGGACTGGGCGACGAGCAACCGGATCATCGACGATGAACGGAAAAATTCCGGGCCGATCGCCCACTCCCCGCTTTCCAACCTTTCGAACAGGTCACTGTCGGCCAGCAACCCGTGCTTGATGATCTCCGCCATTCCCGATGCAAATTCCGGCGCCGGAAGGCTCTGGAGGGTGGCGACATCGGCGATGACCATGGCCGGCTGTTTGAAAATGCCGATGAGATTCTTGCCCTGCGGCACATCGATGCCGATTTTGCCGCCGATACTGGTGTCGGCCATCGCCAGCAGGCTCGTCGGACACTGGACGAAGTTCACTCCCCGCATGTACGTCCCGGCGACAAAACCGGCGACGTCGCCGACTATGCTCCCGCCCAGGGCGACGATCGTCCCGGAGCGGTCGAATTCCAGGTCGATCAGTCGGTCATAGATCGCTTGCACCGTGGCCATGGTTTTCTGCGACCGGCCTTCCGCTATCGTGATCACATGGTCGATGTCGCCGCAGCTCTGACCGTACAGCTGCCCCACCCTGGCATCGGTTATCACCACCATCATGCCGTCGGTCCCCGTCAACTGGCGGACGAACGGCAGGATGCCGTTGCCGACGATACATTCATACGGTTGCGCCGGGTTATCGACGGCGAAATGCTCCGGCGTCCTGGCCATCAAATCCAGCAGGTCCTCGACAACCTGGTCGGGTGACTTGTCGCTGGTCTTGATTTTCAGGAACCGCTGGTATCCTCTCTTTCTTACCTGCAGCAGTTCGACGATCTGCTCACTCGGGTCGGGGACCTCCAGCAACGGGCGGCGATGGCCCTCGTCTCTGGTTATTCTCGTCAGGATCTGCTGCGGGGTGGCTACCAGGCAGAACACCCTGCCGGTGCGGCTCAAGGCCTTGACATTCTCCGGATCGAGCATGAACCGGCCGCCGGTCGAGATGACCAGTCCTTGCCGTTGTCCCAGTTCCTTCGCCAGGTCCGCTTCCATCCGGCGAAAGGCCGACTCCCCCAGTTCGCTGAAAATCTCCGGGATAGTACGCCCCTGGCGCTGTTCGATCAGGGTGTCCGTGTCGATGAACTCGCGCTCCAGTCGGGTCGCCAGCACCTTCCCCACCGTCGTCTTGCCGGTACCCATGAACCCGGTCAAGATGATATTTTTCCTGTTTTTGTGCATAGTATCCATCCGCAACCGGAGTTTGGAAATTCAGGTCGGCCGAGCCCGGAAAACTGGAGATGTACCATTATTCCCGTAACTTAGTTCGAATATAGCATACTTCCCGCCGGGGCTCCAGCGATTCGTCCGGTATCGCCCCGGTCCGGCAGCGGGGATGGTCCTGCTCCGGCCGCCGCCCTTGGCCCTAGCGGTCGCCGAACAGGATCGCCATCCCGGTCCGCAGTTGGGCGATCGGGATCTGGCCCGGCGCCGAGGCTGCTCTGCCGATCGCGAAGGTGATGTCCGAACCGAACAGGCCGCCCGCCAGCCGGCTGATGGCCCCCTGTTCCCCCATGGACATCGTCACCAGCGGGCTGTCGATCGCGCTGTTCCTCGCCTTATTGGTCGCGCCCAACAGGATCAGGACATCGCCGTAATCCTTCGGCATCACCGCCAGTTTCGGGATATCGGCGCCGGCCTGCCAGGCGGCCAGCAGCTTGTTGCAGATGAAGGTTTCGTCCGGCGTTTCCTTGAAGTTGTGATAGGAGATGATCAGGGCGACGCGGTGCGCCTGCGTGTGTTTTCTGACCGCATCGATGAACTCGGGGCCGTTGCACAGCTCGATGTCGACGAGATCGATGGTGCCGGATGTTATCGCCGCCACGATCACCTCCAGCCGTTTTCCCTGCGCTAGGGTCCGCATTCCGCCCTCCTGGTCGATCCGGCAGGTGAAAATGAGCGGTATCTCCCCAATGGTGCGGCGCAGTTCGCCCAGGGCCGACAGGCAGGCGGCGACATCCTCGACCGCGCCGAATCCGTCGGCCCGCCATTCTATCAGATCGGGCTTCAGGGCCGCGAGTCCTGCGGCCTGGTCGATCAGTTCAGCTCCGGATTCAGCCACCAGGGGGAGACAGATCAGCGGCAGAGGTCCTCCGACCACGACGCCTCGTATCCTTATCTGCTTCCTGCTCTGTTGTCTCATAATCTTTTCCCCATTGTTTTGACTCTTTGTTCGACTGGTGCCGCTGCCACCGACGTCAACCGGCGCCCCCTGTCTCGGCGCTGCACGCCCGCTGAAACGCCAGGACCCGTTTCATCCGCCCGGGAAGCGCCCGGCCCAGGGTCGTTTCGAGGAATTCGACGGCCGGCATCAGCGCCGGCAGACTGATTCCTGTGGCAATACCCATCGAATCGAACATGTTGACCGCATCCTCGGTCGGAACATTGCCGGCGGCCCCCTTGACGAAGGGACAACCACCGAGGCCCCCGGCGCAGACGTCGAAGGTCCGCACCCCCGCCTCGTACCCGGCCAGCATGTTGGCCAACCCCAGCCCCCGCGTGTCGTGGAGGTGCAACGAGATCCGCACCCCGGGCAGGGCGGCGGCGACCAGGGCGATCGAGACGGACATCGACACATGCTCGACCCCACAGGCCAATGCCCGCTCGAGACCTCTGTCATTCAGGATCAGGACCGAGACCACCGTTCCCGGCTGTTTGCCGAGGGTCCGGATCAAGGCGTCGGTATCCGCCATCTGCGGCACGATCCGGGGATGGACGAAGGAGCCGACCTGGATCCGTTTCAGGCCGGCATCGCGAAGATAATCGAACAGTTCGATCTTCTCGCCAATGGTGAAAATTCTGGACTCGATCTGCAGTCCATCCCGCAGCGCCTCGTCCTCGAGCAGCAGATCCGCCACCGCGTATGATTGCATAACCTGTCCTCCCTCGCTTGAATTTCCAGTCCCGCCGGCACCAAGCATCGCCGGAGCGGAAAAAACCGTGGCCGCCCCCTAAGGTGTCGACCTCAGACTGAAACGGAAAGTTGTGACATTCAGAGCGGAAGTCCAAAGGTGAAGACCGGAATGCCTTTGGACAACGGTGACGACAGAACGGACGGCGCAACAGAGAAAGGACCGGGAAAATCGGACCGTCAGTGGAGCAGCGGCGATCCGACTCCCTCCTGTACCAACATTCAATCTTTCTTGGTTGCCTCGCTCCGGCCGATCGCATCGGTGAAGACGGCGTCATCGGTCAAGGCCTTGTCCATATCGGCGTCGGTGAGGTCGGCACCGGTCAGATCCGCCCTGTACAGATCGGCGGCCTTCATGCCGGCCTTGTTGAGTTTGGCCCGGCGCAGTTTGGCCCCCTTGAGATTGGCACCGGCGAGATCGGCCCCGGCGAGGTTGCAGTCGGACAGGTCGGCCCCCTCCAGATCCGCCTTGCCGAGGCGCATATCGGAAAGATCGAGCCCCGACAGATCGCAGCCGAAACACCGTTTTGTATTCAGCAGGGTGGCAAGCCGATCCAGTTTTTCCTTGTCCGCCGGTACGGCCGGGGTATCCTCGGCCGCTGCCGGTTGTGCGGCCGTCTCTTCCTGCACGACCGCGGTGTCGGCGGCGGCAACTCCCGTCAGTTCAACCTGAGCTACAGGTTCGACCACCTTTCCCTGCTGTTCTTCGACGATCGCCTCCTCCTGGCGCGGTGCCTCAGTCGAGGCGGGGACCTCTGGTTCCGGCGGCGACGCATCGATCTCAATCGCTCCCATCGATGCGGCGGTCTTCACCGGCGGAGCTTCTCCGCCTGCAGCTTCGGCGGCCGGGAGCGGAACGGCCTGATCGTCGCCCCCGGCCGTTTCCTCGACGACCGGCCTGGCTGCACCGGAGGCCTCCGGCTCCTTGGCGATTGCCTCTTCCCTGACCGGGGCCATCGGTGCGGTCCCGGTCGCTGCCGCTGCGCTGTCGGCAAAGTCCTGGTGGCTCGGCTCCACCGCTTCCCGGGTCACCGGGGCCGGAACAGGCTCGGTTTTCGGAGCTGGGACAGGCTCCGCTTTCGTTTTTACGGCTGCCGGCGGATCGGCAGGAGTTGCCGGTTGACCGGTTTCGACCGCATCCTTCGCAGGGCCGGCGGAAGCCTTGCCGCCCTGTCCCAGGGCCGCGGCGATCGCCGGATCGAAGGCCGCTCCCTCATAGTATGCGCCGTTCAGGGCCGAGACCTCGATGTCCGCCCCCCTGAGATCGGCACCGGCGAGATCGGCCCCGCCGAACCTCGCCCCCCGCAGCCTGGCCTTCTGCAGATTGGCCCCGGCAAGATTGGCCAGGAGAAACCTGGCGTTGGTCAGGTCAGCTCCCTGGAGGTCGGCACCGGCAAGCTCGGCCCTGTTCAGGTTCACCCCGGCGAGATTGCAGGACGGGCAGATTCTGGTCTTGAGCAACTGTTCCCGGTTCCCTTCCACCGTCCCCGCATACGACAATACCGAAGCGCCGAATACGAGCGAGCCCGCCAGGAGGGCACATACAAGATTGTTGTTTTTCATCACTACTCCCTGCGCTGAGTTGTCTCCGAACGACAAAGGAAATATCTCCGATTTTCACGGACTGCCGGCGATGCCGGGAATCGTGAGCAAAGATAATACCGCATCCCCCGCCATTTTTCCATCAATCCGACCGAGATCTTCCGGACCGCTGCCGACCCTTCCATATCCACGGGGCGACAGGCGAATCGTCCCGCCACAGGCCGGTCCGCCTCACCCTCGCGACCTGCTCAAGCTCGTGCCACGTCTCGCAGACCCCTTCATCGCAATAGCGGTCATGGACCCAGGCCGTCCCCTGCCTTACCAGTTCTTCGTTCAGCAGCATCCCGTCAACCCAGACCATGGCGACGACCCGATCGTATTTGTCGAGGTATTTCCGCCGCAGGATGATCTTTTTCCCCTCGACGACCCGCCGACAATGGGATTTGGCCTCACCCGCATACGGCTGACCATGTTCGGGCGCATCGACCCCCCACAGCCTGATCTGAAACGATCTGTTGGGCTGACGAACCTTGAGCGAATCGCCGTCGACGACCCGGGCGACCACCGCATATTCCTCCCCGTAGGCAAAACTTCCGGCCTGGGGCAGAAAGACCACGCAAACGAGCGCGATGACCTGCATCGCCGCCTGTATCCACGAAATCACCATCGACCTCGACCTCGTCCGGACCTTATTTTTTCACCCCTTCAGCCTTCAGCGCCGCCAGGGCGGCAAGGTCGATGCCCTTCATCGCTTCCTTGAGCACCTCGATATCGACGGCCGGGCCGCTGATCTTGACGATGAACCGCTCGCCGGCGACCGTCCCGTACTCGCCGCTGTTGCTCTGGCTGTCCCATTGTTCATGGAAGAAATCCTTGCCCTTGCGATAGGTCCTCTCAAAGCCGGTATCCGTCGATTTCTCCTGCTCGACGCCGAACCAGCCGGCAAAGGCCATCACACCCTTGACGAGGCCCATGTCGGTAATCTCGACATCGAGGGTATCGCCGCTGCCGTTCTCGTAGGAAGCCGTCGCCGTCGAAATCTGGAAACCCATGGCGGCATGGCGTTCGGCCGATATCGACGACCGGGAATAGCCGGACAGCGTTTCCGGCAGGAAGCCCCGGATGCGCTCGGGGGCCAGGGTTTCGACCTGGCCGTCGTTGCCGAGGGCGGTCGCCATCATTTTGCCCATCGCCTCGCTCTGCTGCTGCGCATCGCCTGATTGCCGGGCCTTCTCCATTTCCTTGCCGGCGGACTCCATCTTTCTGGTCCACTCCTCCACCTTGCCGCCGGGGCTGTCCTTGTCGAAGCTGCCCTGGCTGGGCCCGTTCATCTGTCCGCCCGGCATCATCCCCATCCCGCCGAACAGACCGCCGACCACGGCCGAGATGACGAAGCTGACGATCATCGCCGCGATGATCGTAACCGCGGTGTAGCCCATCGCCTTCTGCGGCGGGCATTTCATCAGCACCGGCAGGCCGAGGTAGAGGAGATAGATGCTGTAGATCGACCCGGCCAGGGCGATGAACATGCCGATCCAGGGCAGGACCTGGGCGGCGCCGGCCACCCAGGCGGCGGTATACGAGTAGGCGACGACCTTCAGGGCCTGCATGTCGTCCTTCTCGCCACCGAAGGTCGGGGCCAGAAAATTGACGACCAGGCCGACCAGGTAGATGGCGGCCAGGCTCAGGACATAGCTGAACAGCATATTGCCCAGACCGGCTCCGATGCCCATCCGGTAGGTGCCCATCATCGGCACCCCGACCCCGAAAACGCTCAGCTTCAGGAAGCCGGCGATGGGGCTGATCGCCGCCAGCAGGAGGATATAGCCGACGTAGAGTTCTTTGACCGTCGCCGGCTCGCCGGCGATCACCGGCCATGTCGTCTTCGGATTTTTAAGAATGACCTGCACCCGCGTCATGATTCTGTTGAAATCCATGGTTCTCTCCTTCTCCTTACAAATGTCCCATCTCCGCCTTCATGGCCCAGCC
Source organism: Desulfobulbus sp. Tol-SR (assembly GCA_000769715.1). Taxonomy (GTDB): domain Bacteria; phylum Desulfobacterota; class Desulfobulbia; order Desulfobulbales; family Desulfocapsaceae; genus Desulfoprunum. Next base: position 39,530 of record JROS01000053.1, read on the forward strand.
CTGCCTTCATCAACTGCACCCACCGGAGAGGAGAATTATCTAAGCAAACAGAATTGTAATAATTCTCCGCACGCCCGCAATTCTGCCTTTCTTTATCAGGCATTGCCGAAAACTGCAAGGATGTTGCGGCGTCTTCCAGGTATTCGTACCGCCGAAAACGGCAGGATGGATCCGGAACAGCAGTGACCATCACCGCCGATCCTTCGGCGCACGGCTTGCCGCCGGCCGAAGCGTCAGGTTTACCGGGACGTTGAGTCGCCTCGACGCCCCCGCCGCTGGCGAAGATTACTCCGCCCGGCAGCGGTTAGCCATTGCCAAGCGACGAGAACCGGCTATTATCGTGCGATTCGTCCGGCCGACCGGGGAACGCGGTCGGGCCGGTATTATCCAGCGCTCTGAGAAAATGAGGAGATCAATGTCCGTATTCGAACATGTAACGGTAACACGAGAGGCCAATATCTACTTCGACGGCAAGGTCACGAGCCGGACCATCACCTTTGCCGACGGCACGACGAAGACCCTTGGCATCATCCAACCGGGCGAGTATACCTTCACCACCGCAGCGGCCGAACTGATGGAGATTATCAGCGGCGCCCTCGAGATGCGGATCGGCGACGACGGCGATTGGCGCGCGGTGCAGGGCGGCGAGGCCTTCGAGGTCCCTGCCGGCACCTCGTTCACGATGAAGGCGGCGACCCTCGCCGACTATTGCTGCTCATTTCTGCGCTAGCGGCTCGGCGCCGGGCCGGGTTCGGCCCAACCGGGTGCAGCCGGGTTCATTCGGGATTCGGAAGAAGGGCTCGGCGGTCGAAGCGGCGACCGATCCCTTTCAGCCGAGGAGAGGATCAGATCGGCGGCGCGATCGTCACCACCAGCCGCATGTCGCTGGCGGCCCGGACGCCGTGCGGCTCCCTGATCTCGGAGATCAGGATGTCACCGGTCTTGGCGGCGATCTCGGCCCCATCGGCTCCGAGAAAGACCCCGTCCCCCTCGATGACCTGGATCGAGAGTTGGCCGTCGAGATCGTGCGAATGGACAGGAAAGGTCGCGCCGGCGGCGAGATTGAAATTGATGATCTTGAAAAAGGGTGAATCCTCGACGAGGAAGAACCGCTTCATCCCGCCCTCGGTAAACTCACGTGTCTTGTCCAGTTCGATGACCTTCATGCCGTTTCTCCTCTGTTCGGGGACAATCTGCAGGCGCCGGCGACCGCTGCCCGGATCGCTCCAACCGCCACTCATGTTTCCACTATAGGCATTATCGGCGGCAGATTCCTTGACCTCGGTCAAAAGTCAGGGAAATTTTGTCATCGATCCGTCGCCGTGGCCATCGATGCGGCACCGGCGCAGACAACAAATTCTCGCAAAAATGATCGAATTGCCGTAATACAAAAACGGTTCACGAGGATGGCCGACTCGGTTATCCCCGACGAGAGGCGTCTCTGTCAGCCGTGACGAATTGGCCTTCTTCCCCGCGGCAGAGACGCCGGTCCTTCCAGCCATCCACCCCGGTACCCATTCCATGGCAAAAGACGACAGCAACGATACAGTTCCTTCAGGCCCTTCGGTGTCGGAAGAAAATCTGCTCAAGCTCAGCAAGGAGGTCGCGGTCAAGTTCATCGAGGTCGGCCGGATCACCCCGGCTTCCTTCCCGGAGGACTTCAAGCGCATCCACGCCGCCATCAAGGCCAGCATCGACAAGGAAAAACCATGATCGACCCAGAGCTCAACCGCGCGCCGGAACACATCGGCCACATCCATCTGATGGGCATCTGCGGCACGGCGATGGCGGCGCTGGCCGGCATGCTGCTGCAGTCGGGCTATCGCATCACCGGCAGCGACCGCCAGGTGTACCCGCCGATGTCCGATTTCCTGGCCCGGCTGGGGATCGAGGCCTGCAGCGGCTACCGGCCGGAGAACCTCGTCCCCCGGCCCGATCTGGTCATCGTCGGCAACGTCATCACCCGGGTCAACCCGGAGGCGGTGGCCCTCGCCGAGGCGCGGATCCCCTACCTGTCGCTGCCCCAGGCCCTGGCCCACTTCTTCATCGGCAGCCGGACCTCGCTGGTGGTGGCCGGCACCCACGGCAAGACCACGACCGCGTCGCTGCTGGCCTCGTCGCTGTTTCGGGCCGGGCTCGACCCGACCTTCATGATCGGCGGCATCGTCCGCGAGTTCGAGGGCAATTTCCGCCTCGGCCACGGCCCGTACTTCGTCGCCGAGGGTGACGAGTACGACACCGCCTTCTTCGACAAGGGATCGAAATTCCTCCATTATCAACCAAAGATCGCGATTCTCACCTCGATCGAGTTCGACCATGCCGACATCTTCACCGATCTCGAGGCGATCAAGGCGACCTTCCGCCGCTTCGTCCGCCTGATCCCGGCCGACGGCCTGCTCGTCGCCTGTCTCGACGACCCCAATGTCGCCGCCATCGCCGCCGAGGCCCGCTGTCCGGTCGAGGGCTACGGTCTTCACCGCAGTCTCCCCTGGTCACTGGCCGACGTCCGCGTCGAGGAAGGACTGACCCGCTTTGCCGTCTGGCGCCATGACCGTAAATGGGCCGACCTGACCGTGCGCCTGCCCGGCCGTCACAACTGCCTCAACGGGCTGGCGGTCGCCGCCGTCCTGCACCATCTCGGCCTCGATGCCGGTCGGATCGAGGCCGGACTGTCGACTTTCGGCGGGGTCAAGCGCCGCCAGGAGGTGCGGGGGGTCGAGGCCGGGGTCACCGTCATCGACGATTTCGCCCATCACCCGACAGCGGTGCGCGAGACCCTGGCGGCGTTGAAGGCGGCCTATGCCGGCCGGAGGCTTGTGGCGGTGTTCGAACCGCGGACCAACTCGTCGCGCCGGGCGATCTTCCAGCAGGACTATGTCAGGGCCTTCGACGCCGCCGATGCGGTCCTGCTGCGGGAACCGCTGCCGCTCCCCAACGTCGCGCCCGAAGATTTGTTTTCCTCGGCCCAGCTCGCCGAAGACCTGCGCCGCAACGGCCGGGATGAGGCCAGGGCCTTTGCCGACACCGACACCCTGCTCGCTCACCTGGGGGCCGTGCTTACCGCCGGCGATGTAGTGGCGATCCTGTCAAACGGCGGTTTCGACAATATCCATGTCAGGCTGCTGGATATCCTGCGGGAGAGAAGCCGCCGGGTATGATCGGGGCAGTAGATGTGATGAACAAAGGGAAAAAAGACGGGCTGAGGTCGGTTTAGCCTAGCCGATCAGAGGTGTAATAAGGCGCCGCAGGTTGGCGACGAGAGCCTTGTAATCAGCACTGCGGTCCCCGCCTTTGCCCATTTTTTCGATAGCATAGGCCAGTTCGGCATAATCGGTGAGGCCGAGATTGAGAAGGGCGCCCTTGATCGTGTGACCCGCCTTGCCGATGACCAGCGGATCATCGGCTGCGAGACTCCGTTCCAGATTTTCCATGTGAACGGACAGCGTGGCGATGAAATTCGGCATCATTTCCGCCACCTGGTCGGGCGTAAGCTGAAACTGCTCGCAGAGAAAGAGTCTGATCCGGTCGCTGAGCTGGCGCGCGGACATCGGTTGCCCCTCTGTTTTCTCAGAAGCTGTAGCCATGGGCCGGTTCACCAATCAACTGCATATAACGGAGATGCGACAACAGCTTTTCGCTATCGATCGGCTTGGTCAGATAGGCGTCGCATTGTCCATCGAGGAATGCCTTGATGATATTACAGGAATCATCCAGAGCGGTGGTGATGATGACCCTGGTCGCATCGCGGCCGCCGATACCCCTGCTCGCTTCCATGCGGCGGATTTTTTTCAATACTTCCTGGCCATCGATATCCGGTATCATGATGTCAAGACAGACCAGATCATAGTGGCTGTCCACTGAGTATGCCCGGTCAAGTACATCGACAGCCTCGCAACCGGTGGTTGCAGTATGACAGACTCCGTAAGGTTTGAGAATCTCGACGAGCAAGGTTCTGCTGATGAATTCGTCTTCGACGATGAGCATTTTCACGGGGGGCTCCCTGGCGCGACGGCCTTGATGTTGACGGCTTTCCACTGCATCGGCAGTGTGGTATATCGATCATCAAGAGACCAATATACCGAAAATTTTCAAAAAAAATGAATTTCCCCCCGGAAAAACAACGTGACTGGAAAGATTATATCACAAATTATCATCAGGAACAAGCTCTTCAAAGCGAAAGACAAAGTTGTTGTCGGCGTCTCCGGCGGACCCGACTCGACGGCCCTTCTCGTCCTCCTGACCGAATCCGGCCTCGACCTCGACTGCATCGCCGCCTATATCGATCATGGCCTGCGTCCCGGCGAAACCGAGGCCGAACAGCAAATGGTCGCCGGGCTGGCACTGAAGACCGGGGCCCGATTCTGCTGCCGTGCCGTCCCGGCCCGCGATTACGCGACAGCCCATGGCCTCTCCCTCGAGGAGGCGGCCCGCATCCTCCGTTACCAGGCCCTCGAGGCCATCCGTCTCGAATATGATGCGGCCCTCATCGCCGTCGCCCACACGGCCGACGACCAGGTCGAGGAATTCCTGCTGCGGGTGGTGCGCGGCTGCGGCAAAAAAGGACTGACCGGCATGCGCTCTCGCCATGGGCGGATCATCCGTCCGCTGCTCGAGCTGCGGAAGCAGACCCTGCTTGATTTTCTTGGTGCACGGGGAATCCCTTTCTGCGTCGATTCGTCGAACCTCGATCGGCGATTTCTCCGCAACCGGGTGCGCCTCGACCTCTTGCCGACGCTGGAACAACAGCTCAATCCATCGGTCAGGCGAACGATCCTGCAGACCATGGAGATCCTGCAGGGGGAAGAGGACCTTCTCACCCGATTGACCGAGGAGGCGCTGCCGTTGATTGAAAACAAGGGCCTCGACCATCTCGCGATCCCGATTGCCCCCCTGCGCGCCATCCACCCGGCGATCAGGCGGCGGATCATCGAACGCTGCTGCTGGACGCTCGACGCCCGACCGACCTTCCGCCAGATCGACCATATCCTGTCGTTGATCGACGGGGAAGGACCCGGTCGCGAGGTCCACCTGGGCGGGGGACTGCGAATGAGGACAACCACAGACAGCCTCGATTTCCGCTATCCCATGGGCAGAAAGGCCTTTCGCGGCAGCGGCATGGCCGCCGTCAAAATCGATACGCTGATTCCGGGCCCCGGGGTCTATCCCATCGCCGAAATCGGAGCCGTACTGGAACTGAGCCTGGAGGAGATCCCATCCGGCCGGGACGACCGGCTCTATGCCGATGCCGACCGGATCTCGTTCCCCCTGCGCCTGCACTCGGTCGTCGCCGGGCAGCGCTTCCGCCCCTCGGGCCGAGGCGGCAGCAGAAAGGTCAACCGCTTTCTCAATGATCGCGGTATATCATCGGAAATGCGCCATTATTATCCAGTGCTGATGATGCAGGAACAGGTCGTCGCCCTGCCGGGAGTGGCCGTCGATGAATCGTTTCGACTGGACCCGGACAGCCGCATCGTTCTGGCGATCGCCTGGCGGCATCCGCAGGCGGGAGACGATCCGGGCGACCGCTAGGACCCGACCGGGGCAGGGCCTCTTCAGGCCTTCTTCCGCAGGATGCGCTTGTCGCCGATCCGGATCGTCAGCTTGATGCGATCGAGGTATTCGAGGATCGGAATGGAGAATTTCCGCGTCAGACCGGTGAGGTTCTTGAATCCGGGGGCATCGATCTCCCCTTCCTTTTTGATGAATTCCTCGACCGAGGCGATCAGCTGCTCGATCGTCCGTTTCGAGTAGTAGAGCGATTCGCTGATCTTCACCAGCTTGCCTTCCCGGAGCTGGAGGTCGATGACCTCCTTGACCTGGCTCTCCGGATAGGCGGCGAAGTGCTCCATGGTCTCCTTGAAGGTCGGGGTGAACAGCCCCTTGTCGTGGTACCACTGGATGATCTCCTGCTGCAGCTTTTCCTCGTCGGCCTTCAGGGCCACCCGATGGGTGGCCAGACGCACCAGCGATTCCTCCTGGACCACGATCTCCTTGCGCAGCAGGTCGCCCAGGCAGAAGCCGAACACCTTCTGGTCGACCTTGCGGCCGAGCCCCGAACGCAACTCTTCCTTCGACAGGCCGAGTTGCAGCGGGTTGTCCCGATGATAGGCGGTGAGGTTGTCGACCAGGGTCTGGCGGATGGCATCGGCGATATCGGCGGCCAGGTAGCGCTGCGTGGTCGAATCGACGACCACGATCCTGCGGGTTGACAGCGGCGGATCGATGATTTTTTTGAGGTGCTTGCCGAACAGGCCGAAACGGATCGCCAGGTCGTCGAAGGTCAGGCCCCTGGCCCCGCTCTCCCGCAGATAGAGGAGGGCCCTATCCTCGGGACTGCCATGGCGGAGGACCTGGAAGACCTCGCGGTTGTACTGCCGGTCCGCCTCACCCAGCCGTTTGCGCTTGCGCGGCGACACGTTGCCGAGGATCGCCCCGCCGCCGATGGTCGTCACCGGCGAATAGCTGCGGATGACATAACGGTCGCCCGGCCACACCGCAATCGGTTGCTCGAGCAGGAGCTGAACCCCGGTTTCCCGGCCCGGCTCGAGTTCGTCGCGGTCGAGCAGCGACACTCGGCCGATGATCTCGGCGGTGCCGACATGGAACCGGATCCGGGTGCGGTGCTTGAGGTTCTTGGCGTTCGAGCCGAGGTAGAGCAGTTCGCAATCGAGCATATAATTGGGCTGCAGCGAACCGGGGGGGGCCAGCACCATCCCCCGCTCGACCTGGGCGGTATCGACCCCCTGCATGTTGATGGCGGTGCGATGACCGGCCTCGACCTCGTCCACCGACTGGGAGTGCACCTGGATGCCCCGCACCTTGGCGACCAGCTCACTGGGATAGAACCGCAGTTCCTCGCCCAGCGAGGTCCGGCCGGAGATGGAGGTGCCGGTGACCACCGCGCCGAAGCCCTTCATCGCGAAGACCCGGTCGACCGGCAGGCGGAAAGGACCGAAGACCTCCTGGAAACGATGCTGGCGGACAAAGCCGTCGATGACCTCGATGACCTTGTCGATGCCCTCACCGGTGATCGATGACACGAAGACCAGCGGCGCCTCCTCGAGAAAGCTGCCGACGAAGAACTGGCGGATCTCGTCCTCCACCATCTCCAGCCAGTCTTCCTCGACCAGGTCCTTCTTGGTGACGATGATCATCCCCTGCTTGACCCCGAGCAGGCGGCAGATCTCGAAATGCTCCTTGGTCTGGGGCATGATCCCCTCGTCGGCGGCGATGACGAAGGCGAGCAGATCCATGCCGGTGACCCCGGCCACCATGTTCTTGACGAAGCGCTCGTGACCGGGGACATCGACGATGCCGATCCGGTGGCCGCAGGGCAGATCGAGAAAGGCGAAACCGAGCTCGATGGTGATCCCCCGTTTCTTCTCCTCTTTCAATCGATCGGTCTCGATGCCCGTCAGGGCCCTGACGAGGCTGGTCTTGCCATGATCGACATGGCCGGCGGTTCCGAGGACGATTTCACGCATAATAAACCGATGGGAAGAGAATCATGGGATCAGAGATAGGGATTGGTCTTCAGTTCTTCGCCGAGGGTCGAGCGACTGCCGCCATAGCCGTGCCCGGGCCAGACGACCGTGTCATCGGGCAACACCATCAGCCGATTCTTGATCGAGTTCATCAGTTCCTGGTGCGAACCGCCGGGAAAATCGGTACGGCCGATCCCGCCGACGAACAGCGTGTCGCCGGTCAGCAGGTCGTGGCCGCAGAGCAGACAGATCCCGCCCGGGGTGTGGCCGGGGGTATGAATCACCTGCAGCCGCTCGTTGCCCAATTCGATGATATCCCCGTCCTCGACCAGTCGATCGGGAGGGGGGGATGGTTCAAGCCCCAGCATCGAAAAATAATGCTGGGTGTCCGGCTGCCAGAAAAAGGCGGCGTCGGCGCGGTGCATGACGATCTCGGCGCCGGTCGCCTCCTTGATCCTGCGGTTGCCGCAGACGTGATCGGGATGGCCATGGGTGGCGATGATCAGCCGGACATCGAGCCCGGCCTTGGCCACCTCCGCCAGAATGAGCTCCTCGCTGCCGCCGGGATCGACGACCGCGGCCAGGCGGGTCTGGGGACAACTGACAATGTAGCAGCACACCGCCATGTTCCCTACCGTCAACTGTTTGATTACCATGCCTGCATAACCCTTTTGTGCTGAAAAGTTAGCCGGGGGACAGGCGCCGCCTCTCCCCCGCAACTATGGCCCGCCGCCGGTCAGGTGGCGGTGGCCGTTATCTGGAACTGCCGCAGCCGCAACCGCAGCCGCTTGTCATGTTCAGGGATACCGGGGCCTTGACCGGCGGCAGCCGGGTCTCGATCGCCTTCAACACCCCGGCAAACGCCCTGGTGGCCGGGCTGTCTTCGCTCGACGACAGGTAGGGCGTGCCGTCATCGCCGGCAACGACGATCCGCGGGTCCATCGGAATGCGGCCGAGGAAAGGCAGCTCGAATTCCCGCGCCACCTCCTCGCCGCCGCCGGTCTTGAAGATATCGACCGTCTCGTTGCAGTGCGGACAGACGAAGCCGGACATGTTCTCGATGACGCCGGTGATCTCGACCTTGACCGTCTTGCAGAAGTTGATCGACTTGCGGACATCGGCCAGGGCCACCTTCTGCGGCGTGGTCACCACGATCGCCTTGACGTTGGGGATGGTCTGGGCGACCGACAGCGGCTCGTCGCCGGTGCCGGGGGGGGCATCGATGATCAGGTAGTCGAGCTCGCCCCAGTCCATATCGGCGACAAACTGCCTGATCGCCTGGATCTTCAGCGGGCCGCGCCAGATGATGGCCTGGTCGCGATCCTTGAGCATGTATTCGAGGGAGACGACCTTCAGATTGTCGTTATAGCGCAGCGGCGGGACCAGGCCGCCCGCTGTCGCCGGCGGTTCGAGGGTTCCCTTCAGGTTCAGCATGCGGATGACATCCGGACCATGTATATCGACATCCATCAGACCGACCATGTGTCCCCTCTGGGCCAGGCCCAGGGCGAGATTGACGGACACCGTCGACTTGCCGACGCCGCCCTTGCCGCTCATGACGAGGATCTTGTTCTTAATCTTTCCCAGTGATCGGGTAATTGCGTTTTCCTGCTGGGCCAGCGCCGCATCCTGCGCCTCCCTGGTGGTGCCGCAGCCGCTTGCCTTGGCGCTTGAGCAGGAACTTCCACAAGAATCTGCCATCGTACTTCCTCCTGTTTCGACAAAAAAACAAAATGCCCTGAAGGGCACAAAGAGAGTGACTGTGCCCGGGCTTCACCATCCCTCCGGGCAACACCAACTACAGTAATGCCGATGTCGGGAAATGCAAACGATTTCCGCCCGGTCAGGCGGCGATCGTCGCGGATCCGCCGAAAAACCACGGCATGCCGCACCGTCTCCATTGTCCTCTTTTTGTTGATTTCTTCCGATCCAGTTCGTACTATGATGAATTCGCACGACGAGCGATGCTGCTTCGCACCTGCCATCCTCACTCTTCCATTCTGCTTAAAGGTATCCCATGCTGGGCTGGTTCAAGAAAAAATTCTCGAAGAAGGAGGATGCTCCCTCAGCACCACCGGACACTCAGGCCCCCGTCGCGGCGACAGCGGAAACGTCTCCGGATCATCCGCCAGCACCCGCGGAGCCGGAACCGGCGGTCGAAGCGGCGCCTGCGGCGACGGACGCGGTCGCCGAACTCCCCGTCGGTGCCGAACCGGCGGCAGAACCGGTGACGGAGGCGGCAACAGCGATGGAACCTGTCCCCGCCACCGACGAAAAGGATGAACAAGAGGGAGAGGAAGAACCGGCGGCGGAAGAAGCTGGAGCGGCCACAACCAGGCCATCGTTTCTGCAGCGGCTCGCCGAGAGGCTGTCGAAGACCCGGGAAGCCTTCACCTACCAGCTCGACCGCCTGTTCCTCGGCAAAAAGGAAATCGATGCCGAACTCTTCGACGATCTCGAGGAACTGCTCATCACCGCCGACCTCGGCGTCGCCACCACCCGGGAACTGCTCGACCACGCCCGGCGCAAGGTCCACCGCAAGGAACTGTCCGATCCGGAATCGCTCAAGATCGCCCTCAAGGACAAGATCAAGTCGTTCATCACCGATTACCAGCGCGATGCCGAACTGGTGATGCCTCAGAGCGGCCCCTTCGTCATCATGGTGGTCGGCGTCAACGGCGTCGGCAAGACCACCACCATCGGCAAGATCGCCCACAAGTTCGTCAAGGCCGGCCGCTCGGTGATGCTCGTCGCCGGCGACACCTTTCGCGCCGCCGCCGTCTCCCAGCTGCAGATCTGGGGCGAACGCAACGGCGTTTACGTCGTCGCCCGCGCCGATGGCGCCGACCCCTCGTCGGTGGCCTATGACGCCATGGATATCGCCAAGGCGAAGAATTACGATGTCGTCCTGGTCGACACCGCCGGCCGGCTTCACACCCAGACCAACCTGATGGAAGAGCTGAAGAAGATCAAGCGGGTGATGGGCAAGCGCCTCGAGGGGGCGCCGCACGAGGTGATGCTGGTGATCGACGCCACCACCGGCCAGAACGGCATCTCCCAGGCCAAACTGTTCAACGAGGCGGTCGGTATCACCGGCATCACCCTGACCAAGCTCGACGGGACCGCCAAGGGCGGCATCGTCGCCAATATCTGCCGGGAGATGCAGACCCCGATCCGGTTCATCGGCGTCGGCGAGAAGATGGAAGACCTGCGCGATTTCGATCCCGACGAATTCATCGAGGCCCTCTTCGAGAGCCGGCTCCCCGAGCGCTAGCGGACGGATAACCACAACAATCCCATGAATTATCAACGACACGAACAGCCGGGATGCGGCGGATGCCTGCTGATTCTGATGCTCATCATCCTGGTCACCGGCGGCGCTCCAGCCCTGTTCAATTTCCTCGGCGCCCTGATCTTCTCCGGCTTCGCCGGAATCCTGCTGTTCATCGCCCTGTTCTGGGGCTTTTCCTATTGGGTGCAGAAACGGGTCGCCACCTACGAACAGTCGCAGACCGAGAGCCACAACCGCTTTGTCTGGCTGCTGGTGCAGATCCTGATCCGGATCGCCAGGATCGACGGCGAGATCACCCGCGACGAGGTCCAGACCATCCAGCGCTTCTTCCAGTACAATCTGCGGTATTCCCAGACCCAGATGATGTGGATCAAGGAACTGATCAAGGAGGCGACCTCCTCGCCCCAGACCCTCGACAGCCTGCTGCTGGAGTTCAAGGCGAGCTTCGCCTACGAGCCGCGGTTGATCCTGCTCGAGCTGATCTACCAGATCCTCACCACCAAGGGCCAGATCCCGCCGCCGGAACTTGAAATTGCCCGTAATATTGGTATATTCCTGGAAATCTCGGAGTATGAGCGGCGGACCATCGAGGCCAAGTACACCCGCCGTCGGGAAGCGGGGGCGACCGCGACGCCCCGGGATACGGCGGCCCACCACTACGGCGTCCTCGGTCTCGAGCCCGGTGCCGACATGGAGGCGATCAAGAAGGCCTACCGGACCCTCAGCATGCAGTACCATCCGGACAAGGTCGGCCATCTGGGCGAGGAATTCCGGGCCGTGGCCGAGGAAAAGATGAAGGAAATCAACCAGGCCTACGATTATTTCAAGAAGGCGATGTAGGGCCGCGCCGGCAGGCCCGGCAGGGCCGTCCGGCGGCAAAGCATATCCCGCGAGGGAAAAGGAGTGTAACGATGGCTATTTCCGAGAAGATGCGGCTGTTCGGCCGAAAATCCTCATGGATCCGCAAGATGTTCGAGGAAGGGGCAAGAATGAAGGCCGAGTTCGGGGCGGACCAGGTCTGCGATTTCAGTCTCGGCAACCCCGATCTGCCGCCGCCGCCCCAATTCACCGAGGTGATCCGCCGGATCACCGTCGACGAGCGCCCGGGCGCCCACGGCTACATGCCGAACGGCGGCTATCCGTGGGTGAAGGAGGCCCTGGCGGCGAGGATGTCGGCCGAGCAGGGGGTGACCATCGCCGGCAGCGACATGCTGATGACCTGCGGCGCCGCCGGCGGCCTCAACGTCGTCTTCAAGGCCCTGCTCAACCCCGGCGAGGAGGTCATCCTGCTCGCCCCCTATTTCGTCGAGTACAACTTCTACCTCGACAATCACGGCGGGGTCGGCCGGACCGTCAACACCGACGGCGACTTCAACCTCGACCTGGCGGCGATCGAGGCCGCGATCTCGGCCAGGACCAAGGCGATCGTCATCAACTCGCCCAACAACCCGACCGGCCAGATCTACGACGCCGCCTCGCTGGCTGCCCTCGGCGAGCTGCTGGAGACGGCCGGGCGGCGCTTCGGCACGGTCATTTACCTGATCGCCGACGAACCCTACCGCAAGATCGTCTTCGACGGCAGCACCGTACCGGGCGTCATGGCCGCCTACCGCAACAGCATCGTCGTCTCTTCCTACTCCAAGGACCTGTCGCTGCCCGGCGAACGCATCGGCTACCTCGCCGTCCACCCGGAGATCGACGCCAAGGCCGAACTGGTCGATGCGATGACCCTGGCCAACCGCATCCTCGGCTTCGTCAACGCCCCGGCCCTGATGCAGCGGGTCGTCGCCGAACTGCAGGGGGTGTCCGTCGATACCGCGATCTATGCCCGGCGGCGCGAGAGCTTCTGTTCGATCCTGCGCGAGGCCGGCTACCGGTTCTCCGCTCCCAAGGGCGCCTTCTACATCTTCCCCCAATCGCCGCTGGCCGACGATGTGGCCTTTATCGCCCTGCTCCAGGAACAGCGGATCCTCGCCGTCCCCGGCGTCGGCTTCGGCGCCGCCGGTTGTTTCCGCCTCGCCTTCTGCGTTGAGGACGAGGTCATCCGCCGTTCGGCCGAGGGTTTCCGGGAAGCGATGGCCAGGGCCAAACGTTTGAGCGTTTGAACGTTTAATCGTTTGAACGTTATTTCTCCCTTTGTTCCGTCTTGTCCCGGAAAAAGATCCGGATCGGGACCTTGTCCAGCCCCAGTCCCTGGCGGAAGCGGTTGACCAGATAACGCTCATAGGAGAAATGGACGCCCTTCGAGCTGTTGGTCATGATGACGAATTTCGGCGGACAGGTGCCGATCTGGGAGGTGTAGTAGAATTTCAGCCGCTTGTTCTTGTAGATCGGCGGATTATGCTCCTCGACCGCCTCCCGGAGCAGGCGATTGAGGGCGGCGGTGGCAAACTTGGCCTTGAACTGGCGGAAGACCGAACCGATCACCGGAAACAGCCGTTTGATGCCGTAACCGGTCAGGGCGGACACGGTCAGCAGCGGGGCGAACCCGAGGAACGGCAGGGCCTGCCCGACCTCGGCCATGATCTCCTCCTGCCGCTTCTTGTCGCCGGCGACCAGGTCCCACTTGTTGACCAGGACGATCATCCCGCGGCCCTGCTCGAGGGCATAGCCGATGATCCTGGTGTCCTGCTCGGTCATGCCCTCGCCGGCATCGATCAGCACCACTGCCACATCACAGCGCTCGAGCGCCGCCAGCGACTTCAATATGCTGAATTTTTCCAGTTTCTCCGTGGTCTTGCCCCTGCGACGGATACCGGCGGTGTCGATCAGCAGATAGCTGTAATTGCCGTGGACCAGCAGGGTGTCGACCGAATCCCGGGTGGTGCCGGAGATCTCCGAGACCACCATCCGCTCCTTGCCGACAATCTGGTTGATCAGCGACGACTTGCCGACATTGGGACGCCCGAGGAAGGCCACCTTGACGGTGTTCTCCGGCAGATCGATGGCGACCTCGCCGGCGGTGCGTTCGGCCAGGATCGCGCCGAGATCCTCCATCAGGGTGCGGAAACCGTAGGTATGCTCGGCCGACAGCGCCCACAGCTGCTCGATCCCCAGTTCGTAGAACGGCGCCAGCAGTTCCTGCTCCTGCTCCGGCCCGTCGATCTTGTTGACCACGTGCAGGATCGGTTTGTCGGTGCGGCGGAGGATATCGACCACCGCGTGATCGGCCGGAGTGAGGCCGGCCCGGCCGTCCATCAGGAAGAGGATGATATCCGCCTCGTCAATCGCCGCCAGGGCCTGCTCGCGGATATGGGAGACGAGGGCGTCATCCGGGTTGTCGTCGATGCCGCCGGTGTCGACCAGGATGAAGGGGTGGTCTTCCCACACCACCCGGTCGTAATGGCGGTCCCTGGTCACCCCCGGGGTGGGATCGACGAGGGCCTTGCGGGAGCGGGTGATGCGGTTGAAGAGCGTCGACTTGCCGACGTTCGGACGGCCGACGAGGGCGACGATGGGGCATGAAGAAGTAGGCATGATTCTATCCTTTGGTGGAGATACAGGCTGTATGTACCCGATCAGGACAGAATGTGCACGGTTTTCAGTGCCGGGACGAGGGAGAGGCCACGGCCGCGGTCATGATCGTTCCCGCCGCTACTCCAAGTCCCTGCAGGCAGGCGGCCGGGCGGCACAGAGTTTTTCCAGCTGCGCCTTGGCCTCGGCATGCCCCTGGTCCGCCGCCTTGTCATACCACTTGGCCGCCTTGTAGAAGTTCTTTTTCAGGCCGCTCCGGCCCCTGGCATACATGGTGCCGACATGGTACTGGGCATCGGCACTGCCGTCATCGGCGGCGGAGAGGAACAGCAGTTTGGCCTTCACCTTGTCCTCTTCCGTGCCCAGACCGGAAAAGGTGTGGCGGGCCAGTTCGTAGCGCGCATCGGCGTGGCCCTTATCGGCCGCCTTGGAAAACAGCACCACCGCCTGGCGGTAGTCCTGCCGGACGCCCTCGCCCTTGCTGTAGGCCATGCCAAGCGTATACTGGGCCTGGACATCGCCTCTCTCGGCCCTGGCCATGAGCTCGGCCAGGCTGGCGGCCGTAGCCGTTGTCCCGCCGGCAAGAGCAACGCACATTACAACCAGCATGCCGACTTTCATCCATTGTAACATCATACACCCTCCTTACCCTATCCGTTCGACTGCCTCATCGGCCATCGCCCGCAGAATCCGTTGTCCTGCAAAGATCGGCTCCTGCAGGCGAGCCCGGAGTTTTTCGACCGCGGGCCGGATATAATCGGCGAAAAACAGCTTGCCGCGGACTCGTGAGAGAAAGGCGAAGGCGCCGATGATCTGCAGGTTGCGCTGCAGCGCCAGCAGGGAGTAGTGGCGGCGGAAATCCCGGGGATCGAAGATCATCCTCTCTCCCAGCCGATCAAGGTAATAATGGAACAGATGGCCGCTGAAATCAAGGGGCAGGTCGGCGTAGGGATCGATCAGCAGCGAGGCCAGATCGTAGCCGAGCGGGCCGAACCGGCCGCCCTGGTAATCGATGATCCGGATGCGCCCATCCTTGATCATGATATTGCGGCTCTGGAAGTCCCGGTGGAGAAAGAAACCGGCGGGGGCCTGGGCCGCCATCCCGGCGATGGCGGCAAATTCATCATCGATGCCGGCAGGAACGGGGAGAGCGAGCAGATCCTGCCAGAAGGCGCGGAGGAAATAGCCGGATTCCCGCTCCAGCATCAGCTGGCGGTCATAGCGGGGGGCGTCCCGGCACCACCCGTCATCCAGGCCGGCGCCGCCGTCGATCTGCATCGCGACGAGACGATCGATCGCCTGCCGGTACATCCCCAGCAAGCGGTTGCGGGGCCCGGGAGCGGCGAAATCGGTGGCCTGGACCAGATCGTGCAGCCGGGTGTCGCCCAGGTCCTCGAACAGGATCAGGCCGCGGCGCTCGTCCCAGCCGTACAGCTCCGGCACCGGCACCCCCTGCCGCTGCAGATGCCGGCCGATCCGCCAGGCGGCGACGGCCTCGGCCAGCATCGAGCCCTCGGCCACCTCGGGAAAGACAGCGAGACAGAGCGGCCGGCCGTGAAGGCTGATCCGGGCAAAGCGCCGGGTCGACCCGTCGGCGGCGAGCATGGTGACCGCCAATCCCGGTTCCTGGCCGCCCTCGATCAGGCCGGCATCCTTCAGGATCGAAACCAGGTCTGCAGGCAGCTGTGCTTCACCGATCATTCGTGGCCTCCCTGCCGCCTCACGCCGACAACAGCACGTCGGCCATTCGGCGGCCGCTCGCAATCCGCACCCCATCCCAGGCAACGACCCGGGCCAGATGGACATCGGTTCCGATCTCGACATCACCGAGACAGCACCAGTCCTCCCACTCCGGCTCGGCCTCCATCCTGGTCCCCGCTCCGGACAGAAACGGCGTTGCCACATTTCCTCCGAGCTCCGGCCAGCGGGGGATGGCGCCGGTCAGCAGGCCGCCGTGGAGAGCAAGATAATCCTCCGCCGTCCCCATGTCGGTCCAGTACCCTTCCACCCTGACGGCGGCGATTTCCTCCCCCAGCGCCAGCATGCGCCGGTAACGGTCGAGGATGCAGGAATAGCGGCCGGGGGCGATGTCCTCGAGGACCTCGGGATCGATGACATGGAGACCGGTGAAGGCCAGGCAGTTCTCGCCGCTCGTGCCGATGTCGGTGACGCCCCGGCCCGCCTCCACCCGCACGGTGTTGAAGCGCGGATAGTCATGGACCGCCAGCGACACCCGGTTGCCCCGCTCCCGATGCCCGGCATAGAGCCGTCTGAAATCGAAATCGTGGTAGATGTCGCCGTTGGTGACCAGCAGCGGCGCGTCGTGAAGGTGGGGCAAGGCACCGCGCAGACCGCCGCCGGTGCCGAGGATGGTCTCCTCGAGCAGCACCGTGACCCCGGCCATGCCGTGAAGCAGGTCGACGATCTGCTCCCCCAGGTGATGGCAGTTGACGACGATACGGTCGAAACCGGAGTTGCGCAGGCGGCTGATGGTCAGCAGCAGCAGCGGCCGGTTGAGGATCGGGAACAGCGGCTTCGGCCGCAGCAGGGTGTGGGGGAGCAGACGGGTGCCGAAACCGGCGGCCAGGATCATCGCCTGCATGCGTTCAAAAGTCCAGGGTGCCGTCTTCCCGCTCGGTGACGCCGATGACCACGATGCCGGCGGCATCGGCCTCCCGGATCATCGCCTCGGGGTCGAAGAGCAGGGACTGGCCGGCCTCGACCGCCAGCACCGCCGCCCCGACACTGCGCAGGGTGGTGATCGTGGCCAGCCCGGTGGCGGGCAGGTCGAAGCGGAAATCCTGGCCCGGCTTGCGCACCTTGACCACCACCGCCTTCTCCTTGGCCAGCAGACCGCCACGGCGGATCGTCGCGTCGGTCCCGTCGATCGCCTCGACCGCCAGCACCGTCCGGTTGCGGACGACCACGCACTGGCCGATGTCGAGGGTGCCGATGGCCCGGGCGTTGCGCCAGCCGAATTCGATGTCCTGCCGCTGTTCCTTCGTCGGTTTACGCCGGGTGAGGACGCCTTGCGGGAACAGCAGGTGGCGGAGATAGAGCGTCGATTCGCGCACGGTGATCCCCTCCTGCTCCAGGGCGCCGGCCACGGCCCGGAGGATGGCGTCGTCCTGCTTGCGGTCGATCTTGTTCCACAGCGTCAGGCCCTTGAGGTCGGGGAGGACATCGCGAAAGATCCGGGTCTTGGTGATCGAGCCGAGAAACACCGCCTCGGACACCCGGTTGGCCTTGAAAAACGAGATGACCTTGCCGAGTTGGCCGAGTTTGACCCAGCACACCGCGTCGGCGGCGGTGGCGACCTCCGGTGCCGTTTCACCCTTGTGGGCGATCACCATGACCGTGCGCCCCGCCCGGCGCGCCGCCTGAAGAAAGAGCAGCGGGAACTGGCCGCCGCCGGCGATGATGCCGATATTGCCCGGGTCGTTCCCCATCACCGGTCAGTCTTCCACCGTCCGCTTGACGACGCCACGCTTCGATTGCTCGAAGAATTTGATCAGGTACTGGACCTCGGGACAACTGGGGAATTCGCTCCGCGCCTGTTCCAGGGCGTCCTTCATCAGCAGTTCCGGGGTGCGGAAGATGATGCGGAAGGCGTTTTCAAGATTACTGATGGTCTCGCGGTCAAAACCGTTGCGTTTGAGGCCGATCTTGTTGATCCCCGAAATCCGGGTGCGGTTGCGGGTGCCGGCCAGGATCACATAGGGCGGAACGTCGAGACTGATGCCCGAGACCCCCCCGATGTAGCTGAATTTGCCGATGCGGCAGAACTGGTGGACGGCGACCAGACCGCCGATCGAGGCCCGGTCGCCGACCTCGACATGACCGGCCAGGGTCGCGACATTGGCCATGATGACATGATTGCCGATCCGGCAGTCATGGGCGACATGGGTGTAAGCCATCAGCAGGTTATGGTCGCCGATGATCGTCTTGCCCTCGTCATGGGTCGTCCCCCGGTGGATGGAGGCGTACTCGCGGATCTGGTTGTCATCGCCGATGATGAGCTCGGTCGGTTCCCCCTTGTAGCTGAGGTCCTGGGGGGCGCCGCCGACCGTGGCGAACGAGCTGATCAGGTTGCGCCTGCCGATGGTCGTCGGACCGTTGACGACGGCATGGGCCTCGACCCGGCTGTCGGCGTCGATGCGGACCCCCGCCTCGATAACTGCATAGGGGCCGACGGTGACGGAGGAGTCGAGTTCGGCCTTTTTGTCAATAACTGCTGTGGGATGGATAGGCATATCTTCTCAAATTCTCTTCAGGGGATGGGGACAGGCCAGGGGACAAAAAGGCTTTCCTTACCGTCTTCTGACCATCGGTGCAAGGAGTTTTTCATCGGGGCGCAGCTCCCGATCGCCGCTATCAACCGATATCAGGAGAACGAGGCCTTCAACTCGGCCTCGGCCACCAACTGGTCGTCGACGAAGGTCTGGCCGTGCATGATCATGATCGAGCGCTTGTGTTTCACCATTTCCAGTTTCATCATCAGCTGATCGCCCGGCGTCACCAACCGGCGAAACCGCGCCTTGTCGATACCGGCGAAATAGATCAGTTTCTTGCCGATCGCTTCGGGATAGGCGTAGTAGGCAAGGACCCCGCCGGTCTGGGCCATTCCTTCCAGGATGAGGACGCCGGGGTAGACCGGTCGGCCGGGGAAATGACCCTGGAAGAACGGCTCGTTGATCGTTACGTTCTTGAGCCCGACAACCTCCCTGCCGGGATCGATCGATACGATCCGGTCGACCAGCAAAAAGGGATATCGATGAGGGAGAAACCTCATGATTTCGACTATATCAATGTTTTGTGGCACCACCGTTTCCATCATCTCCCTCCTCCTTCACTATCCTCTTTGTTCCGGCCCAGCAGCTGGGCCAGATCCTTTTTCAGTTCCTTGATCTCGGCGCAGATCTCCGGCAGCTTGACAAAGAGCGCCGCCGACTTGGTCCATTTGCGGATCGGGATCGCCGGATAGCCGCCGATCACCGCCCCCGCCGGCTGGTTGTCATGGACCCCGCTGCCGCCCGCGACCATCACCCGGTCATCGAGGTGGATATGGCCCTTGACTCCGGCCTTGCCGCCCAACACGACATTGCGGCCGAGAGTCGTCGAGCCGGCGATCCCCGCCTGGGCGACGAGGATCGAATTGTCGCCGACCACGACATTATGGCCGATCTGGACCAGGTTGTCGATCTTGACCCCGGACTTGATCCGGGTGACGCCGTAGGCGGCCCGGTCGATGCAGGTATTGGCGCCGATCTCGACATCGTCGTCGATCCGGACGATGCCGACCTGGGGCCGCTTGACATGGCAGCCGCGTTCATCGGTGGCAAAACCGAAACCGTCGGAACCGACCACCGCTCCGGGATGGATGATGACCCTGGAGCCGACCAGCGATCCCGAGGAGATCACGGCATTGGCCTTGATGATGGTCTCCTCGCCGATTTCCACATCATCGCCGATCACGACCCCGGCCTCGATCCTGACCCGGGGGCCGATCCCGACCCGGTCGCCGATCACTGCCAGCGGGGCGATGCTGACCTCGGCATCGATCAGGCAGTCACGGCCGACATGGGCCCGGGGGTGAATGCCGTCGGCCCGGAATGGAGTCGCCAGGAAGGCGCTGTGGATGATCGCCCCGGCCAGGTTCGGGTCCCTGACCCGGATCACGGTGACCCCGGGCAGATCCCCGATATTCATCGGCACCAGGAAGGCCGCGGCCCGGCTCGTCTTCAGGGCATCGATCTTCGCCTTGTTGACCAGAAACGAGATCTCGCCCGGGCCCGCGGCCTCGAGCGGGGCGAAACCGCTGACCATCAATCCGGGATCGCCGGACAGGGTTCCGCCGACCAGCCGCGCCAGTTCTTCTATCTTCATCGCTTGTATGTTCATATTGCCACCGATCGGAAATTGTGCAGGGGACTGACCTCATGCACGCTCAGTGATAGAGAAAATATCGCCGCCGCCGCTCCTCGAACGCCTCGAGTTCCCGGCGCCAACCATCCTCGAGCGCCAGGACCGGCGTCCCGGCCTCGAGCTGCCTCCGGACCTCGCCGTCTCCCAGGATCAGATCGAGCGGCAGGCGTTCGAATTCATACTCATAGGGAGGCTGCTTATAGTGAAATTGATCGGGGTACAGCTGGAGAACGGCCTGCAGCAGGGCCAGACTCGTCCGGTACGGCCTGAAGGCGGCGCCGTCCGTCACATGCAGCTGGAACCCGGCACAGGCCTGCCCCGCCCATTTGCCCGAGGTCGGCTCGAACACCAGGGGGCGGAGGCTGCAGCCGGGCAACGGCGTCGCTTCCAGGGCTTCAACGATCGGGCGGCAGTCCCAGTACGGGGCGCCGACCAGTTCGAAGGGCAGGGTCGTCCCCCGCCCTTCCGAGACGTTGGTCCCCTCCCAGATCACCTGCCCGGGATAGACCAGGGCCGTCTCCGGCGTCGGCATATTGGGCGAGGGGAAGACCCAGGGAAAGCCGGTGTCGCGGAACCGCATCGACCGCTGCCAGCCCTCCATCGGCACGACCTCGAGGTCGCAGCCGAGCCCCGCCTCGCCGTTGATGAAAAGCGCCAGTTCGCCGAAGGTCAGGCCATGGCGCATCGGCAGCGGATACAGGCCGACGAAGGACGCACATTCCGGGCGCAGGATATTGCCTTCGACGGCCTCGCCTCCCGTCGGGTTGGGCCGGTCGAGGACGACCACCCGGATGCCGCGGCGGGCAGCCTCCTCCAGACAGTAGGCCATGGTGTAGAGAAAGGTGTAGACCCGGGTGCCGACATCGACCAGGTCGATCAGCAGGACGTCGATTCTCTCGAACATCTCGGCCGTCGGCCGGCGGCTGTCGCCGTAGAGACTGAAGAGCGGCAGCCCGGTCTCCGCATCGACCGAGTGCCCCGACTCGACCATGTTGTCCTGTTTTTCCGCGAAAAATCCGTGCTGCGGCGAAAAGAGACAGCTCAGTCCCCGGCCGAAGCGCCACTGCAGCAGCAGCCGGGCATGGCGGAGCCGACGGTCGGTCGAGGCCTGGTTGGACAGCAGGCCCAGGCGCCGGCCGGCAAGAGACCGGTCGCCGCCGGCCAGTAAGTGTTCAAGTCCGATACTGATCATGTCCGATGCTTAACGATTGAGGAACACACACATAGTCCACAGGAGACTGCCATAGTAGCTGGCACCGGGGAAAAAGTCAAAAGCCGGATTGAACGGAGGCCGTCGTCCCCTCAGGGATCGGGGGTCAGCGGCGAATCCTGGTTGTCGCTGAAGAGATAGCGGACGGTTTCGGGGATATCCCCTTTCGGGGCCAGCGTCCTGGTTTCGGGCACAACCTCATAGATGCCGAACCATTCCTCCGGGTCCTGGCGTTCATGGCGAGTCGAATCGGCCGGGTCCTCGCCGCTCTTCCACCACTCGTCCTGCAGCTGGAAGAAGACGAGACCGGCGAATTTCTCCCGGCCCCAGGCGGTACGGATATCGTTCCATACGGCACGGAAGGTGTCCGGCACATCCTCGACCCGGTGGCCGCCGAACCCGGGGACCCATGGTTTGGGCTCGA
Source organism: Desulfobulbus sp. Tol-SR (assembly GCA_000769715.1). Lineage (GTDB taxonomy): Bacteria > Desulfobacterota > Desulfobulbia > Desulfobulbales > Desulfocapsaceae > Desulfoprunum. Next base: position 61,339 of record JROS01000053.1, read on the forward strand.
AGGGCGAGGTTGACAGGCCGACCTGGGTGATCAGGATCGGCTTTCCGGCGTTGGCCGCCAGGTCTTCGAGATAGCCCTGGTAGGTGGTGCCGGTGATCGAACCGGGGGGCGAGGTCCGGACGCCGCGGGCGTAGGTGTAGACGTTGAGACACATGAGATCGCCGAGATCCGGGGTGATCATATGCTCGCGGGGGACCTCCAGATCAGGCCGGTCGCCGATCGGGCCGATATGGGTCCAGCTGGTATGGCAGTAGAGATGGCGGCGGCCGTAGCGCTGCAGCTCGTACTCCATTGCCCCGTCGATCAGGCGGGCCAGGGCGATCTCGGTCGGGGTGCGGTTGCGGACGACGATATGGCGGCCGGTGAAGTCCCGCACGTCGGGATGGCGGGCGTCGGTCCGCATCACCGCATCGGCCTGCAGCTCGTCGCCGATGGAGAAGAATACCAGGCGGTCGGGACGGCCGACCGCATAGGTGTGATCGATGACATCGTAGATCTGCTTCAGGGTCTTGTTGAGGAACTGCTCGTCGAGGAAATCCTCCTCGTAGGCCCAGACCCAGATATCCTGACCGTAGAGAAGGTCGGTCTTGTCCATCTCCTCGAAAAATTTCGCCGGCATCTTCAGCGGGAAGACATGGATGTAATTCAGCCCGAGATCGCGCATCAACGGCACATGCTCGGCATAGCGGCCGTCGTTGCCGGGACTGGCGCCGTAGATCGGGGTCTCCCCCGGCAGGTAGGGGGAGTAGCCGATCCCCTTGAAGAAGACCGGGGCCTCGCCCCGGGCGAGGTCGATGATGGAAGTGCCCTTGACGATGAAACGTTCCGGGGCCGGGGTGTCCGCCGTCATCGCTGAGGTCTTCACCGTAGAGGAATCGGCGGCGGCCGTGAGCGGCACGATAAGGAACAGGGCGAATATCAGAATCTGGTTCAGATGCATGCGAAAAACCTGTCGGATCCCGGCCACTGTCTGTTCGCAGGTGCCGGATTGGTTATAGGACTCCAGATAGTATCAGGAAATGACGAGGGCGTCCACCACGATGACCGGCAGCCGCCAGGATTCTTCGTCTTTATCGATTTTATTCGATGATTAGATTATCTTGACAGTCTAAACTGAAGTTTGGAGTTTCATAACCAAATCGTTCTCGAAACGGTGGACGACGTATTCTTGGTCATTTTGTTTTTCGATACGACACAATCTGGTGGTTTCGAAAGATTTACATCTTCCAGGCCGTGCTCCGGATGCTGGAATTTTCGCCATTTCGGGTTCCACCATGACCGAATCCGAACATTGCCGAAAATCAACTGCAGCCCGAGCCGAACCAGACCGGCAGTGACTTGGTCTTTTTTG
>JROS01000159.1 GCA_000769715.1 Desulfobulbus sp. Tol-SR
CTTGTCCTGCCCCTCGGCGAGGTAGCGCAGCAGCGCAGCCTCTTCCCACCCGGTCGGCGGCGACACCGACGAAGCATTGAGCGCATGATACAACTCGGCAAGCATCTCCGCCCTGGTCATGGCCTACGCCCGACGCCAGGGGATGGCGGAGAAGGTCCGAGGCACTTCCTCGGTCAGCCCGGTGAGCGGGTTCTTCCGCTGCTCAAGGATCGTCATCTGGGCGTTCTCGAGGACATGGACGACCTCCGGTGGCACTTCGACCGGCACCCCGCGCTTGATCTGGTAGACCTTGCCATTGACAGCCACCACTTCGTAATTGCTGAGGCCGGATACCTCGTCGATCATGATCCGGACCTTGGTCTCAGGTTTCTGGGCCGCGTTTTTGGGTGGTTTCCTTTCCTTGACTGCCGGTGGTACATCGGTCAAACCCAGATCGAACTCTTCGTTTCCTGTCATACTTCCCCCTTGATGATGTTATTTTGCGCCTTCACTGAACGCTGCATCGAACTCTTCCTCCGACGTGAACTCCGTGTCCAGCATCGGCATGAGTTTTTCGACGATGGTTATCGCCTCTTTGGCATCCTTGGCTACGTACTGTTTTTCACTGGAGCCTGGATAGCACTCGACTAATTCCTTGCTCTCCTTCTTTTCCTTCGGCTTGATCGGTACTCGGCATTCAACGACGAACCCGTTTTCGACCATTCCGATTTCCAGCATCCGCTTCATGTACATGGTATGTGCCCCCTTTGGTTGAATTTCACCCACAAGAGTGGAAGTCGCCCTCCACCCCTGCAGGTGCTCCTCACCCTTTGCTACACGCCCCACATCTCGAGAAGAAAGACGCCGGCAGTGTAAGTGCCAACCACGCCAGCCGCGCCGCAGGTCAGATAAAGATATTTGTCGGCCGCCACGGGGACAAGCAGCGGCTTGGTCAGCCCGAGCGTCCAGGCGCCGCCGGCGGTGACGAGGGCGGTCTCGGCGAGATCACCAACAGCGCCATCATACGCCCCGGTGCCTTCCGTAGCGGCGTAGAGATCGATGTCGGTAACCCCTGTCGCCGGAGCTTCAAGACAGGTCAACGACCCGCCAACAATGGTCCCGTTGATTGCTGTGGTAACCTGACCAATGTGCGACACCCCACTGAGCCCGATGATATCAAGGTCTGTGGTTGTCGATTTGGTGCCGGTGAGGTCGATAAGGATCCGGGTCTTGATAATCCCTCCGCCCCGTTCCACCGCGCTTTCGTAGACCGTCCCGGTGCCGGCAAACCCAGCCCCAGGAGCCATGGCGTCCTGAGCCGAGAGATCGGCAGCGTAGTTGATCTCAGCCGCTGTGGCATTGACCCCGGCGAGAGTAGGCATAGCACCGGCCGCGGTCTCGAGTTTTTCAGTGACAACTCGCAATGTCCTTACTTCTTGTCTGCTCATGAAAAGTCTCCTCCCGGTATTATGCCCGCCAGGACGGTGTGTGTTTTTAGCGGAAGGCTACCCAGCGGACTACGTCGGCTGCGGTGTCGCAGATGTCGGTGCCGAGCGTGAACCCGGGACCCTTGCCAGACATGTCGTAGCACGGCACGGTGGAGGCTGTCGCATCCAGCGGCTCAGTGACCGTCAGGCTGGTCGAACTGGCGATGGTGGCCACCACCCGCGGCTCCCCATTGATCGTGATATGGTCGCCGACAGCAAGCTCCCCGACAAAGTTGGTGCTGGTGCCGGTAACCGTGCCGGAAGCGGCTGTCACCGCGACTGTACCGGTAATCGCCGTCCCTGCGGCCCTTCCAGCATAAAGTGTAATCGACCCAGCGGCGTTTACCGACCACTGAGTGTCAGCATGGTTGCCGTTATCGAGCGAAGTACCGGCAGACATCCCGTAAAAATACTCATAGGATGCGAGGTTGTTGACGTTGATCGCCCGGATGTAGCGCGGCTGCCAGCCGGTGATGATGTTGACGGCGACGGCCGGGTTGGACACCGTCACCGTTCCGACTTTCTGGTACTGATCAGCATGATTGAGGGACATTTTTTACTCCTCCTGCGGAATTTTATAGAAAAGGGGCCGAAGCCCCTTCACAGATTACAGTTCAGGAACCGCGCATTCCAAGCGAGCGCACCACAACTGGTTCAAGATCAGTGCGGCGAAGTACGTTTTCCACCCGATGTGCCCGCGCTGCCCGAGCTTGTCGGAGTCGCTGACGATGCCCGGGTTCTTGACGAACGGGGTCAGGGCAGTGGCGCCCTTGAGCGGAGTGACCGCGGCGCAATCGGCGGCGATGTAGATGATCGGGTAGACATCGGCACTGGTCCCAGTCGTCGAGATCATCGTGGTGCCGGATCCGGCCTTGAGCCCGCCACCATCTGCCCACGGGGTAAACACGGTGGATGTGAGGTAACGCACATCGCCAACGGTACCGATCTCAGTCGGATACGGTGACATCGATCCGTAATCGACCACGTCTTTGAACCCAGCCAGTGCCTGGATGGTCGGTTCAAGGTCAGGATGGACAAACCCGATGAACGACGGTTTGACGTTGACGGTTTCCATGCTGGCGGAACTGGAGAGCTTCTTGGTAATGACCGAAGCGTTCTGCCGCTTGAACCCGCGGGTAACCTTCTGCTGCAGGGCCTTGGTCAACGTAGTGTTGACATCGGTCCGTGCCGTGCCGTTGGCATAATAGACGTTGGTGCCGGCCCGCATAACGTAGAACAGCCGGGTCTCGACTGACAGCGCCGCCTGTTTGGCCAGGATGTCGCTGTACTCCTTGATGATCGGATCCTCGTGGGTGTCGGCCACCTTGTCGGTGATCCCGACCCAGTCACCGATCTGAGCGAGGGTCGCCTGATAGTCGGTGCTGGTAATGGCATTGCCTAGAGGGGTGACGCCCTCGGTAATATCGGAAGTGGCAGCGGCCAGCGCCTCATACCTCCGAAACTTCACGGTGTCACTGGAGTTGCGCGGGATCGGCTTGGTCTGCAGGAACGGCTGCATGACCAGCGCCGGATCGGCTCGCTTCAACAGGTCGGCGGCGATCATACCTGCGGTGCGAAAAGAAATGTCACTGACGGTTTGTGTACTCATGATACTTGCTCCTCCTAAATTGGGTTACGCTCTTGCGGCTTGGTTGAACGCTCCTTCAAAGTCGTCCTCGTCAATGCCACTCTGCTGCGTTGTCTGCCGGCTCTTGATGCCTTCCTGGGCTTTGAGCTTGGCCTCCTTCGCAGCGGCCTCTGCTGCTGCTGCTGCTGCTTTGGCGGCGGCAGCATCCGGCGCCGCGCCTTGTGATGCCGGGACATTCCCAGCGGCCTGCTTATAAACGTCATACAACTCGATGATTTCGTCGGTACTGCCGGAATCGAGCACCTTGTTCCAGGCGGCCTTCAATACCTTAGGCTGGGTCTCGACCCAGGCCTCAACCTGCGGCAGGACAGTAAATGCGTCCGGGTGGGCGGCGAGGATGGCCTGCTCATGGGCGTTGCGGGCGACGTTCTGGGTAACGGCGGCGATCGGGGCGAGCTGGGCCAGGACAGCGGCGACTCGCTGCTCGACCATGTTCTCGACCTTGGCCATGATCACCCGGGAGAGCACGGCGTTGGCGGCGGTGACCTCGGGGAAATTGGCCTCAAGGGTGTCGAGGATGGCCTGCTCATCGGTGGAGACATTCTCCTTACCGGCGCGGGCGGCTGCGTCATCAGCAGCAGCCTTGGCTGCTGCGTCAGCGGCTTCCTTGTCTGCCTTAGCCTGGGCATCAGCTGCAATCTTGGCAGCAGCTTTGGCGGCAATCTCGTCTACGGTAGGTGCAGGCGGAGTGGCAGCAGCTTTTGCTGCTTCATCGGCAGCAGCTTTTGCTGCTTCGTCGGCAGCAGCTTTTGCTGCTTCATCGGCGGTGGGCGCGGCGTCGCCGGTACCTTCGTTGGTACCAGCATCTGCGCCGGCAGTATCGGCGAATCCTTCGTCCTTTACGTCGGGGTCCGGCAGTCCGGCGGTCGCCTCGAAGGCGAGGTCGAAATC
>JROS01000160.1 GCA_000769715.1 Desulfobulbus sp. Tol-SR
GTTTCTTTCTCTGCAGTTGTGTTGCCAATGAGTCTATTTTCCGTTCGTCGATCACTTTCTGTTGCTAATAGCTGGACGTTCGGCAACAATGCCAGCTAAATATGCGTCCTCAGCATCCCCCGACGGACCGGTTGCGCTGATGAGCATTTGTTTTGACAGGAATCAGTGAATAGTGCTCAATTCAAATTGCCACGCGAATCAAATCTGCAATCGAATCAGAAAAATGTATTTGTTACGTTTCAAATCTAAACTCTCTCTCTGTTTCATCATCTTCCTCATCACCCTCATCGGTGTTGCAGTCGTCTATATTAAAAAAGATTATTCTTATGATATCAATCAGTTCAAAATTCACGCCACTATTATCGCTGACGACGTCTGGGCGGTAAACCCTGCCGGGGCAAAGCCCTACCTGCAACTCGCAATGCATGTTAATTCTTATAAATATCTAACTGTTACTCATCTGAGTGGCGAACCTTTCACACATCTCACCAGCCCTGCTCTACCTCGACTTGATCAGATACTCTCCAAACTGAAGCTCATCTGGACGAAAAAAATATCCGCCGACATCCATTTTAATGGCAGGATAATAGGCAGAATCGAGGGCGAGAAATATGTGAGAGTCATCTACCCTCTCACAAATATCATGATCTTTCTCCTTCTGATCATGATAACCATAGTTTTCTTTCTTTATCTTTATTCAAACAGGAAATATCTTGAACAGCAGATTTCCGAGCGTACCAAGAACCTGCAGGGAAGCGAGCGGCGATTTCATGATCTGGTCAATCTACTCCCGGAAATGGTTTGGGAAGCCGATTATTTGGGAAAGATTACCTACGCCAACCAGATAGCAATGCATCGGCTCGGCCTTTCAGAGCGTCTAGAGCAACCGGTGAGCTGGTCAAGTTTTGTCGTCCCCGGATTACAGCAGCAAGCTGCCAGCTATTTCGAAGCTTCGCTTCGTGGAGATGATCCTGGACTGAAGGAATTCCGCCTGGTCTCCAGTGGAGGAGGGGCATTTCCGGTCCTTCTCCGCTCATCTCCAATTCTCGAGGATGAAATAACAGTCGGCACCCGGTTTATCGCCATCGATATCAGTGATCGTCATGCTCTGGAAGAACAGCTTCGACGCGCACAGAAAATGAAAGCGATAGGGTTGATGGCAGGAGGTGTCGCTCACGATCTCAACAACATTTTATCGGGGGTGATCAACTACCCTGAACTGATGCTGATCGACCTTCCCGATGACAGCCCGCTCCGCCGTCCGCTCCAGGCCATACGTAAATCGGGTCTGCAGGCTGCCGCGGTAGTCTCGGATCTCCTCACTGTCGCCCGGGGCGTTGCGGCCGTCAAGGTGGTCATCGATCCACGATCCCTCATTCGTGAATATCTCGATTCTCCGGAATTCTATCAACTCACTGCCTTCAATCCACAACTATCGTTTAATACAAATTTTTCTGCCGATATCCACCGAATCTCATGTTCGCCGGTGCACGTAAAGAAATGCCTGATGAATCTCGTCACCAATGCGTTCGAAGCCATCAACGGTAAAGGAACGATCACTATCGCTACTGCCAACCGTTTCATTACCGCTGAACCAGATGAAGGGACGTCATTAGCCGCCGGCGAATATGCTGTCATTACCGTCAGAGACAATGGACCTGGAATTCTGGCCAAGGATCTCAAACATATTTTCGAACCTTTTTATACAAAAAAAACCATGGGCCGTAGCGGGACCGGACTGGGTCTGGCCGTTGTCTGGAATACCATGAAGGACCATGATGGAACTGTCACCGTCACCAGCGATAAAAACGGCACGGTCTTTGACCTTTACTTCCCAAGGACGCAAGCACAGCATACAATAAACAAAGAAACAGCCGACCTCGCAGTGTATCGAGGAACCGGGCAGACCATTCTCGTGGTCGATGACGAGCAGCAGCAACGGGATATAGCCATTCAGGTTCTTTCCAGCCTGGGTTACAGGGTCTCATCCGTTGCATCAGGCGAAGAGGCGGTTGCTTGCGTGCAGAATACGCCGTTCGATCTCATCGTCCTTGATATGATCATGGGACCGGGGATGAATGGTCGGGAAACATACGAAAAGATCATTGTCATCTCTCCTGGGCAGAAGGCAATCATTTCGAGCGGTTTCTCACGGGATACGGAAGTCAAGACGACCCAGCGCCTGGGCGCCCGAGGATTCATCAGTAAACCTTATACGATGGAACAACTTGCCAAAATCGTGTTCAACGGACTACATGAAACCGTACCAGACCGCCATATCCCTTAGCCCGGTCAAATGATCGATGAGCCGTCCAGGGAGTTAATCATGTCTTTAGTTTTCAGACACTTCAGGGTATTTTTTATTATTGCAATCGCCATATTGGGTCCATCCATTCCCTCCGATGCCAAGGACTCTATCGGTTGGCTCGAGGCGACTGCCCCTCCTTTTTTCATCCACGAGGGCCAGTACAAAGGACAGGGCTACGAGGACCAGGTCACCGACATCATCATCGAGCACCTGCCACAATACACCCATAGCCGGACTATCGCCAACATCACCCGGCACTATTACGAGTTCGAACAGGGGCACAAGGTCTGCAATGTCGGCCTGTACAAGACCCCTGAGCGCGAGAAGTTCATGTATTTTTCCATCCCCAGTTTTTTCACCTATCCGACGGTGCTGATCATCGATAAATCCAAATGGACTTCCTTCGGCAGGACCAAGCAGGTGAAGCTGGAAGACATATTGAAATCCAAAAAATTGATCATTGGCCGAGGTGAAAACCGCTCGTACGGCAAATTTGTAGACGAGGTCCTGAACCGCTATGGAACAAAACAGAACATTTTCGCCTTCGAAGGACAGGAGCTGTCCCTCCATTTCTTCAAAATGTTGAAGCTCGACCGGCTCGATGGCTTGATAGGCCTGCCGGAAGAGGCAATGTACCAGGCGGAGAGACTGGGAATCCGTGATCAGATCATGACTATAGATATTGAGGAGAACCAGGGAAACCCGGAATCATGGTTCAGCTATGTCGCCTGCTCGAAGACCGAGTGGGGGAGGAAGGCGATCGAGGATATCAACCACGTCCTGATCGAACAGCGACCGAGCGCCCGATATCGGGCCACCTACGAGAGGTGGCTCGATGAAAGCAGCCACGAGGGGTATAGAGAGCTCTACGAAAAGATCTTCCTCACTGTAACCCGGTAGCAATGCGGCAAGCAAGGCGGACCTCTGAGTCAAGACATTAATCGACCGAGTTTAATGCGTGCTGGACTTCAATTGCAGTTGAATACCGCAGTCCAGCTTCGGCCTTGTATTCTGGAGAGTGGAGATTTCTCTTCTTCGCTTTGCTCATCGATTTTTGGTCCTTATGATTGCGCACCGCTTACATTACTGTCCAGCAACCAGGGTCCGCTCGCTTTTTCGGCATTGGTTATCACATCGCCATTTTCTCTCTATGGTTTCGCCTCCACATCTGCCCTCGTCAAGCACCTTCCATAAGCCAACCTGGACCTCGTTCAGGGTGATGGCGTTTTGTGTGTAGTCCCTCAATACTTCTCTTATTTTCACGATATTCCGGATGCATGAGCCGTCACCCTCGTGTATAGTTGAGGATTATCATCGAGTAAGGCGATGAGATTGGATCAATTGCAGTCTTTCGCCTGCTCCAACCAGGAATTTTTGTTGCATGCACTCATCAGCGTTCCAGCTCGACCAGCAGTTCATCAACCGGCTCTGGGAGAGGATAACCCGGCCGCAGGAAACATCGACGACCGGCTCGGAATTCAGCACCGTTTTTCTCAAAGGCAATATCCCCTCCCCCGAACATCTGGCCCTGATCATCGACGTCGCCTATTGGGCCAGCTTCGCCACCGAGGAGGGAGCCCCGGTCGTGGCCTCGATCATGCTCAAACAATCGGAGCATACCTCGGACACCTTCCACTTTGACAACCCCCTCGATTTTTCCTCGAAAACCCTGGTCAAACTCGGCCCGGCTCTGGAGAACCCGAGGGCCGATATCGGCATCTGGCCGGATCAGAACGGGACGCTGAAAATATGGGGCTTCACCCCGAGTTCGCATGAGCCTGTCAAACCGGACTTCTGGGTTCAGATCCTCGGGCCGGGACGGGTGCTCATCATGTACAGCGGCAGGACCATCGCCGCTCTGACCGGCAACCAGGCCGTGTTCATCGACCCCCGCGGCATATTTCAGACATTGATGCCGAGTATAGCGGCCCAGGCCCACACCAATGACATCAAGCTCCTCAATCTTCTGCGCTACAATGCGATCCTGAAGATCGTTCAGCAGACGCGGGCGCACGGCAAGGGCGGGATCATCCTCGTCGTCCCCGACAACAAGGACTGGATGCAGTC
>JROS01000054.1:0-20273 GCA_000769715.1 Desulfobulbus sp. Tol-SR
TTCTTCACCCCCGGCATGCTGTTCGAGGCCCTCAAATTCGACTATATCGGCCCGATCCAGGGCCATGAACTGGAAGACCTGATCGAGACCTTCGAGGGGGTGCGCGACAACATCCACGGGCCGGTGCTGATCCACGTGCTGACCAAGAAGGGCAAGGGCTACCTGCCGGCGGAAACGAATCCCGGCCTGTATCACGGGGTCGGCCCCTTCGACATCGCCAGCGGCAAACCCCATTCGTCGAACGGCTCGATCAGCTACACCGAGGTCTTCGGCAGCACGATGGTCCAGATGGCGATGAGCGACCACCGGATCGCCGTCATCTCGGCCGCGATGATTGCCGGCACCGGTCTGAACAGTTTCGCCCAGCAATTTCCGGAGCGGTTTTTCGATGTCGGCATCGCCGAGCAGCACGCCGTCACCTTCGCCGCCGGCCTCGCCTCGCAGGGCCTGCGGCCGGTGGTGGCCATCTACTCGAGCTTCTTCCAGCGGGCGCTCGATCAGATCATCCACGATGTCTGCATCCCCAAGCTGCCGGTGACGCTGGCCATCGACCGGGCCGGGGTGGTCGGCGACGACGGTCCGACCCATCATGGGGTCTTCGACATCTCCTTCCTCCGCTTCATCCCCAACCTGGTGGTGATGGCGCCGAAGGACGAGGAGGAACTGCAGCACATGCTCTACACCGCCGTCACCCTCGGCGGCCCGGCCGCCGTCCGTTATCCCCGTGGCCCCGGCGAAAAGGTCGAACTGGCGACGACCTTGAAAAAACTCGAGATCGGCAAGGGCGAAGTGCTGGCCGAGGGCGACGACATCCTGCTGCTGCCGGTCGGCAACCGGGTCTATCCCGCCCTGGCCGCCGCCGATGGTCTGCGCAAGGTCGGGATCAGCGCCGCCGTCATCAATCCCCGCTTCATCAAACCCCTCGATGCCGAGCTGATCTGCACCTGGGCGAAGCGCTGCGGCCGGGTGATCACCATCGAGGACAATGCCCGCCAGGGCGGGTTCGGCAGCGCGATCCTCGAACTCCTCGGCAGCCGTCGGATCGCCTCGGTCAAGTCCTGCCTGCTCGCCCATCCCGACGAATTCGTCGAACACGGTCCGCAGGCGGTGCTGTGGAAGAACAGTCGTCTCGACACCCCGTCGATCATCAGCGCCGCCATCGACCTGATGCAGCAGAAAGACTGAGGGGCATCTCGCCGGGGGAGCGCGCAGTACCGGGATCCCAGCCCCCCTCAGCGCCCCTTGCACTCCCTGCCGGAAGCCGTGATGAAGATCCTCGCCGTCGCCGACCGTGTCACCGACGTCCTGCTCGATCCGGACCTGGGCACCACCACCCTCGCCGATATCGACCTGATCGTCTCCTGCGGCGACCTGCCGCCGGAGTTCCTCACCCGGCTCAAGGCCCGTTACGATGTCCCCCTGCTCTACGTCCTCGGCAACCATGACCTGCGCTACGGCACCTCGCCGCCGCAGGGCTGCCGCTGCATCGACCGGCGGATCGTCACCCATCGCGGCCTGCGCATCCTCGGCTTGTCCGGCAGCCGGTGGTACAATGGCAATGTCAACCAGTTTGCGGAAACTGAGATGGCCGCCTTCATCCGCCGCCTGCGGCTGTCGCTGTGGTGGTCACGCGGAATCGACCTGGTGGTCACCCACGCCCCGCCCCGCCATGTCCACGATGCCGAAGACCGCTGCCATCGAGGGTTCGCCAGTTTCAACGCCCTGATCGAACATTACCGCCCGGCCTGCCTCGTCCACGGCCATATCCACTCCCTGTTCGCCGACGAGGCGGCACGAGTGACCACCGTCAACACCACCAGGGTCATCAACAGCTATGGCTACTGCACCTTCGAAATATAATCCGTTGCGGCACCTGAAAAAGGTGTTCGGGATCGGCGGCTGCCCGCCCGGGGACACCTGTGTCCCCAGTTTCGACGAACGCCGGGAAGATGAGGAGGCCTACACCTCGATCAAGCGCGGCACCCGGATGGTGCCGATCGACAGGATTGTCGGCAGCGTCGGCCGCTACCATGACTTCGACAGCCATTTCATGCCCCGCACCCCGGACGGCAACGAACGGGAGGAGGCCATCCTCAAACTGCTGCAGCAGGGGCGGCAACTGCCGCCGATCTCGCTCTATCAGATCAAGGATGAATACTTCATCCTCGACGGCCACCACCGCTTCACCGCGGCGCGCAAACTCGGCCACAGAGAGATCAACGCCTGTATCCTCGAACTGCTGCCGTCCAAGGACACCCTGGAAAACCGGCTCTACCTCGAGAAGATCGATTTCCGTGACCGGGCCGGCCTCAACCAGACCATCGACCTGACTGAACCCGGCCAGTTTCGCCTGCTCGAGCAGCAGATCAGGGAGCACCGGGAATTTCTGGGCCGGGAAAGACAACAGGACGTCACCTACGAACAGGCCGCCGCCGACTGGTACCGCTCGATCTACCACCCGCTGGCGACCCTGATCAGAAACAGCGGCCTGGTCAAATCCTTCGCGGGCCGAACGGTTGATGACCTCTATCTCTACATCTCGGTCCAGCAGTGGATCAAGGGACGGTCACGCAAGTACGGGATCGAGGTCGACAAGCTGATTCCCAAGAACATGGAGGAGTTCCGCAGCAAAATGGCAGAGCACAAAGAGCAGGGCTACCCGGAGATGCGCCGGCCGATCACCGTTTTCATCCTTATCAACGTCGAGGGAATCCACGAGCAGAAGATTATCGACAAACTCCTCGAACTGCCCGAGGTCCGGGAACTGCACTGCGTCCACGGCTCGATCGACATCATTGTCAAGATCACCCTGATGCGTGACCTGCTGGCCTCCGACGCCGAGCTCATCTCGGAGTTCGTCAATTCAACGATCCGCAGCTGGAAGGGGGTGGTCTCGACCCAGACCCTGATGCCCGGTTTCTCCCGCGTCAAGGACGGCGACCGCTGTTATATCCGAAAAATCGCCTGGGAAACCTGACGGCCTGCGGCTAGACCCCGAAATATCGCCGGTACCACTCGACAAAACGGCCGATCCCGTACTCGAGGGTCGTCCCCGGCCGGTAATCGAAATCCCGGACCAGATCGTCGACGTCGGCGAAGGTGGCCGGCACATCACCGGGCTGCATCGGCAGGAAGTTCTTTTCGGCCTTCCGGCCCAGGCAGTTCTCCAGCACCTCGATATAGCGCAGCAGCTTCTCCTTGCTGTTGTTGCCGATATTGTAAACCCGCCAGGGGCAGTAGGAGGTCGCGGGATCGGGGCTGTTGCCGCTCCAGGCGGGATTGGCGGTCGGGACCCGGTGGATGACCCGGCAGACCCCCTCGACGATATCATCGATATAGGTGAAATCACGCTCCATCTCGCCGTTGTTGTAGACGTCGATCGGTTGGCCGGCGAGGATCGCCCTGGTGAACAGGAACAGGGCCATGTCGGGGCGGCCCCACGGTCCGTAGACCGTGAAGAAGCGCAGCCCGGTGGTCGGCAGGCCGAACAGATGGCTGTAGGTGTGGGCCATCAGTTCGTTGGCCTTCTTCGAGGCGGCGTAGAGCGAGACCGGGTGGTCGACGTTGTCGTGCACCGAGAACGGCATCCGGGTGTTGGCGCCGTAGACCGAACTCGACGAGGCATAGACCAGGTGGCCGACCCCGGAATGGCGGCAGCCTTCCAGCAGGTTGACGAACCCGACGAGGTTGGTGTCGACGTAGGAATGGGGATTGATCAACGAATACCTGACCCCGGCCTGGGCCGCCAGGTTCACCACCACATCGAAACGGTGCTCCTCGAACAGTCCGGCCACGGCCCCGCGGTCGGCGATATCCATCTCGATGTGGGTGAACCGCTCGCCCTCGGCCAGGGCTGCCATGCGCGCCCTCTTCAGCGCCGGATCGTAATAATCGTTGAGATTGTCGAGGCCGACCACCTCGGCGCCGCCGGCGATCAGCCGCTGTGAAAGGTGAGCGCCGATGAAGCCGGCCGCCCCGGTGACAAGTATCTTCTGCATCATTTTTTTCCTGATAAATATAAAAACCGGGATCCCAGTGCATGGGATCCCGGCAGTTCCGGTGCCACAGGCCGGGTCCGTTCCATTCCCGGCCCTGTCGTTTCAAGGATCGGTCAATCGTCGAAATGACCGGCCGGTCCCTTGTCGCCGGCCAGGGCCCTGGCCTTGTCGATGATCTTTTCCCGGGTCCATTCGGCCGGGCTCTCGATCCGCTCGGCCTTCGGCCCCAGATCGTAGGAACCGGCGGCGAGGATGATCTCCCGGGCGATCGAGGCGGTCCCCAGGGCATTGAAGACGTTGACGAGCATATTGTAGACGAACTCCTCCACCCGACGGCTCATCCGTTCGCGGATTCCACGTTCCTGGGCCAGCAGCTGGCGCTCGAAGGGAAGGTTGAGGTTCTTGTAGTTGCCGCCCTTCCACCCTTTCTCCTCGGCATAGGCCACCATCTTCCGCCAGTTTTCCTCCGACATCCCTTCGCCGGCGACCTTGCGGAAGTTGCCGTGGTCATCACGGATGGCGTTGCCGTAATCGTTGACCTCGAGCCCCCAGGACACCATCTGCAGGGCGGTGGCGACATTGGCCTTGGTCGTATGGGTCTGGGCGGCGATGGCCCGCAGCTTGTCCGAGTTATTACCGGAAGTGCCGTGCTGGGCCCCCGATACCTTGTAGGGCTCGAGATGGCGATGGATCTCGGCGGTCAGTTCGACCTGGATGCCCTGGCCGCTGGCCTCGAGCCCGTGGGTCGTACCGTTGTTGAGGGCAATCCAGTCGGCGGAGATGCCGTAGGCATTGAGCCCCTTGATCAGGAACGAGGCATCCTCGACGCTCGACAGCCCTTCCGCCCCCTTGATCTCCCCGACCTCGGTCTCAAGACCGGCCCAGGTGGGGATATAGCTGTTCAGCTCGATATTGGCCAGCAGATTCAGGTCGTCCGGCATATGCGAAGCATCGATGGCGATCGAGGTGATGCCGGCATCGAACATCGACGGGATCTCCGTCTTGGCGAAGGGCAGGTCGGCCTCGCTCTTGATGCCGTAATGATCGGCGTGAATCGCGACCGGGACGGTGATCCCGAGTTCATTGCAGACGGCATCGACCTGGCGGGCGATATTGTAGAAATTGACCGGACAGTAGGCGCATTCGGAGCGGGCGATCTCGATGATGATCGCCGCGTCGGCCCGCTGGGCCGCCATCAGGGCACCGCGGATGACGAAAAAATTGCGGCCGTTGGCCGCCATGGTCATCGCCTGTCCCTTCGCCTGCAGGGCCCGGTCGATAACCTTGCCGCTGACCAGCAGGGCCCTTGAATGTGGGAACAGGCGACCGATGTTCGGTGGCCGGCCGATCTTCAATACTCTCTCGAAATCCGTGTTGACACTCATCTATACCTCCCTTTTTTTCGGGTTTTCAGTATGTGTACCGCTACCCTTGCCATGTACGGATAGAATTCTGCTCCTGGATATACCCCGCACACATCTCTTTATAATACAAATAAGATGAAGAAATCCAGAAGTACAAATCCCGGGCGGCATGCTTTTCAGTACAGGCCTGCACCCCGGCATCGTTCAACTGTCGGTCTGAGCTTCTCTCATTCGGCCCTGAGACGGAGCAGCGGGACGGTCATCCAGCGGGATACATACCGCTCGGTCGGTCCCAGGCCACAAACGAAAATCCGGCATGCGAGGAACTGGTCCCCACATGCCGGATTCCCGAACACACTCTGATTGTCCACCTGGCAATCGATCCTGACGGATGGGATCGCCGGGGTGAACGAGGAGCGTCTCTACCGGAACTATACTGCCGCCGCTTCCTCTCCCAGCTTGAAGGTCGAGATCGATTCTTCCAGCCGCCTCGATGTCGAGATGATCTTCTCCATCGAAGATACCGTATCCCGGGTTGCGCCGGTCGTTTGCTCGGTGAGTACGCCGACCTCTTCCATCAGATCGGCGATTTGCTCAGAATCCTGGGATTTTTTCTTGGCGGTCGATGAAATGTCGTTGATGTTCGCCGCCAGTTGATTGGAAACCGCCTCGATCTCCTCGAGCTTGCTGTAGGCCTGGTCGGAGAGTTCGGTACCCGAGACGACATACTGGATACTCTTCTCCATACTGGCCGTGGCCTCGACAATCTCCTTCTGGATACCGGTGACGAGAGACTCGATCTGTTTGGTCGAACCGGCGGAACGTTCGGCCAGTCGCTGTATCTCCTCGGCAACGACGGCGAAACCCCGCCCGGCATCGCCGGCGGTGGCCGCCTGAATCGAGGCGTTGAGGGCCAGGACCGATGTCCGGTCGGCGATATCGTTAATAATCTGGGTAATGTTACCGATTTCCTGAGAACTCTCACCGAGTCTCTTGATAGTCCGCGCCGTACCGCGCATGTTTTCCTTGATGGCGCTCATGGCCTCATTGGTCTTCTTGACCGCGAGCGAACCTTCCTGGGCGCTGATCATCGCCTTGTTGGAGACCTCGGCCGAAACGCCGGCATGGTGAGAGATATTTCGAATAGCGGCGGCGAGATCCTTGATGGTGACAATGGCCGCCTTGATCTTCTCCGCCTGTTTTTCACTGTAGGCGGCGAGGTCCTTGGTCGACTGCTCGACCTCCTGTGACGACTGACCAACCTCGAGGGCCGATTGCTTGACGCCCTGGACGACCTCGCTGAGCTGAATGGCCATGGCGTTGAAGGAGTCGGCGATGGCGCCCGTTATCTCCTCGGTGACTTCGGCCCTGGCGGTGAGATCGCCATCGGCGAGATCACTGATTTCGTTGAGGAGACGCATGATCGAGGCCTGGATGGCGTCGCGCTCGTCCCGACTCTGCATCAGGACCAGGGTGTTGTCGAGCATGGCGTTCATCGTCTCCGCCATTTCGCCGATTTCATCCTGGGAAACGACTTCGGCACGAGCCGAAAAATCACCGATACCGATATCACTGAACATTTCCATGATCTTGTTGATCTGCAGCGTCAACCTGCTGGAGAAGAGGAACGCGGCCACGACGCAGATGACGATACTCAGCAGGATGAGGCCGGACAACCAGATCAGACTGACCTTGGCCTTTTCTTCGATAAGGCGAACCGAACCAAGAATCTCATCCTCGAAGGTGCTGGCAACAATAATCCAGTCCCATTTCTGGAAGTAGGTAAACTTATGGATCTTCGTCCTGGCCGGGTCCGAACCCTCGCCGGGCCACGTCGTCCGCACTTCCGCGACCTCGCCATCCTTCAGGGTTTTCGCCTTTTCGATCATGTTCTGGACATATGCCGTCCCCTTGGAGTCCTTGGCGTCCATGACGATCTTGCCGTCCTGACCTTTGGAGATGACGTAGGTGCCTTTGGAATCAAGGACATCGACGCCGCCGGTCTTGCCGACCACCAGATCCAGGATGGCCTTGCGCAGATACACCGTGCTCTCCTGCGGGATACCGACATAGATCATGCCGATGATCTGGTTGGCGGCATCGAGTATCGGCTTATAGGCCGTGATGTACCAGGCGTTGACAACGAAGGCCCGACCGACGAACGTCTCCCCTTTCATGACCGCCTTGACAACCGGGTTGGCCGATCCATCCGGGTTGACGCTCGGGATATAGGTTGCAATCGCGCGTTCGCCGTCAAGATTCATTACGTTGGTGGCCACACGCAGCATGTCACCGGCATCATTCATTTTCTGGAAAATGGTACACGTCGTGTCGACCAGGTTTTTGACATCGTCAACAACAGGCACCACCAGATCCTTGCTGTTGATCTTTCCCAACCAGTCGGTGCCGACCTGCATCATCGGCAGGGAAACAGCCATCTTCTCGTTTGAATACTGGTTGGTGGCGATCCAGTTGACCGGTTCCTCCCCCAGACTGAGTCCCCCTCTTTTCCTGGCCTGGTCTTCGACAACGTTCAGGGACGAGGCAAGGTTCTTCTCGATCAACTCCTGCTGGGTGGTCGCCAGGGTATACACGTTCTGGAGCAGATGGGTAAAGTCGGCATCAGCCAGGTTCATACTCTCGGTCCGGGCCGTCGCCGTATTCTGAGTATTCTGAACGACAACCAGACCAAGGGCGAACAACAGCGGCAATGCCGTCAGGATAATACCAAAGAGCAGCAGGCGTGTTCTGATTCTCATCTTTTTAAACATCGACATGACCTCCAATCCTTGCTCGTGGTGAAAATATTATTGAGATTTCACTCTCTGTTCATCAGAGTCAATACGCCTGCACGCTGTTCTCTGAAATTTTGTCCATATCCGGCAACGAGGACAAGCCGCCCGATCGCTCCGGATATCCTGCAACAACCCATGGTTGGTTCCTGACTCTCTGGAGAATACTCTACTCGGCCATGAAGTGTAGCCCCTCAATTTCCCGGCACGGCAACAACCCTGTTGCTGGCAGACAGTCCCCGGACCCCGGCAACGAGGTTTTTCCAGGTCCGAGCGCAACCAACGTGCCAGCCGGAAAGTTTCCGGCATCGGCAATCACTGTCAGGGATTAATTTCCAGACACGTTTGCGATGCCGGGACGGTCCCATCGGACGATCCAAGCCGTTGTGTACAAATAACCGTAACAATGGAGCGCCGTCACCGGCATAACGGGCCGTAACGAAATGGGTGAATATGTCATGGTTATTTCGTAACGGCCCTTAAATATTTGCCTTGATCAGATCGAGCAATTCACCGTCCTGGAAAGGTTTGGTGAGGTAGCCGTCAGCCCCCTGTTTGATCCCCCAGAAGCGGTCGCTGTCCTGAGATTTGCTGGTGACCATGATGACTTTCGTCTGCTTGACCTCCGGCGTACTCTTGATCTGGCGACAAACCTGGAATCCGTTTTTCTTCGGCAGGATGACATCGAGCAGTATGAGATCCGGCCGGTGATCCAACGTCATCTGCATGGCTTCCTCGCCATCACAGGCAGTGATGACCTTGTAACCGGCCTTCTCGCACACCGAGACGGTTATCAGTCTTTCCGTAGGGCTGTCTTCAACTACCAGTATTCGTTTTCCACTCATTATCATCTGCCTTATTTCTTTATGAATTTGTCTATCCCTTCTTCTTTCCAGGCCTTCAGCGTCTTGACGTCATTATCCTTGATCTTGACCCCGATGGCATTGACCGGCACAGCGTGTTTTTTCTGAATCTCGATCCAGTTCTTCTTAATCGACTGATCAATTCCCATGTTCTACCTCCTTGTTGTTATTATTCACGCATCAAGCAACGATTTCTCCGTCGGCACAGGATGGCCCCACGATCGCCAGCGCCAGATGATCCCGCACCGAAGGAAAAGACTTTCTACAGATACCGACAAGCGATTCCTGGTCGATCCCCCGGAGATTGTCGACGATCTCCCCGGCCGGAATCACCCTGTCGAAATAGTACAGCTGGGTCAGCAATCTGCTCATCCGCATATACGGATCCTCCGAGTCGATGTGGTGCTGACCGACGGTTCGCAGCTGGGCCTGCCAGATCTCCTCGGAATGCGGCGGCCTGGCGAGCGAAAACATATCCATCGTCTCCTCGACGACCAGTCCAATCGTTTTTTCCAGGTGATCCGGGAGGGTGCTCCCGGACACCACGACCATGCCCGCGTCCAGGTAGGCGTGATATTCGGAATGAATATCGTAGACCAGTCCCTGTTCCTCACGGAGGTTGCGATACAGCCGCGATGACAGGCCTCCGCCCAGGATGGCCGACAGCAGATGGATCCCGTATCTGTCGGCATCGGTGTACGAGGGCGCGGGGACCCCCAGGGCGAAATATGCCTGCATGCTCATGCACTCCTCGACATAGGTGCCCGGGAGAAAGGGATCGGGGTGAACGATCGTCCGATCTGCATGGCCGAACAGTCGCCACAGGCAATCATGGACCTTGGCGACCACATCCTCGTGCTGGAGGTTGCCGGCCATGGCGAGGCTGATCCGGTTCGGCAGATAGTTGCCGTGGAGGAAGTAAATTACGTCCTCCCGGGTCAGCCCCTGGATTCCCTCCGCCTTGCCCTCGATATCCCGTCCCAGGGCATGTTCCGGCCAGACCGAGGATTTGAGCAGGGACATCACCCTCTCGTGCGGCAGATCGCGACCGGAGGCAAGTTCGGTCAGAATCACCTGTTTTTCGTACTCCAGCCTCTCCTCCGGAAATATCGAGTTGAGCAGCATATCCGAAAAAAGATCGAGGATATAGGTCAGATGATCATCCATCACGACCGCACTGTAGCAGGTATAATCGCGACCGGTGAATGCCGAGACCTTCCCTCCCACCGTATCGATGAGACGCGATATCTCCAGCTCACTCCGGCAACTGGTGCCATGAAACAGTGCGTGCTCGGTGAGATGGGCCAGTCCGGCCTTATCGTCCTGCTCGTCTCTCGGGCCGGCACTGACCAGGATGCCGACGGCGATCGAGCGGGAACCGGGCATCCTCTCGGTTGTGACCCGTATCCCATTCTCCAGCACGGTGGACTCGATCATCGCCTTGTCCCGTCCTGTCCTTCCTCCCGGCAACGGGAGGCAATCCGCCAGATATCCGGAACGACGGCGACGCCACCGCCCTCCAGGGCATAGATGCCATGGATATCGGTGACATTTGCCCTCAGCGGCAAGGTTGAAATCGGTTTACCGTCAATGTCCAGCGCCCCCATCCGCATCTCCGTATAGATCGGCACAACGATCATCGCCAGCCGCACCTCGTCTGCTGTCCGCGCCGCCCCCTTGATGAAGAGATACCGCGTCGGCTGCTCCGCCGCTATCCCCGCCGTGCCGTAATAACCTTCAAGATTGACGAGCGGCAGGGGTTCGTCCTGCCAGTTGACCACCCCCTGGGTCAATGACGACTGTGCCGGAACCGATTCCGTCACGATATCGCGCAGCACCATCTCCAGCTGGTTCTTGCTGAACAGCCAGAACAGATGCTCATCGCCTGCACCGCTGCCAGCTGCTTTGACCAGGATTATCTCTCGTTTCTCTGCCATAACCGTCAGCCGCACCTCTCCCGCACCCGCGGAATCCTTATTCCTTCCTTCTGTCCCGTTTCCATTCGATTACCGACCTTCAGGCGCGACCGCTACTGCGGCCGCTCATATTGCCGTATGCCCGCCAGGGTCTGGAGGAAGAATTCTTCCTGGAAGGGCTTGGTCATGTAAAAATCCACTCCCAGTTCATCGGCCTTGGACCGATGTTTGGTAGAATCGCGCGATGTCAGCATGATGACCGGAATCGTCCGGAGGTTTTCCGTTTGCCGCAGAATCGCCATGAACTCATATCCGTTCATCCTCGGCATCTCGATGTCGAGAATAATCGCATCAGGCTGATATGTCTCAAGCTTCTCCAATGCATCGACGCCATCCACCGCCAGTTCCGCCTTCCATGACTGCTGCCGGATCAGTCTCGCGATACTCTGCCGGACACTGATCGAGTCGTCGACGATCAGGACCTGCAGCGGTTTCTCTCTCTTCGCCGGACGCGGCGCGACCATCGGCGCCTCGAGCATCGGCGCCTTGACCGTCGGCAGGGTCTCCTCGATGATCTCGCTGAGATTCAACACCGGGACAAGACTGCCGTCGCCCAGGATCGTCACGCCGCTGATTCCCTTGACATGCTCGAGATGACTGCCGAGATCCTTCATCACGATCTCGCGCTGGGCGATGACCGAATCGATCATGACGGCCACAAACCCCTTGCCGCCTCGGACGATAACCAGCTGGCAATGGTCGCGGGATGTCGATGGCCACTGGTTCCCTTCCCCAGTCCGCAGGAGGGTGGCGAGTTCCTTGACGGGTACGGATTCATTCCGCCATTCGAGCAGCCTGGTTTTTTCAATCTCAGCCCGAGGCACCCTCTGGACTTCGACGATATCCTGCAGAGGGACGGCGTATTGCCGCTCACCGGCGACGAGCAGAATCGCCCGGTTGACCGACAGGGTAATGGGGATCCGAATCTCGAATGCCGTCCCCTGCCCGGCCTTGGACTCGATCTGAACCGTTCCCCGCAATTCCTGGATATTTTTCTGAACGACATCCAGGCCGACACCGCGGCCGGAGACCTGGCTGATCGTGTCCCGGGTACTGAATCCGGTCTGAAACAGGAACGGCAGCAGGGTCTCGTCACTCCGCATCTCCTGTTGTCCCAGCCAACCGGCGGCGATCAATTTCTTGCGCAGACGGGTGAAATCGACGCCGCCGCCATCATCGGCAATCCGCAGCGAGACGAAACTGCCGAGCTGGTGCGCCTCGATCCTGATCGAGGCGACTTCCGGTTTCCCAGCCTGCCGGCGGACGGCGGACGACTCAATGCCATGATCGACGCAGTTGCGGAGGATATGCATGATCGGATCCGTCATCTTCGACCAGATGTAGCGGTCCATGAAGACGTCGTCGCCGGTGATGGTCAGTCGGACCTCCTTGCCCAGTTCGGCGGCGGTGTTCCTCACAGTCCGGAAGAATCCCCTCGACACCGCCGACATCGGCGTCATCCGGGTGCGCATGAGCTTGTCCTGCATTGCCCCCATGACCAGCTGCTGCTTGACGACCTGGCCGTTGAGCTCGCCTGAGGTCTCGGCGATGCCGGCGTGTATCGAGTTGACATCGACGGCCAGTTCGTTGAGCGACCGGATGATCAGATGCAGCCTGGAATAACGGTCGAGCTCGATCGGATCGAAATCGCTGCCGCCCCCGACGTATCCGCCCGTACCATCGTCGACGAAGGTTTCGGGGCCGAAACCGTAGAGTGACTGGACCTCGTACCCCGATTCGAGCTCCTGGGCAATCCGGCGCAGTTTTTCCTGGGCCGACTGGAGCTCATCGACCGACAGCTGCAGTTCATTCAGCAACCCTTCCATGGAACTTCGGGCAACAACCAGCTCTCCCTCGATCCGGATGATCTCATCGAGGTTCTCGACCTTGACCCGGATGTTGCCGCTATCGACTGTGGCGGAAATCCGTTCCACACGAGACGGATCAAGCACCGCATGTTCCCCGGATTCCCCGAATCCCGGCACGATATCCGATTCGTCGGCAAACACCATGTCTTCCAGGTCAAATCCGCCGTCCGCCCCCGCAGCGACAGCGCCTGCCCCCTGCGCATCGATCCGGGCCGCGATCCGGCGCTGCAGATCGGCCATCGCGTCGCTGCCGTCACCTTCCGGGTCTCGGGACAGCTCCTCCAGCAGGTCGAGCCCGCCAGCCATCATCCGGATATCATCGGGACCGACGGTGTCGGCCCGGTCATGCAGCCAGTCCAGCAGATCCTCCAGACCATGGGCGCAGGCGGCTATCTGACCAAAACCCACCATCGCCGCCGCCCCCTTCAGGGTATGCACCGCCCGCCGCATCCCGCCGAGCTGCTCCCGGAGCGCCGCCGACAGCTCCACCGGCTCGACCACCAACTCCTCCAGCGCATTCAGCGACCGGTTGACCGCCACCAGATGCTCCTCGCTCTCCTCCCGGAAGATCTCGTACAGCGTATCCGCCTCGTCCTCCGTCACCTCTGAGGCGAACAGTTCGTCATCGCCAAAGGCCCCGGCGGTGAAATCGTCCGCCTGCGGCTCCGCCCCACAGCCTTCATCCGCTTCCGGTTCCGCCGTCGCCGGACCCTCTCCGGTGCCGCCCGCAGTGCCGCCGGATCCCTCCAGCAGCCCGCGGCAGCGGTCGATCCGGGCCGCGATCCGCTGCGCCGAAGACTCGTCGATCAGACCGGGGCGGGATCGAACTCCTTCCAACGCCGCAATATACTGCAGCAGCAGACCCGGCAGATCCCCGTTGACCGTCGGCCCACCGCCATCGCCTTCCCCGCAGTTCGCCGCCAGGTCCCGCAGCAGCATCGACTCGGTCTGCATGCAGAGCATCGACAGCAACCGGCCGACAACCAGCGCCGGCTGCGCCGCAAACGCCTCCGTCGTTCCGGCCCGGCCCACCATGGTGCCCAGATCCTCAAAAAAGACCGTCTCTTCCGTCACCCCCCCTTCCCGGACGATCGAGGCGATCTGCTGCACCGCCGCCTCCATCTCCTCCAGGCAACGGCGGTATCCCGCTGCTTCGGCCGGCTGCGTCCTCATCCCCTCAACGAGCAATCCGATCCTGGCCACCATCGGCACCAGCGCCTTCCTCGTCCCTGATTCCCCGCTCGGCTTCCGACCTCTGTGCATGGTGGCGATATTCCCTCCTGGACTGCCAGGATCCATCATCAGCAGATTGTGCATCTGCTCACTCAAAGAGACGGTCGCGGCATCGTTTCTCAGTTCTTCCAGATCTATAAACTGGTGATACCGTTCAAGCAGCAATGCCCGCTCATCAGTCTCATCCGGATGTGCGGCAGAACTATATTCTTTAATTTTATTTGTTGTATCCACAAGATATGAAATACTTGCCGCCGACAGATGATTTCCATTCCTCATCGCTCGGTTGAGCAGGTACTCGGCAAGCTCGGCGACAGCACTGAAATGCCGGAGATAAACCTGGGATGCAGCACCCTTGATGTTGTGAAACAGGCGGTGCATCTCCTCGATGCTCTCCATCGCATCCGCCCTTGTTTGCAGCACTGCGAGATCACTCTGTATCCTCGGTATATAGGTCTGCACCTCGTGGAAATAATACCCTCGCAGTTCCTTCCTTGACACCCCTACCATCGATGGTCTCCACCCACGGGCATAGTATGTATATATTTCGAATAATTATTTATCATAAGTACCCGTATTGCCGAACCATCGGCCCGGTCGACCATCGTTGATCACTGCCGGCAATCAAGAAACCGACGGCTCGACAGGATAGCCTCGACATCCAGAACATGGACAGGCTGATCCTCCGCCATGAATCCAGGCCGAACATAGACCTCCGTTCCCCGTTTGACAAAATTCAGCGACACCGGCAATTTCAATTCCGCGACAGTCTTGTCGACCGTGCCGTGCATCCGGTCAATCAGGACCATGGTTCCGACCTTCCCGGACCGGAGCAGCACAAAACGGCTGCCGATGCTCGTATATGCGGCATCGACCCCCAGGAAATCGGCAATATTGATGACGGACACTATCTCGCCCCTGAGATTGACGATGCCGAAAATCCACGATGGCAGACTGGGAAGGGGGGTTATGACGGGCAACGTTCCGATTTCCCCGATATGTTCCATCGGCAGGGCGATTTTCAGATCTCCGACACTGGTGAGCAGCAGCTTGTGCGGAATACTCGACGCATCGACAGGGGTCCGCATTGCAGACCTCGCGAAGCTGCCCGGGGCTGCCGCTATCAGCGCGTCGATTTCCTGTATTACCAGATCAAGGCTTCTGTATGCTTGGTGATGTTCCATTCACTCCGCCCGTAATGAACTTATAAATATTTATTTAATATTTCCACTAACTTCTGAGGATTAAACGGTTTTGTCAGGTATTCACTCGCCCCGGCGCGCATCCCCATCACCCTGTCCGTGGACCCTGTCCGGCCGGTCAGCATGATGACCGGGACATCCATCAGGTGCGACATCGCCTTGAGTTGCGGCAGTATCTCATAGCCGTTCATATCGGGCAGCATGACATCGAGCAGGACCAGGGAAGGGGTGCACTCGCCCCCCAGTTTGATGCCCTCCAGACCGGTGGACGCCTCGAGGATCTGAAACCCGGCGCGCGACAGGACCATGGAAATCACCTTGCGCGAGGTCTGGCTGTCCTCAATCACCAGGATCGATTTCCGATCACCTCCGGACGACGGAGGCTTCTTCACCGGATGGCTGATGGCGACCGACGGCTGGGCTGAAGGCGCCTGCCTCCCCACTTGCCGCGATTCGATATACTCAATCTCGGCCCGATACGTCTGGCCCCCCGGTGAGAGAAGACCGACCAGGCGAAGATACTTGAGGGCCTGGTCGAGGTTTTCAAGATTGAAGTACCCCAGTGCCAGACAATATGCGACCTGACCGTTTTTCTGGTCACGGCTGAAGATCCGCAGGTATCTGCCCACCGCCGCTTCGATGACGTCATGTTTGGCCGGTTCGGCAGAAGATACGGCCTGAATCCTCAAGCGGGAACAACAGTAACTGCAACGATACGGATCGTCGGTGAGAACGGTCCAGCAGAATGGACAGCGTTTGACGGTCTGGAGGTCGGTAACGAGCAGGGCCTTGTTTCTCCTGTTCTCGAGAATCACCTCCCTGTCGGCATTCCCCCATTTCTGGGCCTCGTTCAAGGTCCGGAGGATGCTCTCCGGCTTACCGACAATGCGCGAATACCACAGCCAGGCAATATAATTGAACCTGTTGTATTTCAATATTTCGCCAAGCTTCGCCCCCGCCTGTTTGTAGCGGAATTGGTAGATCAGCAGGATCGCCTGCTTCAGACCGGCGACCTCGTCACATTGCTCAACCGCCGCTGCGGACGATTGACGGGAAAGTTCGTTGCGGACTTCAGCAATCGACAACGAGGTATTCCTCCGCACCTCCTTCGCCGCCGGCACCTGCCGGATCCGCGGATGTTTCCAACCGGCCACGATCATCAGGGCACCATTGCCGATCAACGGTCCATATTGCGCCGCGATCACCTCTTTGCGGTGCAGATGCAGCCGTGCCGACCGTCCATCCTTCGTGATCTCCAAGGCCCATGAGTCGGCAGGAGGTACTGCACGGATATATTCCAGCACATTCTCGGCATTTTTTTCATCCGAATGATTTCTGTTTTCGGTCATGCACATCCTCTTCTCTTCACTCGCATTTCCCAATCAGACAGTTGAGAGATGACTACAATTCAGCGCAAAATAACCGATATCAGAGAGAAACCAAGACATTTCCGAGCAGCTGCTTATTCCGTCATCCGACCCGATGAGCTAGTGATTTCATTGAGTTCAACCCCTTCCGCAATTGCTTACGTGCCCTATGCCGTTGTCGGCAAAATGGTATTGCGTAAGACCAACGGCAGAGTGGATGTATCGTTGCAAGATCAGTGCCATAGATTATGCATATAAAATTACTGTTATTACATCTGATTACATCGTGTGTGGCTGGATTTCCAAACATTCCAATTACCATTTTGAAACTCATGTGCCTTTTTCTCCACTCCAGACATTGTAATCGGCGCCATTCGACCCTACCGAAAGGCCAGATCGCACCTGCCTCCGTGCGAGGGAACACCTTGAACCAACCCCACCCGGAGACCTTCAACCGGCAATTCCGTACGCCGATCCGTCGGTCGGCGAGGCCGGCAATGATCCCGTTATCACTGGCGGAAAATTTGAGGAAGCCGCTGCCGCTGGAAATCCTCACAAGGCTGATCAGGAAGATGGAGATGCGATGCGTGCAAAGCAACTATTGATTATTTATCAGGATGATACGTGATCGGACTCATCTTCGTGGTCCGACTCAAAATCCCGGAAACTCCGGCGCCCGAACAGCCAGACGGCAAGAACGCTGATCTCGTAGAGGACCAGCAACGGGATTCCCATCATCATCTGGTTGACGACATCCGGGGTCGGGGTCAGGATGGCGGCGATGATGAAGTTGACCAGGATGGCATACTTGCGGTTGCGGTTGAGAAAGGCGACATCGACCACCCCGATCTTGGCCAGGAAGACCATCAGGACCGGCATCTCGAAAATCGCCCCGAAGGCGAGCAGCAGACGGGTGGCGAGCGTGAAGTACTCGCTTACCGCCGGCAATGAGGTCAGAAACTCGTTATTGTAGCCGACCAGAAAACGGAAGGCGGGGGGAAAGACGACGAGGTAGCCGAAGGCGGCCCCGCCGATGAAGCAAAACGTCGACAGCAGAGAAAACGGGATCAGGACCCTCTTTTCATGGCGGTACAGACCGGGGGCGATAAACCGCCACAGCTGCGAAAATATGACCGGGGAGGCGAGCAGGATGCCGACCACCAGGGCGAGCTTCAGATAAAAAAAAACCCTTCCTGGTACGAGGTGAAGATCAGCGAGGTGTCCTTTGGCAGAACCGCGGTGAGCGGTTTGAAGAACCAGGTGCCGATCGGACGGATCACGGTGTAGGCCAGGCAGAAGCCGACAAACACGGCAGCAAAGGAGAAGATGAGGCAGGAACGGAGTTCCCGCAGATGTTCGGTCAGGGCCTGCTTCTCAAACGGCTCCGGCTGAGGGTTCTGTTCCATGATGCTCTGAGGCTGCGCCTTCTCAACGAAAAATTCGGACCCGTCAACCGCGCATCGGCGGAGATGGCCGCCGGCTACGGGCAGGGCTGAAAAACTCCGTGAGACTTACCATCTGGCCGATAAATTTGCAACGACTTGTCCTCATTGTGTAGGATTTCTCGCCATATCGACTATACTCGGCAAGACTTCGCCTCATTTTTCCGGATCCAGAAGAGACAACGGAGCCTCCATGCAGCTGCGCCATGCACCATCCAAGACCGGATTCTGGTATACGTACATCGTCCTCTGCGGCGATGGCACCCTGTACACCGGTGTCACCACCGACCCAGTACGGCGGGTGGCCGAGCATAATTCGGCTCGGGGCGGAGCTCGCTACACCAGACCGCGGCAACCCGTCCGGCTTGTCTTCCTCGAACCACAGCCCTCCCGATCCGCCGCCTGCAGACGGGAACGCGCCATCAAGGACCTGTCGGCGACCGACAAGAAGCACCTGATTACATGGCAGCAAGACGCGGCCGACTGCACGCCTCCGAGATTGACAATTTGATTTTTCATCAAATATATTATAGTTTTACACCTAGGACATGACAACAGACTCCTCCACCCCCGCAGTCATCCGCACCCCCAGACCGATGACAACCAAAACAGCAGGCGACAGCGTATCCATCCTCGTCGTCGACGACGAGCGCAGCATGCGCGATTTTCTCAAAATCCTGCTGCAGAAGGAAGGGTATGCGGTAACGACGGCACACAACGGTGAAAATGCCCTGGACTGCCTGAAGGACCAGGAGTTCAGTCTCGTCATCACCGATATCCGCATGCCGGGGATGGGGGGGCTGGAACTGCTTGAAGCGGTCAAGGATCACAATTCCGAACTGCCGGTCATCATGATCACCGCCTTCGCCTCGCCGGACGACGCGGTTCTGGCGATGAAGAACGGGGCCTTCGACTATATCAGCAAACCGTTCAACGTCGACGAGATCAAATCGGTCATCGAATCGGCGACCAGAAAGAACAGACCGGCGACGACGACCGGGGGCGATCAACCCTTTCCCGGCATCATCGGCCAGAGCCGGGAGATGCTGAAGATCTTCGACATGATCCGCCGCATCGCTCCCACCCCGGCCAATGTCCTGATTTACGGGGAATCGGGAACCGGCAAGGAACTGGTGGCCCAGGCGATTCACGCCCACAGCAAGGTCGCCGCCAACCCCTTCGTGCCGATCACCTGCAGCGCCATCCCGGAAGAGCTGATGGAAAGCGAACTCTTCGGCCATGTCAAGGGGGCCTTCACCGGCTCGATCAGCGACAAGCCCGGACTGTTCAACGAGGCCGATACCGGCACCGCCTTTCTCGACGAGATCGGCGAACTGACGCCGATCATCCAGACCAAGCTTCTCAGGGTGCTGCAGGAGAGAGAGATCAAGCCGGTCGGCGGCACCCGCATCAAGCGCATCGATGTCCGGATCATCGCCGCCACCAACCGGGTGCTCGAGGAGGAGATCCTCGCCGGCAGGTTCCGGGAAGACTTGTTCTACCGGCTGGCCGTCGTGCCGATCCGCGTCCCGCCGCTGCGCGAACGCAAAAGCGACGTGCCGCTGCTGGTCGACCATTTCCTCAAGAAATACTCCCGCCGGCTGAACAAGGAGGTGCAGGAGATTTCCTCCTACGCCCTGCAGGTCCTGATGAATTACAACTTCCCCGGCAATGTCCGGGAGTTGGAGAATATCATTGAACGCGGCGTCGCCCTCGAGTCCTCGAATATCATCCTGCCGGAAAGCCTGTCATTGACCTCCGGCATGACCCATGACAGACGGCGGACCGGCGACGATGTGGACATCCCCCTCTTTCAGGCCGTCGCCAGCGAAGAAGAACTCTACGACCTCGGCCTCGAGACGGTGGTCACAAACCTCGAGAAACGCCTGATCCAGCACGCCCTGACCAAGACCCAGAACTCGAAGATGCGGGCGGCCGACCTGCTGCAGATGAGCTTCCGTTCCTTCCGTTACAAAGTGAAGAAGTACGGACTCGACTGATCGATGAATTTCGAAGCGCTCGCCACCCGCTCCCGCCAGAACGGCAGCATCGAACAGACTCTGCGGCAGCAGCTCCTGTGGATGCTGCTCCTGCGTATCGTCCTCTATACGATCCTGATGGGACTCATTGATCTGTTCCAGAACACCCGTGTCGAGATCATCACCCCG
>JROS01000054.1:20354-86969 GCA_000769715.1 Desulfobulbus sp. Tol-SR
CCGGAATACCTTGTTTATTTCGGCTTCAGGGCCGCCACCAACCCCCTCGTCAGCATCAACCATTTCGGGGTCCTCGGCCTGGTCTTCTTCCTGGCGGCGATGCTCAGCGCCATCTTCGGCCTGCGTCTGCAGACGACGGAGGACGCCCTGAGCGACTCGCTGCGCAACTTCGACCGGCTGGCCACCCTGTACAAACAGATCTTCGACAATATCTCGACCGGCATCCTCACCATCGACGGCGCCCAGGTCATCACCTCGGCCAACCCGGCCACCGCCGCGATAACCGGCTACCCACCGGAACACCTCATCGGTCGCAGGCTGAGTGAAAGTATCCCGAAAATGACGCTGACCGGGACCGACCTCCGCCTGGCGGCCGATTTCACCAGGCCGGACGGCACCACGATCAAGCTGGGCTACTCCTATGTTCCGATCCTCCCGCCGGACGAGACGGCCCCTGCCGCCACCGACATCCACAAGATCATAACCTTACGGGATATCAGTGAGATCGAACGGATGGAACAGCAGATGCGGCAGTCGGAGAAACTCGCCGCCATCGGCATGATGAGTGCCGGCATCGCCCATGATTTCAGGAATCCGCTCACCGCCATCTCCGGCTCGGCCCAGATCCTGGCCCAGGAGCTCTCCTCGGCTGACCCTTCAAGCCGGATGAACCTCGAACTGGCGGAGATCATCGTCCGCGAATCCAACCGGATGATCCACACGATCGGTGATTTTCTCAAGTTCTCCCGCCCGGAGACAGTCAACAGCGAGTGGTTTTCCCTCCATTCCTGTCTGGCCGAGGTGATCCAGGTCTGCAGGGCCGACCCGCAGTGGCCGGCAACCTGCTCCCTCCATCTCAATTTCGATCGCCACTTCGATCTCTGGGCCGACCAGAAACAGATGTTCACCGTCTTCAGCCATCTTATCCACAATGCCATCCTCTTCTGCCCGCCGGGCCACGAACTGATCGAAATCGACGCCGAGATTCCGACCGGGCAGGACGATCAGGAAATGGTCGTGATCTCGGTCCTCGACAATGGGCCCGGGGTGCCGGAAGACACCAGGGAAAAAATATTCGAACCCTTCTTCACCACCCGGGCTGACGGCACCGGACTGGGCCTGGCCATCGCCCGCCAGACCATCAAGGAACACAGGGGGACAATTTCGGTCAGCACCGGCAGGCTTGGCGGGGCCAGGTTTTCCATCCAGTTGCCGCTTCCCTCCTGAACCCTCTCCCCTTCGCCGCCCCGACCGGTCCCGCCGCCATTGCCGCCTTTTGATCGGCCGGCCGGTTTACCCGACCGGTCATCGATTCTCGCATATTCGTTTTTTGCAGAATATTATTCTTGACGATTATATATCTAGAGAATATTTTCACAAGCAGAGGAGATCAACACAAATGATTGATGACGTCAGTCTCGAGATCCTGCGCATCCTGCAGGAGAAGGCCCGGATTCCCAATATCGAGGTCTCCAGACAGATCGGCCTGGCCC
The DNA here is from genome assembly GCA_000769715.1 of Desulfobulbus sp. Tol-SR. Lineage (GTDB taxonomy): Bacteria > Desulfobacterota > Desulfobulbia > Desulfobulbales > Desulfocapsaceae > Desulfoprunum. The sequence continues at coordinate 21,848 of JROS01000054.1, forward strand.
CGTCGGCCGTGCTCGAACGCATCCGCAAGATGGAGAAGCAGGGGATCATCGACGGCTACGAGGTCCGCCTGAATCCGAAACGATTCGCCAGCGCCCAGATCGCCTTCGTCCGGGTCATGGTCCGGGAACAACCCGACCAGACCGAGATCGGCGAGCAGCTCGCCGCGGTCCCGGAAATCCAGGAGGTCCATTATATCGCCGGCGAGGATTGCTATCTCGTCAAGCTCAGGGCTGCCGACGCCGACGCCCTGGGCCGGCTGCTGCGCACCAGGGTGCATACGATCAACGGCGTCGTCGCCACCAACACTCTGCCGGTCCTCGCCACCTACAAGGAAACCGCCCGCATTCCCATCCCATAATCGAAGAGAGCAGATCATGCCCATGTCCCAAGCCTTCAAAGATCGCCTGCTGCCGGTACTGCCGCGGATAGTCGAGCATTTCGGCACGCCCTTCCATCTCTACGACGAGACCGGCATCAGGGAGACCGGGGCCCGGCTGCAGGCCGCCTTTGCCGGGCTCGACTCCTTTCGTGAATACTTTGCCGTCAAGGCCCTGCCCAACCCGAGGATCCTGGCGATCATGAAAAGCATGGGCTTCGGCCTCGACTGCAGTTCGGTCTCCGAATTGATGCTGAGCCGCGGGATCGGGGCGCGTGGCGAAGACATCATGTACACCTCCAACAACACCAGCCACGAAGACTTCATCGAGGCCGCCAGAGAGGGAGGATCGATCCTCAACCTCGACGACATCTCCCTCGTCGACAAGGTCCCGGTCATGCCGGAACTCGTCTGCTTCCGTTACAATCCGGGACCGAAGCGGGTCGGCAACGACATCATCGGCAACCCGGTCGAGGCCAAGTACGGCGTCGGCCACGACCAGATTGTCGAGGCCTACCGCCGGGCGCGGGACCGGGGCGCCAGGCGGTTCGGACTGCACACGATGCTCGCCTCGAACGAGCTGCATTATCAGTATATGGTGCAGACCGCCGGCATGCTTCTCGATCTTGCCGCAAACATCGGCCGTACCCTCGGCATCACTTTCGACTTCATCAACATCGGCGGCGGATTGGGTATTCCCTACCTGCCGGAGGCCAAGGAACTGCAGATCGAGGCCATGGGCCGGGAGATCACCGCCGAATTCAACCACTTCCGGCAGAGCAACGGCTACTGCCCGGCCCTGTTCATGGAGAGCGGCCGCTACATGACCGGCCCGCACGGCGTGCTCGCGGTCACCGCCATCAACCGCAAGGAGACCTACCGCACCTACATCGGCGTCGACGCCTGCATGAATGCCCTGATGCGGCCGGCCCTCTACGGGGCGTATCACCATATCGAGGTCATCGGCGGCGATCATGACAGGTCTCCGGAGGTGGTCGATGTGGTCGGCTCCCTCTGCGAGAACAACGACAAATTCGCCATCCAGCGGCAATTGCCGAAAATCGAGGACGGCGACCTCCTTCTCATCCACGATACCGGCGCCCACGGCCATGCCATGGGGTTCAACTACAACGGCACGCTGCGCCCCAAGGAGCTGCTGCTCCGTGCCGATGGCGGCGTCGACCTGATCCGCCGCGGCGAACGGTTGAGCGACTATTTCGCCACCCTCGACTTCGAACCGGACTCGCTCGCCCCCTCCGTCTGACCGGGACGCCGGGGGAATCCGGCCCTGAACGGATCACCTCCGGCCGACTGGTGCGAACCGACCCAAGTTGATAATTTCTCCCGGATTCCCCCTCTATCCTTTACAATTTACCCCATGAGATGGTACAAATGATTCTCTCGATTACATAATCTGATTTTCCACTACCTTTTCTTCCTGTCTCAGTGCCAATGCATCCAATCACAGTCATGCATGATCTCAATCCGAGACACGGATTGATCCGTCTGTCCGTTGTCTTCGCCCTGTTTCTGCTCCTTTGCGGCATGGCGGGACCCCGCCCCGCTGCCGCGGCGGCCGAGGTCTCGCTGCCGATCTCCCGGGAACTGCTCAGCCATATCAAATACACCCCGGAACAGCTGCAGACCCTTGAGCTGCCGCGACCGCTCATCGCTTCGCAGGACCACTGCATTTCCGCCGTGTATCCTACGGTGGGGAACCTGCCGATCTGGGTAGCCGATGACGGCCCCACCGAACGGGCGGCCATCGCCCTGCGCTTCCTCCAGTCCGCCGCCGAGGAAGGCCTTCGTCCCGAGGACTATGCCGTCGAGGAGATCATCCGCCTCTGGCCGCTGCGCAGCGCCGCCGACCTCGCTCTGCTCGACACCCTGCTCACCTATAATCTGCTGCTCTATGCCCATGACGTCAGCTACGGCCAGCTCGAATCCCGGTCCGCCAACCCGAAGATCTTTAACGATACCGGCAGACAGGATTTTGATCCCACCGCAGCGATGCGATCCATCATTGCCGCCCCGGATCTCGCCGTCCACCTGGCATCCCTGCCGCCGGTCCATCGCCACTACCGCGCCTTGAAAACGGCGCTGCAGAAATACCGCACCCTCGCCGCCGCCGGAGGATGGCAATCGGTCCCGTCCGGCGCCACGCTCCATCCGGGAGAGCTCGATCCCCGGGTCCCCGCCATCCGCATCCGCCTGCACATCACCGGCGATCTCGAAACCATCGACCACAGCGACACCCTCTACGACAATTCCCTGAAACAAGCCGTCATCACGTTCCAGAAACGTTACGGACTGGAACCGGACGGCGTCATCGGCAACCAGACCATCGCGGCGATGAACATCCCGGCCAAGCGCCTGGTCTCACAGATCATCGTCAACATGACCAGATGGCGCTGGCAGGCCCACGACCTGGGCGAGAAATACGTGCTGGTCAACATCGCCGGCTACAACCTCAAGGTTGTCGAGAAAGACGAGGTCGTCCTGGAAATGCCGGTTATCGTCGGCGAGTTGGAGAACCAGACCCCGATCTTCAGTGACCTGATCCAGTACATCGACTTCAACCCGTACTGGGTCATCACCCGCAGTATCGCCAGCAAGGAAGAGTTGCCGCGGCTGCGCCAGAACCCCCGCTACCTGGTCGACCGCAATGTCCGCCTGTTTTCCAGCTGGGATCCGGACGCCGTTGAGCTTGACAGCACCAGGGTCAACTGGAACGCCATCTCTCCCGAGCAGATGGCCCGTTATAAGTTGCGCCAGGAACCCGGACCGCTCAACGCCCTGGGCCGGATGAAATTCGTCTTCCCCAACCGTTTCGCGATCTACATGCATGACACCCCGAAGCGGGACCTGTTCAGCCAGTCGGCGCGAAATTTCAGCCACGGCTGCATCCGGGTCAGTGACCCGGTCTCCCTGGCCGCATACGCCCTGGCCGGGGAAAAGCGGGATTGGACGGTTGAAAGGATCAAGGCCACCATCGACAGCGGCAGGAGAAAGGTCGTGAACCTGCCGGCCCCCCTCACCGTTCATCTCACATATCAGACAACATGGGTTGACAAAGAGGGATCAATCCATTTTAATAGGGACATTTATGGCAGGGACACCGAACTTTCCCTTGCTTTATTGGAAAAAAACAGCAACTTGAATAACTAATACCAGGACAATAGATGAGAACCAACGAGACAATCAGGCGATTCTTCTTGAGCCGTCGCAAGTTCCTCGCCGCGTCGGCCCAACTGGCGCTCGGGCTGCTCCTCAGTTCCCCCCTCGATGCCCTCTCCACTCCCACCGATCCCCACATGCTCTCATTCGTTCATACCCACACCGGAGAGCAGCTGGAAATCACCTATATCCCCGGCAGATATCCTCAGACGGCCAAATCACAGCTCAAGACCTTCCTCCGTGATTACCGTACCGGCGACACCCATGTCATCGACCCGGCCCTGATGGAAATCCTCAGCCGAATCCAGCGGATCAGTGGCAGTAACGGGGTCTACGAGGTTATTTCCGGCTATCGTTCCCCCAGTACCAACGCCTACCTGCAGCGGAGAAGTCCCAAGGTGGCCAAGGACAGCCTTCACATGCAGGGGATGGCGATCGATATCCGTCTCACCGATGTGCGGACGAAGGAACTGCGGGATATTGCCCGGCAACTCCGCAGCGGCGGAGTCGGGTATTACGCGAAATCGGATTTCCTCCACCTCGACACCGGCCATTTCCGCTGCTGGTAGCACAGAATACCGGCTGCTCTCCGTCCCCGTCATGTCCCCCATGACGGGTTTATCCCCCACCCTGGCGGTCGCCATCCAATGCCCATCGATATCGACTTCTTCCTCGAGACAGTCGCCCGGGCTGTAGCCGAGACCCGGACCCCGGTGGTCGACCTGATCGCCGTGCAGACCCGTGATCCCTTCAGGATTCTGGTCGCCACCATCCTCTCCGCCCGCACCAAGGACGAAGTCACCGCCGTTGCGGCCGACAGGCTCTTCCGGATGGCGGATACCCGCGAAAAACTGGCCCGCCTGTCCGAGGAAGAGATCGCGCACCTGATCTACCCGGTCGGATTCTACAGAAGCAAGGCCGGGTATCTCAAGCAATTGCCCGAGGCCCTGCAGACATTCGGCGGTAAGGTGCCCGAGACCATCGACGATCTGGTCACCCTGCCCGGTGTCGGCCGAAAGACCGCCAATCTCGTGCGCAGTGTGGCCTTCGGCAGACCTGCGATCTGTGTCGACACCCATGTCCACCGCATCATGAACATCTGGGGCTATGTCGATACCGATTCCCCGCTCAAGACCGAAATAGCCCTGCGCCGAACCCTGCCGGAACGGCACTGGCTCCGGGTCAATTCCCTGCTGGTCGCCTTCGGCCAGTCCATCTGCCGTCCCGTCAGCCCCCACTGCGATATCTGCCCGCTCCTGGGCCCCTGCCCGCAAAACGGCGTCACCCCGAGAAAGATCATGAAGAAATCCGCCAACGGCAACCGACAGACCCTCCGTTTCATCTCCTGGAACGTCAACGGCATCAGAGCCGTGGCCCAGAAGGGGTTCACCGAGGCCATGACCGGGTTCGACGCCGACATCATCGCCATCCAGGAGACCAAGGCCCATCCCGACCAGCTCCCGCCCGAGGTGAAGAACATCGACGGCTACACCTCCTACTGGCACAGCGCCGAACGCAAGGGCTATTCCGGGGTCGCCATCTACAGCCGCCTGCAGCCCGACCGGGTGATTACCGGCCTCGGCAACCCGGAATTCGACTGCGAAGGCCGGGTGCTGACCCTCGAATTTCCTTCATTCTACCTCATCAACATCTATTTCCCCAACAGCGGTGAAGGGTTGAAACGACTGGACTACAAGCTGCGCTTCAACCAGCAGCTGATTGATTTCGCCAGCCGCCTGAACCGGGACAGGATGGTGGTCCTGTGCGGCGATTTCAATGTCGCCCACAAGCCGATCGACCTGAAAAACCCGGCCGCCAATGTCAAGAACGCCGGCTTCACCCCGGAGGAGCGGGCCTGGATGGATTCCTTCATCGAGGCCGGATTCGTCGATACCTTCAGGATGTTCAACCAGGAAACGGAACAGTACACCTGGTGGAGCTACCGCTTCAACGCCCGAGCCAAGAATGTCGGGTGGCGCATCGACTACTTCTGCGTCGACCAGGCCAGCCGCGACAGGGTGCGGAACGCCGCCATCCTGCCGGAGATCATGGGATCGGACCACTGTCCGGTACAGATCGATCTCCTCCCCTGACCCACAGCCCCGTGGCCCCGCGACCTCGGTCCGAGAACCGCGATGGCCGGGTGCCAGCGGTCCGTGATCACGATAACCGGTCTCCACCGCCCGGCATCGAGGGGCTGGCCGTTCAGCGGCACGGGTCGACCAAGAACTCCGGCCGAGCCACGGCCAGATACTCCAGCAGTTTCCGATGCCCGGCCGGAAAACCATACTCCGACAACTGCCCGGCTGACACCCAACGGCAGTCCCGGGCCGCCTCGAGCCGGGCAACCGTGTCGCTGCCGACCAGTCGACAGGCGAAACAGTGCAGCACCACCTTGTAACGGGTATAAAAATGGGTGACGGTGGTGATGCGGCCGCAGATCTCCACCTCGAATCCAGTCTCCTCCCGGTACTCCCGGATTACCGCCTCTTCCGGCGTTTCCCCGTCCTCCAGCCGGCCGCCGGGAAATTCCCACAGGCTGCCCCAGATATCGTCCGCCAGGCGCTGCTGGATAAAAACGCGGCCTTCATTCGACAGGATGGCGGTCGCCATCTCGATCAGGACCGTCTCCCGGCGCCTGGCCGGTACCGGCCTGTCCGCCACCGTTCCGCGCAACCGGGCCAGGCAGGCCTCCGCCAGCGGGCAATGGTGACAGTCCGGGTTCTTCGGCGTACAGACCAGACCGCCAAGATCCATCAGGGCCTGATTGAAGGCTCGAGCCTTGCCGGGAGGCAGCAGGGCCGCGGCCAGGGCCTCGATCCGTTGCCGGCAGCCGGCGCTTTTGACCGGTTCCTCCAGATCGTAAAGACGGGCCAGGATCCGCGCGACATTGGCGTCGACCACCGGGACGTCCTGGCCGCAGGCGATGCTGGCGATGGCGGCGGCGGTATAGGGACCAACCCCCGGCAGAGACTGCAGCGTCCTGTAATCACATGGGATCTGTCCGCCATAGCGATCCCTCAGCAGCCGGGCGGCACGGTGCAGGTTCCGGGCCCTGGCGTAGTAGCCGAGCCCCTCCCAGCATTTGAGAATTTCCTGCTCGCTCGCCGCGGCAACGGCAGCCAGATCGGGGAAGCGGGAGATCCAGCGGTGGAAGTAGGCCACCCCCCTCTCCATCTGGGTCTGCTGCAGCATGATCTCGGAAATCCAGACGTGATAAGGGTCATACGTCTGCCGCCAGGGGAGGTCACGTTGCGTCCGTCGGAACCAGGCGAGCAGCCGTCTCCGGATCGTTTCGATCATCTCCTGCATCTCAGAGTCTCAATCCTTCCAACAGCACCAGGGCAACAGTATAGGTGATCAGCGACAGCAGCGTGGAGAGCATGATGATCGAGCCGGACAGGTTCGCGTCACCACGTAGCTGCTGGGCCATGATATAGGCGGCGGCGGCGGTCGGAGTCCCGGCGAAGATCACGCCGATGGCCAATTCCCGGCCGCCTATGCCGAGCACGATCAGGATCCCGGCGGTGCTCAATGGCAGCCAGACAAGCTTGATCGCGGTGGCGATCAAGGACTTCGAAATATCACCGCGCAGCCGCTGCAGGGAAAAGGAACCGCCGATGGACAACAGGGCCAGAGGCAGGGCCATGCCGGCAACGATATCAAGGCTGCGCTCGATCACCTGCGGCAGAGGAATGTTGAGAAAGCTCCACAGGATGCCGGCAAAGGAGGAGAGAATCAGAGGATTGCCGCCGACCTGCCGGATCCAGAACCAGGGGCCGAACTGCTGGCCCTGCTGCTGCCGGTGCGGCAGCAGCAGGGCCAGGATGCCGAAAAAATTGTAAACCGGAACCAGGAACCCGAGCAGTATCCCGGCTGCGGCCAAGCCATCGCCGCCATAGGCGTTGAAGACGATCGCCAGACCGATATAGGCGATATTGCCGCGGAAGGCACCCTGACAGAAACTGCCGCGGGCCTCCGGCGGATAGCCGCGCCAGGCGGCGAAACCATAGGCGAGGAAAAAGGTCAGCAGGATCGCAGCCAGCATCCCGGCGAGCAGCATACCGTTGAAAGTGGCGGAGAAATCGGCACGGGCGATCTCGTGAAAGAGGAGTGCCGGCAGCGCCAGGAAATAGACCAGCCGATTGAGTTGATAGAGGAAACTGCCATCCACCAGTCGCGCCATCTTCAGGCCGAACCCGAGACCGATGACAAGAAAGACCGGCAGGACGATGATCAGAATATCAAAAAACAGCGGCATGAAGGATCCTGTTGCTCGCAAGGCCGACTGAAGCCCATGGGAACGTCCGGCAATGGCCACCGGGGATACGGAACAGCAAGAGGCCCCCGGCGGCAACAGCACCGGAGGCCTCTTGCGAATCAACGGAACAGTGGGGGTCCCGATTACTATTGTCTGGCTGGCACCTCATTGATCTGCGGCTGCGTTTCGAAGGGATCGTCCGGTTCGTTAGCCGGCGGCATCCCACCATCTTCCCGGGCCTGCCGGCCGGCCTCCCGACTGTCGGCCTCGGCGATGAGATTAGGGTCGATCGCGTTCATCTCCTGCTCCACCCGCTGGATATTGCCCAAAACCTTGTCGGTGATATCGGCACGCGGATATTTGACCAGTATCCCTTTGAGCAGGCGACGGGAATCAACCAGCAGGTTTTTCCTGACCTCGACATCCTGGGTCTTGGTGAACCGGATGAAGAGATCGGCCGCTTTCCGGCGGTCTTCCTTGGCCGCCATCGATGAGATCTCGACGATCTTGGCATCCGCCCTGGCCCCGAGTTCGGTTTCCATCATCCCGTCGAAGACCTTGATCGCCTCGTCGTAACGGCCGGAGCTGACCAGTTGCAGACCGTTGTTCCACCGTTGTTCCAGCTCCTGCTCTTTCGCCATCTTGGTGGTTTCCCGCTCGGCCGCTTCGGCCAGGGCCAGCTCATCGTTCCTGGCATTGAGCAGATCCCGCTGCTGGTCGTTGATCATATCGGCGCGCTGGGCCTTGATCATGGCCGCCGCCTCCTGGTACTTCCTTTCCTTTGCCAGGCGATCGATCTCGGCGACGATGCCGTTGAACCAGGCATCGGCCGCCTTGGTCGTCTCGTCGCGGATCGCCTTGACATTCGGGGCAACCGCCGATCGGGGATAATCGGCCAGATATTTCTCGGCCTCCCAGACGAACCGGTAGCCGTCCTTTTCCGGCATATACCCCAGATAATTCCGCACCAGACCGGAATACGCGGCAAGTTCGAGACTCGCCTGCCGGTCGCCGCCGAGGAGGGGGAGATGCATCTTGGCCCAGGCGTCGACACTGCCGATGGCGAGATAATCCTTGGAAATCCGGACATACTGGGTCTGGGCGTCCTGGTACCGGCCGATGGCAAGGGAGAGATCGGCCAGAATCTTCCGCAACGACAGGAGCTCGGCCGGAGAACGGCCTTCCGCCTCCATCCTGCCGACAATCCCCCGGTACAGGTCGGCGGCCTCTTCCTCCTTCTGCAGATACACCAGGGCATCGGCATACAGCATCTTCGCGTCGAGACTGGTCTGTTCCTGCTGATGCGGCGACAGCCCCTGCCAGGCCTGTTCGATCTCCCGATATTTCTTCTCTGCGGACATGGCGGCGATCTGGCCCTCGAACGACTGCCCGGCCTGATCCTGCTGCCCCCCGGAGGAGGTTGCCGACACCTGTCCGACCAGCCGGCCGCAGTCACTCTCGACATATTCCAGATCCCGCTGCTGCAGGACCTGCATCTTGCCGCTATAGACGCTGTTCGCCGCCACATCGCTGCGATCGCCGGCCTCGACCGCGGTGCGCATGGTGTTATAATCGGCAAGGATTCGTTGCATCTGCTGATAACAGTCGCCCATCATGGCCCGCTGTTCCCGGCTGAGCTGTCCATCCGCCCCGGTGTTGAGTTGATTCCAGCGCGTGAATTTCCTGCCGTATGCCTCGATGCGTGCGGTAATCGCATCAAGCGACGGTGGCTTCAAGGCCCCTGATGCCTCATCCTGGAGTGCTGCATCGAGATCCTGCGGCCCGGCCGGCTGATCGAGGGACGTCCCACCCGCCGGCTGAGCCGGTTGTTCATCGAGAGGTCCATTGATTGTCCGTTCCTGGATCGGACCACTGGCCGGCTCCATCGGCTGAGCCGTCTGCCTGCCGGGCTGGGCACATCCGCCGATTGCCAGCAGGGTGCACAGGGATGCAACCGTTATACGTATCTTCTTCATTACAATATCGATATGTTTGAGTGAATTTCGCCTTAAAACGGCAGGACAGAACCGGGTGGGAGCTGGATATCCCATCGATTGCCAGCCAGCCGATTCTCCGTCGCATCAACTTCTGTCAAAAAATCTACCACAGAATGTCTCAGGCCGCCAAGGCAAAGACCAACACATGGGCGAAAGGTCGGCCAGCGCCTGCCGGGTCAATTTCCGGCAAATCCGGCCTCGCCGTTGTTTTTCCAGAACGGCTGATAGTTCCGGCCGAGAACAATTCCGCCGCCTGCGCCTGGTTGCCCGAAGGTCAGGATCGACGGCTTATAGCGGTCGCTTTCGGCGATCACCCGCGGCGGTTCGCTCAACACCCCGCCCCGCTCGGCTTCCACCGAGAAGTTGGACTGCCCGAGGTTGTCGCGAGCCAGGGACATACCGGCCGATGTCCGATCCACTTCTCCAAGCCGGTCCGCATACCCTTTCTCACGGATCAGCATATTGACGATATCGATCCATGCCGGCAGAGCCCCGGCGGCCCCTGTTATCCTCGTGCTGCTGCGCCGCATGACACGGTTGTCATCGTAGCCGACATAGACGCCGACGGCGTACCCGTCCTTCAGGGTCAATGGTCCTTCCGTACCGGACAGGCCGGGAAGATAGCCGAAAAACGAGGCGTTGGTGTAGCGATTGGCGGTCCCTGTCTTGCCCAGGAGGGGAATCGGTTTCCCGGTGCCGCCGGCGCTCCCCTGCGGAACCCCGCCCACTCTGATATCCTTGTCCGCCTGTCTGCCGGTACCATACTTGACAACGTTCTCCAGGATATGACCAAGAGCGATGCTGGTCCGCGGATCAACGGCCTTCTTCACCCGCCGATGCGGCCGGTACAAAATCTCACCGCCGGTCGATTCAATCCGGTCCAGCACCGCCAGGACGTCCTTGTCTTCCTCGTTCTCATAGCCATAGGTACTGACCGACCCGGTTACCAGTCCCTCATACATTCTGACCGTTTCCAGCAGAGTGACGACATTGGCGCCGAGGGGGAAGGAGAGTACCGGTTCGAGCCTGCTGCCGACCCCAAGTTGCCGGGCAAATTCGATGAGATACTGCAGCCCGACCAGGGTCCGGAAATCACTCACGACCGACAGGACCTCGAAACTATAGGGCGGAAGTTGCTTCAGACGCTGCAGTTCCGCCTCGATCTGACGTTCTGCCAGATCATAGGCAGCAACGGACAGGACCCCGTTCAGTTTTACCCGGCTGAAGAAATTCATCCGGTCCTCATCACTCTGATTCGACAGAACCGCCTGCAATTCCGACCTGCCGACACGCTGCAGGGAAGGTGAGGCGGAGACGATGCCCTGAAAGTAATATTCGCCGGTAGACCGGTCAAAATACAGTTCAGCGGAGGATACACCGGAACCGAATGAATCCGGCTCGAAGGGGCCAAGAGGGGTTTCGGCCTGCAGGATATAGGCCCGGAATTTTCGGCGCAGGTCGCCAAGGGCCAGAAACGATTCGGAAAGGATCTTCTGACGCAGACTCAATTCCTGGCGTTCGTCGGTTAATCTTCCGGCTTGCCCGTTGGCAAACTCTCTGTACACGCGTTCACGGATCTTTTCGAAACCGAGGCCGTAATGGAGTTTCTTCAGCATCCTGTACTCGTCGACCATCCCCTCGAAGATGAAATCGGCTTCAAGACTGGTGATGGCGCTGTTATAAGCGGCCGAACGCAGCACCTCGTCGCTGATCTGGATGCCGTGCCTGTCACGAATCCTTCCCCGGTACGTCGTGTACGGCTCCTCCGCCGTTCCGGTCATGTATGGGGCGAGGCCCAACTTCTCGGCGACCTCCCGGAACTGCTGGGCATTGAGGTGATCGCAGAGATGGGCGGTGAGCCACACCGAAGCGAGGTTTTCCGAATGCACCCCGGCCCAGCTCATCGACACCGATTCGAACGGACTGATATGGTCAGGGCGGGGAAAATACGGCGTCCCTTGAAAGATAAAGATATCACGCTTGTTGTTGAGCAGGTCGGCGCTGTTCCACCCGAGCTGCAGCGCAGCGGCATAGACAAAAGGCTTGAACGAGGAGCCCATGGTCCTTCGGGCATATACCGCCCGGTTGAAGAACCGGTTCTCCGAGCCGCCGGCCATGGCCTGAATCCGGCCATCCTTCATGACCAGCGCCCCGCCCTGGATCTCGGGAAATTTTTCCAGATCAAGGCTCGCTGTGCCATCCTCTTCGACCTTCCGGATGCTGACCCATACCCTGTCGCCAGCCTTGATCTGCGCCAGCAGACGGTCCGCATCCCGGATCGACGGCTCCGACCACAGATCCTGGGCCCATTTGACCCTGCCCTCGACAATACGGGAAAGCCCCGGGTAATCGATGGTCCCGCGGCCAAGTCTGTTGTCGAGGGTGACATCCACCGCCACCCCTTTGCCCTTGCCGGCGATCCTGCCGATCACGCCAAAGACAAATGCTCCCTCCTTCAGCACGCCATCACCCTGATAATCGAGATCCTTCAGTCTGGCCTGGACCTCGGCCCGTTCATACCCGCTGAGGCGGACATCGAGCCTCGACAGTTCCCGCCGCAGGGCATGGAGGGTTTGATCCTGCAGATTCTTGTCCACCGTGGTGATGACCCGCACGCCGGAGGTGGCGATGTTGTCTATACCGTGGACCTCAAGCGCACCTTGGACCTCGGCTGAGGAAACCGCGTCCTTGACCATCTCCATGGCGTAGTCGAGGGAATAGCCTACCTTCCCCTGCCTGAACCGGATTTTGGCCTCATGTGCCTGATTGTAGGTCGGCTCGTTGATCATGCCCTGTTCGAGCATCTGGTCGAGCACATAGTTTTTCCGGAACTCCGCCTGACGCCGGGCCTCGGCCTCATCCTCATCCGTCTTCTTGATGAAAGGATTATAAAAATTTGGCCGTTTCACACTGCCGGCTATAAACGCACACTCCACCAGGGTCAGCTCTTCCGGCATTTTATCGAAATAGTAGCGGGCCGCCACCCCCAGGCCATGACCATTGCCGCTGACAAAGAACTGGTTGGCATAAAACTCGAAAATCTTCTCCTTCGGATAGTGGTATTCGAGCCGCAGCGCATACAGCAGTTCCTTGAGTTTCGCCTGCAGGGACCGGTCAGTCCTCTTGAACAGGTTCTTTGCCGTCTGCTGGGTGAGGCTGCTGCCTCCCTGAACAACCTTTCGCGCCTGGAGATTCTTGAGCGCGGCACGGATGATGCCGACCGCATCGAACCCGATATGGGAGAAAAACCTGGTATCCTCCGAGGCTACCATCGCATTGACGAAGGCCTGCGGCATCTGATCGAAATCGACATACTGGCGATGGGCGCTGTCGAAAAAAACTCCCAGTTTGGTGACGCCGTCATTGTAATAGACATCACTCTCCTTGCTGAGAATTTTTTTAATATTTTCAATTGTTATTTGATCACCTGGGTGCAGGACGACGAACCAGTAATAGGTCGCGCCAAGCCCGGCGATACCACAGCATAGAAGGATAAGGGCGAGGAGTACGAGCTTCTTCAACATAGGAGTTCCCCGGAAGATGATTCCCCCTGGTGTGTTATCAACGGCGGAATGACGTCAATAAACCATTTCCGGGCGGATAATGTCTTGCAATTCTTCATAACATCGGTTTTAACTACGTCAGCGTGTGCAGCGCCGGATCGGCAGATGTGCAATGTACATGGTAACTTAAGATATCTCAACAAGCTTTTGGAAGAGAGAAACGCCGCGGATCACACTTCCTCGAAAGGCTGTAGACACACGGGACAACGCATGTTCTACAAACACCTTGAACAGTTCCATCTCCTCCTTATCCTCCTCTTCGTCCTATCGCTCACCGGTTGTGCCAGTGAGAGCCGTTTAAACCCTTTCTCGAATTCATCACCCTCCGTTTCGTCCGGCAGCCAAAATGCAGACGGAAACGAGGATCCCGACCTCAGTCTCGAGGACGTCGAGGCCAAGGGAAGCCTCGACCAGGAACTGGCGGCCCTGCGCCAGACCGGCATGTGGGACAGCGAGACCTCTCCCGTCACCCAACGGGATCGGGAAAGATCAATCCAGACCTTCCCGCTTGTGATGAACAAGCAGGTCGAGATGTATCTGAACCTCTTTCAGACCCGACATCGCAAAATCTATGAAACATGGCTTTCCCGCTCCTCGATCTATGTCTCGCTGATGGAGAAGGAATTGAAGTACGCCGGGTTGCCACGGGAACTCATCTACCTCTCGATGATCGAAAGCGGGTACAATCAACGCGCCTGCTCCCCGGCCAACGCCGTCGGCCTCTGGCAGTTCATCGATGGGACCGCCAGACAATACAACCTCGACATCAATACCTATGTTGACGAACGGCGGGATGCCGAAAAATCGACCAAGGCCGCTGTGGCTTTCCTGTCTGAACTGTACCGGGAATTCGGCGACTGGCATCTGGCGGTTGCCGCCTACAACGCCGGTCCGGGAAAGATCGGCAAGGGACTCGAGAAATACAATGTTTCGAGTTTCTGGGAACTGGCCCGGGAAGATTATCTTGCCTTGGAGACAAAACGCTATGTCCCGAAACTGATCGCCGCCATCATCATCGCCAAGAATCCGGAAAAGTACGGCTTCACCAATGTGCAGAGAATTCGTCCTCTCGAATATGCCACGATGAAAGTGCCGCCGGGGATCAGCCTTGATGCCCTTGCCGTGGTCTGCAAGACCTCGGTGAAGGAAATAAAATTTCTCAACCAGGAACTGCGTCAGAGCAAGACCCCCCCGAACCGCCCTGATTACGAAGCAAAAATTCCCGTCGCTTCCCAGGAAATCGCCAGCCGGAACATCTCGCGACTGCACAGTGTTGTCACCACGGGCTTCAAATCCTACCGGATCAAGCGCGGCGATACCCTCTCTTCGATCTGCAGCACCTACGGCATCAACAGGACCACTCTCCTCAAGGTCAACAATCTCCGCAGCAAGAGACTCACCCGCGGACAGTACCTCCGCATCCCTTATAACACGGTGTCCTATCAAATCCTGCCTGAGGGCAGCAAGATGGCACTTGCCGCCAACAAGAGCAACCTGATCCTTCACCGCGTCAAGGCTGGAGAACACATATCCAAAATCGCCTCCAGGTATAACGTCACTCCTGAGATGATTGCCTCATGGAATGGTTTGCGAAGTGTCAACAACATCACCGTCGGTCAGCAACTGGCACTGTATCCCGCCGACAGAACGATAACGACCATCCCGGGTGAGTTGACGGCTGCAACGGCGGAAAATGACGGGGTTGAGACCGTCTCATCGCGTCGTTCCGGCAGCGGTACGGTCAAGATGCTGACAGCGAAAAAGAAAAAGATGTCGAATCAGACGGCCACGGCCTCCGCATCCAGCAGAAAGAGCGGCGCCATCGCCCGCACCCCGGGCAAGACAAGGGTCAGGATAGCAAGTCTCGGCACCACCAAGGCCATTTCCGCCAAGACTGTGCAGAAAAACAAAGCCTCCTTTCAAACATCAAACTCCCTCCTTTCAGGCAAGACTGTTCTGGCAAATTCGACCAAGAAGAGAATGAATGGCAACAGCGTCAAACTCAAAGACAATTACAGCTGGTATCAAGTGAAAGATGGGGATACCCTGTGGACCATCTCTAAGAAATTCAACGTCTCCTCCGTCCTTATCAAAGAGTGGAACAATCTGAAATCAAATGTCATCCACCCTGGAAGCCAACTGAAAGTCAAAGGGGTGTGAAGTAATCGTCGCCTTTTTTCACTCCGGTTCCATAATCAGGGTTTCCCGCCTTTCCGTTTCGTCGGACACGTCTTACATTCCTCTGAACGAACGTACTTCCGATCAACCGCTTGCGAGCAGAGGGTAGTGCTCAGCCATATAAGTATGCTCAATCATGATCGCAACTGCTGAAACCCGCGAATACGGCCCCGATGTCCATGTCCTCAGGCATGAGGAGCGCGAGATCATTCTGGTCGGTACAGCCCATATTTCACAGGACTCCGTCAATCTCGTGCGTACGGTCATCGACCGGATGCAGCCGGACTGTGTCTGTCTCGAACTTGATGACAAGCGTTACCAGGCCCTGACCCAGAGAGAACGTTGGCAATCCCTTGACCTGAAAGCGGTGATTCGAAACAAGCAGCTTTCGACACTGGTGATCAGCCTGTTTATGGCCTCATACCAGAAAAAGCTCGGCGACAAACTGGGAGTAACCCCGGGGGCGGAGTTGCTTGCCGCCGATCAAGCTGCCAAAGATCGTCAGATTCCGGTTTCTCTCTGTGACCGGGATATCCGGATCACTCTTCGCCGCGCCTGGAAATCAACCTCCTTCTGGAAGAAAGGCTACTTGGCGACCTCGTTGCTCGCCAGTATTTTTGACGATACCGAGATCAGTGAGGAAAAACTGAGCGAGCTCAAGCGAAAGGATGTCCTCACCGAGCTGATGGATGAACTGGGGGAGGCCCTTCCCGATCTCAAACGCGTCCTGATTGATGAGCGCGACATCTATCTCGCCGAAAAGATCAAGAGCTCACCGGGCAAACGCCTGGTTGCCGTTGTCGGCGCCGGGCATATCGCCGGAATTCAAAGGGAGCTGGCCATTGATAATCGCCAGCGGATCGCCGACATCAGCACTATCCCTCAGGTGTCGACGGTCTGGAAACTGGCCGGTTGGGGCATCCCGGCCCTGATCATCGCCTCTCTCGTTGCTATCGGCATCGAGAAAGGGGCGTCGGTCGCCGGCGCCAACCTCCTTTTCTGGGTCCTGGCCCACGGCATACCGGCCGCCTTGGGGGCGATGATCGCCTTGGCCCATCCCTATACGACCATCGGCGCATTTTCCGCCGCCCCTTTCACCAGCCTCTCCCCACTGATCGGGGCAGGCTATGTCACCGCCTTCATCCAGGTCATGCAGCGTCCACCGGTCGTTCGGGAATTCGAGACCGCCGGGTCCGACATGACTACGTTCAAGGGCTGGTGGCGCAACAAGTTCCTGCGGGTTATTCTCGTTTTTTTCCTGACCACCATGGGTTCGGCCTTTGGCACATGGGTTGGCGGATATAGAATACTGAGCGATCTGATAGGCTGATATCACCCCTCATAATTGATCCTTATTCACACGTATGAACGAAACAACGGAACAATCGGCTCCCATCCTTACCGCTCGACAGAAAAGATTTCTCAAGGGACTCGGGCACGATCTCGCCCCGGTCATATTGATCGGCAAGGAAGGGATGAGTGACCGGCTCCTTGGGGCAACCGATCTCGAACTGGCCCGGCACGAACTGATCAAGATCAGGGTCGGCAACAACAGCGGCCTCGAGAAGAACGATACCGCCAGGTCCCTTTCTGCGGCGACACAGAGCACTCTCGTTCAACTGCTCGGCAAGACCATCCTCCTCTACAGGAGAAATCCGGAACTGCCGAAGGAAAAACAGCTGGTATTGCCGAAAGGTTGAAACTCGAACCTTTCCGACCACATCGTACCATTCCATCCTCGCATGTTTTTCTTGCCAGGCTGCTTACCCTGCTCCACCCCGGGCCAGTGCGATACCTCATTCCGCCCGGATTCGGTCGTTACGCGGCAGGAGGCGACTGCCCGGACGTCAAACGAGATCGATGAGTCGGGTGGCCCCGCCCTGAGTCGCGAGAAGCAGTTGCGGCCGCTGGTCATCGGTACAAACACTGGCGGCCGCAGCTATTGCCAACTGGGGGGTATTGTTCATCTCGCTGAGGTGGGCGAGCACCACCTGTTGCAGATGATCATGGAGAATCGTCTGGAGGAAGGCAGCGGCATCTTCATTGGCCAGATGCCCCTGCGATGAGCGGACCCTCTGCTGCAGAGCCGGCGGATAGGGTCCGTTTTTCAACAGCTGCAGGTTGTGATTGAATTCGAGGATGATGGCATTGCAGGTCGAAAGCCGCTGCCGCATGAGGTGACTGGTCCGGCCGGTATCGGTACAGTAGCCGATCGTTGTCCGGCCGTTGCTGACCACGTACCCGACAGGGTCAGCGGTATCGTGGGAAATCCGGAACGACCGGATCACCAGATCGTTGACGGCAAACTCATCCCCGGTGTCGAATTCCTGCCGTCTCCACAGTTTTTTGAGAGTGGCATCACCACCGGCAAAGGTTCCGGGATTGGCATAAACCGGCAGACTGCAGCGGCGCGACAGGACACCGACGCCGGCAATATGGTCGTTATGGTCATGGGTGAGGCAGATGGCGTCAAGATCGGCGGCCTCCCGGTCGATGCCCTTGAGCCGGCCGACAACCTCCTTGCCGGAAAATCCGCCGTCGATCAGGATGGCGGTCCCGCCACTCTCGATGTAGACACAGTTCCCCCTGCTGCCACTGCCGAGAACTGAAAACCGCATCTCAGATTCCGGTATGGCCGAAGCCGCCTGCGGCCCGGTCGGTGGCGTCAAGAGTTTCGACCACCCGCAGGTCCGCCCGGACGATCGGCGCCAGCACCAGTTGGGCGATACGGTCGCCGCGGCGGACCCGAAAGGGGGCCTCGCCAAGGTTGATCAGGGCAATCTTGACCTCGCCGCGATAATCGCTGTCGATCGTCCCCGGGCTGTTGATCAGGGTCAGGCCGTGACGCAGGGCCAGCCCGCTTCTCGGCCTGACCTGCATTTCATAGCCCGGCGGAATGGCGACGGCGAAGCCGGTCGGCACGAGGGCGATCCGCCCCGGATCGATCTCGACATCCTCCTCCACCGCCGCCCGGACATCCATCCCCGCCGCGAGCACGGAATGGTAACGGGGGAGAGCGAGATCCTGCGTCCTCTGCGGGTGCAGCCAGCGTAATCTGACGATGACCCCCTCTGTTCCACTCGACTTCCCTGCCCCCACCGGACACCTCCTTAAAAAAAATGCCGGCACTTGCGGGCCGGCATCTTCCAATCCATTACTACGAGATCCTGAACCTATTCCATCAGGGCCTTGCGGCTCAGCCGGATACGGCCGCGGTTGTCGACATCGAGGACCTTGACTTCGACTTCATCCCCTTCCTTGAGGACATCGGTCACCTTCGACACCCGTTTGACATCGAGCTCCGAGATGTGGATCAAGCCGTCAGTACCGGGCAGGATCTCGACGAAGGCACCGAAATCCTTGATCGTCTTGACCACTCCCTTGTAGACCGCGTCGATTTCGACCTCGGCGGTGATCTCACGTACCCGGTTGATGAGGGCCTCGGCCAGCGTGCCGTTGATGGTGAACATCTTCACCAGGCCGGAGTCGTCGACCTCGATCTTGGCATCGTATTCAGCCGACAGCTCCTTGATGACCTTGCCGCCCGGGCCGATCAGGTCGCGGATCTTATCCGGGTTGATCTTGTGGACGAAATATTTCGGGGCATGTTCGGCCACCTCTTCCCGGGCCTGGGAGATCCCCTTCTCCATTTCCCCGAGGATATGGATCCGGCCGGTCTTCGCCTGCTCCAGGGCCGCCGCCATGATCGCCTTGTCAACTCCGGCGATCTTGATGTCCATCTGCAGCGAGGTGACCCCATGGCGGGTGCCGACCACCTTGAAATCCATATCGCCGAGATGGTCTTCGTCACCGAGGATATCGGAGAGAATGACGACCTTGTCGCCTTCCTTGATCAACCCCATGGCAATACCCGACACCGGCGCCTTGACCGGGACACCGGCATCCATCAGGGCCATGCTGCCGCCGCAGACGGTGGCCATCGACGAAGAGCCGTTCGATTCCAGAACCTCGGAGACCACCCGGATCGAATAGGGGAAATCCTCGGCCGAAGGCAGGACGGCGGAAAGACCGCGCATTGCCAGGTTGCCGTGACCGATGTCGCGTCGGCTCGGTCCACGCAGCATCCTGGCCTCCCCGACGCAGTACGGTGGAAAATTGTAGTGCAGCATGAAACGGTTGCTCTCTTCGCCAGTCAAGGTCTCGACCCGCTGCTGATCCCGTTCGCTGCCGAGGGTGGCGGAAACCAGCGCCTGCGTCTCGCCGCGGGTGAACAATGCCGAGCCGTGGGTCATCGGCAGATAGCCCACCTCGCAGCTGATCGGCCGGATCTGGTCGAATTTCCGGCCATCGATCCGGACCTGCCGGTCGACGATCATCGACCGCATCAGGGCCTTCTTATAGGAGGAAACCATGTCGCCAATCACCCCCGCCCGTTCGCCGCTCTCGTCAAGCTGGGCGATCACCGTTGCCTTCAACTCGTCGTACAGCCGCCCCCGTTCCATCTTGTCGGCGGTGGAGATGACCGTCCCCATTCCGCCGGCGGCGGCTTCCCTGACCTTGGCCAGAAGGGCCTCGTCGACGACAATCTGCTCCACAGTCCTTTTGGCCTTACCGTTTGACTGCTGCAGATTCTCCTGCAGGTCGATCAACGGCTGCAACTGTTCGAAGGCATAGAAGATGGCCGAAAGGACAATATCCTCGCCCAGTTCATTGGTCCGCCCTTCGACCATCACCACCGCGTTGCGGGTGCAGGCGACGATCATGTCCATCGCCGATCCGGCCAGTTCCTTGGCGGTCGGATTGAGGATGAACTGTCCGTCGATATAGGCGACCCGGCCGCCGGCAACCGGCCCGTCGAAGGGAATGTCGGAAAGCGACAGGGCGCAGGATGCCCCGGTCAACGCCAGGACATCGGGGTCGTTCTGCTGATCGGCGGAGAGGACCGTGGCGATAACCTGGGTTTCGGCACAGAATCCGGCAGCGAAGAGCGGGCGCATGGGCCGGTCGATGATCCGGCAGGTCAGGACCTCGTGGTCGCTTGGCCGACCGATCTCGCGACGAAAATAATTGCCGGGAATCCGGCCTACCGAGGCCAGTTTCTCCTGGTATTCGATCGTCAGGGGCAGGAATCCGGCATCCGGCCGGTTTTCCTTGGCCGCCACCGCCGTCACCAGCACCATGGTGCCGCCGCATCGTACGACAACAGATCCTGACGCCTGCTTCGCCAATTTGCCGGTCTCGATGGAAATCACCTTCCCACAGATCTCGGCTTCAACTTTTGTATACATGTTTTCTCCAGATGTTCAGCATCAGGGAACGACCAAGCGCCATTTTCCTGGCTGGATTATCCACCAGCCCCGCATGCTCTTTTTTTATCCGATGGCCTTCAACAACAAAAAGCTCAGCCCGTCCCGGCAGTCCGGAACAGGCTGAGCGACACAATGGCACTGACGTACGACTCCACTCGATCCCTACACCAGGGACAGGGACTATTTTCTCAGACCTAGATCCTGAATCAGGGTGCGGTACTGCTGCAGGTCCTTTTTCTTCAGATAATCGAGGAGGCTGCGCCGCTGCCCAACCATCTTCAACAGACCCTGACGGGAATGATGATCCTTGGAATGCACCTTGAAGTGCTCGGTCAGATACTTGATCCGGTCGGTCAGCAGAGCGATCTGCACTACGGAAGAACCGGTGTCCGATGGATGGATTTTATATTTTTCGATAATTTCACATTTTTTAATTGCTGACTGAGCCACAGCAGATCCTCCTGAAGCAAGACGCTCGTTGATATATTGAAGTTGGTATTTTTCTGTTTGTTTCGGGATGAACCGGATGACCGGTTCGGCCGCCTCGTCCAATCATGCCGTCGAGTTCCCAAAGCAAGGTGGCGTCCCCTGGGGTACTCCTCAAGATCATGATCTTCTACTGCGGAGTGCAATATTATCGGACTTACCTGATTATTGCAAGAGATTACATGCCTCCTCGATGGACATGGCCGCATTCAGCACCTGCTGGCAGTCGTTTCCACTTCGCAGCACATCACCGGACAGACTCCCGTCGAGCGAAAAGCATCCGCTGCGCGTTCGGCGGAGTTCTTTGAGATAGGCGCCGCAACCAAGGCTCGAACCGATATCGGCGGCGAGGGAGCGGATATAGGTACCCTTGCTGCATACCACGCGCAGGCGGAGAAGACACTCATCGCCGACAATATCCTGATCGCCGTCGGTCCGCTCAAGCACCGAGATCTTCACCTCCCTCGGCTCCTTGACGATCGTGATCCCCCGTCGGGCGTAGTGATAGAGCGGTTTGCCCATATGTTTCAGGGCCGAGAAGGCCGGCGGGGTTTGCAGCATGCCGCCCCGGAATCGCGCCAGGACCCGTTCGATCTCGGCGGCATCTCTTCTACCCACCTCACACCGGTTGGTGACGGATCCCTCGGGATCAAGGGTGGTCGTTTCCACCCCAAGACAGAGCGTGGCGAGATATTCCTTGTCGCCGTCCATAAACCGAGGAATCAATCTGGTCGCCGACCTTCCGGCGCAGAGTATCAGCAGGCCGGAGGCGAACGGATCGAGAGTGCCGGCATGGCCGACCTTTTTGAGTCCGAGGACACGGCGAAGCCCCCGCACCATGGCAAAGGACGTCGGTCCGGCGGGCTTGTCGATCAAGAAAATCCTGCCGGTGTCCTGAGGCGGCAGTTCCCTGGAAACGGTATCCGGCAGTCCGACTGGGTCCATTGTCGATCAACCGTCGGTGCTGTCAGGCTGGACGCCGAGATCGTTGTTCAGGACGCGGAGCACTTGGGATCGAACTTCGGCAAGATCTTTGCCGCTGAAGCGGAAACCCGCAGCATTGCGGTGTCCCCCGCCATTGAACACCTTCGCGATCTCGGCCACATCACAACCACCTTTGGCCCTGAGGCTGACGGCGATTTGCCCCGGCTGGATCTCCTTGATGAAGACGGCCACCTTCACTGTCTGCAGCGATCGCGGATAATCGATGAATCCCTCAATATCCTGAACCGCGGCACCGCTCGCCGCGAACATGTCCGGCGTCACATGGATACAGGCGACCTGGTCGGCGGCGTAGAGCGTCAGCGTCGCCAGGACGAGCTGCAGCAGACTCAGCCGGGCGACGCTGTAATTGTCATAAATCTTACAGGAAATCTCGGCGGGATTGACCCCGGCCTCAAGCAGCCTGGCAGCAATCTGAAAGGTCCGGGGATGGGTCGAGTCAAAGCGGAATGATCCGGTGTCGGTACAAATCGCCACATAGAGATGAAAGGCGCAGGAATACGATATTTCCACGCCCAGGGCCATGGCCAGTTCGTACACCATCTCGCCGGTGGACGAACGGGTCGGCTCGACCCAGCGACACTCGCCATACTCCTTATGGGATTTGTGATGATCGATCACCACCAGAGGGGTGATGGCCAGCAGTTCATCCTTATATTTGCCGAGGCGGTTGTCGTCGCCGCTGTCAAGGGCGATCATCATCGCCTTGTCGTGCGCCTGGCGGACAAACTCATGCAGGGCGTCGAGATCGCAACTGGCCCTGCCGGCCCCGGGGAGGAAGGCGTACAACTGCGATACCGGCTCTTCGACAAAACAGAAGACCTCCTTGCCCATGCCTTCAAGGATATCGGCAAGACCGAACATCGAGCCGAGCGCATCGCCATCCGGATGGATATGGGTCAACAGAACGAAGCGCTGATTGTCGGAAATGCACTTCGTTATGGTCTCAGGAATTCCCCTCACCGTGATCCCTCTCATCTGCAATTTCCCGGAAAATATTCTCCAGGTGCTCGACCTTCTCCGCTACTTCGTCATACTTGAACTGCAGGGTCGGAGTGTAGCGCATGTTCATGGTCCTGGCGAGATGGGTTCGCATGAACCCCTTGGCGTGCTCAAGCCCTTCCTTCGCAGCCCGCACCGCCTTGCGATCACCGAGAATGGTGAAAAATATCTTGGCATTCTGCAGGTCATCACTGACCTCGACCCGCGAGATGCTGACGCCGGCCAGTTTCGGGTCGCGGACCTTGGTGAGGATCAGCATCGCCAGTTCCTTTTGAATGACATCTGCCACCCGTGCCGACCGTTTCTGGCCTGCACGGCCCAGCCCCAGTGCATCAAAGGTCTTTTTCGGGTCGAAACCGCCCGCCATGCCCTTCACCTTACTCAAGCGTTGCCTCGACCTCGAGCATGACGAAGGCCTCGAGGTTGTCGCCGATCTTCAGATCGTTGAAGTTTTCCACCCCGATGCCGCATTCGTACCCGGTCAGGACTTCCTTCACGTCATCCTTGAAGCGGCGCAGCGAGGCGATCTTTCCGGTGGAGATCACGACTCCCTCACGGAGCACCCGGACACTGGCATTGCGCTGAATCTTGCCATCCGTGACCGAGCAGCCGGCGATCGTGCCGATTTTCGGGACATGGAAAATTTCGCGGACCTCGGCATTGCCGATGACATCCTCCTTGAAGGTCGGCTCGAGCATGCCCACCATCGCCTTGCGGATATCGTCGAGGGCGTGGTAGATGACATCATAGGAGCGGACATCGACATTTTCCCGAACCGCAAGATCCTTGACCTTGGCGGTCGGCCGGACGTTAAAACCGATGATGATGGCCTCCGAGGCGGACGCCAGGAGGATATCGGACTCGGTGATGGTACCGGTCCCCTCGTGCAGGACCTTGACTTTGATATCCTTGGTGGACAGCTCTTCGGCGGCCTTGGCGAAGGCCTCGAGGGTCCCCTGAACATCGGCGCGAATAATCACGCGCAGTTCCTGCACCTCACCTTCGTTCATCTTCTCAAAGAGTTTGTCGAGGGAGATCTTGGAGGTGGCTCCAAGCTCCATCTCTCTCGCCTTCAGGGCCCTGGCGCTGCTGACGCTTTTTGCCATCTTCTCGTCGGTAACCACGAGAAATTCATCGCCGGCCGAGGGAACGCCGGAAAGGCCCTGGACCTCGACGGGAATCGAAGGACCGGCCTTTTTGATGGGCCTGCCCTTGTCGTCCAGCATCGCCCGGACCTTGCCGCTGTACTGACCGACGACGAAATAATCTCCCCGATTGAGCGTCCCTTCCTGGACCAGCACGGTCGCTACAGCCCCACGACCCTTGTCGAGCTGGGCTTCGATGACCCGCCCCTTGGCCTTTCTGGTCGGATCGGCCTTGAGTTCGAGCATCTCGGCGACCAACTGGATACTCTCCATCAGGTTGTCGATACCGATATTTTTCTTCGCCGAGGTCTCGCAGTAGACCGTCTGGCCGCCCCAGTCCTCGGGGGCAAGATTGAGATCGGACAGTTCCCTCTTCACCCGGTCGACATCGGCATTCGGTTTATCGATCTTATTGACGGCCACCAGGATCGGGACCCCGGCCGCCTGGGCGTGGTTGATGGCCTCACGGGTCTGATCCATGACGCCGTCATCGGCTGCCACGACGAGAATGACCAGGTCGGTTATCTGCGCTCCGCGCGATCGCATCTCGGTAAACGCGGCATGGCCCGGGGTATCGACAAAGGTGACGTCGCCGGCACTGGAACGGACATGATAGGCCCCGATATGCTGGGTAATGCCGCCGGCCTCCCCGACCGCCACATCGGTCTTGCGGATCGCATCGAGTATCGAGGTCTTGCCATGATCGACATGCCCCATGACCGTGACGACCGGAGAGCGCGGCTGCACCTCCCCGCCCTCCTCGGCCTCTTCGAACATCTGGATGCCGATCTCTTCGGTGATGCCCTGCTCGACCTCGTAGCCGAAATCGGTGGCGATCAGCATGGCGGTATCGACATCCACCGCCTGGTTCATGGTCGCCATCACGCCGAGCCCCATCAGTTTGGCGATCACTTCGCTGGCTTTGACTTTCATCCTGCTGGCAAGTTCGGCGACGCTGATCGTCTCGAAGACCTTGATCCGTCTCTTACTGGCCTTCATCTCAGCCGCCGGCGGCAATGACTTGTCACGACCCTTGTCACGTCTCCCTTTCTTCCCTGAACCGCGTGGAACCTGATAATCGGCACCGAAATGGGTAAACTTGACCCCTTTTTTGCCCTTCTTCCCGACCCCTTTACCCTGCCGCCGATCTTCCTCTTCTTCGACAGCCCCGGGAGCCCGTTTTCCCTTTTTCTTGCCACGGGCGCTGTCCTCTGTCACCGGCGTGACCACGGCCGCGACCGGCTCCGCCCCAGCGATTTTCGCCGCAGGTCCCGTTCTGGCGACTTTCTTCTTGAACCGCTGGGACGACTGATCATCCTCTACCGGGATCGCGATCGTGCCGACGACTCGCGCCAGGCCTTTACTACGGGGCGGAACCTTCTTCTCGATTTCCTTTTCCTTCTCTTTCTTCGGCTTGCGTTCGGGAAAAAACTGTTTCGTTTCAAAGGCCGGTGATTCGGCAACGACCGTTACAGGGGTTTCGCCGGCGACCTCGGTCCGGACCGGGGCTTCAGCCTCGCGATCCTCCTCCCGCGCCGGTGCCGGTGTCGCCATCGCCTGCGGGGCCTGGGTCTCTTTCTCCTCCGCATGTGCAACGATCCGCTCGGGTTGCCTCTCCTGATCGGCCCCCGCCGGGGATGGCTCCGTCGCTTTCCGGATTGCCGATTTCCCCTCGATCTTTTCCGTCGGCGGAACAACTGCACCTGCAATCGGCTGTTCTTCTTCGCCGCCCGCTTGCAGCTGCTCGGCGGCAGCCTCTTCGTGAGCGGTTTTCGGCCGGCGGCGGATCACGGTGGTCCTTCTCTGAACAGGAGCCCGACCCCTGTCGGCAGAGATGGGCTTTTCCGCCAGTTCGACATTTGCCTGCCGGAGAACCGTCTTGCGGATCGTATCAGCGACGTCCTCATCAACTGTGGAACTCGGCCCCTTGATCGCAAAACCCTTTGCCATCAGCTTGTCTGCCAAGGCCTTGCTGTTCATCCCAGCCTCTTTGGCCAGTTCATAAATCCTCACCCTGCTCATTCGTTGCTCCCGTCTATCCTTCTCTACGGCATCCTTTCTCAGAGTTGGCAGTCCGCAGCGGCACAGCTTTCTCTCAAGTATTATAAAGATTATTTCCCTAAAGGCGAAACAGTCTTTTCCATTTTTTCTTCTGGCTCAGGAACCTTTCGAGACACGTTTCATCCCGGCAGCAATATGCTCCGCGACCCTTGCAGCGCCCATCATCATCACGTACCGGCCGTTCATCCTCCCAGACAAAGCGCTGCAGCTCCCCTTTGCCTCGCTTTGTCCCGCAGGCCGCACAGGTCCGGACAGGTTCCGTCATGGGTGGACATCACCCGACGTGCGGTTCATCATCCCCATTGCCTTCGTTTACCGTATCGGTATCCTGATCACCATCAGGCTGATTCTCTTCCGCAGGCTGCGCCTCGGCGACAGCGACCTGGGGCGCGCTCACAGGCGCGATGCCACTGATCTTGCCGGCGGAATGGATCAGGTAGGCGGCGAATTCCTCATCGATGGCGCGGATGACGGTGAGATCCTCGACCTGGGCCCGGGCCAGCATTTCAACCGACAGTATGCCCTTGGCGAGGATCTGGTCGGCCAGGGCCTCATCGACGCCTTCGATCTCCAGCAGACCACAATACCCCTGATCCTCGAGATTGGCATAGCGCTGCTCGCTCTTGACATCGATTCTCCACCCCAGCAGCTTCGAGGCCAGGCGCACATTCTGGCCCTGACGGCCGATCGCCAGCGACAGCTGGTCGTTGGGCACGACCACGAGCAGGGAATGGCTTTCCTCGTCAACCATGACCATGCTGACATGGGCCGGGGCCAAGGCGTTGTAGACATACTTGGCCGGGTCCGGGCTCCAGGTCACGATATCGATCCGCTCGCCCTGCAGTTCCTGGACGACATTCTGCACCCGGGAGCCCTTCATTCCGACGCAGGCGCCCACCGGATCGACGTCGCTTTCGGAGGAGCTGACGGCGATCTTGGCTCTAAAACCGGGCTCGCGGCTGACCCCCATGATCTTGACGATGCCCTCGGAGATCTCCGGCACCTCCATCTGGAAGAGTTTGGCCAGAAATTCGTCACAGGTCCTGGAGAGCACCAGCTGGGAATCGCGCGCCGTCTGGCGCACCTCCATCAGGTAGGCGCGGATGCGGTCACCCTGCTTGAACGAGCGTTTCGGGATCTGGTGGTCCTTCGGCAGGATCGCGTCGGTACGGCCGAGGTTGATGATCATGTTGCCGCGGTCGAAGCGCTGGACGATGCCGCTGACCACCTCGCCGAGACGATCCTTGAACATGTCGAAGATGACCTCGCGCTCGGCGTCCTTCATCTTGTGGATGATAACCTGTTTGGCCGACTGGGCGGCGATCCGGCCGAGATCGGTGATGTTTTCCATCTTTTCGCCCAGTTCGTCGCCAAGCTGGACGTCAGGGTCAAGGACCAGGGCATCGTCAAAGGATATCTCGGTCTGTTCATCTTCGGCCTTTTCGACGACGTTCCTGAATTGATAGACCTCGACCTCGCCGAATTCCTCGTTGTAGCGGACCTCGATCTCGCGGCGGCTTCCCAGCTTCTTGCGTGCGGCCGACTGAACCGCCTCTTCAATGGCCTCAATCAGCAGCCTCCTGTCGATGCCGCGATCCCTGCTGATCTGATCGATTATGCGCTTCAATTCCGATAACATGCTTTTACCCCATCCTTTTCCGTCTATATTTGGAGAATATAAATCTGTAATTCCCCGAATTTTCTCCAATTCGTATCAAAACACCAGCCTGGCCCTGCCGATCTGATCAAAGGCGACACGAACCTTGCCCCCCTCCTCCAGATCCAGCTGTATCGCCTCTTCCGTCGCTTCACCGATGATGCCGACAAACACCTTCTGACCGTCAAGATTTTCATGCATCCTGATCTTCGCCTTCTTGCCGACAAACCGCTGGAAATCGCGCATGCTTTTCAGCGGCCGCTCAAGGCCGGGGGACGACACTTCGAGGTGATAGGGATGACCTATCAGATCCTCGACATCAAGGAATTGTCCGATCTCACGGCTGACATCGGCACAGTGATCGACAGTGACGCCTTCTTCCCGATCGATGAATAGACGCAGGACCCAACCATGTCCTTCCCGGCGGAACTGGACATCGACCAGTTCCAGTCCCATCGTCGGCAGGAGGCCCTCAGCAAAGTCCCGCACCTTGTCTATTACGTGATCACTCATATTTTCATCGTGCTCAGCCAGCCAACCGGCAATTTCCGGACGAACGATTTAATCCTGTAATTTTTCAATATGATCAACAGGTGTTTCCACCTGACAGACTATCCCCCCCTCCGGTCAACAGGCATAAAAAAAAGCGGGCATTGCCCACTTTCCAAAGCCTGCCTGCAAAGATTCTGCAGGAGGTATACCGGAACAGAACGATTACCGACCAGATACACCGGTCCCGCTCTGGAAATGGAGCGGGCAACGAGGCTCGAACTCGCGACCCCAAGCTTGGGAAGCTTGTGCTCTACCAACTGAGCTACACCCGCACCAGATACAACAGCGGGATTATATAACCATATCAGTGGTTCCATGTCAAGCGTGAAGCAAAAGCAAAATAATCGGCGGCGGGAATTCCGATTTCGACTGTGACAGGCCTCATGCAACTTGACAAAAAGTATAAATCTCCACATATTTTAATTATAAGTCCGGTGCGGGCATACGTCTATTGATGCAAATTTTTCCACCCCATGAGGAAATCGCCAATGAAGAAAATATCCGCTTTCATCTGCCTGGTATCGCTACTGTTGATCTCTGCCCCGGCGTTCGCCCGCGGGGGATACGGGGGATACGGGGGATACTATGGGGGATACCGAGGACACGGGGGATATTATCGCTATTCTTCGCCTCGGGCTTACGGCTATCACCATGGCGGGCACAACGATGGAGAAATCATCGCCGGAGTCGCCTTCGGGTTGCTGACCGGAGCAATCATCGGCCAGGCTTTCGCCCCGCCGCCGGGCACGGTTTACACTCCTCGTTACTACTATGCCCCGCCGGTCGTGGTCGAACAGCGGAGGATCTGCGTCGAAGAACGGGTCGTCAGCGGTGAGTGGCAGCAGAACCCCTATGACGGGACCCGGTACTGGGCATCTTTTCCATACCCGATGAAACGGAGGTATGAAGTTCCCTGCTACTGATAAACTGCGCATCCCTATGCGGCACCGGCAGGCGCTTTTTGCGCCTGCCTTTTTTTTATCCCCACGACTGACAACACCGATTTGACAATTGCGTTGTGGCCGCTCCGGCAGACCACACCCCACCAGCCTGCCCTGCAGGCACAGGTCAAAAAACCAGACATGACAAAATTTACCCCCCGAGCCCTTCCCGTCCTGATCGGCAGCCTGCCGCTGCAGGAGCATGCCGCCGCCACTGAGCTCATTATGGCCCACACCCCTGAAATTCCCCTGTGGCCCCAGCTTCCCGTCTTTCGCGACGAGGGGATGCTGCGCCAGTTCCTGCCCGGCCTGCCCGGGATCTCGGAAACGGAGGGCAAACTGGTCATCAATACCGAAAAGGATGGTTTCGAGGCGGAGATCCTCGCCTTTTATGAAGAATACCTGGCGGTCGCCGAAAGCGGCGCTGATCTCGCCGACTCGCGATTTACCCTCTCCCGGAAAGAGGCGAAGGGGTTCTTCACGTTCCTGGAAATGGCCAACCGGAAAAAGGAGTCCCTGGTCGCCCTCAAAGGCCAGATCACCGGCCCGATCACCTTCTGCACCGGCCTGGTCGATCAACAGGGCAGGGCTATATTCTACAACGACCAGCTGCGGGATGCGGCCGTCAAGCTGCTGGCGCTCAAGGCCCGCTGGCAGACCCGGAGGATGAGGGAAATCACCGAAACGGTTCTGCTCTTCTTCGATGAACCGGCCCTGGCCGGCCTTGGTTCATCGGCCTTCATCACCATCACTGCCGACGAGATCATCGCCTGCCTGGCCGAGACCTTCGACGCTGTTCGGGCCGAAGGCGGACTGGTCGGGGTCCACGTCTGCGCCAATACCGAGTGGCCGGTCATTTTCGATGCCGGTATCGACATCCTCAGTTATGATGCCTATTCCTTTTTCGACCGGCTGATCCTCTACCCCGAGCACCTGCGCGGTTTCCTTGAGCGCGGCGGCATCCTGGCGACAGGCATCGTGCCGACCGACGAGGAGCGGATCGACATGGAATCCGTCGATTCCCTGGTCGCCAGATGGGACCTGCAGACGACGCAACTCGAGCAGCTGGGATTTTCACGGGACAGGATCATCGCCCAGACCCTGATCACCCCCAGCTGCGGCACCGGATCAATCTCGCCGAACCATGCCCGGAAGGTTCTCGAGATGACCCGTGACGTCTCCGCCGCGATCCGCAGCAGACAATAGGAGACATCCCGCAACTCCCCCGACGGCCTGCCGTCTCAATCCCGTTACGAAGATGCAACGGCAAAGGCCGCCCGGCCGCACCCCGTGCGTCTTCGTGCGGAACCGCCGAGGGGAATGCGACCGATCTCCTGCGGAACCAGATTCCGTTGCCGGGAGGGATTGGCCTTTTCCCTGCTCCTCAGCCCTCCTCGACGGTGTCCGATTCGACCCGCCCGCAACAGGGTCATTGACAACACCGGAAAAACATGTTCCAACACTGCCCCCTGCCATTCAGGCATTCCCCACGTCCCATATGGACCACACACCAAAGCAAAATAAAATATTTTAAATTAATTTCATATTGTTAACTATTACAATCAATCCAATCCCATAGAAATTACATTTGACAAACACATATTCGACCTTTACAACAACTCTCTGTTCCGGTCCGGGTCCGAGCCTTAGAGAAATCCATCAATTTCAGCATCTCTTCCTCGAATCCAACCGAAAACGATATATCGTATATTCAAGCTCGATTTCATTCGGCCAACAACTGACGCGATAGCCGACAATCCGCAGCCAGCCCGATCCACAAGCCTGTTCATGACTGAAAAAATCCTCATCATCGCCGAAAAGCCCAGCGTCGCAGCAGACATCGTCAAGGTTCTGCCCGGCAAGTTCACCAAGGCCAAGACCCATTACGAAGGGGATCGGCATATCGTGTCCTTCGCCATCGGCCACCTGGTTTCGATCTGCTACCCCGAAGAAATCGATCCCGCCTATCAAAAATGGGATATCGCCAAGCTCCCGATCCTGCCGGAAAAATTTCCCCTCAAGGAACTCCCAGACACCAAGGGACAGCTGCACGCCCTGCAGAAACTCATCCGCCGCAAGGACGTCGTCGAGATCATCAACGCCTGCGATGCCGGCCGCGAAGGCGAGCTGATCTTCAAATACATCATCCAGTATGTCTGGAACACCTCCGTCGGCCACAAGACCTTCAAAAGGTTGTGGCTGCAGTCGATGACCAGCGAGGCCATCAAAAACGGCCTTGCCCGGCTCCGCTCCAACGAGGAGATGCACCCACTCGAGGACACCGCCCTCTGCCGCTCCGAATCCGACTGGCTGATCGGCATCAACGCCACCCGCGCCCTGACCGGGTTCAACTCGCGGCGAGGCGGTTTCTTCCTGACGCCGTGCGGCCGGGTGCAGACGCCAACCCTCTCGCTTCTCGTCAAGCGCGAGCGGGTCCGCCAGAGTTTTGTCCCGCGGCCTTTTTCAACCCTGCTCGCCACCTTTGCCTACGACCAGGACAGCTATCAGGGCAAATGGATCGACCCTCATTTTGTCCGGGAGGAAAATGACGGGTACGAACGCGCCGACCGGATCTGGGAGAAAGAAAAGGCCGAGGCCATTGTCGCCGCCTGCACCGGCCAGCCGGCGGCGGTCGAGGAAACAAGCAAGAAAACGACGCAGCGCTCGCCCCAGCTCTTCGACCTGACCTCGCTGCAACGCGAGGCCAACACCCGCTTCGGCATTTCGGCCCAGAAGACCCTGTCCATCGCCCAGTCCCTCTACGAACGC
Source organism: Desulfobulbus sp. Tol-SR (assembly GCA_000769715.1). GTDB lineage: Bacteria > Desulfobacterota > Desulfobulbia > Desulfobulbales > Desulfocapsaceae > Desulfoprunum. The sequence continues at coordinate 54,286 of JROS01000054.1, forward strand.
CACAAGGTGCTGACCTACCCGAGGACCGACAGCCGCCACCTGCCGGAAGACTATAACGACATTGTCACCCGGGTCTTCAAGGCCCAGACGGACTGGCAGTTTTCCCAATATGCGGCCGAGGCGCTCGACAAAGGCTATATCCAGCCGGACAAGCGGATCTTCAACAACAGCAAGATCTCGGATCACCACGCGATCATCCCCACCACCGCCATCCCGGCCACCCTGTCGGAGCCGGAAATGAAGATTTATCGGATGGTGGTGCAGCGGTTTCTCGCCGTCTTCTTCCCTCCAGCCGTCTACCTCAATACCCGCCGCGTCTCGGTCGTCACCGGCGAGACCTTTCTCACTGAGGGTAAAATCCTGCTAGAGGCCGGCTGGAAGGCGATCTACGGCAAATTCGAGGACGATGACAAGGATACGGTACTCAGATCCATTCCCACCGGAACTCCGGTCCTCTGCGCCCGCATCGACCGGGAGGAACAGGAAACCACCCCGCCGCCACGTTACAACGAGGCGACCCTGCTCTCGGCAATGGAGAATTCCGACAAACTCATCGACGACGATGAACTGGCCGACGCCATGAAAGAGCGCGGCCTCGGCACCCCGGCCACCCGGGCCGCGATCATCGAGAAGCTGATCAAGGAGAAATACGTCGTCCGCGAGGGCAAGGAACTCACCCCGACCGGCAAGGCCTTCAACCTGCTCGCCCTCCTCGAGGCGATGAAGATCGATGTCCTCGCCTCGCCGGAGATGACCGGCGAGTGGGAACTGAAGTTGAACAAGATGCTCAAGGGTGAATTTTCGCGACAGAAGTTCATGGAGGAGATCCGAAACCTGACCAGCCACATCATCTCCCAGGTCAAGAGTTTCGAGACCGATGCCACCGAACCGGAGGCCCCCTTCAGCCCCGTGGCCGGAAAACGCTTTTATTCCTCCCCGACCGCCTATATCTCCGAAGACCGGAAGATCAGGCTGCGCAAGATCCTCGGCGGCCGCATGATGGCCGAAGACGAGATCGTTGCCCTGATCGAGGGCAAGACGCTCGGCCCGTTCAGCGATTTCCGGTCAAAGAAGGGCAAACCGTTCACCGCCTCCATCCGCCTGGTCGACAATAAGATCGAATTTCTGTTCGCCGAATCGACGAGCAATCTCGATCTGGAGACCATCCGCCAGGGAGAGCCCCTCGGCCGATCGCCGATCGACGGCACACCGGTCTACGAGACCCCGATCGCCTATATGTCCGAATCGGCCCTGGCCGGCGACGACAAAAACGGCCTGAGGATCAGCCGCATCATCCTCGACAGGCAGATCACCGCCCAGCACATCCGGCAGATGCTGGAGGCGGGAAAGACCGAGTTGATCACGGGCTTCATCTCCAAGAAGAAACGCCCGTTCGACGCCTATCTCCTGCTTTCGAAAAGCGGCAAGGTCACCTTCGAGTTTCCGCCGCGGGCGCCGAAGAAACAGCAAAAATAAATTGACAGCCCCGGGAGAAAAGGGCACAAGAGAAACATGAAACAACTGAAGAAAGAACACCGCGACAAGAGCGGAATGGAAATCGCCAGGCTCTGCGCCACCATCGCCCAGGACACCAAGGCCGAGGATCTGGTTATCCTCGATGTCCGGGGAATTGCATCATTCACCGATTACTTCGTCATCATGACGGGCCGATCGACCCGCCATGTCCAGGGCCTCGCCGAGGCCATCGAGAGAGAACTGAGCAACAAACGGGTGAAGGCCACCCATGCCGAAGGGCTGCAGGAAGGGTTGTGGGTCCTCCTCGATCTCGACGATGTCATTGTTCATATCTTCTACCACGAACAGAGAAAATTCTACGATCTGGACGGCCTCTGGCACGACGCCAAGCGTGTCGATATCTCCGCCATCTGTCAGGACTCGCCGCTTTCCTGATCGCACGTTTTGGGGATTTCACCTGTCCCAGGAATTTTACCGGATTCACGACATCAACGATATGCAATACTTGAGCACCAGGGGCGGGATTCAACCCGTCCCCTTCACCAAAGCCGTCATGATGGGGCTCGCCGAGGACGGCGGGCTCCTGCTGCCCCGGACCATTCCCCGCATCGACAGTCAGACCCTGGCCTCCTGGAAAGGACTCAGCTATGCCGAACTGGCCTTCGAGGTGATGTCGAGGTTCATCGACGATATCCCGGTCAGCGACCTGAAGAACCTCATCAACCGGTCGTATGCCGCCTTCGATGCCGAAGATGTAGTCCCACTCGTCCATTGCGGCAATCTCCACATCCTCGAGTTGTTCCATGGCCCGACCCTGGCCTTCAAGGACGTCGCCCTGCAGTTTCTCGGCAACCTGTTCGAATACCTTCTCGCCAAAAGCGGCGAGGTGCTCAACATCCTCGGCGCCACCTCGGGGGACACCGGCAGCGCCGCCATCTACGGCGTCCGCGGCAAGGACCGGATCCGGATCTTCATCCTCCACCCCCATAAGCGGGTCAGTCCGGTGCAGGAAAAGCAGATGACCTCGATCATGGACGACAATGTCTTCAACATCGCCATCCATGGCTCCTTCGACGACGGCCAGGCCATCGTCAAGCAGATCTTCAGCGATATCGAATTCAAGACGGCGCTCAGCCTCGGGGCGATCAATTCGATCAACTGGGCCAGGGTACTGGCGCAGGTGGTCTACTATGTCCACAGTTGTCTCCACGTCAGTTGCCACGAGAACGACGGCACGCTGGCCTTCTCGGTGCCGACCGGAAACTTCGGCGATATCTTCGCCGGTTACATCGCCAAACGGATGCTGCCGGAAGGCTGCATCCGCCAGTTGGTCCTGGCCACCAACGCCAACGACATCCTCTCCCGCTTCGTCAACAAGGGTGACTATTCGCTCGGCCAGGTGGTCCAGACCTCGAGCCCGTCGATGGATATCCAGGCGGCCTCCAATTTCGAACGCTATCTCTTCTATCTCGTCGACCAGGAACCGCAACGGGTCGCCAAGCTGATGGCGGAGTTCGCCGCCACCGGCAGGATCGACCTCTCGTCCCATCTCGACCAGATCCGCCGGGATTTCACCGCCACCGCCGTTTCCGAGGAAGAGGTGCTGGCCACAATCGCTAAAATATACAATGAATACGATTACATCCTCGACCCCCACACCGCCGTCGGGGTCAAGGCCGCCCTCGATCTCCAGAAACCGGGGATTCCGATGGTCTGCCTGGCCACCGCCCATCCGGCCAAATTCGGCGCCGCCGTCGAGAGGGCGATCGGTCGGCCGCCGACCTTCCCGGAATCGCTGACCGGTATCCTCGAACGGGAAAGCCGCTGCGAGATCATGGATGCCGATGCCGACAAGATCCGGGACTATCTACGGAAAAACGCACTCTATCGCTGATCATGGATCATGGGCGCTATGTTCAGGCCGTGCAGGAATGCGAGGCCTTCTGCCGGAGCAGGCTGCCATATCTGCCGGAAACGGTGGTCCAGTCGGGAACCGGCCTCGGCGGCTTTGCCGACCGGATCGACGCGGAACTGACCATCCCCTACCGGGATATCCCGCATTTTCCCCGGGCCACCGTCGCCGGCCACCCCGGCAACCTGATCATCGGCCGTCTGGCCGACAGGCCTGTCGCCGTCCTCCAGGGGCGGTTCCATTACTACGAGGGCTATTCCACCCCGGAAGTGGCCTTTCCGATCCGGGTACTGTCCCTGCTCGGGGCCAGGACCCTGATCCTGACCAACGCCGCCGGCGGCCTGAACCCGCTGTTCGAGGCCGGATCGATCATGGTCGTCCGAGACCACCTCAACTTCCTGGGCGAGAACCCGTTGCGCGGCCCCAATGTCGATGCCTGGGGACCACGGTTCCCCGACCTGTCGCAGCCGTACCACCCCGGCCTGATCCAGGCCGCCCTCGACTGCGCCGTCGCCTGCGGCCTGGAGAACGTCATCACCGGCACCTACGCCTGCATCCCCGGCCCCAGTCTCGAGACCCCGGCCGAGACGAGATGGCTCAGAGACAGCGGCGCCGACGCCGTCGGCATGTCGTCCGTGCCGGAGGTCATCGTCGCCCGCCATGCCGGCATGGCCGTGCTCGGGCTGTCGGCAATATCCAACATCAACGATCCCGACAACTTCCACCCGATCCTGCTCGACGATATCCTCGAGTGCGCCGGCCGGATCGGCCCGCAGATCGCCACCCTGATCGGGGCTGTGCTGGCAGGGGAAGCTTCATCGTGCTGATCATCCCCTCCATTCGAACATGACGCCCCAGGCCGACCTCCTCATCACCGGATCGCACCTCCTGCCCGGCGCCCGCCAGTCGGAGCTGCTCGAAGACCACGGCATCGCCGTTGCCGGCGACACCATCATCGCCCTCGGCCCCACGGCCGACCTCGAGAAGGCCCATCCCCGGGCCCAGCGGCTCCATACCGCCCACGGCCTGGTCATGCCGGGGCTGATCAACACCCACACCCATGCGGCGATGAGCTGTTTCCGCGGCATCGCCGACGACCTGCCGCTGATGACCTGGCTTCAGGAATATATCTTTCCCCTCGAACAGCGCCTGACCCCGGAAATCGTCTACCACTCGACCCTGCTGTCCCTGGCCGAGATGATCAAGTCCGGGACCACCAGCTTCTGCGACATGTACCTGTTCGCCAAGGATGTCGCCCGGGCGGCCGAACAGTCCGGCCTGCGGGCCTGGGTCGGCGAGGTCCTCTTTGATTTTCCCTCCCCGTCCTACGGACCGGTGGAGGCGGGATTCACCTATGTCGAAGAGATGTTCTGCCGTTATCGCCAGCACCCGCTGGTGAGAGTGGCGGTGATGCCCCACAGCGTCTACACCTGCTCACCGGACCTGCTCCGGCGCCTGGCCGAAATCGCCCGCCGGGAGAATGCCCTCCTCCATATCCACCTGTCGGAAAACGCCTCCGAGGTGGCCACCTGCAGGGACCGCTACGGCGCCACCCCGACACGGCACCTCGACCGGCTTGGCCTGCTCGGTGACACCACCCTTGCGGCCCACTGCGTAGTCCTCGACGAAGACGATATCAGCCTGCTCGCCGAACGGAAGGTGAAAGTGAGCCACTGCGTCGAATCGAACCTGAAACTGGCATCGGGAATCGCCCCCGTCGTCCGGCTGCTCGAACGGGGCATCACCGTGTCGCTGGGCACCGACGGCAGCGCCAGCAACAACAACATCGACATGTTCGGCGAGATGAACTGCGTCGCCAAGGTCCACAAGGTCGACCGGATGGACCCGACGGCGATGAACGCCGAGACCACCCTCGCGGCGGCGACCCTCGGCGGCGCCACTGCCCTCGGCGTGGAGCGGCGGATCGGGTCGCTGACCGTCGGCAGGAAGGCCGACGTCATCGTCATCGACCTCGACCAGCCGCACCTCATCCCGCTCTACAATGTGCCCTCGCACCTGGTATATGCCGCCAGAGGCGGCGATGTCGTCCACTCGGTGATCAACGGCCGGATCGTCATGCGGAACCGCCAACTGCTGACCATCGATGAACACGAGGTCCTGGCGGCGATGCGGGAGATAGCGGCCCAGTTCCACCCGACCCCGGGCCGGCGATGACAACCTTGACTTTCTCCTCGGACTGCTCTACATTTCTAGCTTGTACGTCACTGAAATTTGGTGTCGCAACCGGTTAGAATACCACCGCTCTGTCAATGAGGTTTTTATGTTTGGACTTGGAATGCCGGAACTGATTGTCATCCTGGTGATTGTCGTCATCATCTTTGGTGCCGGCAAACTGCCTGAAATCGGATCGGGAATCGGTAAAGGAATAAAAAACTTCAAGGATGCGACCAAAAAAGAAGAAGAGCCGAAAAAAATCGATGATGACAAGAATGACAGCTCGACGGCAACCTGATTTCCATTTAACTACGGAGTAACACCATGTTCGGACTCGGCACACCAGAATTGATCGTCATTCTCGTCATCGCCTTCCTGATCTTCGGCGGCAAGAAGCTGCCTGAGATCGGCGCCGGTCTCGGCAAGGCGATAACCTCCTTCAAGAAAGGTATTCGTGACGTCGAAGGCGAGGGCAAGGAACTGATGAACGGCATCCCCGGCGTCAAGGAGGCGACCGAGGTCAAGCAGACCATCGACCAGGTCAAAAACTTCGGCAAGGTCGTCAAATAAGTCCCGTCAACAGCGGCTGCAGCGGTCCCCCCGCTGCAGCTCCTCGCGTGCGGTAAGTCCAATCCCGCTGTTCTCCCCTCGTCGGGTATTCTTTCCGTGACCGTATATCGTATCGTCCAGTGCGCTTTTCTGCCCTGTAGTACCCCCGATCGAACCGGTGCCACAACAACCGGTCACCCGAGTCGCATGATCATCCGCATTCAATCATTGTAAGCTTTTGATAAAACGCCATTTATCGATATACGATATTCTTCTTGACAACCATATATCCCTGCTATAAATGTAAGAATTTGACTCCAGAATTTACATTATTGTCCGACACGGTACACATTTCCGCAATGTATCCCTCTGTCGTGCTCTCACCTTCGCCTTCGGGCACTATCATTTTCACCCATCAGGAGTAGGACATGTGTCGTTTAGCCCTGAAAACCGCAAACGAACCGTTTTCACCGTATACGGTCCTCACCGCCATGGAGGCCATGCAGGAGGGGTACGACGGTTCCGGCCTCGGCCTGCTGCTGCGGGGCATGGAATTTGAGGATTTCCGGTACAACCACAAGTTTCCCATCCTCTCCGGCATCGCCCACAGCGACAAGGCCTGGCGCCGTCTCGACGATTTCATGGAGGAACGCGGCTACGAGTTGAAATACGACCACAAGTTCCATATGCGCTGGGACCTGGTCGAGTCGAGGGACCGCTACCGCTATTTCGTCCGCGCCTACCGCATGCCCGACAGATTCACCGACAAGACGCAGCAGGAAAAGGACGACGAGCTGATGCGCGCCCGCCTGGCCTTGAGAAAGGACGGCGAGATGCATGGCGGCGACCTGACCGTGTTTTCATTCTGGCCGGACGTCACCATCATCAAGGAGGTCGGCTGGCCGATCAAGATCGGCGATTCGCTGTGTCTCCACGACGGCCAGATCAAGGCCAGGGTCTGTATGGCGCAGGGACGGCAGAACACCAACTACGGCATCAACCTCTATGCCTGCCACCCCTTCTTCCTCCAGGGCATCTCGACGATGACCAACGGCGAGAATACCGCCTTCGTGCCGATCAAGGACTGGCTGCTTGGTCGTGATTACCCGGGATATCTCGGCTACCAGAGCGATTCCGAGGTCTTCACCCACATCCTCCACTATACGCTCAACCAGCTCAAGCTGCCGCTGCAGGCCTACAAGCACATCATCACCCCGCTCAGTTCAAAGGAACTGGCAGCCCACCCGCAGGGCGAATTCCTGGCCGGACTCCGCAATGTCTGCCGACGCCTGATCATCGACGGACCGAATGCCGTCATCGGCACCCTCCCCGACGAGACCTGCCTGCTGGTCATGGACCAGAAGAAAATGCGTCCGGCCACCGTCGGCGGCAAGGCGGGCGAGTGGGCCATCGCCAGCGAGATGTGCGGCGTCGACGCCATGATCCCGGATCGCGACCGTTCCCTTGATTTCCAGCCGATGCGCGAACATACCGTCATTATTCCACCCGATAGAAAGGAACTCACCATATGGTCTCAACACGATCCGTATCCGTTGCCCCAGGCAGCCTGACCCCCACCGATTTTCCCTGGATCATCGAGCATCGCGAGGATCGTTGCACCCTCTGCGGCAACTGCACCTCGGTCTGTCCCAAGGATGCCATCCGCCTCGCCTACATGCGCCAGCGGATGCCCCGGCTCGACATCCTGAGCACCAAGAGGGGCAGCGAATACCGCACCTTTACCGGTATCCGCCAGGAGACGTCGATCGCCAACGCCTGCATCGGCTGCGGCATGTGCGCGATGGTCTGCCCCAACGAGGCGATCATGCCGGTGCCCAACACCAACGAGCACCGCACCCTCTTCTTCCACAACCAGAAGGGTGAGCCCCAGAAGCGGGGCGGGCGGCGCAATGTCAGCGGCCCGAACCTGCTCGACCGCATCGTCTTCAACCGCATCTCGATGCTGACCGACCCGGCCCTCGATGCCGGCCGTCATGAATTCAACATCAACACTACCCTGGGCCGGATCCTGACCCCCGAGGAATTCCTCGATCGGATCCAGCACGGCGGGTGGATCCCGCCGACCCGCGAGATCTTCCCCTTCGTCATCGGCTCGATGTCCTTCGGCGCCCTGTCGCCGAACATGTGGCTGGGTCTGCTGCAGGGCGTCGCCTACTGCAACGAGGTCCTCGGCATCCCGGTCGTCATGTGCACCGGCGAGGGCGGCTGTCCGCCCTGGGTCCTGCGGAGCCCATACCTCAAGTACATCATCCTCCAGATCGCCTCCGGCTATTTCGGCTGGGACGAGATCATCAGGGCCATCCCCGAGATGCAGTGCGATCCGGCGGCGATCGAGATCAAGTACGGCCAGGGGGCCAAGCCCGGTGACGGCGGTCTTTTGATGTGGCACAAGGTATCGAAGCTCATCGCCCGCCTGCGCGGCGTCCCCGAGAGCGTCGACCTGCCCTCGCCGCCGGTGCACCAGACCCTCTACTCGATCGAGGAGAGCGTGATGAAGATGGTCCAGACCATGTCGACCGCCTTCGGCCACAAGGTCCCGGTCTACCCCAAGATCTCGGCCTCGACCTCGGCCAAGGCCGTGCTCAACAACCTGGTGCGCAACCCCTACGCCGCCGGCCTGCTGATCGACGGCATCGACGGCGGCACCGGCGCCGCCTACAACATCTCGATGGATGCGACCGGCAATCCGGTCGCCTCCTGCATCCGGGAATGCTACCTCGACCTGGTGGCCCAGGGCCGACAGAACGAGATCCCGATATTTGCCGCCGGCGGTATCGGCAAGAACGGCAACGTTGCCCAGAACGGGATGGCCCTGATCATGCTCGGGGCCTCCGGGGTCCATATCGGCAAGTATATCATGCAGGCCGCCGCCGGCTGCCTCGGCAACGAAAAGGGCCGCTGCAACGTCTGCAATCTCGGCATCTGTCCGAAAGGCATCACCAGCCAGAACCCCAAACTCTACCGCCGGCTCGATCCCGACCTGGTCGCCGAACGGGTCGCCGACATCTTCATGTCGATCAGGACGGAGGTCAAGAAGATCATGGCGCCGCTCGGCCGCTCCCAGAGCCTTCCGGTCGGAATGTCGGACGCCATCGGCATCGCCGACAAGGCCGCTGCCGATCACTTGAGAATCAACTATGTCTGCTGATATACACCGGACATACCATCATGCCATTCGCCGGCGGGGATCTGCCGTCGCTGAAATAAGGAGTCTGCAGTGACAACAACGGTAGTGAAAGGTCTTGACGATCAGGGTCACCGGATCAGGTCGATGGAATTCGAACGGATGGTGCGCGCGGCGGCGGCGAAGTCCCCGGCCCTCCTTCTCGAATCCTACGGGCAGCACAATATCGGCATCAGGCTGCAGCGCGAGGGCGGCCTCCATCTCCAGGTCAGCGGCCCATCCGGGCAGCGCCTCGGCTGCATGGGCATGCCGGGCACCACCATCCTCTGCAAGGGGCCGACCTCCGACGATGTCGGCTACCTCAATATCGGCGCCGAGATCACCATCCTCGGCGATGCCACCAACGGCGCCTGCAACGCCATGGCCAACGGCAAAGTCTATATCGGCGGTTCGATCGGGTCCCGCGGCCTGACCATGACCAAGTGGAACCCGGAATACGACAAGCCGGAGCTCTGGGTCCTCGGTTCGACCGGCGACTCCTTCGCCGAATTCAACTGCGGCGGTGTCGCCGTCGTCTGCGGCGTCAACCCGAAGAATCCCGACAATATCCTCGGCTATCGCCCCTGCGTCGGGATGGTCGGCGGTCTCATCTACTTCCGGGGCCCCATCGACGACTCCTTCCCCAGGACCAACGCCCGGCTCGACCGCCCGAACGACGAGCAATGGCAATGGCTGGTCGAAAACATGCCGATTTTCCTCGGTAAAATCGGGAGCGCCAATCTCTTTTCGACCCTCACCAAACGCGACGAATGGCGGATCCTCGCCACCGTCACCCCCCAGGAACGGGCCCTGATGTTCTCAGGCCCGATGCCGATGGCGGAATTCCGCAATCAGCACTGGAACAAGGCCTTCGGCGGCGGCGATCCCCTGCGCGATCTCGCCCCGGGACTCGATCGCAGCGCTATCGAGACGATCGTCACCGGCGACCTGCGGCGCAAGAAACCCTACTGGGCCAACAGCGAGGCCGCGGCCCCGTGCACCTTCTACTGTCCGATCCACATTCCGACGATCGACCGCCTCCGCCTGATCCGGGAAGGCAAAATCGACGAGGCGTACGAGATGCTGCTGCGCTACACCCCCCTGCCGGCCTCGGTCTGCGGCGCCGTCTGTCCCAACCTGTGCATGGAGAACTGTTCCCGGCGCCAGGTGGACGGGCCGATCGAGATCCAGGTCCTCGGCCGGGCCGTCGGCAATTTCCCCGCCCCCAAGCCGGCCGAATCCCTCGGCCGGAAGGTGGCCGTTATCGGCGGCGGTCCCGCCGGGATGAATGTCGCCTGGCAACTGGCCCTGGCCGGGGTGGAGGCCCACATTTTCGAGAAGGACAGCCGGATCGGCGGCAAGCTGGCCCAGGTCATCCCCTGGGAGAGGTTGTCGCAGGCGATCTGGGATGTCGAAATCAAGCGGTTCCTGGCGATGCCGAACATCACCGTCACCTGCAATTTCGACCTCGATCGGAACAGCTTCGCCCGACTGCAGGAGGAGTACGATTACGTGGTCATCGCCGTCGGCACCCACGAGCCCAGGCGCATCCCGTTCCCCGGCCATGAGCGGGTGATCGCCGCCCTCGATTTCCTGAAACAGGCCAAGAGCGATGCGCCGCCGGCCGTCGGGCGCGAAGTGGTGATCATCGGCGCCGGCAACGTCGGCTGCGATGTCGCCTGCGAGGCCTACCGGCTGGGAGCGGAAAAGGTCACCCTGGTCGACATCCAGAAACCACTGGCCTTCGGCAAGGAAAAGGAGGCGGCCGAGGCACACGGCGCCGTTTTCCGCTGGCCGGTGGTGACGAAGGAAGTGACGGCCGAAGGGCTTGTCACGGCATCCGGCGAGATCATCCCGGCCCAGACGGTCATCATCTCGATCGGTGATGTCCCGGCCCTGCCCTTCCTGCCCGAGACGATCGAGACCGTCTCCGTCGGCGGCGCGGCCTGGATCACCACCGACAAGGCCCACGTCACCTCCAACGTCCGCGTCCTGGCGGTCGGCGATGTCGAGAAGCCCGGCCTGGCGACCAACGCCCTCGGCGCCGGCAAGACCGCTGCCGAGTATATCCTCGCCCAGATCAAGGGGGAGGAATGGCGCCCCTTCACCAAGCAGGTGATCCCGCAGCAGGCGCTGACGATCACCCACTATTTTCCGGGGGACTCGCTCCCGACCGAAACCGCCCAGGCCGATCGCTGCCTGTCCTGCGCCTCGTGCCGGGACTGCCATCTGTGCGAGACCATCTGCCCGACCGGGGCCATCAGCCGGCGGGAGATCACCTCCACCGTCGGCAAGTACCTGGCGGCGGGCGAAAAAAGCTACGAGTACGTCTCGGACGACAGCAAATGCATCGCCTGCGGCTTCTGTGCCGACACCTGCCCCTGCGGCATCTGGACCATGAACGCCTTCTAGATCCGGCACCGCCTGGTGTGCCAAGAAACGTCCCGGGTTCGGACTTTCGTCTGATCCCGGGTTTTTTTTGGTCCAGGCAGCGGCAGTACCGCACCCATCGCCGCCGCCATGCCTTCCGCCGGCAGCAGGCGCTATCGGTACGACCCGGCAGCAGGACGCTGCGGCCACACCTCTTCGCCCCGTTCATGCCGGAGCAGCAGATCCTTCTTGTCGACCCCGGCGCCAAACCCCACCAGTCGCCCGTCACTGCCGATCACCCGATGACAGGGAATGACGATCATCAGCGGGTTGCGGTTGGCCGCCTGGCCCACCGCCCGAGCCTTGTTGCGGCCGCCGACCAGGGCGGCCAGTTCGCCGTAGGTCAGCACCGCGCCATAGGCAATGCCCCGCATGGCCTGCCACACCGCCAGTTGGAATTCGGTACCGACCGGTCGCAGCGGCAGGTCAAAGACCCGCAGCCGGCCGGCGAAATAGGCCCGGAGCTGGCGCTCGGCCTCGACCAGGATCTGGTTCCGACCCTGCCGCCCCGGGTGTATCCTGCGATCGCCCTTGATGCTGTCGATGGCGTAAAGATGCTCGGCGTCGGCATGGAAGGCCAGTTCGCCGATCGGTGAAGATATGGTTCGGCAGTGTATCTCCTGCTGATCATTATCGGGATGCATGATGCCTCCTTGGTGCATGGGAACGTTTCGAGCCGACGGGATCGCCGCCGGCTGGGCGGAGCCGGGGGTGCTTCTCCCCGGAGAGTTTGCGAGCCGTCAATTTCGCCCTCTCATGAACATAACCACCGTCAACGGGAAAGACGAGCGGGATACACAGGGTGACGCCTTGGAACCAGGCAATCATCTGTATTTGTAGATTCCCCCTGGTTATGGTAGAGGAAGGGTAGACTGATGTCCCGGCGGATCGGCCTCAAATCGCTCATCCCCCCTGCCCGCTCAGACCAACACAATGACGGTTTCCCCGTTCTATGGCCGCGACAGATTCATCCATTCAGGATCATGACCGAACCTGCCTCGACACCCTCCAACTGGAGCGGCTCGAGGGATCATTCCGCACCTGGTTCGAGACCTCTTCGCGCCGCGAAGTGCGACTCTCCCGGGAGCGTATCTATCTTATTTTCCTGCTCATCCGTTACACCGGAGCCAAGCTCAACGAGGTCCTGAATCTCAATCCCTACAACGACTTCGACCCGACCCGGCATATCATCCGCTTCTTCAGTGGCGATAAAGGGGAAAAGGCAACCAGTCGCGAGGTCCGGATCCCCGAGGCCCTGTCCGAGACGATATCCGCGCTGCTGGCCGATCCCCCGTTTCGCGAGGCGCTCAACCAGTCGCTGGCCATCGACCCCGGCTTTGTCCGCCGAAAATTCTACGAACGGACCAGGGCCATAGGCCTCCCTCCCCGCCAGGGGGGACCGGAAATGATCCGCAAGGCCCGGGCGGTCGAGCTGCTGCTCGACAGAATGCCGCTGCCGGCGGTCCAAGCCTTCCTCGGCCACTCAACCCCCACCCTGACCAGCACCTACATCTCCTTTTCCGAGGAGGAGCTGCAGCAGGCAACCCGGTACCACGTCGAACGCGAATTCTCGCGCAAGACCAGCGCCTGCAACGCCTTTTTCGGCAAGATCAGCTCCATCCGCAAGGGTGACATCCAGGCACTGGTCGAGATCACCACGGTCAGCGGCATGATCGTCCAGTCGATCATCACCCATGGCAGTCTGGAGAAACTCGATCTGGCGATCGGCCGCTTGGTCAGGGCCGAGGTCAAGGCCCCATGGGTCGTCCTCGCCCGGGGCGACCAGGAACCGCGCTGTACGGCGGAGAACCGGTTCTGCGGCCGGATCGAACGGATCGGCACCGGCACGATCAACTCTGAGATCAGCCTGCGCCTCGAGGACGGGACCGAACTCTGCGCCATCGTCGGCAGCGGCAGCAGCGAGCCGCTCGGCCTGCAGGAGGGCGACCGGGTCTGGGCGATCTTCAGCTGCTATGCCGTCATCCTCCATGTCGACTGACGTACCGCCGACCTACCGGTCGGCGGCCTCGGCCATTACCAGAACGACTGAGGCAGCGACCGGGTGTACGCCAGCCAGATCGGCGCCGCCGTGCGGCCGCCGGTCTCGTCGGCGCCGAGGCTGTGGTTGTGATCGTAGCCGACCCAGACCCCGGTCAGCATTGTGTCGTTGAAGCCGATGAACCAGGTGTCGCGGTTGTCGTTCGAGGTCCCGGTCTTGCCGCCGATCGAGCCGCCCAGGACCGCCACCCGGCGACCGGTACCGCTCCGGACCACCCCTTCCAGCATCTTCCGCATCTTGTAGGCGTTGGCGACCTCCAGCACCTGCCGGATATCGCCGCCGTCTCCCGGCAGCACCGTGCCGTCGGGCATCTCGATCCGTTCGATGAGGGAGGGCGGCGCAAACCGTCCCTGGCGGGCGAAAGGCATGTAGGCGGCGGTCAACTCGAGCAGGGTGAGATCGGCTGAGCCCAGGGCCAGCGACAGGTCCGGCGGCAGATAGGAGGTGATCCCGGCCGCTCGCGCCAGATCGTGCACCCTCCTGGCCCCCACCGCCTGGAGCAGCCGGACCGCGGCGCTGTTGTACGAGTGGGCCAGGGCCTCGGCCAGGGTGACCGACCCATGGTATTTACCGCCGTAATTCTTCGGTTGCCAGCGCACCCCGTTGGCTCCGGTGAGCGAGAAGGGGCTGTCATCGATATACGATCCCGGTTCCCAGCCTATTGCCAGGGCCGTCGCATAGACCAGCGGCTTGAACGACGAGCCGGCCTGCCGTTTCGCCTGGGTGGCCCGGTCGAAGGGTGAGGCGAGGAAGTCCGTCCCCCCCACCAGGGCCCTGACCTTCGCCGACGAGATCTCGATGCTCGCCAGCGCCGCCTGCGGCGGCGGCGTTTTCGCCCCGCTCTCCTTCACCAGCCGCGCATGGATCTCGCGGGCGCCGTTCTGTACCGCCACCGTCGCCTCGTGCTGCATCCCGGGATCGAGGGTGGTGTAAATGCGCAGGCCGGCGCGGGTCAGCGGCATCTTCACCTGCTGTGCCACCTTCTTCTTGACCGCTTCGATAAAGTACCCATTCTCGTCGAGATGCTCGGCCGCTACCGGATTATGATAGGTGATCCGGCTCGTGTAGGCCTCGCGCGCCTGCTCCGCCGTGATATAGCCGGCGGCGGCCATCCGGTTGAGCACATAGAGCTGCCGCGCCACCGCCCGTTTGGGAAAGCCCAGGGGGGTATAGCGGCTCGGGGCCTGGGGAAGGCCGGCCAGGACGGCCATCTCGGCCAGCGACAGGTCCGCCGCCCGTTTGCGGAAATAGGCCTGGGAGGCGACCTCGACGCCGAAGGCCCCGGCGCCGAGATAGATCTGGTTGAGATAGATGTAGAGGATCTCCTCTTTCGACAACCGGGTGTCGATCCGCCAGGCGAGGATGGCCTCCTTGAATTTGCGCACATAGGTCTTTTCCGGGGTCAGCAGCAGCGATCGGGCGACCTGCTGGGTGATCGTCGACCCGCCCTGCCCCCTCTCTCCCCGCCGGAGATTGACCACGGCCGCCCTGACCACCGACACGAAATCGAGACCCGGATGTTCGAAGAAACGGTTGTCCTCAGCGGCGATAAAGGCCTTCAGCAGCAGCTCCGGCATCGCCGACAGCGGGATAACCGTCCGGTTTTCCTCAAACACCCTGGCGATCATATTACCGTGGCGGTCATAGATCAGACTGGCCTGGGGCGGTTGATAGTGGGCGACGGAGCTCAGGTCGGGGATGCGCAGCGCGATGAGGGTGACGAGCAGCGACCCGAAGACGGCGGTGAGGATCAGGGTGACAACCGTGAGAACCACGAAAATGTGGCGCGCATGGCAGGTGGTTGCGCTCCGCCTGCGGGGGGAGGGCGATCGAGGTTCTTCCGTACTGGGTTTTTCGGGTGACACTGACAGGAGAGTGATGGTAGAATTCCTTGCTTGATGGTTCTATCGCTTCGTTCCAATGTAACACGTACCACCCTCGACGCAACAGGAAAGCAATCCCCGCATGGCCAAAATCCATATTCTTCCCGAACACCTGGCGAACCAGATTGCCGCCGGCGAGGTCATTGAACGGCCGGCCTCGGTGGTCAAGGAACTCGTTGAAAACAGTTTGGATGCCGGCGCCACCCGGATCGAAATCGAGATCGAGGGCGGCGGCATCCGGCTGATCAGGGTCATCGACAACGGCGAGGGCATGGACGAGGATGACGTCCTGCTCTGCCTCGAACGTCACGGGACCTCGAAGATCAGGGAGGACCGGGATCTGGCCGCCATCGCCACCCTCGGCTTCCGCGGCGAGGCGATCCCCTCGATCGGTTCGGTGGCGCGGCTGACCATCACCTCGCGGCCCGTCGGTTCGGATCTCGGCACCGAGGCCGTCGTCGCCTACGGCAAGCTGGTCAAGATCCACGAGATCGGGGCGGCCCAGGGCACCCGGTTCGAGGTGGCCCACCTGTTCGGCAATACCCCGGCCCGCCGCAAGTTCCTGCGCACCGTCCGCACCGAGCAGGCCCATGTCGAGGAAGTGGTGAAGAACTACGCCCTCGGCTCGCCCGGGGTCACCATCGTGCTGAGGATCGACGGCCGGGAGATCCTGCATCTCGACCGGACCCTGTCCCTGCAGCAGCGACTGGTCCGGCTGATGCCCACCGCCGCGCCGTTGCTGCCGATCGGCGATCCCGACGCCACGACCCCGCCGCAACGGGTCTTCGGCTACCTCGCCCTGCCGGAGGCCACCCTGCCGGCCGCCGCCCGACTGCGGTTGTTCGTCAACGGCCGGGCGGTCCGGGACCGGATGATGACCCATGCCGTCATCGAGGGTCTGCGCGGTTTTCTGATGAAGGGCAGGAATCCGGCCGGGCTCATTCACCTCATCATCCCGGCCACCGAGGTCGATGTCAACGTCCACCCGGCCAAGCACGAAGTCCGGTTCCGCAACAGCCGCGATATCCATCTCCTCATCAGTGAGGCGGTCGCCGGGGCGATGGGCGATTACCAGAAAACGGTCCAGGGGCGGATCTTCGGCCCGAGCCGGACCCGCCAGACCTCTCCGATCCCACTCGACACCCGGCCCGTTCCGGATAGCCCCTCCCGCGTCCCCATCCCGCCGGATGAAGATGATCCTCCCCGGGGAACGCCTCGCGCCGCGTCGGGCGCCCTCCATGCAGACCGTCAGGTGCCAGCTGTCGAACCATATCGGCCGGCCAACACCGCAGGGCGAGGGGTCGCCGCCGCTGAACCTGAACCGGCAACCGCTCCGGATGCCGACGCCCGGTTGCCACGCCAGGCCACCCTCGCCGTCCCGGAACGGCAGCATCATGGGTTGCAGGTCATCGGTCAGCTCGACGACCTCTATATCCTCTGCCGGAATGACGAGGGACTGGTACTGATCGACCAGCACGCCGCCCACGAGCGCCTGCTCTTTGAAGACCTGCGCCGCCAGTACACCGGCGACCGGATCGCCAGCCAGAGCCTGCTCTTCCCGCTGACGACCGAGTTGTCGCTGTTCCAGGCCCGCCTGGTCGACCAGCATCTCATTGAACTGCAGCGGATGGGCTTCGCCCTCCGGCACTTCGGCGGCAACGCCTATGTCATCTCCGGGGTGCCGGCGCTGGCCGGGCAATGCCCGCCGCAGGAACTGCTGCTCGATATGCTCGAACAGTTCGGCAGCGAGAGCGGCCAGGGCGAGCGGGAGAACCGGATCGATCGGATTCTCGCCACGATGGCCTGCCGGGCGGCCGTCAAGGCCGGGGCAAGACTCTCGACCAGGGAGATCGAGGCCCTGCTCGACCGGATGGCCCGGGCCGACCTCTTCAGCCACTGCCCCCACGGGCGGCCGGTGTGGAAGACCATCGGCAGAATGGAGATACGAAAATGGTTTCACCGGGCATAAATGTCGGTAGCCGGGGATGGGCGGCCGGTCGCAGGATGGTCGCTCCCCTCGCCCTCCTGCTCCTCGTCTCGTCTTCCCTGCTGCTCGGCGGCTGCGCCACGACCCGGGTCGGACGGATGATGGAGACCACCGCCTACTGCGGCTGCGGTGCCTGCTGCAGTTGGGAGCGCGGCAGCGCCGGCTGGCTCTATCTCGATTTCTGGAACAAATACGTCAGCCGCGGCGCCGCCGCCGGCAGACCGTACAGCGGCAGGACCGCCAGCGGCACCTGGCCTGAAGAACCCGAAGAAGGGCTCTTTTCGATGGACAGCCTGCAACGGCCGTGGATGATCCCGGTCCGTACCATCCTCTTCCCCTGGTACCTGCTGCCGGCGGATGGCACCATCGCCGCCGATACCCGCCATTATCCGTTCGGCACCAGGATGTATGTGCCGGGATATGGCTGGGGCCGGGTCGAGGATCGCGGCGGCGCCATCAAGGGGCCGGACCGCATCGATCTCTACTTTGATTCCCATCGGGATGCGCTCTACTGGGGCCGACGGAAGGTGCCGGTCCAGATCGAATACCGTTGATCCCGACCCTGCCAGCCGCAGCTTCGTTTCCTGAATCAATCTTCCCTTCCCCATGTGCACCTGAGGGCGACAGCATCATGACCAACCAAGGCCCCATCACGATCATCGGCGGCGGTCTCGCCGGTTGCGAGGCTGCCTGGCAGGCCGCCACCCGCGGCTGCCGCGTCACCCTGTACGAAATGAAGCCGCAGCGCTTCAGCCCGGCCCACAACTCCCCGCTGCTGGCGGAACTGGTCTGCAGCAACTCCCTGCGGGCCAGCGATATCGAATCGGCCGTCGGCCTGCTGAAGCAGGAGATGCGCCTGCTCGACTCACTGATCATGCGGGCCGCCGCCGCCACCGAGGTCCCTGCCGGCAGGGCGCTGGCGGTCGACCGCGAGCATTTCGCCCGCTATATCACCGAGACGATGGAACGGCACCCGTTGGTCACTGTGCGCCGCCGGGAGGTCGAGGAATTGCCGTCCCCGGAGCAGGGGCCGACGATCGTGGCCACCGGCCCGCTCACCTCCGAGGCGCTGAGCTCGGCGATCGCCGCAGTCACCGGGGAAGAACGGCTCTCCTTCTACGATGCCATCGCCCCGATTGTCATTGCCGACAGCCTCGATCTTGGTGTCGTCTACCGGAAATCGCGCTATGACGACGGTCCCGGTGATTACTTCAACTGCCCGATGGACCGCGACCAGTACCGGCGCTTCATCGATGAACTGGCCCGGGCGGAGTATGTGCCGTTGCGGCCGTTCGAGGAACCGAAATACTTCGAGGGCTGCCTGCCGATCGAGGTGCTGTGTTCCCGGGGCGAGGATACCCTGCGCTTCGGACCGATGAAACCGGTCGGTCTGGCCGACCCGCGGACGGGACGTGAGCCCTATGCCGTCGTCCAGTTGCGCCAGGAGAACCGGGAAGGCACGACCTGCAACATGGTCGGATTCCAGACCAAGCTGACCTATAGGGAACAGCAGCGGATCTTCCGCCTCATCCCCGGCATGGAGCGGGCCGAGTTCGCCCGTCTGGGTTCGATCCACCGCAACACCTTCATCTGCGCCCCGCTGCTGCTGCAGCCGACCCTGCAGCTCAAGGCCCGGCCGGACCTGCTGTTTGCCGGCCAGCTTTCCGGGGTCGAAGGCTACGTCGAATCCGCCGCCATGGGTCTTGTGGCCGGCATCAACGCGGCGCGCCTGGCGGCCGGGACAACGATCCCGCCGCCGCCGCCGGAGACCGCCCTCGGCGCCTTGATCCGCCACCTGACCACCGGCGACCCGAAACATTTTCAGCCGTCAAACGTCAATTTCGGCCTGTTCCCGGCCTGGGAGAAAAAGCCCCCGAAGCGGCTGCGGGGGCGGCTGCGGGCGGAAATCGCCGTCGCCGCGCTGCAGCGATGGCGGTACAACCTTGCGGAAAACGGGTAAAGCGGGAAAGGAACAAACACAGAACCCGCCTGCGGTCTGATCAGCAGACGGGTTGAAGGTGAGGTCGCCGGCCGGGGAATATATCCGACCCGACTTCAGCGGAGAGGGGCCGAACGATCAATACGGCTCGCAGCCGCCCCGACAGTCTCGGTTGATGTAACCGGGAGGACAAGGCTGATCGTAGCTGTAGTCCCAGCCACGGCAGCCGTCATCACCACCACGGCGTCTGCCGCGGTCACCCCGGCGGTAGTCGTCGTCACCCCGGCGCCGGTCGTCATAGCACTGACGCGCCCCCTGGCAGGTCCGGTATCTCCCGCCCGAGGCGTCGTCGCAGAGGGTTTCATAGCGCTGCCCGGGCAGGCAGACCCCCGCGTTGGTGTTCAGCCCCATTGCGGCACAAACCCCTCCTGATCCAGGTTGGTAACCCGGCAACACCTTCCAGCCGCCGCTACAGTCGGCGGCTCCGGCGGCAGTGGCGAAAAACACGCCGCACACAGCCAGCAGCAACAACGAGATTCGTGTCTTGTTCATTTGAGTCTCCATCTACAGTTCGTATGAAGGCCAATCTCCGTAGTACTGCACAGGATCATTCTCTTCTATTTTATTGTCGTGGTCAATTGAAAAGACTCGCCGCCCGCGACAGTCGAAGTATCCGGGATAGCACGGCAATGACCGGTCATTGGAGGTTTTCGGCAACAGTCGGGAAGCCGGCGGCAGGCAATGTCAGACAATACGCCCCCCTTCTTCGACGAATCCCCAATACGGGTAATCGAGGGCATAGGAGGCGACCGGCCCCGGGCTGTGCTCGCGGCTGGCCACCAGCCACAGGGTGTTGCTCCTTCCCCTTGCCGCCGCGGGATCCTGGTGCTCGTCGCCGGGGTACAGCACCATCGCGTTGTCGGCGCTGTACTCGATATCGCCCGATCCCTTGAAGACCCCGAGGTGCGGTTCCTCCCGGTACGAACCGTCCCCGCCGCGGGTGAGCTCGGAAATGACCAGAAAGGAAACCTGCAGTTCGTCACGAATGGCCTCGAGCTGACGCAGCCAGGCGTCGATCCCGGTCCGGCGCTCGCTCAGGTCCTTGAACGGCAGCTTGTGCAGACTGTCGATGACCACCACCGCGTATTCCCTGGATGTCTCGTGGCGGAGAAAATCGATATGCCGTCGCATCAGTTCAGGGGTCAGCTTGCGGTCATTGACCACCCGAAAGGCCGTCATCATCCGACGTACCCGGCGACAGGCGTCGTCGTACCGCTGCCGCTCGGTCTCGGTCCACTCCTGCCGGCGCATCGTCGAGACGTCCATCCGGCTCAGGCGGATGAGCGTCCGCTGGTAGATCTTCTGCCGTCCGTTCTCGAAATCATAGTAGAGCACCGGAATGCCCCGCAGCGCCATCTCGGTGGCGATCTGGATCATGAACATCGACTTGCCGACCTTGGGGGCGCCGCCGATGACATTGATGCCGTGGATACCGCCGATGGCCGCATCCAGCCGGGAAAATCCCGACTGCATTGCCGCATAGGCAGTCCCCTGCTCGGCCGTCAACCGCCGGAGAAAGCGTTCATGTTCGAACCGGGGGGCGGGGAAAGGGGAAAAGGTCTTCGCCGACTGGATCATCGCCGCGATCGCATCCCTGAAACCGCCGCCGCGGTCGCGGGCCATCTGCCAGACGCTGTAACCGCGTGGTAGTCCGGCCGGCCATTGCAGCAGGCGCACCTTGTAGCCGATACGAGCGGCCAGGGCCCTGGCCGCCGTCTCGGATTCGCCCGAATTCACCATGACGATGAACAGGGTGCGGACATGGGCGAAGATTTCCGGATCGATGCTCTCGAGAACCGGACTGTACGGCACGGCGAGGCCGGGAAAACCGAGTTGCTTCAGCGGCAGGAGATTGTTTTCCCCCTCACAGAGAAAGAGGGCGCCATTCTCGCAGCACAAAAGATCCCGGATATTGAAGATCTGGAATTCTTCAGCGGCCAGCTGCTCGTCGCCGTGCCAGAAATAGTCCTGCGGTCGGTCAGGGAATACGCAACGGGCGGTATAACCATTGCCGTCGGTCTGGAAGTACGGATAGACGATATAGCGACCGTTATAGCCGATCTGCAGTTCGTCCAGCACCTGGCGACCGATCCCGGCGGCCGAGAATTCCTGGATCAGGTCATCGGTCAGGCGGTCATGGTACTGCATGATCTCGGTATTGATATTGACGACCGGGAATTCGGCGCGCTGGTGGAAATATTCCCGCTCCGGATCAAACCCCGGTGCTTCCGACAGGTCGAGGGCCGCGAGACGGGCGAACCAGAGCGGGAATCCACCCGGCACGCAGCGGTTCTGACAGCGGAAATAGCCATGGAAGGGTCCATCCTGGTTGAGGAATACCACCAGCCGACCGGCAGGATCGAAGCCCCGGTCCCGGCAAAACGGGCATTCCGCGACCAGAGTGGTCTTCTCCATCCGCCCTGCCGGCAGATGCCGAAGATAGAACTCTGTCGTCAGGTCGGCAGAATGAGCCATAGCTTCAAGATATTGCCGTCACGATCGGCAAATGCCGGGATACATCGGCCATGATGATCTCATCCCTCAGGAAAATGCCGGACGCCTTGCCCCTTCGCCGTCCCGGGAGAGCAGAACGAACCGTTGCATCTGCTCGGCGGATATCGGCTCGTCGCATTTGACGTGTACCGAATACTCATTTTCGAGAAGGCGATACCCCTTCACCGCCAGGATCACACCCTGGCAGGAGGCGACAGCGTCACCGATCTCCCTTCCAGGCAAAAGGATTCTGACGCTGGTTCCAATAAGCGATCGGGGCAGTTCCTTCCGCGAGAGTCGCAGGAAGAAGGAAACGCCGCCGGCGGAGATGTCGAACAGTTCGCCCTTGACTTTCTGGCCAGTGCTTTTCCCCATCCGATCCAGGAAATCGATGCTGACCCGGCCGGAGACACTGGTACGCTGATCCTTGCGGCGGTCTTTCTCGGAAAGCCGGAAAAATCGATCAATATCCTCGAATATATGACAAAATTCGTTCAATTTCGATTTCAGCGCCGGATATTCCTCATGCCAGCGCAACAGATCTCTCAAGGTCAGGATGGAGATATCGGTTGGACCGACACTGGCGGCCGAGACGGTCCAGACCGAGGCATCGAAGAATACGCCGGCCCCGAGGATCTCGCCGCTGATCATGGTCTTGATCTCGATTTCGTTGTCGCCGTCGCGGAAAAAAACCTTCACCTGGCCGGAGTTGATGAAAAACAGTGAGGTCTGGTGCGTTCCCTGGCGGACGATGGGCTCGTCGTGCTCATACCGCCGATGCTCAAGACAGTGATAGAGGGTACTGTATTCCTCGGGCGTCAGTATCCGGTAGAGATGTTTCCAGACATCGAGATGCCCTCTGTCGATGGAGGCCTTTTTTTCCTCCTCGATGATCTCCGCCGCCTTGACCATGTCGCCCAGGGCCGTCGGATCGATGTCGATCAGCCACTCGCGCAACCGTTCCGCCTGATCGAAACTGCCCATCCGGGCGGTCCGGGAGACGAGGTCGAGAATCATCCTCCGCGCCGTCTCTTTCTTACCCTGGGCGAGAACCGTCCGTGCCGCCTGTTCTTCCGGCAGACCGGTGATGTCGTTTGATCCCGACAGGAAACTGTCGGCACCCTGCCCTCCCTGCCAGGCCTCCTGCATCTTGAGCCGCGCCTGTCTCAGCTGACGTTTTTCCTCTTCCCGTTGAGCCGCCTCGATCTGCGCCCTGGCCTCTTCAGCCGCCACCCAGACTACCGGACCGATCTTCTTGCCGGCCCGTTTACCCTTCAGCTGCAGAAAATTCTGCAAGGCCGTGACCGCCGGCGGATAGGGACAGTGGCCGAGGACCTTGCACACATCGATCAGGAGCGCATCCCGGATATTGGCTGAAAAATGTTCATGATCGCCGAGAAGTTCGCCGAGGACCGTCGCCACATCCTCGTCGTTGAAAAAGATCAGGGCCTTGACGGCATCGGACCGCAGGAGTTCGCCCGCCTCCGCGGCCACCCGCAGCAGCACCTCCTTTTTCCGGTCGCCGCTGATCCGGTACAGACAATCAAAGGCCTCGCGCTGAACCCGCAGATCCTCATGGAAAAGATAGGGGGTGACAAGATCGACATCCTGTTCTTCACCGATTCCGGCCAGCAGTTTGATCAGGTTGCGCTTGCCGTGCCAGGGCATCGGCTCCGGAAGAAGCTCACGCAGGAACGGAAGCAGTATCTTGCCGCTATAGGTCAGGAGATTGAAGATCCTGAGCCGGTCGTCGGTGTTTTCGCTATGCAGCAGGGCATCGACCAGAAAGCGGACGACCACCGCTCCCTGCATGCTCAACCGGCGTCCGCGTTCTTCATTGACCGGGTCGTTCAGGTATTCCTGCAGGCGCCCGGGCAGGGCCGAGCGATCGATTTCCCGGTCCTGAATCCGGCTGACGAGAACCTGCACTGCAGGATTTTTCTCTATGATTCCAGTGCGAATCTGGAAGAAGGTCTCGAGAATTTTGTCACCGGCGGCGATATTCCCCCTTTTCCAGGCCTGGTCCATGAAGGCGTACAGATGACCGGCGATTTTTTCGTACACGAAATCGGCCGTGTCCGAATTACGCAACCACAGCAGCATCGGTTCGATGGTTTTTGCCAGCAGGTCCCAGCGTTTCCCGGCAATGAGATTCTCGCCGATGACGGCGATGCTCCGGATCAACCTGGCCCGCATCACCTCGTCTCCCTCCCGGTACTGCCTGTTCAGGAGGGTGAGCAGGACGCCGGCCTGTTCATCCTTTCCCTCCGCGATCCACTGCTGGATGGCGGGGGCAATGCCCATGACCAGTTCATCGTTGTGCAGGCCGCCGAGGTTTCCCTGGAGCACCGTCTGCAGACCGGTGCTGATCCGTTTTGCCTGCCGGTCCCGCTCACCGGCTTCCATGATCTTCCTCGCCTTCTCGAGCCCGAGAAAGTGCCGCCCCTTGCCGCTATCGAGCAGCCTTGCCAGGGTTGCCGCGACCAACTCTCTCCCGGCCGGGTCCTTGCCTTCTGCCCGGCGCAGGATCGATTCCTGCTTCCGCAGATGGTCGATGACCTTGCCGAAGAGTTCGGTCTCGATCCTGCCGAGCAGGGTATTGAAGAGCAGAGCCCCGAATCCCTGCGGAAACGACTGGGCCAGGAGCAGCGCCAGAGACGAGTCGTCCAGCCCGTTGCAGAGCAGATCGGCCGCCTGAACGGCCGTCGCCTGTTCATTGGTTTTCTCGATCAGGGCTCCGGCATGGATCAGCATCTTCGCGAATGCCGAATCAACGGTAAACTTCCTGTGCTGCCGGAGATCAAGGATGAGCGTGGCGACCGCGGCAGCCACTGCCGATGCAGCCTGCTCCGGTTTCCGCAGTTCGGTTCTCAGTTCATCGGTGACCAGCCAACCCTGTCCCCTCCCCAGGAGACAATCGATAAAATCCTGCCGGGTGGAGGATATCAAGGCCATGTCCGCCTCTTCCTCTCCGGTCTCCTCGACAAACTGGTACTCGTCGAGGAAATATCCGTCCAGTTTGAGGGTGCGGGCAAATTCACGCCCGCCGCCCTCCCTCTTGATCTTTTCGACGCTCGAGGTGAACATGGAGAGGATCTGGCTGAAGGCATGGCGGTCGATTTTTGATTTCAAGGCCAGGAAATCGACCCCGAGGACCTCGAGGTGGCGGTAGACGACCAGATTGGTGATTGCCTGCAGCGCCGGGTCGGGGACAGGTTCGCCACAGAGCATCGGCTTTTTTTCCTGCAGGCTGATGACAAGGTCGCCATAGCGGCGGACGAACTGCTTCAGGGCCTTGTATCCGCGTTCAACCGCGTTGGTGACCTGGGGGGCCTGAGGCGGATACAGGCGAACCGTCATAATGGCGTTGTTGAAGGCCTTCAGGGTCTCGAGCGCATCACGCAGCTTTTCAGTCTCTTTCATGGTTCCGGTTCCTGAGAAAGAATGCTGCCGACATTTGCCGCCACGTCGACAGCCAATTGGCTTTGAACACTTCCTGTTGCCGGCCCCCATTCCGGAACAGAACGGTTGCGGATCGGTGCAGTCCCGGAATGCTCATCCCGGGGAGAAATCCGGCAGCACGATTCATTGTCAACTCCATGCCGCATGGGCGATCACCTCGATTTTCCACAATCAATCTGGGAATATGCACTTCAACTGATTACACAGCAAAATCGTGAAAGTCAAGCAATGCAAGCAGTTATTTTCATTGGGAAGCCCGCAACATCGATCACCCGGCGGGACAGGCAATCACCCGTCCCGACTCAGCGGGGCCACAACCTTGTTGTGCAGCAGTTCCCGAAGGACCTCGCAGAGCGGCAGGCCGACGATGTTCGAATACGACCCCGAGATCCGCTCGACGAGCAAGGCCCCTTTCCCCTGGATGCCATAGGCACCGGCCTTGTCGAGCGGTTCCCCGGTTGCCGCATAGGCCCGCGCCACGTCCTCGTCGAAGTCTGAAAACCAGACCGAGGAGATCACCGACCGCCGCACCAGAACTCCTTCAGTCGCACAGGTGACGCAGAACCCGGTTCGCACCGTGTGCTCACGACCGGCAAGGGTCATCAGCATCGAGACCGCCTCGTCGGGGTCCCGCGGCTTGCCCAGGATCTCGTCGCCGGCACAGACAACGGTATCGGCGGCGACTATCCAGCTTGCGGGGAAAAGATGGCGGACCGCCAGGGCCTTCTCCCGGGCCAGCCGCAGGACCAGATGATCAGGGTCCTCATCGGTCCTGAGCTGTTCATCGATGTCGGCGGGACACACCGTGAAATCGAGCCCGAGATCCTCGAAATAGGCCCGACGCCGCGGCGAAGTGGAGGCCAGGACCAGCGGTTTGAGGGTGACGAACATGGCAGACATTTCCCTTGAAAGACACACTATCGATTCAACCGCCGGTTGCGCCGACCGAGAACGGGCACGGCGGCGGGCTGTTGTTCAACCATCATCCGGCGGAATTGCAGCGCACGCACCTCCGGAGGAACCACGGCAGCGACACCTGATGGCGGCAAGTCCATAAGCTGTATACCGGAATTCGCCGGAGGGAAAGGCGAATCCGCACCTCCACGGCGTTCGCCTGTGATCCGCCGGTCCGGGCGCCACCACGAACTCGCTCCTGCCGACGACATCCTGTCCTCCCACTGGTCGCCAAGGGATGCCTCACTGTAACCGGGTATCACCGGCCGACGAATTCCCCTCGGCCACCGCCGCCTCCGGACGGCCCCCGCCGCCGTTATCCTCGCCATAAGCCATTCACAACCGGCGACCGAATTGCTATAGTGGCAGAATGAAACAGATTGCGTTCCGGACCCCGGCCCCACTCATCAAAACCATCATCTTCCTCGTCTGGCTCTTCCTCTTCGGTCTGCTGATGCAACGCGATTTCTTCATCACCACCATCAATCCGGAGGAATCATCGGCCATCGCCCAGGCCGCGCGGGAAGAATACCAATCGATCTATTTTCACAACCGGAAGATCGGCTACGTCGCCACCACCTTCGAGCCCCGCGACGATGGCCGCATCACCCTGGACCAGAAGGCCGGGATGGTGCTCAACGTCGCCGGCGGCAAGCATCCGGTCAACCTCCACCTCGAGGCGGTCATCACCGCCGACAGCCGACTGCAGGACTTCGTCTTTTCCTTCCGCTCCCCGTTCTACCGGATGCAGGCCGACGGCAGGTCCTCCGGCAACAGCGTCAGCTTCACCCTTGCCACCGGCAGCACGACGATCAGGGAGCGGATCGACCTGCCGGCACCGCCGATGCTCTCCACCTCGCGCCGCGACTATCTGCTGCAACCGGGCATCACGGTGGGGGAGAAGGTCCGCATCCCCTGGTTCGACCCGCTGTCGCTTACCGCCAAGGACTCGGTGATCGAGTACCGGGGCCGGGACAAGGTGCTGATCCACGGCCGGGTGCAGAATCTCCACCATTTCATCGAGACTGTCGCCGGGGCCCGGATCAGTTCCTGGCTCGACGACCGCGGCGACGTCCAGAAGGAAGAATCGCCGGCCGGCTTCGTCTTCCTCAAGGAACCGAAATTCAAGGCCCTGGCTGACAGCGACGAGATCCCGGACCTGTTGGCGGCGGTGGCGGCCCGATTGAACGGCGTCATGCCGCCGCTCGACGGCCTGGAGCAGATCCGCTACCGCCTCCATTTCCCCGACGACGGGGCGTTTGACCTTCATTCCGGGAGACAGCAGTATGCCGATGGGATCCTGACGGTCACCCGCGAGTCGCTGCCGCCCGCCCCGGGCGGAGCTTCCGGCGGCACCGCCGACCCCGCCGATCTGGCCGCCAGCCGGATGGTGCAGACCGGGCACCCGAAGCTGACGGAGCTGGCAGGCCGGATCACCGCCGGCAGCACCTCGCCGGTCGAGAAGCTCAGGGCGATCGCCGCCTGGGTCCACGCCAATTTGGAAAAACGGCCGGTGCTCGGCCTGCCCGATGCCCTGACGATCCTCGACAGCCGCATCGGCGACTGCAACGAACATGCCGTGCTGTTCGCCGCCCTGGCCCGCACCGCCGGCATCCCCTGCCGCATCGCCAGCGGGGTGATGTTCCTCAACGACGCCTTCTACTACCACGCCTGGAACGAGGTCGGCATCGACGGGCAATGGATCTCGGTCGACACCACCATCAACCAGCTGCCGGCCGATCTCGGCCACATCAAGTTCGTCGAGGGCGAGTTCGGAGACCAGATGCGCATCGGCGCCCTGCTCGGTCAACTGTCAATCGAACCACTGCCGCCCGCCGCCGCTCACTCCCCGGCGACGAAGGCCCATCAATCACCGGATCAGCCATGACTGCCACCGTGCTCCACCTTCATCAACTCAGCAAAAACTTCGGCAGCTTCACCGCCGTCGACGATATCAGCCTGGCGGTTGCGGCCGGCGAAATCTACGGCTTCCTCGGCCCCAACGGCGCCGGCAAGACCACCACCATCAAGATGCTGGCCGGCCTGCTGCAGCCATCGGCCGGCACGGTGACCATCTGCGGCCATGATCTCGCCCGCGCCCCGCTCGAGGGCAAACGGCGCACCGGCTATATCCCCGATCGCCCCTTCCTCTACGAAAAGCTGACCGGCGACGAATACCTGCGCTTCATCGCCAGCCTTTACCTTGACCATTCCCCCGACAAGGTCCTGGCGGAGGCCGGCCGGTTCCTCGAACTGTTCGACCTCGGCGACTGGCGCCACCACCTGATCGAGGGCTATTCCCACGGCATGCGCCAGAAGCTGATCATGACCTCGATCTTCATGCTCGACCAGCCGCTCATCGTCGTCGACGAACCGATGGTCGGACTCGACCCCAAGAGCGCCCGGATCGTCAAGGAACTGTTCAAGTCGCTGGCCGCCCGGGGGACGGCGATCTTTCTCTCCACCCACTCGATGGAGATCGCCGAGGAACTGTGCGACCGGATCGGCATCATCCAGCACGGCCGCCTCACCACCACCGGCACCATCGCGGAACTGCGGGCGCAGGCGGCCGCCGGGGCAAAAAATCTCGAGGATGTGTTTCTCGAGCTGACCGGAGCCTACGAGCTGCAGGGCATCATCGCCGCCCTGCGGCAGGACGCCGGCGATCGGAACCTGAGGTAAACGGTGAGGTATGTACATATACCTATATCTTTTGCCCAATGAACATCTGGTGTTTTCCCCCAAGGTCGAGGTTATGACACTTCGCAGTAACCTAGAAACACTCTGTTTCGAAAAATAGAGCGGGAATTGAGGTGTTATTGGCTTGAGTTTAACGATAACAGTCGGCCTTCATCGAGCACCTCCCGGATGAGTACTGCAATATTTTTTTCAGCCGGCAATCCAAGGATCAGCTGATTTGTTCATAAAGTTTTATGGCACGTAGTTCATTTTGTAAGAGGCTTGGTCCAGATAGCGGAGTATTGTTCCTGTAGCAGGAAAAGGTCGTTTCGTTATAATGTAAAGTGCATATTTTATTAAAATACATGTACATCCACATGTGGCAGGACTATTCTGACCGCTTGCCGGTTGTCGGCAGACAATTTTTATTCATTGAAATGAAGGAGAGTAACGTGGCTATTATTACCATTTCCAGAGGGTCGTACAGCAGAGGCAAGGAAGTTGCGGAAAGCCTGGCCGGCCGCCTTGGGTACGAATGTGTTTCGCGGGATATCCTGCTTGAGGCGTGTGAGGAATTTTCTATTCCCGAGATCAAGCTTGTGAAGGCTCTCCATGACGCACCCTCCGTACTAGAAAGATTCAAGCACGGAAAAATTCGATATATCAGTTATTTACGTTCGGCTTTTTTTAATCACATGGTCAATGACAACATCGTTTATCACGGATTGGCCGGACATTTCTTTCTCCAGGGTATTTCCCATGTCATGAAAGTAAGGATTCTTGCCAATATGGAGGATCGGGTTAAAGAAGAGATGAAGCGGGAGAATGCTTCCGAGGAAGAGGCTCGATATATGCTGAGAAAAGACGATGATGAAAGACGCCGGTGGGGGCTCGCTCTTTATGGCCATGACACCTGGGATTGCAACCTCTACGACGCGGTTCTTCGGATCGACACCTTGACCGTCGACGATGTCGTCAATACACTTCATGCGCTGGTGCAGACGGGTCGGTTCGATACTTCCAAGGAATCATTAAATAAATTGAAGAATCGTGCTCTCCTTGCCAACATCCATGCCCATATTGTCAATTACGCGCCGCATGCGACGATAGAATACAACGACGGTATTATCACTCTTGGCAACCTTGAGGGATTGCTCAAAAGCGACAAGGAGCAGCGGCGCAAGACCACCAAGATGATTGTCGAGACATATGGCGTGAAGGATGTCGTCTTTGCCAAGCCGGCAGTTGCCGATAAAGATCATATCAACCCTTTCTATAACATCGATTTCATATAATCGACGATGCGCGGTGGTCACTGTGTAGATTCTCACAAACAAATCCAGTAATTATCTCAAGAAACCTTGCCAGCCAATATCCAAACAAGACAGCCGGTCGGATCACTCCAACCGGTTGTTGTGTGTAGACAGCAGTCTACCGCACCGAGTTATCCCTTGGCGGCGGAGTCCCCTCGCGTCCGCCTCCGTTTCACTCGGATTCGTTGAACCATTCCGAGTTGTAGAACGTACTGGCGGAGATGGTTTTTTCTTCGAGATAGTATGCTTCTTCAAGAGCCATTGTTGCGGTATTCATGAGGGTACGTCGGTTACCCCTGGTGAAGGCGGCAATGATTTCTACGGCATCTTTGTCAAAAAGCACTGGAGAGGCATCGGCGTTTTTTAGGCGATGCTCGATAAACAACCGGGTTTCGTTCTCATTCATAAACTGGGTTTTGATGATGCCTGTGAGTCGTGAACGATTGGGCAGTGGAAGAAGGAAATTCAGGAGCAGGCCAAAACGCTGTTTGAAGGCAAACGAGGCCTTAAACCAATTGCCGCCCACAAGGAGCCGGAACGGTTGTACAGCGAGATTGGCAAGCTGAAGATGGAGCTCGACTGGCTTAAAAAAAAATCGGGATTCAACCTGCCGTGACACGGCAAACCTGGATTGACCGGAGAGACGCGGTCTCGGTGGTCCGGCAATGCGTTCTGGCAGGGGTATCCCGCGCCACGATCTACGCCCGGCAAAAGCCCGGGCCGGTGGATGAAAGCAATCTCCTGCTCAGTCGCCTGATCGACGAGGAGTACACCCGTCATCCGTTCTACGGCAGCCGCAAGATGGTGGTCTTTCTCAAGGTTGCAGGCCACACGGTCAACCGCAAACGGGTGCAAGGGTTGATGCGGCAGATGGGGCTGGCCGGCATGGCGCCTGGTCCGAACACCAGCCGGCCGCACCCTGAGCACAAGATCTATCCCTACCTGCTGCGCGGCGTTCCTGTTATCAGGCCCGATCAGGTCTGGGGTACCGACATCACCCACATCCGGCTGGCGCGTGGCTTTGCCTACCTGGTGGCGATCATCGACTGGTACTCGCGCCGGGTGCTGAGCTGGCGGATCAGCAACAGCATGGATGCGGTGTTCTGTGTCGATTGCCTGGAGGAAGCCTTGCGCTGCCACGGCAGGCCCGCAATCTTCAACAGCGATCAAGGCTCGCAGTTTACCGGCATTGCCTTCACCAGCGTGCTGAAGAGGGAGGACGTCGTCATCAGCATGGATGGACGCGGACGAGCGTTCGACAACATCTTTGTCGAGCGGCTCTGGCGCAACGTCAAGCATGAGGATGTGTATTTGAAGGGCTATGCCTCGATGAGCGAGTTGACGATCGGCCTGGCAGAGTACTTCGCCTTCTACAACGGCGAGCGGCCGCACCAGTCGCTGGGCCACCAGACGCCCGATGTCGTGTATCGAACCGCAAGAGGGGGCGGGGCGGAGATTGTGGATAAATTTCCACGCGCGGTGGAGGATTGCCCTGTTCCGCTACGCTCCACAGGGCAATCCTCCACCGCAACGGCACCAACTCAAGCAGAGACAACACCGGGGCAGCGCCGCGCAGCTGCGAATGAAGTCGAATGTACAGCTTAAACTCAGTCGATATTTGTCTTGACTCAAGGGTCCACCTTACATGGATCAATTTACAGAACCTATTCAAACAGCATGTGAGAAAAAGAAAATTGAATATAAAGGCTGTTTTGACTGCCAAGGAGCTCTGACCAAATCTTTGCACGACGCGGTGCAGAAAAAGCTCAACTTGTCCGACGAGGCATGGGGGGATATGGTTAAACAGATGACAGGAAGTCCAAAAGAAGAAGACGTGGCAAAAGCCAAAGCGTTTACAAGAGAAGTCTTGGGCTGATTACTCCCTATACATTCGTTCAGGACTCCTGATTCATAAGAAATACTTCTCGTAAAGTGGAGCGAGTGCTAAACTTGTTGCATTTGGACTCAGCAGGAGTCAGGAGTCCTGCTGAGCTGCGGGATAAGATCAAGTTGGAAATCTGTAAGAGAAGCTTTCCTGAGACCTCTACCATGTTGTCCAATATCCACTGATATATGAGATTTGAGCTTCTTGACAGGAGCACACCGTTTCGGTGCTCTTTACCATCACT
>JROS01000161.1 GCA_000769715.1 Desulfobulbus sp. Tol-SR
ACGAGGACATCCAGGGTATCGGCCATGGCAGCGATAGACATGTCCCTGGCCTCAAGGTGAAATTTGGTAACGGTGTATTCCAGCAGAGAATGGAGGCGGCGAATGGAAGCTTTGTTTGAGCTCTCAATGAATTTGTCGTCGGCCTCAACGGTGGGGTCGAAAGAATCGATTTGGGCGGCGAGATTTTTTACGGCAATGGGGCTGGACTGCCAACCGCGATCAGTGGCCAGGGCAGACAACTCGCCATATGTAATGCCGTGAAACTGCAGGGCGAGATCGAGCTCTTCCTGGGTTTCAGCATTGCGGTAAACGAGTTCTAATTCCCTGATGTTGATCGTGCTCATATTGGCAATTCGTCCTTTTTCTTTCATTATAACATAGCAGCAGGGGGTTTGTCAAGTTCCTCGTGTAAAATACGAAAAGGGGAACGGCAGGCCGTGCCAAACACCGGTATTGGAGACGGTGAGGGTGTGTTAGGCGGAGAGATGCTTGCTAAATACCGAAGGGCCTTGGGCCAGGGCTAAAGGATAATTAGTGAAAGGACTAAATTATTTATTGGAGGAAAACGCTTCTCGGTCAAAGGCCCCCCGGCCTCGGAACTACTACTGGGTAGTACCCCCCCGGGTACCTGTCCACGGTACCACGCTGTGAGATGTGTAAAGCTTACTCAGTGGGTGAGTAAGGCTTACACATGCGACGCTGTGGTACACAGACACAAAGCCCGCCAGGGACGCGGCCTGTGGAGGCATGGTTCAAGTACCACGCTGTGGTGCGTAAGGCTTACACATGCGACGCTGTGGTACACAACTGGTGGTGGTGCGGATAGGACAGGACACAAGGGACAGCCGCAAGATCGATCGTCCTGGTGGCACGTGGCTTGCAATTCCAAAGGTAAGAAGGGCAACGCAGGACCGGGGCAGAGAGCACCGGGAGCGAGGCCCGCAACCAGGAGGACGGAACGATGAAACAGGACACGAGAACCCAGCAGGCCGTACAAGCTCTTTTAAACCAGGGCGAGACAGAAGTGGTACCGAGCCGCAGCGCCAAGTACCGGCAGTTCACGCGCACGAGCCAAGGAGACTTTTACTGGGTCGGACGTTGCGGGGCAGTCCGGGCTGGTAAGTCTCCGTCGTCCTCTCGATCTGTGACTTACAAGTTTCAGGAAGACTACAAAGGTTACTTTCCGCGTTGACCCCACGAATCCAACACGGAGGCCTACGGGCCTCCTTCAACCAAAACCACAGGAGAACCACCATGAAGAGCGCAACCATCACCGCCGGCAGTTACGTCACTTACGAAGATCGCATCGCCCTCGTCCTTTCCGCCAAATCCGGCTGGCTTGAGCTCGGTTTCACAGAAGACATGGGGCCGGACAACGACCTGCCCGCAAAGGGCAAGAAGGTCCGTTCTGGCAAATGCACTTTGCTGCCGATGCACGAGGCCATCGCCAAAACGCTGGAAGCTGAAGCCCAATTCACGGAAGCTGAACATCGGGCCATGGACGCGATGGACAAAGCTGGCGAGGCCGTGCACGAGGCCATGGAACAGGGCGATGCCGAGATCCAGGCAGAATCCGAGGCCCCCGCCACCATCGAGCGCTCCTGGCTCAACGACGACCAGATCGAGGTTTTC
>JROS01000055.1:0-51536 GCA_000769715.1 Desulfobulbus sp. Tol-SR
GCTAACCGACTACCCCCTTTCCACAATAATAGAGCGGTCAATATCGCCTTTTCGCCGGTGGCCATTTCCGACGGCACTTCGGACTGGTACGGGCTCGGACCGGTCTCGGTGCTGCCGGGATACCAGCGGCGGGGAATCGGCACGACCCTGATCCGGCAGGGACTGGCACGGCTGCACGACCTGGGAGCTCGAGGCTGCTGTCTGGTGGGGCATCCGGAGTACTACAGAAAATTCGGTTTCGAAAACGTCTCGGAATTCGTGGTGGAGGGGGTTCCGCCGGAGGTCTTCTTCGCCCTGTCTTTCAACGGCCTCTACCCCCAGGGCAAAGTGACGTTCCATGCAGGGTTCAGGGCCGAAGGCCGGTAGCGGCAGTCGGTCCGCAGCAGCGTGATACCGAACCTTACAGGTGGGAGGGGTTGACATCCATCATGGTCAAGATTGCCTTTGTCGTCACGGTCCTTGGGCTCATTGTCGCCGTCCTTGCCCGCGGCAATATCCAGCGCTCTCTGCTCTATTACCCCGGACAACACACGATTGATGAAGTGCGCCGTTACGCCGCGGCAAAGGATCTGCGATTGTGGCCTGACGATAATGCAGGATATTACGGCATAGTGAGCCGGAAAGGTCCGGCCGGTTACAGGGGCACGATCGTTGTGTGCCACGGCAATGCCGGGGCGGCAGTGGACCGCTCTTACTATATCGCCGCCCTGGAGGGTCGGGGCTTCCGCGTGGTATTGATCGAATATCCCGGGTATGGCGGGCGGCCCGGTGAATTGGGCGAAGAGAGTTTTATCGCCGATGGTCGCCGGGCGGCGCTACGGGCGCAACAGGAGTTTGGCGGGCCGTTGTACCTGTGGGGCGAATCGTTGGGGTGCGGCGTGGCATCCGCTCTGGCCGCCGATGCCGAGCTCCGCCCGCGGGGAGTTGTCCTGATCACCCCGTGGGATTCACTGGCCAATGAGGCCAAGGTTCACTATCCCTGGCTTCCGGTCGGACTGCTGCTGCAGGACACCTACGATAATGCGGCAAACCTGGTGCACTATGCCGGTCCGGTCGCCGTTATTATGGCCGGACGGGATAAGATCATCCCGAACCGGCTGACGGAACGGCTGTACCGCGCGCTCTCCCAGCCTAAACGGCTGTGGACGTTTGCAGATGCCGGTCACAACGACTGGCCCAGCCATCCCGGTGCGGCGTGGTGGGATGAGGTCCTGGAGTTTCTGAACACAGGGAGGTGAGCGGGTCGTGATCGCCCATGGCACCCGGAAGTCGGCGATCGCGGGTTGGTGAACCCCGGCCTGGCCTCCGCCTCGCGATGCCATCCCGGGGCGGAGGAGAGCGGGAGGGCGGAATGAAACAGTGTCCAGCCGGAAACGAGATATTTTTTCATGAATCGAGGCGCTCGATGAATTTGACCGCAGGCATATATTTGATATCTCGGAGTCTCGTACCTCGCTTACCGGTGGATTACATTGCTGAGAGCAACGAAGGGTCAGGGAAAAAGAGCCGTTTCCGGACGGACGAAATAATGGGGAAATAGGCGAGAGGAGTGCGGCTTGCCAAAGCGCGAAGGACTCGATGCGGATCTACCGGCATATCGATGGCGTCCAGGTCACGGCCACCTTTTCACCTTGTCGGAAGTACCGCTACCGGCTCGAGGTCAGCCGCAATCCGCCTGTGGCCGGTCACCCGCTGACTGTCGGCGCGATCCTGCAGAACCCCAGCGTCGCCAACGCCGCCATCGCCGACAAATCGGTCCAGTTCCTCGAAAAGCTGGTATTCCTGCAGGGGCTGCCACAGTTCGCCGGGGCGCAGAGGCTGATAATCGTCAACCAGTTTGCCTTGATCCAGACTCAGGCGTTTTCCGGGACGGAGATGGATATCGGTGCCGACAACGATCGGCACATCGAGCAGGCGATTGCGGAGTCTGATGTCATTCTTGTCGCCTGGGGCAAGAGCAACGCCCATACCACCAGGAAACAGGTGATCAACCGAATGCTCCGGAACCAGAGAGATAAACTGCTGCTGCAGGGGAAATCCCACCCTTCAAGGGCGGGCTACAGTGGTTATGTGTCCAGCTATGACGAATCAGACCTTTAAAATGGACGGACTGTACGCGGCCGATAGCACGAGGGTGGAAATCCGCCCGCCGCTGATGTGGCGGCAGCCGGCTGGTGGATGTCCGGCTCAAATATCCCGTGCCATGGTCGTTTCATTTTTTTGCAGGATTTTTTCCGACCCCCCCTCGCTGTGATCTCGGCCCCGGACGCAATCCGGCCTTTCGTAGAATCTCCTCAGGTCGGACCTGATCATTCCGGTCAACAAAAAAGTGGTGCACCGCATACCGCGATGTCATCGGCATTTCTGCATTTCGCACTTGATTTCAAGACGTTCCATCTTGTCGATATAGTAGGTTGTCTCCTCGAGCAGGTCGATATGGCTTGATTCCAGCGTCACCTCTGTTCCCTTGAGGCTGGCCAAACGGAGCAAATCCGCAGCAAGGTTGACATGGTGGGCTGTGATGATCACAAAATCACGGCCATAGGCCCGGAACAGCAGCGCCCCGGGGAAAAGTGCCTGCAGTTCGGTGGCGATTTTCTGCATCAGCAGGTTACCCTGCTCCCAACCCAACCGCATGTTGTACTGCTCCAGATTATTGACATGCACGCTGTGGAGACAGCGAAATTCGTGCAGTACCTGATTGTTCCGCAGCATGATCTGGAGGTAGTCCTCGTTGTAGAGCCCTGTCAGCTTGTCGCTGAAAAAGTACGAAAACCTGCGCTCTTCCATTTGATTCCTGGGAAGTTGGTCGATGGAATCAGGGCTCTCCACATTGCGCAACGCGATCAGCCCGGCGGCGACAACGTCCGGGTCGAATTGGCTGCCGCTGAGCGTTTCCAACTCCCGGAGGGCCTCGGCAACCGTCTTGCGCGGCTTGTAGATGCGGTTGGTGGTCATGGCGTCGAAGGAGTCGGCAACGACAATGATCCGCGACAGCAGAGGGATATTCTTGTCCCGCAGGCGATCCGGGTAGCCCATGCCGTCATGGCGCTCATGATGATGGCGGATGATTTCGGCAAGCTCCCGGTACATGGGAATGCTTGCCAGCATGGCGTGGCCGGCGGAGGCATGGAGTTTGATCAATTCGTAATCAAGGGTGGAGAGCTTTCCCGGTTTGAGCAGCACCGAGTCAGGGGTGGCGATCTTGCCGATGTCATGGAGGATTGCCGCCTGCTGCAGCAGGTCGATCTGCTCTTTTGCAAGTCCCATCTGCGTGGCGAGCAGCCTGCTGTACTCCGCGACCCGAACCGTGTGCCCGGCGGTAAAGGTGTCCCGTTGATCGATCATGTCGGCAAATGATCGGATGGTCTGCTGGTAATTTTCGATCCGCGCCTTCTCCAGGTCGGCCACCTGTTCCTTCTGCCGGAAAGAGTTGACGGCAAACCCGATGTCGCCCGCCAGTTCCTCGAGCATGGCGATCTCCTCCTGCTCGAAGCCTTCCCGGCGCATGGTATAGACGCAGAGCGCCCCCAGGGGGGAGGAATAGCGGTCGGCGCGCAGCGGCAAGGCGATGACGGCACGAAATTTGCCGGTCGTGGCCGGATCGGGGCGGGAGGTGGCGGCACCCTGCTCCTCCTTCCTGACCATGACCACGGTCTGATTCTTCGTCATACAGCTGCCTTCGGCCGACGAGGCGAACGGGTCGGTGGGGTCATGGGGATTGTAGGGGGGAGTGCCGGGCGGACGAAGGGAATCGTCGGTGCTGAACACCCGGTCGACCAGGCCATCGTGCAGCAGCCCGATCCAGCTGTGGCCGTAATGACTGTGTTCGCCCATCGCCTTACATGCCGCATGCAGAAGCGTATCCAGGTCGGTTGCTGAAATCAGCAGCGCGTTGACTTCGGCAATCGTCTCCATGATTTCGCGGAGATACAACTCCTGGTCCAGCAGGGTGTTGACCCGGCTGGTCCGCTCGACCACCTTGTCCTCCAGCGTTGCGTTGAGTTCGTCGACCTCTCTTTTCTTCTGCCTCAGGCGCTGGTTGAGGCGCAGAATGTAGAGGGAGGTCAGGAGAACCGCCATGACGAGGAGCAGCAGAATCGCCAGTTGCCGCCAATAGCGCCTGAGGACGTCGTTGAGGGTGAACTGGCCGAAATCCGCATAGGGGCCGATGCGCAGGTCGAGCAGACAGTCGTGCACCGGCTGGTAGTTCAGCGGTGCGGCCCATCCGGCGCTCTTGCTGGCCCTGGCCGCGGGATCGTCGCTGTCCATGGCCAGCAGGGCCGAGGCGACCCGGCGGGTCAGGTCGGCGGGGGTGGTCCGGATGGCCGCCATCGGCCATTCCGGATAGAGGGCGGTGCTGAGTTTGAAGGGGAATCCGGCGATGTGCCGCTCGTTGAGAATCCGGAATTCGTCAAGCCGGATGGTGCCGGCGTCGGCCATGCGCTCCAGGGTATCGGTGCGGACCGTTCCCGCGTCGACCGTACCGTTCTGCACGGCCTGGACCA
This sequence comes from Desulfobulbus sp. Tol-SR, assembly GCA_000769715.1. GTDB lineage: Bacteria > Desulfobacterota > Desulfobulbia > Desulfobulbales > Desulfocapsaceae > Desulfoprunum. The sequence goes on from JROS01000055.1 coordinate 4,509, forward strand.
CGGCATCATGGGTATTGCCGTACTCCAGCGAGGCAAAGAAGCGGAGGGGATCGATGCCGAGACGTTTCAGTTCACGCCAGCAGACCAGCCAGCCGCCGAAGGAGCGCGGCTCGACCGCCATGAACCGGCGGTTGCGCAGATCCTTGATTTCCTTGATTTCATGGCGGTCGGCCCGGGCAAAGATGACGCCGCCGAAGATGGTTGTCTGCTGCCCCGGCAGATTCCGGTTGATCAGGGTGGCGATCCGGTTCACCCCGTACAGTTTTTCCAGTTCCACGTAGAAAGCGGAATTGGCGAGGACGAAATCGATCTTCGCCTCCCGGACGGCATCGTGGATCTCGGTGAAATCGAGCGGAACGAGGTGGAAACGATGGCCGGGCAATCGGGCGGTGAGATAGTCGGCGGTCGCGGTCCACAGCTTGACGTCGATCTCCGAGCCCCGTTTGGCCAGGAGGCCGATCCGGACGTCACGGGCGGTCTGTGCACGGGTTGCCCCGACCAGGAAGCAAACAAGGAGGAACAGCAGTAAAACTGGGAGGTTGCGGTGCGGGCGTGAGATCATATCCATTCTTCGTGGCAGATGGAGCACTGGTGCCTCCGCAAAAAAATCAAACGTCCAGGGAACTGCTGCCGCCAGTTCTACTCTCCGGCAATCAGGCGGCCGGAGATGCAGGCCCGGCAGGAACCCGAGCGGAAACGGACTGAATCGGAGAGAGAAAGCACGCCGACCATGCGGGGCGGTTGACCCTGGTGAACAAAGAGGCGCTGCACGTCCTTGAGGAGCATCTGCCGGAGCGCGGTGGTGAGCAGGTCGTCGCGGCCACAGCTGAGCACCGGGGTCTGCATGACCGCCGTTGCAGGGTGGTTTATGCCGAGTCCGTGCTTGTAGGCCAGAACCAGATCGGATTTCGACAGCACTCCTTGCGGCACGTCGGCGGCATCGGTGACCACGACGGCCCCGAAACGCCGGGCGGTCAACTGCTCGACGACCTCGGCCAGGCTGGTCTGGAGCGGGCACGACAGGACGCCCGCCGTCATGACCTCGCTCACCCGCAATCGCTGCGCATCGGCGGCCGCCGTCGCCGACCGGCGCCCTGTGGCGGAGCTGTTGGGACAGGCCCGGCAATACCGATACAGGAGGGCGACGATATCGGGATAGGCCAGCTTGCCGACGATCCGACCGCCATCCGCCCCCATCACGTACAAGCGGTGGACGCCCTTGCCGTGCATCAGGTCGATGGCCGATTCGAGGCTGTCGTCGGGAAGACGGAACAGCGGTTCTCCGGCGGCTATTTGATCGATCCTGGTGTCAAGCGGCAGTCCGGCATAAAAAGCACCGATCAAATCGGTCTTCGACACCACGCCGATCGGATGCTCCTCCCCGTCGATGACCAGGAGGGCGCTGATCTTGTTTTTTACCAGCTGATTGATGCAGTGGGAGAGGGTGGCCTTGCCGGGCAGACGGGTAACCCGTCGGCGCATCACCTCCCGGACCCGCAGTCCGGCCAGGACGCTTCTCTGCCTGACGATTACCATGGCGTTTGCCCCTGGGACGGCAGAAATCCGGAGAGCATGTGGTGGAACAGGGAAGATATGTAGACAATCCCGATTATCCGGCCATTTTCCGTCACCGGCAGGCGGCGGACATGTTTTTTCAGCATGATATCCGCGACGGCGAGGAGATGGGTGTCCGGACTGATGGTGACCACTTCGGTGGTCATGATATCTCCCGCCTCAATCCCTTTGGCCCGCTCCAGCAGCTCGGTGAAGAGCTGGTCGAGGTCCGGTTCCTCCATCTCACTCCAGATTCTGACATGTTTGGGTTGGAGGAAAAGAAGGATGTCGTACATCGAAATCATCCCCACCAGGCGGTCCTCGTCATCCACCACCATCAGGCCGAAAATCTTTCTCTTCTCCTCGCGACTGGCGGTTTGAAACATCTCGACTGCCCGGGACAAGGTATCCCGAGGATGGAGGAGATGAAATCGGCTATCCATGACGTCTCGAGCCACCATGCTCATCAAGCTCCTCTCGTTGTGATGCGCAGGATAAACAACCACCGGCACGCCTTAAAAAAAGTTTACCTGCGCGGGCAGCACCTTTCAACTCCTCCGAAGACGACCCCGACAATTTGACCACGCCGTTCCATGGCGACCCGCGGCCACTCACCCGGAACAATTGACGCCTGGGGGAGGAGGCAACCGGCGATACCGCATCCGAGTAGCGGACATTCATCGGCAGTCAGGGAAACACCGGCCTTGGCTGTTTTCTGAGTAACAGTGCACCCACTGAACGTAGATGACACCTTTGAGGCCAATCGAACCGGGAGACAGGTCATTGCCATTGGGTGCTCGATGATCGACCATGGCGGAAAATATTCCGCATCATGACGGAATTGCACAATAATTTATATTCTCTCATCGACGCGATGACCACGAACGCGCCGTGGTCATGTTCTGGGCGAAGCGGTTCGATCGCCTGTTTCAAGCGACCGGGCTCTTGTCATCCGTCACTGTGTGCCGCGCTGCTTTAAGCTCGCCGATCTCTTCCTCCACCTCGCTTGCCCCCTGGGCGTAGAAGGATGCTTCATCGGGGGCGAGTTCATGGAGCAGGCGCAGAAACTCGCCGGCATGGACCCGTTCCTCGTCGGCGATATCCTTGAGCACCTCGATGGCCAGCCTGTTGTCTGTCGATTCCGCCAGCTGCATGTACAACTGGATGGCCTCATACTCCGCCGCCACCATGAATCGAATCGCCCTGACGAGTTCCTCATGGGTGAGCTTCCTGTCCCTTGCCAATCCTGAAAATGGTGTCCCGAATTCCGGCATGTCATCCTCCTTTTTTTGGGTGTTTGTCGGTTGTCAACGCTGCACGAGAAGGTGGCGGCTTTCCGGAAACCGCGATTGTTGCCCTGCGATGCTCAGGCGTGCTTTCCAGCGCCGGCAAAAAATGTGAGAGCGTCGCGGGTTCATCGGCTCGCCGCTTCGTTCTGTTGGTTCAGTTTACTTGCCACCTCCAGAAAAACCCGGCTGGTCTCGGAATCGGGCGCCGACACCAGGAGCGGCAGACCGCTGTCGCCGCCGCGCCCGAGTTCAAGATCGAAGGGGATCGCGCCCAGCAGGGGAAGACCGGTTTCCCGGCTGAGTTTCTCGCCGCCGCCATGGCCGAAAATCTCTATGGGCTGTACCGAATGACCGCAGCGGAAGTACGACATGTTTTCCACCAGACCGGCGATGCGCAGGCGGTGTTTCCGAAAGAGGGTGACCGACCGCCGTACATCGATCAGCGACACTTCCTGCGGGGTGGTGACCATCAGGATCGAGGCCTGGGGTATGGCCTGGGCCACGGTGATGGAGGGATCTCCGGTCCCCGGCGGCAGGTCGATGACCAGATAATCGAGTTCGCCCCACTGCACCCGCTCCAGCAGGTGGCGAATCATTTTCGAAACCAGGGGGCCGCGCCAGATAAACGCGTCGGTCTCGCCGGCGGTCATGCCCAGGGAGACGACACGCAGACCGAATTTTTCCCTGGGCAGGATCATTCCCGCTTCTTCCTCGAGGGAATCGGGCAGGGCCAGCATCAGGGGGACACTGGGGCCATAGACGTCGGCGTCGAGCAGTCCCGTGCGCAGGCCGTTGCGCACAAAAGCCAGGGCCAGGTTGACGGCGACCGTGGTCTTGCCCACCCCGCCCTTGCCGCTCGCCACGGCCACGATATGGCGGACCTTTTCGATCCCCTTGAGCGGCACCCTGGGGAACAGCCGCTGCAGCTCTTCCTCGCTCAGGATGGCGACATTCACCTTCACCGCCGAGACATCGGGCAATGCCCCTGCGGTTTGTTCAATATCCCGGACAAATTTTTCCTTCAGAGGGCCATGGTCCGATTTCAACGCCAGGGTCAGGTTGACCTCCGTCCCCCGGACCGCGATGTCGCGGATCATCCCCAGGTCGATCAGCGGTTTTTTCAGGCTGGGATGTATGATTGCCCGCAATGCCGCGCCAATTTCCTTTTCCGTCATCATCTTTGTCTCCTTTGTCCCCGTCACTGCTGTTTTCAGCTGGTTGACTCCATCTGTTCCGCATTCCTGCCGGCATATTTTTTTGCCTTGGCCTGCACCATGGACAGGACGTTGTCGGCTTCGCGTTCCTTCGTGATGAGAATTTCCGCACCGCTGTTTCCCAGGACAAACTGCGGCCCTTTGCCGGCCTGGTCTTGGTGGGAGATCAGCACATCGAGTCCGTTTTCGAGCAACCACTCCGCCACCTTGATTCCTTTGCTTTTTTCCTCCTCGAGATAGGGGTTTTCCAAGATGCGTTCGGAAATGACCATGCCGCTTACCGTCTGCAGGGTGACCAGCCGGAAAAAGGGCGCCGCGCCGAAATGCTCGGAAACTGTCTTGCGGTCGGCGGCAATGGGTATGGCGTAGGTGAGCTGCGCCTTTTGTCGGGGCTGATAGTGGATCAGGATGCGATCAACCTGGGCGATTTCCCGCTTCAGCCGGTTTTCCAGTTCCTCCGATATCCGGTGTCCCCTCTCCAGGTCGCTGACGCGGAGGGTGATGTCGAGTTCGACAAACTTGTAGCGGCCGGCGTTCCTCGCCCGGAGCTCGTTGATTTCAACCACCCGCGGATCGGCCAGCACCAGGGTGCGGATTCTGGTCAGGCTGGTATTGTCCAGGGAGGCATCGAGAAGGACGCGCACCGCGTCGAGGAAGATGCCGATGGCCGTCCGCCCGATAAAGACGACGACGACCAGGGCGGCATAGTGGTCGAGGTACACGCCGGTGGCGGCACCGAGGAGGGAAACGAGGATCACGAGCGAGGAGAGCATGTCGCTCCAGACATGCCGGGCGTCCGCCACCAGACTGGGCGAGCCCGTCTCCCTGCCTTTTTTCAGTTCATAGCGGGAGAACCACCAGGTTATGACAATGGTGCTGCCGATTCCCAGGGCTGCCCAGGGGATCTGGGTTGGCAGCATTCGCGGGCCGGCCAGCACCTCGGCGCAGATCTCATAGCCGACATAGAAAATAAGCCCCGATGTCCCCAGGGCGACCAGGTTTTCCACCTTGTACAGGCCGTAGGGAAATCCTCGGGCGGGACGCTGGGCGATCTTGATGCCGAGCAGGATAATGACCGAAGAGGCCACGTCGGTCGGGGAATGGATGGCATCCGCCTTGATCGCCAGGCTTCCGGAAAGCACGGCAAGGCCTGCCTTGATCGCCACCAGCAGGAGGTTGGTAGCGATCGATAAACAGGCGATCCTTTCTGTCACTGCCATGTCTCGTCTCCGGTGGTGCTGCTGTTATGGGCCGATCGCTTCCGCCAGCCGATCGGCAATCGCCCGGATGGCCAGGGCCGGCGGGCTGTCGGGAAAGGCGGTCACCACTGGTTGGGCCATGCTGATGGCCAGCGGCATCGCGATGTCGTACGGTATTTCGCCAAGGATCGGCAGCCCATGATCGTCGGCAAAATCCTGGATGATCTTCTCGATACGCGGTTGCCGTCCTGTCTTGTTGAGGACCAGACCGGCCGGCGCCTTGAAAAAGCCGATGACCTCGAGCAGCCTCGCCATGTCATGCAGGGCCGCAGGCGACGGCTCGGTAACGATCAGCACGAAGGCTGCCCCCTTGATCGAGGCGATCACCGGGCAACCGATACCGGGCGGCCCGTCGGTCAGGATGAGTTTGGCGCCGATATCCTCCGCCTTCCGCCTTGCCGTCCGTTTGACGATGTCGACCAACCGGCCGGAACTGCTTTCGCCGATATACAGTTCTCCGCCGATCACATGCAGCAGAGGGGTCGAGTAGGCGTTCACCCTGCCGTTGGTCGCGTGGCGGATCTCGATCGCCTGTTCGGGACAGGCAATCGCGCAGGCCCCGCATCCCTCGCAGGCATAAAAGGCGACGATCGGTTTATCCTCGCCGATGATGGCATCGAAGCGACAGGTCGCAGCGCATACCATGCAGCGCGCGCATTTGTCGTCATCGATCACCGCCTTCTCGGAGGTCGCGATTTCCTCGAAGCTGTCGCGCCGGGCGCCGAGGACGAGATGGAGATTGGGGGCGTCGACATCGGTGTCGGCCAGGAGCAGGGCATATCTCTCGGCAAGGATATCCCCCAGCGATGCGGTGATCGATGACTTGCCGACCCCGCCCTTGCCGCTCAGGACAACGATTTCCTTCATCTCAGGTACTCCTTGGCGATCTCGCTCGCGAGATCGCGAAAAACCGTGGCGCTGGGCGCCTCCGGATTACTCCGGACAATGGGAACGGCCTCGACAAAACTCCGCATCAGGGCCTCGTCAGTGTCGATTTCCTTCCAGACGCGCCTTCCATGGCGGCCGGCGATCGCCTCTATTTCCTCTTTACTGCCGGGCAGATCGGCGCGGTTCAGGACGATTTTTCCGGCGAGCTGAAAGAGGTCCAGGAGTTGGAGGATCAGGTCGAGGTCGTGGGCGCCGAGGCGCGTCGGTTCCGTCACCGCGATGGCGAGGTCGGCGCCTTCCAGGGCGGAAATGACGTTGCAGTGCACTCCCGGCGAGGTGTCGACCACGACGAGATCAAAGTGTTCCGCCTCCTGAAAGGCCTTCTTCTTGACAGCCTTCACGACCGCAGCGCTCTCTTCCTGGCCGGGCAACAGTTCACCGGTAAAGAGGGTGAGAAGGTCATCGCGGGATGCATACGTCCTGCCGACCAGTTTTCGCCCCCTGGTAATCGCCTGTTGCTGGCAGACGAGGAGGCAGGCCTCGCAGCCGTTGCAATCGCCGACGAGCATTGCCGCCTTGCCCGGCGGCAGCAGAAGGGCGTGGAGACGACAGGCCCTGACGCAGTCGCCGCAGGCATTGCAGCGGGCGGCATCGATTTCCGGGATGGTCGTGTATATCTCTTCCGGATCGGCAACCTCCATGGCCAGGATGATCCCGGCATTGGGGTTGTCGACGTCCCCATCGACCAGCGCCACCCTGAATCCCATGCCGGCAATGGCGGAGGCCAGATTGACGGCGACCGTGGTTTTGCCGACTCCGCCTTTGCCGCCGGTGACGCCGATGACCGGGGTTGAAAAACCCCTGCCGTGAAAGGCCTTGAGCAATTCGGGATGCAGTGTTCTCATTGCTTACCCCGCGACGACCTGGGTTATCTGTTGAATTACCGGCGGCATCGCCCCGTTCCTCTGCCCATTCCCTGTCCCCGGCCCCGTCCCATGCCCTGCCCCATGCCGGGACGGCATCCCTGACCTGCAGATGCCGCAGAGACCTCCTTGAATTCACTGCGCAAAAACCTGGCCAGCGCCTCCTGCACGGTATCGGCGGCGGAGGCCCCTTCAAAGACCGTGATATTGCAGGCCCGCAGGGCATCGGAGGCATTGGGACCGACAACACCGGTCAATATGGCCTGTACTCCCTTGTCCGCCATCAACTGGGCCGCGGCGATACCTGCCCCCTGGCCGCCGGCGGCAGCCGGGTTCTCAATCACCTCTCGTGCCATGCTCTCCGTATCAATGATCTGAAAATAGGGAGTCCTGCCAAAGGCGGTGTCCACCCTGGCATCCATGTCTTTGCCGCTGGCGCTTATGCATAGTCTCATATTGTCCTCCATTGTAGTGTTGTCTGCCCGATCCGGGCACGTTTCCCGGGCCGTTGATCTGCGGGTTCCTTCCGCTTCGCCAAAAAAATTAAAGGCCTCCATCGGAACCGTCTGTTCCTGTGGAGGCCTTGCGATCGTAACTTCGATAAAACCTCTTTCATTGGAGTCCTCCTCCGTATAGAGGTCGTTCAAATGAACATATGCTTATTTTATTTCTTCGCCATCGTGAAATCAAGTGTCACAATGTGTCACAGGCGGGTGGCGCTTGTCCTCTGCCGTGCTGTGGATGAAAGATTGGATCAGGTCCAAACCTTGATGTGGCAGAAAAGTATCCGCCGCCAGAGCCGATTCCGTTCGATTGTCATCTGATCTTTTTCCCGATGACAAAATGGGATATCCATGCGGCTGTCCGTGGGGGTGATCGGTTATAATCCGCTCAATACGATGACTGCGTAGTAACCTTACAAACTTGCTGCCTGAATAGGCCCTTCATGGTTTTTTCAGCCTATCGGTGTTGCGGTACCAAATCGGGTGCCATTTGTTGTACAAACGGGTGTTGCGCCGGTATTCTGTCAGAAAATGAACGATAACGGTGATGCCAGGCGTCGTTATGGCACAACTTTTCGCGGCCGCCAGTGCCTCGGGTGGTGATGGGGTCCAGGCCTGGACAGCCTCCGGGACTGGAATGGTCCGGTCGGGAGGGGGGATGGAGGCCCGTCGCGTTGATAAAAAAGGAGGGATGGGATGAACACGGGAAAAACAAAATTGTTGGCCGCAAAAGACTCAGGGGGCCGCAGCCGCTATGACCACTGAAACGTTGTCGCTGAACCGGCGGAGTTTTGCGCGCCGTCACCCGTCCGCGTTCCTGCTCGTCGCGCAACTGGTGAGCCTGCTCCTGTATGCCGTGCTTGACGGCAGTTCGGGCGGGCCGGCCGTTCTCGGCACGTTCGGCGTGTTGTTGCTGGCCATTGTCGTCTGGATTATCGACCGCAGTCCGATGGTCCGCTGGATCACCTGGCTCCTCGCGGCCCCGGCGATCGGGCTGTCGCTGTTGTCCGTGATGATCGTCAACCCGACCCTGCTGCTGTGGTCGTCGTCGATGGAGGCGGTCCTGTACCTGTACGCGGCGGCGAGCCTGATAACCTACATGATGGGGGATTACCGGGTGACGACCGACGAGCTGTTCGCCGCCGGCGCCACCTTCACCCTGCTTGCCTGGGGGTTCGCCTATGCCTACCTGGCCTGCCAGATCTGGATCCCGGGCAGCTTCGGCGGCGACCCTTCCTCCAGTCAGCCGCAGACCTTTCTCGAACTGCTGTCGCTGAGCTTCAATAACCTGTCGGCGACCGGCCTCGGCGATATCGTGCCCATTACCCCGCCGGCGCGGGTGCTGGTGATGCTCGAACAGTTCGCCGGTGTCGCCTATATCGCCGTCGTTGTTTCCCGGCTGATTGGGATGACGATCGTTCGTCACCGGGGCAAGGGGACATCCTGACCCCTGCAATAATCCTTCTTGAACCGGCAGAAACCGGTTGCGGAACGTCATCCCGTTGTTTTTCGGTTTATTTCCATAGATACAACATATTGTAGATAAGGCTTGAGCGGCCAATAAATGTGGTGTATAAACTGACTCGATTGCCACTTTTCGCAGACCTATGCCGGACGGTTTCGACCGGCATGTGTCGCGCATAGGGCAACGCCGGGGGGCACGGAGCAGAGAGTATACCAATGCAGTTTTTTTACACCTTCAGGAGGGTGGGAGATGGCGCCGGATTTGACGAAACAGGTGTTGACCAGTACCGCCGAGACGGTTCTGGCCAGGCGGTACTATTTGAAAGATAGCGAAGGCAATCCCATCGAGACCTGGGAGACGCTGTGCCGCCGGGTGGCGGGGGCGGTGGCGGCGGTCGACCGGGAACCCGAGCAGATCGGGGCGTTGCGCGATAGCTTTTTCAACCTCATCTATCGCATGGATTTTCTGCCCAATTCCCCCTGCCTGATGAATGCCGGTACCGATCTCGGCCAGTTGTCGGCCTGTTTCGTCCTGCCGATCGAGGACTCGATGGACGGCATCTTCTCCGCCATCCGCAACGGCGCCCTGGTGCACAAGACCGGGGGCGGCACCGGCTACTCCTTCTCCCGTCTGCGCTCGAAGAACGCCTCCGTCCGCTCGACCCAGGGTGTCGCCTCGGGTCCGCTGTCCTTTGCCGCCGTCTTCGATGCCGCCACCGAGACGATCAAGCAGGGCGGCAAGCGGCGCGGGGCCAATATGGGGGTCCTGCGGGTCGATCACCCCGACATCATGGATTTCATCGCCGCCAAGGAAGACCCGAACCGCTTCAACAACTTCAATTTCAGTGTCGCCGTCACCGATGCCTTCATGCAGGCGGTGGAGGAGGGGGACGACTACAACCTGATCGAACCGTCGACCCGAGAGGTCACGGCGACCCTGAGCGCCCGCGCCGTCTTCGAGAAGATCGTCGATCTCGCCTGGCATAACGGCGAACCGGGGGTCCTGTTCATCGACGCCGCCAACCGCGCCAACATGACGCCGCAGCTGGGCGAGTTCGAGGCCACCAACCCCTGCGGCGAGCAGTGGCTGCTGCCGTATGAGAGCTGCAACCTCGGCTCGATCAACCTCGCCAATTTCGTCCGGGGGGGAGAGGTGGACTACCAGCGGCTGAAGCATGTCGCCCGGATCGCCACCCATTTCCTCGACAACGTCATCGACTGCAACCGCTTCCCGATCCCCGAGATTGAAACGATGACCCTGAAGACGCGGAAGATCGGCCTCGGCATCATGGGGATGCACGACATGCTGATCCAGCTCGGCATTCCCTACGGCAGCGAGCAGGGGCGGGAACTGTCGGCCAGGGTGATGCAGTTCATCAGGGATGCGGCGGAGGAGCGCTCGATTGAACTGGCGGCCGAGAAGGGACCCTTCCCGGCCTACGATCCGGCCGTCAACCACTATCCGGCCCGGCGCAACGCGGCCCTGACCTCGATCCAGCCGACCGGCACCGTGTCGATGATCGCCGACTGCGCTTCAGGCTGCGAGCCGTACTACTCCATCGTCATGGTCAAGCACGTGATGGACGGCGATCGACTGATCCTGGTCAACAAGTACTTCGAGCAGATCGCCAGGGCCGAGGGCTTTTATTCGGAAGAGCTGATGAGCCGGGTCGCGGACAGCGGCACGGTCATCGGCCATCCCGAGATCCCCGGGCAATGGCAGGAAATCTTCCGCACCGCCCAGGACATCAGCCCCGAGGACCATATCCGGATGCAGGGGATCCTGCAGCAGAGCGGCGTCGACAGCTCGATCTCGAAGACCATCAACCTGCCCAAGGCGGCGACCCGCGAAGACGTTAAGCTGTCCTACATCACCGGCTACAAACTGGGCTGCAAGGGGCTGACCGTCTATCGCGACGGCTCCCGCGATTCGCAGGTGCTCAACACCAAAGACAACGCCGGAAAGGAGGAGACGGCGGTCGTCTCGACCAGCGGCCCGGTCAAAAAGACCCTGCCCGATATCCTCGACGCCAAGCGCTATAAATTGAAGGACCAGGACCAGAAGTCGGTGTATATTATCGTCTGCTTTGACGAGAACGAGAAACCGATGGAGGTCTTCGCCAAGTTCCCCTTCGACAATCGCTTCGACCTCAAGGACAAGTCGACGATGTGGACCACCACCTGCCGCCTGGTGTCGCTGGCCCTCCGCTTCAATGTGCCGATGGATGAAATCATCAAGCAACTCGACCGCTCGAGCGGTCATATGCTTGACCTGCCGGCGCAATTGAGTAAACTGTTCAAGTCGTTTCTGGCCGGCACCCAGCAGGGATTTTCCAGCATCTGCCCGGAGTGCTCCGGCCGACTGGTGTTTGAGGAAGGATGCGAGACCTGTCGCTCCTGCGGCTACAGCAAATGTTCATAAAGGGCAAGATCAGTGATTGTAAGGTGTGACGAGATGGGAAAAATAGGAAGAAACGAGAAATGTCCGTGTCAGAGCGGCAGGAAGTACAAACACTGCTGCGGTCTGAAGGAGCGGGAGGCCAAGCCGCAGCTCAGTGCCGAGGCGGCCCTGAAGATCACCCTGATGAGCGGGGTCGGGGCCATCCAGGAGGCGGCGCGGGAGAAGAGGGCGGTCAATCGCGAATTGGGGGTCTTTTTCCTCTATGCGACGACGACCGGCGATGCCTGGCTGCTGGAGATGACCGATTGCGACTGCGTCCAGGTGGCGAGGGGCGGCGAGATCCTGGAGTCGCCGATCAACGAGAATCCGGAGATCATCGAGATCAACTGGAGCCATACCTTCGCCATCCGCGACAAACAGCTCGAGATCACCGCCTATGCCGACAAGTCGGTGCAGGTCCTGGCCGATGCCCCCAGCCGGGAGATCAGCGCCGCGATCAGGAGGATCCGCAAGCGGTTTTCCGATAGCCAGCTGCGGGCCATTCACCTGCCGAACAAGGAGGAGAGCCCCGCCGTATGAGCCGTTCGTTGCCGGCCCCGGCCCGTCTGCTGCCGGCGATCGGGGTCATGGCGGTGATCTTCCTGCTGTCGCACCAGCAGGCGGATGACCTGCCGCCGCTGTTTCCGCACTTCGACAAGATCGCCCATTTCTTCATCTACGGGCTGCTGGCGGCGGCCCTGGTCGGCGCCTTCGAGCCGGACCTGCGGCAGCGCCGTCCCTGGCCGGTGGTCGGGATCGTCGTCATCTGGTGTCTGGTGTACGGCCTCTCCGACGAGTTCCACCAATCCTTTATTCCCGGCCGGTTTCCCAGCCTGGCGGACATTGTGGCCGACACCTTCGGCGCCGTCGTCGTGTCCGCGGGGTGGGTTGTCGTGCAGGTGCAGGCGGGCAAGCGAGCCGTCGGCAAGGAGTCGGGCTGACCGCAACGTCCGGTCGGGCTGATCGACGACGAGGGGAGCAAAGGGAGCGGGGGATGATCCCGGCTCCCTTTTTTTATTGCCCCGAATACTGCGATCACCCCCGCAGCAGTCGGGCCATGTCCTTGGCGAAATAGGTGATGATGATATCGGCGCCGGCCCGCTTGATCGACAGCAGGGTCTCCGCCATGACCTTGTCGCCGTCGATCCACCCCTTCTCGGCGGCGGCCTTGATCATCGCGTACTCGCCGCTGACGTGGTAGGCGGCGATCGGCAGGTCGAACTCGTCGCGCAGCTTGCTGATGATGTCGAGGTAGGCCACCGCCGGTTTGACCATCAGGATATCGGCCCCCTCGTCGACATCGAGGGTAGCCTCGCGCAGGGCCTCGCGGCTGTTGGCCGGGTCCATCTGGTAGCCGCGGCGGTCGCCGAACTGGGGGGCGCAGTCGGCGGCGTCGCGGAACGGGCCGTAGAAGGCGGAGGCGTACTTGACGGCGTAGGACATGATCGGCACGGTCTCGTGGCCGTGCTCGTCGAGGGCGGCGCGGATCTCGGCGACGCGGCCGTCCATCATGTCGGAGGGGGCGACCATGTCGGCCCCGGCCTCGGCATGGGACAGGGCGGTCTTGGCCAGGATCTCCAGGGTTGCGTCGTTGTCGACCGCATTGTTGATCAGGCAGCCGCAGTGGCCGTGATCGGTGTACTCGCAGAGACAGACATCGGTGACGACCATCAGTTCCGGGGCCTTGTTCTTCAATTCCCGGATCGCCTGCTGGATGATGCCGTTCTTGGCATGGGCGCCGGAACCCATGGCGTCCTTCTTCTCCGGCAGGCCGAAGAGGATGACGGAGTTGACACCGAGATCGAGGCATTCCCTCGCCTCCTGCGCCAGTTGGTCGACGCTGACCCGGAAGACCCCCGGCATCGAGCCGATGGCCTCGCGTTTGTTTTTGCCCGGCATGACGAAGAGGGGATGGATCAACTGGGCGGCATCAAGCCGGGTCTCGCGGATCAGGCCTCGGAAGGCCTCGTTCTTGCGCATCCGGCGCGGTCGATATTCTGGAAAAACCATGGTCTGCTCCTGTGGTTGAGGTGGAAAAGGGACGGTCCGGCCGGATGCCCGGTGCGGCGTCGCTGCCCGGCCTGCGTCTGCCCGTTCCGATTGCTTAGCCCTTGCGCGATTCCGGTGCGGCGACGGGGAGTTCGACGATGAAGGTCGAGCCCTTCGGCATGTTGTCCTGCACCCGGACATAGCCGTTATGGTCGGAGACGATGGTCGAGACGATGGCGAGCCCGAGACCGGTTCCGGCCTTCTTCGTCGAAAAATAGGGCTCGAAGAGTTTGAGCTTGTTTTCCTTGGAGATTCCCGGTCCGTCGTCGGAGATCCTGATGACGACACTTTCGCCTTCCTGAGACAGGGACAATTCGATGTCTATTGTACCTCCGTCCGGCAAAACTGCAATCGCATTGTCGAGCAGGTTGATGATGCAGCGTTTGATCTGTTCGGGGTCAAAGCTGAAGATCGGGATCGGGTTGACCTCGTTGCAGCGGAAGGTGATGTCCCGATGCGCCTGTTCGTAGAGGGAGATGGTGTTGCGGGTCAGTCTGGTCAGGTCGGACGGGGCCTTGTGGACCTTCGGCATCCGGGCGAACTGGGAGAATTCGCTGACCAGGCGCTTGAGTTCGTCGACCTGGGTGATGATGGTGCTGGTGCAGGAATCGAAGACGCCGTCCTCCTCGGTCAGGATCTCCGGGTAGCGCTTGCGCAGTCGCTGGGCCGAGAGCTGGATCGGGGTCAGCGGATTCTTGATCTCGTGGGCGATCCGGCGTGCCACCTCCCGCCAGGCCGCCACCCGCTGCATCTTCTCCATCTTGGTCAGGTCGTCGAAGACGAGAACGAATCCGAGCGGATTCCTGCCCTCGTCCGTCAGCCGCATGAAGGTGACCAGCAGCGAGTAGTTGCGGCCCATGATGTTGAGCCGGAGGTGCTGCTCGATCGTGGTCTTGCCGGTGGCATTGAGCTCGTCGATGAAGCCGGCGCCGATGGCCGCCTGCTGCGGCGGCAGGATCTCGGTGTAACGGCGGCCGAGGAAAAGGGAACGGTCGATGTGGAGAAGCTTCTCGGCGAAACGGTTGAAGGTGGTGATGTGGCCGTGTTCGTCAAGGGAGATGACTCCGGTGGAGACGCTCTGGAGGATGATTTCGGTATAGCGCCGCCGCTGTTCCGCCTCCTGGGAGCTGGTCTGCAGGGCGGCGTGAGCCTCGGCCAGATGGCGGTTGCTGGTGCTCAGATTGTGGGTCATGGTGTTGAACGAAGTGACGAGTTGGCCCATCTCGTCATCGGATTCGGCCTCCATTTCGAATTCGAGATCGCCCTCGGCAACGCGGCGGGTGGCGGCGGCCAGCTTCTCCAGAGGTCCGGTGATGCCGCGGGAGATGTAGAGCCCGAACCAGATCGCGGCAAAGATGATCAGCAGGGTCACGATCAGCAGGATGACGAAGAGCCAGAACTTGAAAGGGTCCTTGAAATGCTTGAGCTGGCGATAGCCTTCGAGCCCCTTGGAGATCACCTCCATCCGTGACACCTGTTCCTGGTTGACCAGCAGCGAGGTGATCAGGGTCGAGGGCAGATTGCCGACCTCGATCTTGCTGACGCAGCGCACCAGGTCGCCCTTGGGCGTATCCTGGATGGTGGTCCGGCGTTTGCCGTTGGTTCTGACATCGCGCATCAGGCTGAGCGGGATCTTCGGCAGATCGACGTCCTTGAGGTCGGGACTGACCACCGAGATCTCGAGATTGTTGTCGTCGGAGATGATCGCCAGGCTGTCCGGGCCGTTGATGGCGTTGAAGGCGAGGATGTGTTCGAGCGACTGGTTGATTTCGAGGGCGTTGGTGGACTTCAGCTCCAGCTGCCGCAACCGGGCTTCGACCCCCTTGCTCATCTGGCCGACCTGTTCTTCGGTCTCGAGGAGCAGGGATTGGGCCAGCTTGAGCGATTCCTGGAGCGAGTTCTCGATGCTGGTGTTGAACCAGTACTCCATGCTGGTCGAGACGAATTGCAGCGAGACGAAGAAGAGGAGGATGGTCGGGATCAGGGTAAGCGACAGGAAGGAGACGATCAGCTTGGTCTTCAACTTGCTGCCCAGCCGGTTGATCCGCCTCTCGAACAGCAGTTCGGCGAGGTTGCGGAGGACCAGGAAGAGGACGAAGAGGACCAGCAGGACGTTGAGGTTGAGCAGGGCGAAGATGAGGATGTTGTTGCTGGTCGGCAACGTCGCTTCGTGCCCCAGCAGCGAGCCCTGGAGCCAGACCGAGAGAGGGATGAAGCAGGCACAGACCACGATGACCCAGCGGATGAGCCGACGTTTCTGGGCGAGCTGTTCCGGGGTGTAGGGGAGTTTTCCCGGCGCCTGGTTGTCGTCCGGCAAAGGCGTGTTCTGTTGTGGAGGCGTCGGGTTCATCGGGGCCTGTCGGGTGTTCCGAGTTTGAAGGTAAGAGTGTGCCAGTCGGTCTTGATATCCCACCATGACACGAACGGGACGACATGCTGCAGGCTCAGGGGCAGGGTCTTGTTGAAGATTTCGGCCTTGACCTGAAGTGTGTAGACGGCGTTCGGGGATAATTGCGAAAGCTCGATGATTTTGACGCCATTCAGGTCGTTGAGGACGGTCTGGGCATCGAGCAATGAGGCGAAGATATGGATCTTCCGCCTGTCCTCCTCGAGTTCGACATGGTATGTTTCCTTGAGGATATCGTAGGTCAAGATGTGGGTGAAGGACCGCGCGACGACCAGCTTGTCGGCCATCGAGCTCGTCCGTTGATGCAGTTCGATGAAGAAGGAAAAGCGGATGGGGATGCCGCTGTGCAGACCCTCGAGCATCTCCTCGGTAAAGCTGTTGCGGAGGGAGCCGAAGAGGAGCAGATGGGAGTCGGAACTGGTCGCCGTGAGATCGACGATGGCCGCATCTTCATTCTCCTCTGCCCCGGCTGGAGACAACCCCTGGGTGGTGAGCGCGATCATCAGCAGGAGGAGAAAAATTCTTTTCAACATCAATACGCTAATTCATTGCTATAAAAAGAGTTACTCTACTGAACCGGGATGTTGTCAGGGTGGACGGATATGCGGACAATCTACCTGAAATGGTAACAACTGTCCATCGCTTGTTCCTGCTGGAGAAGGTCTGAAAGCTCCAGCCCGGGAACCCGTCATTATATCTTGACAAACGGCAGCCGGGAGACTACATGTGCATATACACGATTAAATGTGCATATGCACATCCGAAAAGCATCGATAATTTTATCAACAGGAGAATGAAAATGCGAGTAGCGATACCAACGGATCGGCCCGGCGGGCTGGATGCCGTACGATCCGATCATTTCGGGCATTGCGAGATCTTTACCGTGGTCGATCTTGATGACAATAACGCCGTCACCGCGGTCGAGACGGTGGCGAACGGGACGCACGAGGCGGGCGGATGCATGGTTCCGGTCAGGATCCTCCACGATGCCGGCGTCGACGCGATTGTCGTCGGAGGCATGGGGGCGAGGCCGATGCAGGGTTTCGCCGAGGTCGGTATCAAGGTCTATTTCGCCAATCGCGAGGCGGTCCCCAGCGTCAGTGCGGTCATCGATCATCTTGCAGCCAATCAGTTGCCGGTGATGCATCCGGACCAGGTGTGCCAAGGCTCAGGTAATTGTCATCATTGACAGAATCGTTGCTTTTTACGCTGATCGGCAGTATAAGATGAGAATGGTCCTTCCGGCAGGCCCGTGGTTGCGGGCCTGCCTCAATCTCCACATAGATGCCGTCGATGTCACCACGACCAAAAAAAATCCGCCACTGCCAATGTAATTTCTGCGGCCGGGCCTTCAAACCGACCGGGACCCCCTTGACCGAGCTTGAGCAGGTTCACCTGTATCGGGACGAACTCGAGGCCTTGATCCTGTGCGACAGCGAGGGATTGACCCAGGAAGAGGCCGGTCAGAAGATGGGGGTTTCGCGGGGGACAATCCAGCGGATCATCACATTGGCCAGGAAGAAGACGGCGACCGCCCTTGCCGAGGGGCAGGCCCTGATCTTCGTCAATGAGGACGAACAGGCATAAACCTCCCCTCCCGTCGCTTCCCGCCGGCTCAGTCCCGCCTTTCTATCGATTCCGGATGCCCTTCTCCCGCCGTGTGGTGAGGCCGGTGCTTTTTTCGGTCGCGGCTGGTCAGATATTCTCGCGGGTCTTGTGGAACTCGACGTCCGGCCACTTCTCCATGAAGAACTTCAGCATCCATTCGCTCTGCGACAGGTAGGTGAGGAACCCTTCCGAATCGTAGGCCAGGGCCATCTGGTTTTTGCGCTCGAATTCCGCCAACTTCTTCTTGTCGCCGCAGCTCACCCAGCGGGCGGCCTGGTATTCGACCGGTTCGTAGACCGCCTCGACCCCGTACTCGTTCTTCAGCCGGGCCATCGTCACCTCGAACTGCAGCACGCCCACCGCCCCCATGATGTAGTCCGAGCCGATGATCGGCCGGAACACCTGGATTGCCCC
Organism: Desulfobulbus sp. Tol-SR; assembly: GCA_000769715.1. Lineage (GTDB taxonomy): Bacteria > Desulfobacterota > Desulfobulbia > Desulfobulbales > Desulfocapsaceae > Desulfoprunum. The sequence continues at coordinate 22,521 of JROS01000055.1, forward strand.
CTCCTCGGCCAGCTGTACCAGCCCCTTCTGCAGCTGTTTCATCTTCAGCGGGTTCTTCAGCAGCACCCGGCGGAAGTGCTCCGGGGCGAAGTTGGGGATGCCGGTGAACTTCAGTTCCTCCTTCGGGGTGAAGGTGTCGCCGATCTTGATCGTGCCGTGGTTGTGCAGGCCGATGATGTCGCCGGGGAATGCCTCCTCGACGTGGGAGCGCTCCTGGGCCATGAAGATCGTGGCGTTGGCGAGGGTGATGTCCTTGCCGAGCCGGTGGTGGCGGACCTTCATGCCGCGGGTGAAGGTGCCGGAACAGATGCGGAGGAAGGCGATGCGGTCACGGTGGGCCGGGTTCATGTTGGCCTGGATCTTGAAAACGAAACCGGAGAATGCCTCCTCCTGCGGTTCAACCACCCGGGTGGCCGACTGGCGCGGTCCGGGCGGCGGGGCCATCTCGACGAAGGTGTCGAGCAGTTCGCGCACCCCGAAGTTGTTGATGGCGCTGCCGAAGAACACCGGGCTCTGGCTGGCCGTCAGATAATGATCGTATTCGAAGGGGTTGGCCGCCCCCTCGAGCAGTTCGATGTCGGTCCGCAGTTCATCGGCCTGGTGGCCGAGCAGCCGGTCGAGCTCGGGGTCGTCGAGGCCGTCGATGGTGATGCCGGGGCTGAGCCGGCTGTCCTGGCCGGCGGTGAACAGGTGCAGCTGCCGGCGGAGGATGTTGTAGACACCCTTGAAGGTCTTGCCCATGCCGATCGGCCAGGTCAGCGGGGTGCACTCGATCTGCAGTTTTTCCTCGATCTCGGCCAAGAGGTCGAGCGGTGCCAGGCCCTCGCGGTCGAGCTTGTTGATGAAGGTGATGATCGGGGTGTTGCGCATCCGGCACACCTCCATCAGCTTCTCGGTCTGGGCCTCGACCCCCTTGGCGCTGTCGATGACCATGATCGCCGAGTCGACGGCGGTCAGCACCCGGTAGGTATCCTCCGAGAAGTCCTGGTGGCCGGGGGTGTCGAGGAGGTTGATCTCATAGTCGCGGTAGGTGAACTTCATCACCGAGGTGGTCACCGAGATGCCGCGCTCCTGCTCGATCGCCATCCAGTCGCTGGTGGCATGGCGCTCGACCTTGCGCGACTTGACCGCCCCGGCGAGGTTGATGGCGCCGCCGAACAGCAGCAGTTTTTCGGTGAGGGTGGTCTTGCCGGCGTCGGGATGGCTGATGATGCCGAAGGTCCGCCGCTTGGCTATTTCCGCTTCAAGTTGTTTGTTCATGATGCTATTGTAAAAAATTGTCCTTTGCGATATCGGTAACAGGTATTATAAGAACAGGCTGAGAAAAACACAGCAGAATAGGTCCTTTTTTCCATAATGCAAACAGAAATCGGATTCCCATGCAAAAAACACGCACCGTCCTGGTGACCGGGGGCTGCGGCTTCATCGGCGCCAATTTCGTCCGCCTGCTCCGGGACAGACGCCCGGATTGGCGGCTGATCAACCTCGACAGGCTGACCTATGCCGGCAACCTCAACAACCTGGACGGCATCGACGAGGGGGCGGAGTACCGGTTTGTCAGGGCCGATATCGGCGATGCGGCCGCGGTCGAGGAGCTGTTCGCCGCCGAGCGGATCGACACGGTGGTCCATTTCGCCGCCGAATCACACGTCGACCGGTCGATCACCGGCCCGGCCGCGTTCATCACCACCAATATCGTCGGCACCTTCACCCTGCTCGAAGCGGCCCGCAAAAGCTGGTCGGGAGAAGGGCCGCAGGCGGCGGCGCCGCGCTTTCTCCATATCAGCACCGACGAGGTCTACGGCTCGCTCGGGGCCGAAGGGTATTTCAGCGAGACCACCGCGTACGACCCGCGTTCGCCCTATTCAGCCTCGAAGGCCTCCTCCGATCATCTGGTCAACGCCTATTTCCACACCTACGGCCTGCCGACGCTCATCACCAACTGTTCGAACAACTACGGCCCGTACCAGTTCCCGGAAAAACTCATCCCGCTTATCCTCCATAACGCCATGCAGGGAAAAAGCCTGCCGGTCTATGGCGACGGCCGCAATATCCGCGACTGGCTCTATGTCGGCGACCACTGCGAGGCCGTGCTCGAGGTCCTGGAGCGCGGGGAGCCCGGCCGCAGCTACAATATCGGCGGCAACAACGAGAAGATGAACATCGAGGTGGTGACCCTGGTCTGCGATATCCTCGACCGGAGGCTTGGCCTGCCGGCAACGGGGATGACCCGCCGGTCGCTGATCACCTTCGTCAAGGACCGGCTCGGCCACGACCGCCGCTACGCCATCGACGCCACCAGGATCAGGGAAGAACTGGGGTGGCAGCCGAAGGTCGGTTTCGAGCAGGGGATCGAAATGACCGTCGACTGGTACCTGGCCAACCAGGACTGGGTAGCCGCGGTGGTGGACGGCAGCTACCAGGAATATTACCGGACGATGTACGGCGCCCACTGATGGACGGAGGCTGCCGCACCCCCGCAGCACGGTGACAAGGAAGAGAAACAATGCAGGTACTACAGACAACCATTCCCGAGGTGCTGATCGTCGAACCGAAGGTGTTCGGCGACGAGCGGGGGTTTTTCTACGAGAGTTTCAATCAGCGGGAGTGGCGGGAGCAGACCGGCCTGACGGCAGCCTTTGTTCAGGACAACCATTCCCGCTCGATCCGCGGCGTCCTGCGCGGGCTTCACTACCAGATCCGGCAGGCCCAGGGCAAGCTGGTGCGGGTGGTGGTGGGCGAAGTCTTCGATGTCGCGGTTGACCTGCGCCGGAATTCGCCGACCTTCGGCCGGTGGGTCGGCGAGATCCTCAGCGCCGAGAACAAGAAACAGCTCTGGCTGCCGCCGGGCTTCGGCCACGGCTTCCTGGTGCTCTCCGAGTCGGCCGAGTTCCTGTATCGCACCACCGACTACTATGCCCCGGAGCACGAACGCTGCATTATCTGGAACGACCCGGATCTCGGCATCACCTGGCCGCTGGACGGGAAACCGGTGCTTTCCGTCAAGGACATGCAGGGGGTCCCTTTCCGGACGGCCGAGGTCTACGATGGCAATTTCCCGCCGGGACTCGGAGATTGACGGCAGGAATGGCCCGAGATGCTTGAACACTCCGGTAAAACACATTAGATTGCAACCAGCCACGCCGGGATGATCCCGGGTGGTCGAGGATTGATCCAATCCTGCCGAATTTCATAGGAAATGTATCCACATTGCCATGTGGGAGGATTCGTATGCGCCGTCTTGTTCTTCTCCTAGCCGTCATGACTCTGGCGCTCGCCGGCTGTGAGTCACCGTTGCAGCTGACGACCACCGGACTCAGCGAACCGGCGATCAGTACCGCCGTCGATCTCAACACCAAGGCGCCGCTGGAGAAGGCGACGATCTTTCCCTCCGACACCAAGACGCTCTATGCCACGGTCAGGGTGAAGAACGCCCCGGCGGACACCGGCGTCAAGGCGGTGTTCTATTATCTGGAAGGAAACCGGCAGCAGATTGCCGAGGATACGGTGAAGGTCGAGGGCAGCCGCTATCTCAGCTACGCCTTCAACCCGCCGGAAAACGGCTGGCCGGTTGGACGCTACGAGGTGGAGTTTGTCCTCGACGGCGAGGTCGAGGAACAGACCGGCTTCTCGGTCGTGCCTGCCGCCGGCATGCCGGCGACGAAGGGATTCCCGACCACCCCGGGGCAGCAGCCCGCGCCCGGCCAGGCTGTGCCACCGGCGCCGCCGCAGAACCAACCCGAGGATCTGCCGCCTGCCGCTCAACCGGAGGGCGACGCTCCCGCCGCCCCAACCCCGGCCCCTGCCCCTGCCGCTCCGCCGCCACAGGGCGGACAGGCAGCTGGGCCGTCGCAACCCGGCCTGACATACAAGACCTTCCAGGATAAGCAGTTCGGCTTCTCGTTCGAGTTGCCGGAGACCTGGACATTTCAGACCGTCGGGGTCAACAGCGATTACATGTTCAGCGGCCAGCCCGGAACCCCGGAGTCCGAGATCAGCGTCATCGTTCAGGTGGTCGATACCGAGAAAGGGGTGGTCGGCAGTCTCAAGGATCGGATGCTGACCCTTCTCAACCGGTATTCCCAGATGGACGGGGCCAGGATCGAATCCAAGAGCCAGATCCAGGCCGCGGGCCAGGTCGCCCCGTTCTTTCTGGCCACCTATCCGGCCGAGGACTCGAAGAAACAACGGGTCACCTTCGGCCATACCCAGTTGGGCATCGACCATTCGCCCTACCTGCTGCTCATCAGTTACTCGGCGCCGCGGCAGATCTACCAGCAGAACGTGGCGATCTTCCAGCACATGGTGGAATCGCTGAAGTTGATGGCGCCGGTTCGGTAGGAAATCAGCCGCTACTGGCTGAATTCCTCCGATATCTCCGGTGGCCGGGTGGCGGGTGCGGGTAGTGCAACCGGCGCTGCCAGTTCCTCTTCCGGCATGGCGGGAGGGGCGGACCCCATCGTGGCCGCCGGATTGTCGAAGGAAGGAAGGTTGACGAGATAACGTGAGGCGACCCAGCCGACGGCCCCTCTCCTCGTTTCGATCTCCGACCACATCCCGTTCTGCTGCCGAACGGCAACCGTTTCCCCCCGATAGAGAAGGACCGTGACCTGGCAGGAGGTATCCGGGCACTGCCGCATGTTGAGCGTGTCGGTCTGGACGGTCATGTAGTTCCTGCTCGGCGGCGCATAGACCATCCCGCCCCGCGGCGGCACCTCGGCGCACCCCGCCATCATCAGGACGAGACTGCCGGCGGCAAGGAGAATGGCCCGTCGCCATACGGTGAACTCGGCACCCATATCAGTACCCTCCTGCCAGCCAGTCGGCCCGCTGGCTGACCATGCCGGCATCGGGGGCATCCGGGGCGAGGCTCGCGTAACGACGATAGGCGTCGATCGCCCGTCGCGTCTCCCCGTGCTGTTCAAGGAGGATGCCGTAGTTCTTGTAGGTAAGGGCGTATCCCGGGTTGTACTGGATCGCCGAGGTATAGGCCCGGGTCGCCTCGTCGATGCGCCCGAGCCGGCGCATGACAAGGCCCAGGTTGTTGAGGACATAGACATTGCCGGGATCGATGGCCGCGGCTTTCTCCAGGGCCACCCGCGCCTCCTCGTATCGCCCCTGGCGGGCGAAATCGGTCCCCATTCCGAGCAGTTCAGTGACGGACAGGCCACCCGCCGGGGTGCCGGTGACCGATGTTGGACCTGTCGTCGGAGCGGTACCGACCGTTGACGGCGCCGGTGGCGGCGCGGCCCCCAGGTCGACGACCGTTCCGGCTGGCGGCTGGTTGGCGGCAGGGGCGGTGGGCGCTCCCCGGCTTTCGGCCGGCTGGTCGAAGGCGCTGTCCGGACCGGGGGTCGGGGCTTTTGGCTGCGGCTGTTTGTCCGCGGGCAGGACGAACGGCGAGGCGGTCGCGCTCTGCTCTTCATCGCTTGCAGGAGGGAGGGCGAATGGCGACGGTTCTGTTGCCTGGCCCGGTGATGCAGTCGACAATCCGGCGAGGAGAATGAGGAAAAGTCCCGTCGATTTCAGTTTCATTGGTGTCATGCTCCTTCTATGTCACTCATTGTGCATTGCTGTAGGTGATGGATAGCGATCCCGGCAGCTGTCGGGGAATCCTGCCCGGCCTGAGAAAATCTCTCTTCGGGCGATGACGAAGGTCCCCCATTGTACTGTCAGGTGAGGGAAATTTCACGTGCTATTCGGCCGGACGGCATGGGGATGCGGGCTGCCGTCTTGGTCGACCGGCAGCGGCGGCAGGGCGAGGCGGAGAGGCAACTAATTCCTTTTCCGCAAGGTCCCTTTGGCCGTTTTTTTGCCCTTCTTTCTTCGTGCCAGCGGCGAGGCGGCGAAGCGCTGTTCGGCCAGGTCGATGAGGATCTCCTGGACGGTACGGCCCTCGTCGCCTTCCTTCGGCTGCCGCTGGACGTAGGAACCGTCGGGCTGCAATTCCCAGGCGCTGCGGCGGTTGAAGATGTGGACGTCGAGGATCTCGCGCAGTTCCTGCTGCAGTTCCTTGCCCTCGACCGGGACCACGACCTCGACCCTGGCCTCGAGATTGCGCTTCATCAGGTCGGCCGAGCCGATGAAGTACTCTGGATTGCCGCCGTTGCGGAAATAGTAGATCCGCGAGTGTTCGAGAAAGCGCCCGACCACCGAGATCACCGAGATGTTCTCCGACAGCCCGGGAATGCCGGGACGGAGGCGGCAGCTGTCGCGGACGATAAGGTCGACATGGACCCCTGCCTGGGAGGCCCGGTACAGGGCCTCGGTGATCTGCTTGTCCTCGATGGCGTTGGTCTTGAACTGGATCAGGCCGGGGCTGGTGTCGCTGTGCTCGCTGATCTCCCGCTCGATCTTGGCCAGCAGGGCCTTCTTCAGCATGTTCGGCGACGGCAGCAGCTTCTGGTACTTGCGGGCCGGGGCGTAGCCGGTGGTGAGGTAGTTGAAGAGCTCGGTGAGGTCCTCGCAGATCACCGGATCGTTGGTCAGCAGGCCGATGTCGCTGTAGCCCCGGGCGGTGCCGGCGTGGTAGTTGCCGGTGCCGATATGGGCGTAGCGCTGCAGGCCGCTGTAGTCGCGGCGGACGACGAAGATGACCTTGCTGTGGGTCTTCAGCCCGACCACCCCGTAGGTCACGTGGATCCCGGCCTCCTCCATCGTCTCGGCCCAGCGGATGTTGGCCGATTCGTCGAAACGGGCCATCAGCTCGACCACCACCGCCACCTGCTTGCCGTTCTGGGCGGCGTCGATCAGGTACTCGATGATCCGCGAGTCGGCGCTGGTGCGGTAGAGGGTCATCTTGATCACCAGGACCTTGGGATCGGTGCTCGCCTCCTTGAGGAACCTCTCCACCGTGGTGTCGAAGGACTCGTAGGGATGCTGGAGCAGGATCGACTTCTGGGCCCGGATGATGTGGAAGATGTTCGGTTCCTCGGTCAGCAGCTTCGGGTGGTCGCACGGCTGGTGCGGCGGATAGTGGAGCGACGGCTTATCGATTCTGGCGATCTCGAGGAAGTCACGCTTGCCCATGATGCCGGGGGACTCGATCACGTCCTCCTCGACGTCGATGCCGAGTTCCGCCGCCAGCAGGCCGCGGTGGTCTTTGGTCATGCAAGGTCCGACCTCGAGGCGGACGATGTCGGCGAACTTGCGGTCGCGGAGGGCTGATTCGATCATCGCCAGCAGGTCGTTGGCCTGCTCGCCGGTCCGCTCGGTTATGGCGTTCCTGGTCACCCGGAACAGCTCGCAGCTGTGGATGACCAATCCCGGAAAGATAATGTCGAGGTTGTTGCTGACCAGGTCTTCAAAGGTGATGTAGAGGTGGTCGCTGCCGACCTTGATGAAGCGGGGGGCGCCGATGCCGGTCGGGACCTTGAGCCGGTTGAGAAAGACCTGCTCCTGTCCCTTCTCGCTGGTCGCCACCAGCCAATTGACCGAGAGGTTGGAGATGAAGGGAAAGGGGTGGGCCGGGTCGATTCCCTGCGGAATCAGCAGGGGGTAGAGCTCTTTCCTGAAATATTTCGTCATCTCCTGCTGCTGTTTCTGGCTCAGCTCGCCGAACTGGCAGACCCTGATGCCCTCGTCGGCCAGGAGCTTGAGCAGGGTCTCCTCGAGCTGCTGCTGCTGGTCGAGCAGGTCCTTGACGACCGAGTAGCAGGCCTCGAGCTGCTGCTTGGGCAGCATGCCGTCGATGGAGGGTCTCTTGACGCCGGCCCACAGCTGCTGCTTCAGGCCGCCGATGCGCTTCATGTAGAACTCGTCGAGGTTGGAGCCGATCACCGCGAGGAAAAAGACCCGCTCGAGCAGCGGTGTCCGCGGATCCTGGCCTTCGGCGAGGACCCGGCGGTTGAACTCGAGCCAGGTCAGCTCACGGTTCAGAAACCATTTGGGACTGGAGAGATCGGTGACCTTCGGTATCTCCTGGTCCGGATTTTTCACCGGCCTGGGTGTTTCGCTTTTCATCGTTTATATCCGGTTGTGACCGTCGGGACTGGCCTGATGGTGAAGACATCGGCCGGCTCTGCCGCCGTCGACAACGATGGCGATACAGGTGCCGTCGGTTGCGGAGAGGGCAAGGCAATTCAGGCCGATTGCGGGTTCAGCGTCGAACACCGGTATCGATTCGGTCATGATGCGTACCGGACTGGCCGGTGCGTATGCGATGACAATTTGTATTATAATGTGAAATTACGGAAAAACTCTCGATAAGTCAAATGAAACGGATGAGATCCGGGTGTGATGGGGCGAGGGCGTGAGACTGGATCGGCCACTATCGCTGACTACTACCAGGAGAAAAAAAACAGTTTGACGGACCGCTTCTTCTCCAATCATCAAGGACGGCTTTCGAGAGCCGCCTGAGGAATTTTTGATCGGGTCGTCTTGAGTGCGAACATGATTTAAAATTTTCCTGTTAATCGTTTCATTCTCTCCGCTTGTTCCAATTTGTTTTGTTCGTCCTGGATAAATTGTTTTATTTTTCGTCTTTCTTCCTTGATGTGAATTGTCATCATCCAGCAAAGCGCCATTCCCAACAGGCCGATCAATACGAGTGTAGTCGTTTCCATAAATGCTTGTCTAAAAATAAAAATTTAAAAATACCGGCGTCCCAGGCACCTTTGCCGCCAAAAAAGAAATAGACTTCCGATCAACGTTGTTCACGCCACGCAACCCCTTGCGGCTGTGCGGCGGGGACATGTTCTTCAGTAATCATAATCATGAATACCGATTGAACATGGGGGCAACATCTGCGGAAACAAAAAAGCACTTAAAGCTGGAGCGCTTTGAGTGCTGATATTTGCTTGGCTGGGGGACGAGGGCTCGAACCTCGATAAGCGGAGTCAGAGTCCGCCGCCTTACCATTAGACCATCCCCCAGCACAGGGTTGTGCGATGCGGACAATTATATAGAAAAAAGGCCGCTCCCTGTCAAGCAAAAAGGGATATCGGCAGAGATTCAGCTGATGATGACCCCGGCATATCCCACCACCTGGTCGATATCTCCCGAGACCGCTCCCGAATCGGTGTAGATCTGGACATGGGCCTGGCGGGCGCCGAGTTTGACGGCTGCGAGGAGAGCGATCGTCACCGGGATGATTCCGCACATCGTGATCCTGTTGTCGGCGACGGTGCGATACAGTCCCTCGGCATCGAGATGTTCGATCCGGTCGAGGACCATCCGGTCCTTGACTTGCGCCGATTCCCTCGACTCGTAATGGGTCATGTCGCTGGAGGCGACGATCAGGATCTCGCGGCCGGCGGCGGTGACGACCTCGGCGATGACCCTGGCGACCTCGGTACAGACGGAGTAGGACAGATGGGACAGGACCAGCGGGACGATATGGAGTCGCGGTTGCAGCGCCTGCAGGAACGGCACCTGGACCTCGAGGGAATGCTCGAACCGGTGCGCGCTCTCATCGGCCACGATCGGCGAGCGGGAAGCGGCCTGGAGGCGCTCGGCGATCTCGGTGTCGGCCGGCACATCGCCCATCGGCATGCGCCATAAGGCCGTCGACAGCGCGACCGGACCGCCAAGACCGTGGTGGTTCGGGCCGAGCAGGATCACGGTTTCCGGGACCTTGACGAGGCCGATCACCTCGCCGGCGACGGCTCCGGAGTACATGTAGCCGGCATGGGGTGCAACGACGGCGAGGGCCTTGCGGCCTCCTTTCTGTTGGGCCGGGAGCATGTCCTGCACGGCCCGGGCCAGGGTCTTGGGGTTTCCCGGGTAAAAACGGTCGGCTACGGCTGGATATCGTTGCATGGCGTCACCTCGGGCAGAAAAATGGCTCAGCTGCGTTTGACACTCCAGGTGGTCCCGTCCGGACCATCCTTCAGTTCGATGCCTTTAGCGAGCAGCTCGTCGCGGATTTCATCGCCGCGGGCCCAGTTTTTTTCGGCCCGGCAGGAGTAGCGGTCCTTGATCAGGGCGATGATGCGCTCCTCGTCGATCTCGAGACCGGCCAGCAGTTTCTCCTTGCGTGCCTTCAGGAAAGCGGCGGCGTCGTCGTTCAGGATCCCCATGATGGCGGCAAGCCGCTTCATGGTCCGGGTCGCCCGGTCGAGGGCGTCGATGTCGGTTGCGGCCGGGGCGGCAGGCAGGGACTTGCACAGGCGGTTGATGATCTTGGCCAGATCGAAGAGGACTCCCTGGGCCTGGGCGGTGTTGAAATCGTTGTCCATCGCCTGTTGGAACCGCCCTTCGATGGCGTCGATGGCCGCGATATCTTTCGGGGGTATGTTTCCTTCCCCCTGCCGCTGCCGGCCCTTTGCCAGGGCCTCGACCTGAGCGATGCAGGCATAGAGGCGTTCGAGTCCGGCGGCGGCATCGAGCATCGCCGTCTCGGAAAAATCCAAGGGATTGCGATAGTGGGTGGAGAAGATGAAAAAGCGGAGGATTTCGGGGTGATAGTGCTCCAGGATGTCGCGAATCGTCAGGAAATTACCCAGTGACTTCGACATCTTTTCGTCGCGGATCGTGACGAACCCGTGGTGGATCCAGCAGTTGACGAAGGGCTTGTTGTTCGCCCCTTCACTCTGGGCGATTTCGTTTTCGTGATGGGGAAAGATCAGGTCCTTGCCGCCGCCATGGATATCGAAGGTGTCGCCGAGATATTTTCGACTCATCGCCGAGCACTCGATATGCCAGCCCGGTCGGCCCGGACCCCAGGGGCTGTCCCAGGTCGGTTCGCCCGGCTTCGACCCCTTCCACAGGACGAAGTCCATCGGGTGTCGTTTTTGCTCGTTGATCGAAATCCGCGCCCCGGCCTGCATGTCGTCGAGGTTGCGGTGGGCGAGCTTGCCGTACCGGGGAAAGCTGTTGACCGCATAATAGACGTCGTTGCCCGACTGGTAGGCCATGCCCTTGGCGACCAGTTCGGCGATGAGGCCGATCATCTCGGGGATGTGCTCGGTGGCCTTCGGTTCCAGGTCGGGTCGGTCGATGCCGAGTCGGTCCATGTCGACATAGAACTCGTCGATGAAGCGATTGGCGAGTTCTGCGGGGGTGGTGTGCTGTTCGGCCGCCCGGTTGATGATCTTGTCGTCGATGTCGGTGAAGTTGCGGACATAGGTCACCCGCAGGCCGCGATAGCGGAGATAGCGGACGATCATGTCGAAGGCGAGGGCGGAGCGGGCGTGTCCTATATGGCAGTAGTCGTACGAGGTGATGCCGCACACATAGAGCTTGACATGTCCCGGTTCGAGCGGCTCGAGCGGCTGTTTCTTCCCGGATAGGGTGTTGAAGATCTTGATGGTCATTCGGGTGCGAGAAAGTATATCGGGTCGGTCGATCCGTTCGTGGTGGATGAAACGCTGGCGTTCGCCGCCGTCACAGTGTAAAAAAGGACATCCCTGCACCCGGTCAGCCGTTGGATCGTGTTCCCTTCATCATGGTGACAGGAAGCCGGATACAGGCGCAGCTTTTGAAAAATGTTGATTTTTTTGATTCCTGTGGTCGACAAGATAATCGTAATGGGGGGAAAAGACAAGAATGCGCGCAGAAATTGAGCAAAAAGCCCCGTGGCGCCAGACCTTTGCCGCCTGGACCGATTCCCGGGTCGTCGCGATGTTTTTTCTCGGGTTTTCGGCGGGGATTCCGTTGCTGCTGATTTTCTCCACCCTGTCAGTCTGGCTCAGCGAGGCCGGGACCGGCCGTTCCGAGGTCACCTTTTTCAGCTGGGCGGCCCTTGGCTACTCCTTCAAGTTCGTCTGGGCGCCGCTGGTCGACCTCATGCCGCTCCCCTTTCTCACCCGACGGCTGGGCCGGCGGCGGGCCTGGCTCCTGCTGGCGCAGCTGCTGATCATGGGCGCGATCTCATCGATGGCCCTGGTTGATCCCGCCGCCCACCCCGGCAGTTTGACGACGATGGCCTGTGCCGCCGTCCTCCTCGGGTTTTCGGCGGCCACCCAGGATATCGTCATCGATGCCTATCGCATCGAGAGTGTTGGGCAATCGATGCAGGCCATGCTGGCATCGATGTACATCGCCGGCTACCGGATCGGCATGCTGGTCGCCGGGGCCGGGGCCCTGCTACTGGCCTCCCATCTCGCCACGAGCTCGGGCGGCTATGATTATCCGGCCTGGCGCCTGACCTATTTTGTCATGGCCTCGGTAATGCTGGTCGGGGTTGTCACCACGCTGCGCATCAGGGAACCATTGGTCGAGAGGAAGGACCTCTATACCTATCTGCCGGCCCAGTATCGTCGTCTCTTCTTTCTCTTTGTCCTGTCGGCGGCCGGCTTCGCCCTCACCTTCTTCGCCTCCGGTGGCTGGTTTCAGGCGATGCAGGATTACCTCCGCCGCCAGCTTCCATCCCTCGGCCATCTGTCCGGTTTCCTTGTCGAGGTTCCGAGATTCTTCATTGCCGTCGTGGCCGCGTTGACGATAGCCCGGTTCGGCGTGGCGACGGGTTTCGTCGACCGCAAAATGGTCGAGGTGACCTATGCCGCACCGGTGCGGGATTTTTTCAGCCGCTACCGCCTCCGGGCGGCGCTGCTGGTGCTCGCCCTCGTCGGCTTCTACCGGCTCTCCGATGTCGTCCTCGGGGTGGTGGCCAACGTCTTCTATCTCGACATGGGGTACAGCAAGGACACCATCGCCTACGTTTCACAGACGTTCGGGCTGGCGATGACGCTGCTCGGCGGCTTTTTCGGCGGGATGCTGACCCTGCGCTTCGGGGTCAATTCGATACTGCTGCTGGGGGCCTTCCTGTCGGCGATCACCAACCTGCTCTTCATGCTCCTGGCCGGCGCCGGCAAGGATACCGCTTTCCTGGCGACCGTCATCGCCGCCGACAACCTGAGCGCCGGCCTGGCGACCACGGCCTTTGTCGCCTTCCTCTCCAGCCTGACGAGCGTTTCCTTTACTGCGGTCCAGTATGCGATATTCAGCTCGATCATGACCCTGATGCCGAAGTTGATCGGCGGCTACTCAGGTTCGCTCGTCACCGCGTTCGGCTATGAGTCGTTCTTCCTGATGACGGCGGTGATGGGTATCCCGGTGCTGGGACTGATCTGGCTGGTGCGGATGACGGTGGTGGTGATTCCGCGGGGCGATGGTTAACGCAGAAAGTGGCGGGTGCCGAGGTACATCCCCATGGCTTCAGCCGTCTGTTCGTTGGAGAAGGCGAGACCGGCCTGGTACTCGGGAGAGTCGATGAGGCGGTGGCACCATTTGACGGTGGCGGTCCCGGCGAGAGGAAAATCAGGGGCAAGATCGTCGAACGAGAATCGAATGACGGTATCGTTGACAAGCGGTTCCGCGGTCTGCAGGCGCAGCCCGCCAAGGCTCAGATCGATGGTCCTGGCTGGAGTTGAGACATGGGAGGCAACCGTTTCGGATCTGTTGAGCTGAACCAGGGTGACGCGTTGCCTGTCCTCCATCCGGATATGCCGGCGGCGGTTGTCCCGAGGGGCGGCGGTGTTTTCGGCGAGGGAAGGCCGGTAGAATTCGCTGCTGAGGCTGTACTGCATGCACATCGTGTAGGCTTCCGTCCGGCAGTAGATCTCGATATGGTTCTCCAGCGGAATGAACAGTCCCTCATTGCAGAGGCTGCACTTCAACGAGATAGGAGACCAGTAGGGGCAGGATTTCTTGTCTGGGATTATTTCGGCCATACCATGTCGATGTCAGCAAGTTTAAAATTCCGACAATGAAATTGCATAAATCATCACTTATTCAGTGCAAAATACATGCCCGCCAGGGCTACTTGAGCTCTTTTGGTACGATGTCGTACCGTTTCATCTTGTCGTAGAAGGCTGTCTTGCCAAGCTGAAGATCCGATGCGGTCAGGGCGACGTTGCCTCTGTGCTTCTCGAGTGAATGCAGGATGATCTCCCGTTCGAGTTCGGCGATCATTCCCTTGAGCGGCATCCCCTCCAGGCGTTTCAGATAGGAAGTGGGTGACGAGCCTGTCGGCTGGTCGGACTCGGCCGGGGTGTCGAAGATCAGTTCGTTCTCGGTGACTATATTGCCCTTTGCCATCAGTACCGCGCGCTGGATGACATTTTCCAGTTCCCGCACATTGCCGGGCCACTCATGCCGCAGCAGACGGTTGATGACCGACTGGGGCAGAAAATTGATATCCTTCTTGAATGCCTGGCGATATCGTCTGACGAAATGGGTGACGAGATCGACAATGTCCTCCTTGCGTTGGCGCAGCGGTGGAATTGAAATATTTATGATATTCAGGCGATAATAGAGGTCGAGGCGGAAAGTCCCGGCCTGGACCGCCTTTGCCAGGTCGGCATTGGTGGCGGCGATGATCCGGACATCGACCTTGACCGGAGTATTTCCGCCAACCCGGATAAGTTCTCCGTCTTGCAGAACTCTGAGCATGGCGGCCTGCATCCTCGGACTGATGTCGCCGATCTCGTCGAGAAAGATCGTCCCCCCGTCGACGACCTCGAATTTTCCTTTTCTCTTGCTGTCGGCGCCGGTGAATGCGCCCTTTTCGTAGCCGAAGAGATCGCTCTCGAGCAACGAGTCGTTGATCGCGTTGCAGTTGATCTTGAGGAAGGGTTTGTCGTTGCGGTTGCTGGTTTCCCGGATCAGGTTGGCCACAAGCTCCTTGCCGGTACCCGACTCGCCGGTGATGAGAACGGTGGCGTCCGATTTGGCGACCTGGGATACCATGTCGCGCAGTTCCCGCAAGGCCTTGCTGTTTCCGACCATGGTCCCTTCGGCCGGTTCCTTCTTTACCAGATGGTCCTTCAAGTGGTTCAGTTCCTGGGACAGGGACTGGCGGATTCGTTCACTTTCCTTCAGTTCGTTGATCTTGTCGGTCAGGATGGTCTCGATGCTCTTGTGAAAAAGGGAGAGTTCCTCGATATGGTTCTTTTCCTCGGTCAGGTCGTGGATGAAAAGCCAGGACAGGCGATCACCGCGGTAACCGATGAACGGTGCCATGGCATATTGGACGTGGTAACCGTTGATCTTTTCCTCGAGTTTTTCTCCCGGTTTCTTCTGGGTCTGACCTTTACGGCTCAGCAGGAGGAGGGCGTTGATCGTCTCTTCGGCCGTGTATAAGCGATTGCTGGACTCACCTTCAAGAAGGTTGCCGAAAAAGAGGTTGGCGCTCGCATTCATGTACTCGATGGAATCGTGCTCCTTGATGATCAGGACCATGGACGGCATCACATCAAGGAGACTTTTCTGGTTATGAATGAGTCGCTCGATATCCTGTCTGGTATCGTTCATTAGGGTATGAGGTACGTTCATGGCGATTGCTGAGTCTCTATCCGAAAAAGAAAGGAAACTGTACTAGGGCCATGCTATACGAAAAAGTGGAAAAACTGGAGATAAATATTCCACTTTTTCGAAAAAACACATGGTGCCCCCGCTATCGGCGGGAAAAAGCGGAGTCTGCCTTCACAGCGGAGTGCGGCTCGGGATCGATGTCCGCCGGCAGACGCTGTTACCGATGCCCATCCAACCGCCAGATGAATTTCGGGTGACCGGTTTTGGTCCTGATCCAGTCGAGGCTGTGTTGAACCGATGGTCTGGTCGTCAGGGTAAAAAGCAGGCGGTATTTGCCGGGGAACGACATGAGGGCGACTCCGAGAATGATGGTCAGGATGCCTTGTCCGGGCAGAAAGAGCATGGCCGTTCCGGCGAGCAGGACCACGACGCCGGCGATGTTCCGAAAGACGAACCACACTGGGAAAAGCAGACCCGCACCGGCTGAAAAAGGGTGCCGGAAACGATGGGGGCGGACGAAATAGTCAACCGGCAGCCTGGATATCAACCAGGGGATAAACGCCAGGCTGACGAAAAAGGTAAACAGGGAGACGATGCCGAGCCACTGCAGGGTGGTTTCGATGGTGTCCCATTCCATACCGGGCATAGGAGTCAGTACAAAAGTGGCGGGATTCCCGCGGGGGTGGAAACTGCGGCCTGGTTGTTCATTCCTTCCTGTCCCCCCGTTCGACAGCGGCATCGTGCCGGGCGGCAAGGGCGCGCAGCTCAAGCAGGGCGCGATTGCCCGGCATGCTGCTGTCTGCAGTTATCTGCTGTCTGGGTGCTATGGCGACCCGGGTCGGGGCAAGGGAAAGTTGTTCGACCAGCAGTTTCTGCACCAGGTCTGCCCGTCGCCGGGCGAGATCTTTCAGCGTCGAGTCCTGAAAGGCCACAGGGGCCGGTTTCAGAGGAACGAATTGGGGGAAATCAGGCATCAGGTCTTTCTCGACAAAGCCCTGTGAGGTGTTGACTGCCGCCTTGCGGCGAGCCAATTCCGCATCCCGTTCCACCTGCCAGGCCGCCTTCCTCCGCTTGTTCTCCTCGGCCACCCGTTGGGCTTCGATATCTTCGAGTTGCCGGTTGAGGATGTCGCCATCGATGATCTTGTCCGCCGCTCCGGTTATGCGGAGGCCGACAGACGGATGAACGTTGAGGAGGGCGGCGAAACGGGCAAGAACTTTCTGTCCCTGCTCGGTCAGTTCATAGCCTCCCGGCCTGAATTCGGCGAATTCGCTGCCGACCAGGTCGGCGAATTCCTTGCCGGCCAGCAGGATGGGAGAGACCTTGGCCTTGACGACCTGGCGCTGGAAGGTGGCCACAGCGTTATCGAGGGCCGGGATGTTTTCCCCCGGGAAGTCGCGTTCACTCCTGACATCCAGCACGACGTTGCCTTCGGGGCCGGTCAGGAAGGCCAGGGGCAGGGCGGTTTCGGCGTTGGGGGTGGCAGTCTGCAGGCCGGTGAAGATATACCGTGTATTCTCCGCCAGGCGGCCGTTTTTCCAGGTCGTTGTACCAGTGGTCGAGAATGTGGCCTTGCGGGCATCGATGTCCAGGTCGGACGGCACGTGCCTGGCGAAGTCGGAGAGACGCAGGCCGGAGGCCTGGAAGGATGTCTCGCCGCCGGGGTTTTTACCGAACAGGTCGGCGGCGCCGGTAAGGGTAAAGGGACTCTGGTCGAATTTGCCGGAGAATGAAAATCGGCCGGGTTCGTTGGCGCCCGGCGCATGGATGTCGGTGATCGCGCCCTCGGTTATCAGGATGGTGGTGGACCATTGTGGCGAGAGCCGGGTGTCGCGATACGGCACCTTGCCGTTTTTGATAATTATTTTCTGGATATCGAGCTGTGATATGGCGATTTTTCCCTTGCCGCCGGTCCGGGCCGTTTTCTCCGCCGGCAGCATGGCCTGGATAAAGGCGCCGAATTGCAGCGACGGATGCTTGTCGTTTGGCGCTCGTTGCCAGTCCATGACCGGGGAATCGATATCCATTTGGGCGACACCGAGATGAAAAGGCGATCTGGAGTAGGAAAGGCCTTGGATGTCACACTGTTTCCAGGACAGAAGGGGTTTGCCGGCGTGGTTGAAGACGGCCTCGTCGAATTTCAATTCGCCGCTGAAGGAGGCCTCCGGCAAGGTCAGCAGCCCTTTTCCGGCAATGGTGGTCTGTGCTTCGGTCAACAGCGGCAGAGAAGAGAACCAGGGGAGGATGGTTTTTGCCCTGAGACCGGAAAATCCGGTGTTGAGGGACGCCTGAAAGGGAGCCAGCCGAGCCGTTCCCTTGGCCTTGAAGTTCCCCTTGTCGTTGATTCTGGCCGAGAGCACCAGGTTGTCGCCGGCGTTCCGCCGGCTGTTGAGGTATTTTGCCTGCAGCAGCACCGAGCTGAGCGCCAGCGGGGACGAGGACTTGCCGGCGACGGAGATCTTGCCGCTGTAGTCGATGGAATTCAACGTCATCATACCGTCGCTGGCGGCGACTGCTGTAAAGATATCGGGGAATCGTCCGGCCTGGAGGGCGATCGAGCCGTTTTCAAGGCGCAGATCGCCGAGATTTACTTTGGAGCCGCTCTTTGAAAGGCCGGTGAGCGTCAGTATCGGCGCATCAAGCCACAGTTTCCTGCCGGCCGTGAGCTTCAAGTTCTGTACGGTGGCTTCCGTCTCGGAGAGGTCGGCGGCCGGTCGCATCTCCTTCGCATTGTCTCTTGATACCTTGAGCTTGCCCTGGAGGTTCGCTTTTCCGGATTGGATGGTTTCGGGGGGGATGCCGATCGTTGTCAGGAAGGTTGCGGCGGGGAAATTTTCAAACCTGAATGGGCCATTCAAGGCGCCGTTGCTCTCGAGCGCCCCCTGCCAGGAAAAGGTCATGCCGGAGGTGGTGTTTTCGCTGCTGAAATCGAAGCTGCCGCCGGGCTTGCCATCGGCGGCGGGGAGGCCGTTCCAATGGTAGTTTCTGATGTTCAGTTGCAGGGCGGACCAGATCTCGGGTTTCGCTTTTTCGTTCCGGACAACGTCGACGTTGCCGTCTTCGATCGACAGGAGGTCGACGGCGACGGAGACCGGGCGTGATCCTCCGGCAGGCTGCTCCGCACTGTCGCGGCCCGTCGCCGGCAGGAGAGGGATAAACAGCTCGGCGATGTCTGCCGACCGGCTTTTCATGCGCGGGTTGCTGAGGGACAGTTTTCGGATATGGATCTGCCGGTCAATCGGGGAAAAGGAACCCTCGAGGATGGTATTCGGGATGGTCGCTTCGAGTGGATGTTGCTTGCCGGTGATCTCCATCTCGGCAATCTTGCCGGTGAATTCGATGGAAAACCTGGCTTCCTGCTCGGCTGTGCCGTTGGTGAAATTGAGCTCAAGGCTGCCGTCGGCCTTGCCGTTGGTCAGGGAGATCGGTGCCGTGACCGGCAGGTAATTGAAGTATTGCGGCAGGTCCATGCCCTGGATGCTGCACGACAGTTTGGTCTCGCTCCCCTTGCCATTGGGATCCGACGGGATCGAGGTCTGGCCGGTCAATGCCACCTTGCTGCCGTTGATCACCGCGGAAAATTTGGGATGGATGTTCTGGCTGGTCTGGAAGGGGAAATTGGACAGGGAGGGCAGGTCGAGCTCGATCTGCTCGACGGTATGGGTCGTGGCGGCGGGGACATCCTGGAAGGTGACGCTGCCTTCTCTGATCGAGATATTGTTGAGCGAAAAGAGAAAGGGGAGTTCGGAAAAACTGATGATATCCGAAGCCGTACCGGTACGTTTGACAGAAAATACATCCGTTATGTTGTAGCGATTGTCGTGGGAACGCACAATGTTCATCTCTATCCCCCTGATCGCCAGAGAGTTGCTGACGAGATCGTGCCGCAGCAGGGACAGGGGGGCGAGGTCGGCATCGATGCGGGATATCCGGAGCAGGCGCCGGTTGTCCTCGGCCGGGCGTGAAGGCTGGAGCTGCAGGTCCTGCAGCGAAAAATTGAAGGTGAAGGGGTTGAACTCGATGGTCTCGATGTCGAGTTGCATCCCGGTCCTGGCGTTGAGCATTTCCGGAAGGGACTTCTTGAGATAGCGAGGCACCAGCCAGAAGCCGCCGAGCGTATAGAACAACGTCAGGAGGAGGATGCAGGGGATCAGGACCTTGAAGAGGCGCCCCGTGGATACCGGGGTGGCCGGCTGGTCCTTTTTGCCGGGACGTTTTTTGCCGGGTGCGCGTTGTTTGAGCCGACGTTCGCTGCTCCCTTTGCCCGCTGGGGATGCAGGGGGGTGTTCCGGCGGGGTTGGGGAGATGGAAATGTTGCCAAAATTGTCCGACATGAATGAGTGTGGTGACAGGTCCTGGTTGACTGACCGCTTGTCCAGTCAGAGAGGTGTTCGGGGAAACGTGGTTTATGTAACTGATTCGGCTGGAAACCCTCTGGTCTGGCGATTTGACTGCCGATGCCCGGTGGGCATGCGCATGCAGGCAGAGGGAGGAGCCGGTAGAAGAATGAAAAAGAGTACATGCAATACCGGGAGATGTCATGGGAAAAAAATGATACGCAACGAAATGCCGGTCTGCGGGGTTCCACGCCTGTATGCATCCGATCAATTTTCAAGGCGCCGCGAACGGTCATGGCATATCTGTAAAACGATTTGAATTTGCATTGGAACTTTGAATGTCAGCCGTGAATGGGGTAGATTGCGGACAAAAGAGTATTTGTTGTAACTTGAGAAGGGTGCTGGTAGGATTTAACCCGTCACCGTGTCCTATGGATTGATAATGTGGACTTTCTCCTCAGTACCCGATCTGACGGAAAGACAATCCTGCAGGGATATGAAAGGTTGAATGCATTAACGGATGGTGTTTGTTCACGATGATCGATATTTTCAATTATTACCGCTGGCAGGATATCGTCGATATCCTCGTTGTCGCTTTTGTCATATATCAGCTGATTTCCATCATCCGCGGGACCCGTTCGGTGCAGATGGCCCTCGGGCTCATCATTCTGTCGATTGTCTATTCTCTCGCCAAGGTTCTCGATCTGTCCACGCTCATGTGGCTGCTGCAGAATTTTCTCAGCTCCATTCTTCTGATCGTCATCATCGTGTTTCAGCAGGATATCCGCCGGGCCTTGACCCAGGTCGGCAAGACACCGTTCCAGAAGGACATGGATTTCGCCGACAAAGATCTCGATGAAATCATCCGCTCGGTGCTGTACCTGGCCAAACGCCGTATCGGGGCCCTGATCGTCATCGAACGGGAGACCGGCCTGCGTGATTTTGTCGAATCCGGGATCGAACTTGACGCGAGGCTGACCCGCGAATTGCTGATATCGATCTTCATGCCTGTCTCGCCCCTGCATGATGGCGGGGTCATTGTCGGCAACGGCCGTATTCTGACCGCGGGCTGCATTCTTCCCCTGTCGCAGAACCCTTCCATCAACAAACGGTACGGCACGCGACACCGGGCGGCAATCGGACTGAGCGAAGAGACCGATGCGGTGATCGTTGTCGTGTCGGAGGAGACGCAGGAGATCTCGATCGTCAAAAACGGTGTCCTGACCACGCAGCCTGACGAGATCAACCTGGTCAACAGCCTCAGGGACATATTCATCGAAAAGGAAGGACCTTCCCATTCATGGAAAAGCTGGTTCTTGAAAAAATAGGCAGTCTGAAGGACAAACTGCTGGATCCACAGTGCTGGCAGCACCTGCTGTCGAGAAGCTGGTTCCTTAAAGGACTGTCGCTCTGCATGGCTGTCATGCTGTGGTATTTTGTCGGCGGTAAGGACACCGTCGACAAGATCGTCATGGTCCCGATCGAGATCATCAATCTGCCGCGGGATCTGGTTATCTCCAGCCAGTTCAAGAAGGAGATCGAGGTGACGGTGACCGGCCCCAGTTCACAGATCCTCGATCTGAACAATCAGGCGGTTACCCGGCAGATCGACCTGTCCTCAGCCAGCCCCGGGACCATGGTGATCGAAAATTCGATCGATTCGATTCCAGTCCCGCGGGGGATCAAGGTGCTGCGCGTGCAGCCGTCGTCGCTCATCCTGTCGCTCGATAAACTGGTCCAGAAGCATTTTACGGTGATACCCTCGATCAGCGGCAAGGTGGCGGCGGGGCATGTGCTGAAAGGGCTGAAAATGAATCCGGAGGTCATCACGATCACCGGTCCCGAGACCCTCCTGGGTCAGGTCAACCAGCTCCATACCGCCAACATCAATGTCAATGGGATGTCCGAATCGCAGCAACGGCAGGTTCCGCTCAAGCTCGATCCGGCGCTGGTCGACCTGATCGGAAAAACCCTGGTCACGGCAGATATCCAGGTAGGGCTCGAGACGGTCGAGAGAAAGATCATGGATATTCCGGTCTCGGCAACCGTTGACGGCAGGAAGCGAACAGTCAGGCCGGCGGTGGTGACGGTCACCGCCAGAATTCCCAAGACCATGTTGAACGGCAACGGCAGTCTGAAGAAGAAGTTCAATGTCACTGCCACCGAGGTAGCCGGGGAAGGGAAGTTGAAGGTCGTGGTCGTTCCGGTTGATGATGCGGGTGGCGACCTCACGGTGGTCGCCGTCGAACCGGAGTTTGTCACCCTCGTCCCCGAAAAGGACGACGACAAGCGGGAACCGAGGCATCTCAACCAGTCCGAAAGCCAGCGGAAGACCAGGAGGGTGGTGGACAGCAGGAAGGGATAGGAAGGAACATTCGTCAAGGTGCTCGCCGGCCGGCGGTAAGCCGACGTTCCGGCTGCCGGCAGGATCATGAATTACAGTCAATGCATCAGTGAGATTGAAAGAAAGACGATGAGAAAACTTTTCGGCACGGACGGAATCCGGGGGGTGGCGAACACCTACCCGATGACGATTGAAACCGCGATGCAGGTCGGCAGGGCGATCGCCTACATTGTCAAGGAGAAGGGCAAGAGGCATCGGATCGTCATCGGCAAGGATACCCGGGTCTCCGGTTACATGATCGAGAATGCCCTGGCGGCCGGGATCTGCTCGATGGGGGTCGATGTCCTGCTGGTGGGGCCGCTGCCGACACCGGGCATCGCCTTTATCACCACATCGATGCGGGCCGATGCCGGGGTGGTGATCTCGGCCTCGCACAACCCCTTCCAGGACAACGGGATCAAGATCTTCTCCGGTGACGGCTTCAAATTGCCGGATCAGGTGGAGGCCCATATCGAGGAGCTGATGCGCTCGGACAAGATGGCCGCCCTCCGTCCGGTCGCCGACGAGGTGGGCAAGGCGACCCGGATCGATGACGCCAGGGGCCGCTATATCGTCTTCCTGAAAAACACCTTTCCCAAAGACTATACCCTCGACGGCTTTCATGTCGTTCTCGATTGCGCCAACGGCGCCACCTACGGCGTCGCTCCCTGGGTGTTCCGGGAACTCGGGGCGCAGGTGACGCCGCTGGCCATCACGCCCGACGGCAAGAACATCAATCACCAGTGCGGGGCGCTGCATCCCGAACTGATGGCCGCCAAGGTCAAAGAGGTCGGGGCGGACATCGGCCTGGCCCTCGACGGCGACGGCGACCGGCTGATTGTCGCCGACGAGCATGGGGAGATCGTCGACGGCGATCACATCATGGCCATCTGCGCCCAGGATCTGCTGAAGCGAAGGAAATTGAAGAAGAAGACCCTCGTGGCGACGATCATGTCCAATATGGGGCTCGAGGTGGCCATGGAGCGGATGGGGGGGCGGATGGTCCGGACCGGGGTCGGCGACCGCTACGTTGTCGAATGCATGCGGCGCAAGGGCTTTTCCTTCGGCGGCGAACAGTCGGGCCACCTGGTGTTCCTCGATCATATCACGACCGGGGACGGTATTCTGGCGGCCCTGCAGCTGTTGTCGGTAATGGAGAAGCATCATAAGCCGCTCTCCGAGCTTTCCGGAATCATGGAAAATTTTCCGCAAATCCTGAAAAACGTCCGGACAACTGGGAAAATACGTGTCGAGGCCATTCCGGGATTCCAGAAAAGGGTGGGGCTGTTCTCGGAGAAACTCGGGGCCTCGGGGCGGATTCTGGTCCGGGCCTCGGGGACGGAACCGGTGATCAGGGTCATGGTCGAAGGCCAGGACGAGGGAATTATCAGCGAAATGGCCGACGAACTGTGCGACCTGGTGTGCCAGTACGACAGGAGCAGGGGCCTGACCGGGAAGCCGGACGCCCTCAGTGAGGTGTAGGGACAACGAGTGGTTCCGTACCGTCGTTCTGGTTGGTTCGGTTGATTTCCGGTGACAGGAAGTCGGGGGCCGTCACGAAAAGGCNNCGTTCTGATATTCCTGACGGCCTGCTTCACCACGCTCTTCATCCTGCCCAGGATATCCCGGATCGCCCGCCGTGTCGGTCTCGTCGACCGCCCGAACGAGCGGAAGGTCCACCGGACGCCCCGGCCGCTGGTGGGAGGGATCGGGATGGCGATCGCCGCGGCCTTCAGCGCCCTGCTCTTCATCCCGAGTGAAGGCTTGCGCGGGTATTTCCTCGGGCTTTCGTTCCTGCTTGTCGTCGGTATTTTTGACGATTTCAAGGAAATCGGCCACAGGCAGAAGTTTGTCGCCCAGATCATCGCAACGGCCTTCCTGATCTACTTCAGCAGAATCAATCTGCATTCCTTCGGTGACCTGCTCGGTCTGGGGGATATGGATTTCTCGGGCAGCACCTTGCTGGTCTGGGCAGTGACGCTCTTCTGCATTGTCGGGGTGATCAATGCGATCAACATGATCGATGGCCTTGATGGCCTGGCCGGCGGCATTTCCTTCCTGGCCTTTCTCGCCTTTGCGATCCACGCCTCGCTGATCGGCAACCATGCGCTGATGCTCTTGAACCTGGCGTTGGCCGGGTCCGTCCTGGGGTTCCTGAAATACAACTGGTCGCCCTCCACCCTGTTCATGGGAGATGCCGGCAGTCTCTGTCTCGGTTTCTCGCTGGCCTTCATGGCTATCGCCCTGACCCAGGGAGAAGGGGGCAAGGCCAGTCCGGTGGTACCGTTGTTGATCCTGGCGGTACCGATCACCGACACGGTCATCGTCATGATCAGGCGTGTCATTCGCGGCGAAAGCCCCTTCAAGGCCGATAAGTTCCACCTCCACCATATCATCCTGAGGTACGGTTTCAGCAGGGTCGAGGTGGTCAAGGTGATCCTTCTTCTCAGCACGCTGCTGTGTCTGCTCAGTTTCCTGGGACCGGCGTACCAGCTGACCGATCGGAATCTGTTTCTGATCTATCTCGGCTATGCAGTGGTAAACATCGCTTCCTCCGCCTACATTCTGCGGGCGTTCCGTCGGGGTGAGCACTTCAATGACAGCCCGATGGTTCTCCTCGAAAGATTCATGGCGGACAGGACGGTCACCATGTGGTTCCGTCTCTCCCGGATCGCCAGAAAAGTCCCGCGGTATCCGGTGCAACTGGACATGGTCTGCGAGTTGGGAAACGGGGGAAGCAGTTTTCGAGGAACGGTGCTGAATATCTCGAGCGATGGGTTCATGGCCTCCATCGCCGACCTTGATTGGGGAAACGAGGATATGAAGGTCCGGATTTTTTTTCAATTCGACTCGGGGGAGCGCGTCCTTGAACTGGTGGCCGAACACCTGTGGCTGAACGAGCGGGACGATAAGTTCTTTCACGGGTTTCGCTTTAAAAACGAGGATGACAGGAAAATCGAACTTGCTGAACTGCTCCGGCAATATGTTGACACCACTGGGGAAGTGCGTCTTGTCAATTGAGGTTGCCGGGATGTGGGGAAGGCCGTCGCGGGGGAAAAGGCCATCGGCTCCGCGTTGAGCCGCGATAGCGGCCCATTCGCCTTGCCGGGGTGGAGAGAACGGGAGAGGGGGGCAGCACGATCAGGCCGGTGATCGCCCGCTGTTGCGGAAAAAGGATTGACATTTTATTTTTGCCGAAAGAAAAGAAAGGTAAACTATTCAGAGAGATGATATTGTCCTCTGTATCCACTGCCGCTGCATCTTTTTATTTGACTGGGAATGATGTTTGCGGGATTTGAAATGACCACATGGCGTGCCCGGTCCGATCAGCACAGCTTGAAGAGATGAAGATTACCGTGGAGAAACCTATGAAAACGAAGATGGGCGTATGTCTGGCTCTGGTGTTGTGTGCGACTGCAGCCTTTGCCGAATGGAAGATGGATTTTCCGGAACAGTACAGGAAAGAAGGGATCGACAAGGCGGTAATCGCCGCGATCGAGCAGGGAGCCCTGCCGGTCGATATCGTCGAGAATGGCCTGCAACTGGAAGGGTTGAATCCGCAGAATCTTGTCAAGGCCCTGTACTGCGCCGGGGCCAACGGCAAGGACATTATCGCGGCTGCCCAGCAGCATGAAATCAGCGAGATCATTCTTGCCGCCGGCTACAAGAAGGCGATAGAAGAGTGCGGTGACCAGATCGCCGACAGTCAGGCCTATACTCCCATAGCAATGGGTTTCGCCGGAGCTCCCGACCTTCCGTCTGACAATTCCTCTGCCAGTCCGGATGGAACGGAGCAGTAACGTTCGTGTTGTGCCGGCTCCGGTTCCGGCTGGATACGTTCGAGGGGCAGGTGTGGAGGTTGCGGTGGAGGAAGCATTTCCCGATTACCGGAAGAGATTGAGTGTGTTTTGAGGAGGATGGATGAGCAGCAAGCTGTATTCACGTGGCATATTCGTCGCCGGGGTATGTTGGGCAGTCCTGCAGGCCACAGGCGCCTCAGCCGGCATGGAGAGCAATGAAACGGCGTTGACGGCGGCAGCGGATACCCCGGCGGTCGAGGATGTACCGATGGGACAGTCCGCAGAGCGTGAGGAATCGCTGCTTCCGGAGGATGCCTCGGTGAAAGGGGAGGACGAGGAACTGTTCGGAAAAAAAGGGGGGTATTTTCATCCCTACCTCTCTCTGAGCGGAGAATGGACCGATAACCTCTACAATCTCAAGGATGATACGCAATCGAATTTTCTGACCAAGGTCTCCCCCGGTGTATGGCTCGCCGTTCCCCGGGCCAAGATCATCCCGGTCACCATCACCCCCCATAACACCTCGGCAGGTGGTCTGCAGCAGCAGCTGAAGGATCATTCCGGCACCGACCGTTACCAGGTGTACGCCCTCGGCGGTCTCGACTTCCTGACCTATTCCGATGATTCGGACCTGGATTCCGTTGACGGCAATTTTGAAGGTCTGGCGAGATACAACATGCGCGGCGGTCTTTCCCTGCAGCTGCTCGATCGTTACAGCCTGGGGCACGACAGATTCGATGCCGGAAACGCCTTGACCTCGGAAAAGCTGAGAGAATTCGATTCGAATATCGTCATGGCAACCGCCGACTGGCTGGTGACCGAAAAGGTGCGGTTGAAGGCGGACCTTTCCAATTTCAATCTGGATTACGAAGACGAGATCAACTACTTCCTCAATCGTGATGACGATGTCCTTGATCTGTACGGCTATTACATCTACAGCGAAAAAACCTCGTTTTTCATCCAGTATTCGCTGATGGAGGTGACCTACGACATCTCCCCCCTCGATAACCAGCAGGATTATCTCTATGGCGGCATGAAGTGGGATACGACGGAGAAATTGTCACTGTTGTTCAAGGCCGGGTACCAGCAGAAAGAGTATGATACCGAGACGTCCGGACACAGGGATTATGACGGTCTGGCCCTCGATCTCCAGTCGACCTACCGGTTCAGGGAGAGGGCCGAGCTTGTCCTCAACGTCTACCGCAAGAACGAGGAAACCGACAGCGCCGTTGCCCTCGACAAGGAGGTCACGGGCGTCTACCTTCGCTATTTCCAGCAATACACCGACAAGATTTCCGGCCGGTTCGATTTCCGGTATGAAGATGCCGATTACAGGCAGTTGATCAGTCGGGACCGTGATGATGACCGTTTCATCCTGCGGCCGGCGGTCCAATATCTGTTCCGGAAATGGCTGATGGCGGAATTGGCCTATTCGTATGATAGCCGGAATTCAACCGACGATTACTTCGATTATGACACCAACACGATCATTGCCAGTATCAATTTTGCCTTATAGCGCCGTCATCGGCTCCTGAAAAAATTGCATGCTTCCTTGTCTCCTCCCTGTCTCGGGTTTTATACTGGCAGAGAGGTTTTTTTTGATTTTTCATGCAACGAAACAAAATGGATATGAAACTGATACTCTCCGTTCTGCTGGCATCCCTTGTCTGCCTCTGGCGCGCCGATACCCTGCTTGCCAAGGATTACCGGGTCGGCCCGGGGGACGTCCTGAGCGTCTCCGTCTACGATAACGACGATCTGGCGACCAAGGTGCGGGTCTCCAGTGCCGGAACGATCGTCATGCCGCTCCTCGGACAGCTGGAAGTGAAGGATCTGACGATCAATGAAATTACCGAAAAGATCACCCGGATGCTGTCCGACGGCTATCTGGTCAACCCCCAGGTCAACGTCTTTGTCGAGGAATTCAGGAGCAAGAAGGTCGTCGTCCTGGGCAGTGTCAAGACCCCGGGATTGGTGGAACTGAACGGCCCCACCAATTTCCTCGAACTGTTATCCAAATCGGGCGGGCTCGACAAGGACGCCGGAGATACCGCCACCCTGCAGCGACAAGGCACCGGCGAGGCCAAGGAGGTCATCGTGATCGACCTGCGGGCCCTGATTGATCGCGGGGACCTTACCCAGAATCTTCAGATCAACGACGGCGATTCTGTTTTCATCTCCAAATCGGGGATGTGCTATATCACCGGTGAAGTCAAGGAACCCGGAACCTATCCGTGCGGAGAAGGGGCGACGGTCCTGAAACTGGTTGCCCTGGCCAAAGGATTTACCGGAAAGGCCTCGAAATCGAGCATCAATATTGTCAGGCTCGTCGACAACAAGAAAACGGTGCTCGATGATGTCGACCTCTCAGCCACGCTCACCAACAATGATGTCGTCGTCGTACCGGAAAGCTTTTTCTGATCCTCGGACCCCTTCTCATTTGCTTACAGGCTGATTCTCCCATGCAGAATTCGTATCAAAGGGAATACCATGAAGAACCCGAAGAGCGGGAAATGCATCTTCGGGACTATCTGGCCGTCATCAGAAAGCGGCGGACCGTGGTGCTTATCGTCCTCGGGCTGATATTTTTTTCAACCGTCATCGCCACCTTTACCGCGACTCCCATCTATACCGCCGCCTCTCAGGTGCTGATCGAGCGCAACAGGTCCAACAGCGGCCTGGAATACCAGTCCTATGCCTATGAGCCTGAATTTCTCGATACCCAGACGGAGATCATCCGCAGTGCCAATGTCGCCAGGAAGGTGGTGGCGAGGCTCAAGCTGGCGACGCAGTATCGCCATTATTTCCTGGAAGATGACAAAAACGGGTTGTCGCTGATTGGAACGGTGAGGAAGGCCTTCAGCGGCATGATCGCCGGCATCGGCTCGTTTTTCGCCGGAGACGATGACCGGAAGACCGGTTCGAAGGACATTTTCGAAACGGTGCTGCCGAAGAGCGACGAGGAGATAATCGCCGGGATCATCCAGGGTGGCCTCAGCGTCAAACCGCTGAAAAATACCAAGATCGTCACCATCACCTATGCCGACAAGAATCCTGCGGTCGCCAAGCTCGTTGCCGATGCGGTGGTCCAGGCCTATATCGACGAGTTGCTGGAGATCAAGCTGGCCACCAGCAATTATTCCCTGAAGTGGATGAATTCGAAGGCGGCGGAGGAACGGGACAAGCTGGAAAAATCGGAGCGGGATCTGCAGTCATACATGCGGGAGAACGATCTGGTCACAGTCGAGAACAAGTTGACCGTTCTGCCGCAGAAATTGTCGGAGGTCGGAGTGCAGCTGTC
>JROS01000055.1:51546-145158 GCA_000769715.1 Desulfobulbus sp. Tol-SR
CTGTCGAAGAAGTTCGGCCGGAAGCACCCGATGATGGTCAAGGCCAACGACGAACTGCGGATCCTGAGGGAGGAGCGCCGTTTTGAGATCGACCGCATCGTCTCCTCGGTCAAGAATTCCCTGGCCCTCGCCTCCTCGAAGAAGAAGAGCCTGGACGAACTGCTGGCCTCGACCAAGCTGGAGGTGCTCAACCTCAACGAGCGATTTGTCCAGTACTCGATCATGAAGCGGGAGGTCGACAGCAACCGCCTCGTCTATGACACCCTCCAGGCGGGGATCAAAAAGGAAGGGGTGACCGAGCAGTCCCAGAGCATCAACGTCTGGGTGGTCAAGCCGGCCGAATTGCCGGGTGCCCCGACCAAGCCGAACAAGAAGCGGAACATCCTCATCGGCCTCATTCTCGGTCTGTGCAGCGGTGTCGGCCTGGCATTCTTCATCGACTACCTCGACAACACCATCAGGCAGCCGAAGGAACTGGAAGAGCGTTTCGGCCTGACGGTGCTCGGGGCCGTCGACGATATGCGCGGTGACGGCCAGGATATCGAATCCTTCATCAAACTGCAGCCGCTCTCGCCAACGGCCGAAAGCTACCGCCTGATCCGCACCAGCCTGCTCCTGTCATCCGCCGAACATCCGCCGAAGACCCTCCTCGTGACCAGCATGGAGGCCCAGGACGGGAAATCGTCGACGACGGTCAACCTGGCCCGGACCCTCGCCCAGGGGGGGAACAGCGTTCTGGTGATCGACTGCGATCTGAGGCGGCCGCGGATGCATTCCCTGCTCGGCATGGACAACAGTGTCGGTCTGAGCCGTTTTCTGGCCGGCAACTGCGGACCTGACATCATCTTCAAGATCCAGGACGAAGCCATCTCGCTCATTCCATCGGGTCCGGTGCCACCGGACCCGGCCGAGCTGCTGGGGTCGAAGAAGATGAAGGACCTGATCGATCAGATGAACGGGCAATTCGATTTCGTTCTGCTCGATTCGCCGCCTATCCAGAGCGTGACCGACAGTCTCGCCCTCAGCCGGTTTGTCAGCGGCACCATTCTGGTGGTCCGGGCCGGCAAGACGACCTTCGAGGTCCTTGAAGGCGGATTGAAGAAACTGGGCGATATCAACAGCCGCGTCCTGGGCTTCGTCCTCAACGGGATCAAGCAACGGGATGCCGGCAAGCATTATTACGGCTACCATTCCTACTACGCCCGGGATGACGATTAAGGCTGTGTGACCGTAATTTTTCTGCATCTTCAGCTTGATCGGGCGGTACGATGGCACATGTCCCTCTCCATGTCTTCACCCTTGCGCTCATCTTCGCCCCGCTCGCCTTCGGCACGGTCGAGCACTGGTCGATAACGACGCTGGAGCTGCTCGTCGGCGCCGCAGCGCTCCTGTATTTCGGCATCACCTGGATTTCCCGGCAACAGCACCTGGCGGTGCCGGGGTTCCTCCCGCTCTTGCTGCTGCTGGCCCTGATGGTGGTCCAGATCGTGCCGTTGCCGCCGGCCGTGCTCAAGGTGCTGTCGCCGCACGCCTTTGCGGCCTATGTTCCTGTCGCCGATCTCGCCGATCAGGGAAGATGGCTGCCCATCTCGCTCAACCAGAAGGCCACCATCCAGGAATTGTTCAGGATCTCGTCCTGTGCCATGGCCTATATTCTGACGATCCAGTTGTTGAACGCCCCGGTGCCGTTGAAGAAGACCACGAACTTCGTGATCTTCCTGGCGGTCGGGATCGCCTTTCTCGCCATTCTCCAGCAGGTCAGCTCTCCGGACAGGATTTACTGGTTCAGAACGGTCCCGGAAAATGCCCATCCCTTCGGCCCGTGGGTGAATCCCAATCAGTTTGCGGGCTATATCGAGATGATCAGCCCTCTCGCTCTGGCCCTGTTCCTGTTCTATAAACCGAGAATCGACTCGGATCAATCGTGGCGCGAAAGATTCGTTGCCCTGTTCACCCAGCCTGAGGCCAATCGATACTTCTACTATGGTTTCGGCAGCATCCTGTTGGTCCTCGCAGTCTTTGTCAGCCTCTGCCGGGGGGGTATCATCTCGGTGACCCTTGCCTGCATGGCCTTTATCGTTCTGTACGGTACCAAGAAACAGCAGCGGGGCCGCCTTACGCTCATGATGCTGATCTGTTTCGCCTTCCTGGCGGTATCGTGGTTCGGCTGGGACCTCGTGGTGGCCGAATTCAGGCACGGCTTCGACAGCGAGGGGCGGATCCGGGACGCACGGCTGACCCTGTGGCGCGATTCGCTCGCCATTGTCAAAGACTACCCTCTGCTGGGATCGGGTTTCGGCACCTTCCAGCAGGTGTATCCGCGATACAAAAGTCTGACGGATCCCCTGAGTTACAATCACGCCCACAATGATTATCTCGAACTGCTGACGGACGGCGGCCTCGCAGGCTTCCTCCTCGCTTCCTGGTTTGTGCTCGCCGTACTTCGGCATGGTTGGAGGATGGTGCGGGCCAGGCGGGATCATTACGCCGTCCTGGTGGGCATCGGGGCCATATCCGGCATTTTTGCCATGCTGATGCATGGCATCACCGATTTCAACATGCACAACGGGGCGGTCGGGCTGTATTTTTTCTTCCTGTGCGGCCTGCTCGTTGCTGCCGTCAATGTCCGCTTCAACTACGCGGCCCAGGAAAGCCTGCTCGCAAAACTGCCGATACGGCATAATGGCGTGTTTGTCCTCCTGAGCGGCTGCCTGTTTGGTGTCATCCTGATCGTCCAGTCCGGTGTCGGCATGGCCAGGGCGCAGTACAGCGAGGTCAGGAAGGTGTACCTCAGCGGCCGCCTGGCCGCCGATCGGCTTGTGGAACTTGCCGAACGGCTGGAAAAGGCGATGGGCTGGGATCCCCTCGAGGGGCTGTATCCGTTCACCATGGGGACGGTGCAGTGGTTCCTGACAGACGACAGGAACCTGGCGCAGCGGTATTATCTTCTCGCTGCCCTGGACAGTCCGATGGAAGGGGCCTTCCTGCAGCGACTCGGATTTTTCCTGACCGATGAGGAAAAGGGTGGTCAGCTTATCCGGGAGGGCTACGCACGGGCGCAGAACAAAGACGAACTGGCCGTCAGTCTGGCGGAATGGCTGCTATCGAAGGACCGCCGCGAGGAAGCCGGGACGGTCATCAGGGAACGGTTGCAGGCCCGCCCCCAGCTGATGGGGGTGATCCTGCCGCTGCTCGAGCACTATTCCTTCGACCGGAAGGAGATCGCGGGCATCCTCCCCCCTTCGGTCGAGGCCTGGCTGCGCTTCGGGGAAATGAGGGAAAGGATGGGGGATGTGACCGGTGCCGAATTCTATACCGGCAGAGCCCTTGAGCTGCTCGCCCGCGACAACCGGCCGAAACCGGGGTGGTTCCAGCAGATCATCAGCTTCTACCAGGCGCATGGGGATGAAGGCCGGAGCCAGGAAGTCCTGCGGCAGGCGATCGAGGCCTTTCCAGACCACGCCTCATTTCACGTCCAGCTTGGGCGGTACTATGAAAAGGAAGGGATCATCTATCGGGCGAAAGAGGAATTCGAGCGCGCCCTGATGCTGGAGCCAGCCAACCAAACGGCACAGCGCTCCCTCAGACGTCTCGGATTCGCCGACAGTTACTGAGCGGGGGATGGTGCAGTCCGGCCCGTCAACGGGATGCCGCAGGCCCCGCAAAGATCAATGGAAATCCCCTGCATCCGTCCTGCCGGCAATGCGCACAGACGAGGCTCAGTCGGCGATATGTTTTTCCGCAAACTGCGCCATCAACTCATGGATGGTATACGGCGGGCGTTCCGTAAAGTAGTGGTCGACGATGGCATGCCCCATTTCATGGGCGATGACTTCAAGCCGGGTATCCTCGACGGAAACATAGATCGTGTCTTCCGATAACGAATAATAGGCGATGTGATTGACCTTTTTGCCGTAATTGCGCTGGTAAACCTCTGACACATCATCGGCCGAGGGCAGCAGGACCAGGGTGATGTGGAGGTCCGGCGGGAACATGTCGAGGGTTACCTCCACCTTTTCCATGATGGCGTCAAGTTTGGCCCGCACTTCGTCCTCGACGGTCACGATATCCTTGTTCTTGATCAGATAGCCAAGCCTGCGGCCGAGATACAGTTCTTCATTGAATACCTTCAGCAGATCCCGGCTGATGGATTCGACGGTCACATATCTCCCCTTGACCTCGTTGCCGCTGGGCTCGTCTCCCCTGGCCGCCGATTTCTGAGCCTGGGCCTCCGTGGCTCCATTTTCCCCGGTCTCGGGCTGATCGGACCCGGTATGCTGGTCTTCGGATTTGTGCCGATCGCCTGCCTTGACCTCGGTTCCCTCGGTTTCAGTCGCCGGTGCAGAACTCCCCGCGAACCCGGATCCCTCGACCTTGGTTTCCTCAACCCTGGTTCCCTCGATCGGCGTTTTTTCGACCTCTGTTCCCTTGACTGCGGTTCCTCCGCTCGAGGTTTCTTCGAACTCGATCTCGGCCTCGGCCCAGGCCGGCAGCGGTATGGCCGGGAGGGAACCGACCAGGAGCAGCACGATCAGCAGATGGACGGGGCTATTCATTCCCGAGCATGAAGGAAGAACATACCTGGCGGATCTGGCCGGCCGACTCGTCGATCTTGCGGTAGATCTCGGCGACATCGGCAGACTGGTCGCCCGGGTTGGCGGCGGCCCGGGCCTGCATTACCAGACTGGAGAGCAGGATGGCATTGGTATCGATCATTCTGATCGTGCCGGACAATTTCCGGTTGAACGTATTGATCTTTTCCGCCAGCTCCTTGCCCTCGTCGTTCTCACGTAACGAGATGAAATCGTTGAGTTTCCCATCGATCATGCTATCCACCGCCCGTTCAAACCGGAACAGGGGGCCGGCGATCCGGTGGGTGATCAGCATGGCGGCGAGAACGAGCAGGGTGCCGCCGAGGATGAGGAAGATCCAGTTGGCGGCGATGACGTTCTTGAGAAGGATGACAGGGGTCTGGCCGAACTGGAGGTCATGATCCGAATAGGTGATGGTGAGGGTATCGGCCGAGAGGATGCCGAGGAGGATGATGAAGAGCAGGCAGCCGCCCATGACAAAGAGGAAATAGCCGAGTATCAGCTTGCCTTGAAAATCCTTCTTGATGAAAAAATTTCTGCGCTTGTACGGCTTTTTCATGTCTGACCTATTTGCTGTGAATGGTGATGGAAGCAGATTTTCTCAGGTCGTTCAGCCAGATATTGATCTGTTGTTCCCGCTTGTGTTCGACCAGGAGCCGGCGCACTGCCTGGCGATCAGGAGGAGTCCCGCTGCCGGTTGGGGCGAAGGTCATGCTGTCCAGGCGAATAATGTACTGGTCGCTGCCCGTATCGTATTTTGTCGTCGATTCCCCGGGTTTGAGGGAGGAGATGATGACCTGCAGCGGTTCGGCCAGATCATCGAAAATGGCCGACGTCTGCTGGCCATTCCCGGCAGTCCGGGGCTCAGATGATCCGTCTTTTGTCGGCAGGCGGGAGAAGACCACCCGCTGGCCGTAGCAGGCGAGAAAGGTGTCGATCTCCTCCTCGGACACGGTCGCCTCCGCCTTGCGATATTGGCGATCAAGGAGGACCTTGATCAATGACTGTTCGTAGAAGGTTTCGAGCGAGGTCCTGAAGGTCGGCTCCTTGTCGATGGCTTGCCTTTGCGCTTCCTGCAGGAGCAGTTCGCGGGTGATTGCCGATTCCATCAACTCCGCCTGGCTGCCGCGGTGATACCCATCGCCGCCAGATTCCTGTTCTATGACCGACTTCGCCAGCCGATGACCGTTGATGGTAACGGCGGTATCCTTCTCGTTGGGCTGCTTTGCAGGCCACAGGGAAAACAGGGCAATGACGCTCGCCAGACAGGCGATCGCCAGGATTGTCAGGAGATATTTCATGTTTCGAGGCGCTGGAGTAAGGTTTCATGGTGATGATCGCCGGCTGGCGGTGCAGGCTGCCGTGGGCTCTGACGATCGCGCTATTGCTGTGAGTGTAGCCCAGAAAATCATGGAATTGCAAGGACAAGAAGCATGACAGGGGGGCTTTCGCCGAGGCGGCGGCCCTCTTTTTCCCGGGTTGGGGGAGGCGCATCTACAGGCAGCCTGTCTGGTGGAGGAAATTCTCGATCCGCTGCCGATGAAGGTAGATCCCGCTCAGCACCCGGTCGCCGATCCGGATTGCCGGTATCATCGTGATCCCGTCGCGGCCGGCGGCAATCAGGTCACGGAGAATCTCCCGTTCCTCGACGATCAGGTCGGGCCGGTGGCGGGTCAGATCGAGGAGGTGCTTCCTGGCCATATGGCAGCGCGGGCAGAGCCGGGTGCGGTAGAGAATGATGGTCATAATTTGCTTGTTATTCAGGGGACGGCCCCCTATACTCGGTGGGTGGAGGTAGCCGGGGTTTCGCGCCGCCGGTGATCCAAATCCGCCCTACCATACACCAGAGCATGAGGTCTGTCCAATTTCCCCGTGGCCGGGCAACGGGAAATGTTTCGCCCGCACCACTCGCCAGGTCGACCGAGCTCTCCTCTTTCGGCCCTGACTCCGGTGGGGTGGCGATCATTCAACGACGGCCGGCCAGGATGAAATCGTCGGCGATACCGCAGCGTCCGACGACCTGTTCGACGTCACGCGGAGACTGTTGCAGCACGCCGGTTTCACACTCATCCAACCATAACCAGGCCTGTCAACCATGAATGCATCCGAAAAAAAGCCGAAACGGCCCGGTGATCTGGAAAAACTGTTCCGTCCTGCATCCGTGGCGGTGATCGGGGCCTCGCGGCAGCCCGGCAAGGTCGGTCATGACGTCCTCGCCAACCTGATCCAGGGCGGCTTTGCCGGCCGGCTGGTCCCGATCAATCCGGCGACCGACAGCATCCTCGGCCTGCCGTGTTTCCCGACGCTGGCCGATTATGGGCAGGAGGTGGATCTGGCGATCGTGGTCGTACCGCAGTCCTCGGTGCTGGCGGTACTGAATGACGCCATCAGGGCCAAGATCAAGGCGGCCATCGTCATCACCGCCGGCTTCCGCGAGATCGGCAACGAAGGGGCGGCCCTCGAGCAGCAGCTGGTCGAGCTCTGCACCCGACACGGGGTGCGGATGCTGGGGCCGAACTGTCTCGGCATCATCAATACCGGGACCCGGCTCAACGCCTCGTTCGCCCCCCATATGCCCCAGACCGGCGGCATCTCGATCTTTTCCCAATCCGGGGCGATCTGCACGGCGATGCTCGATCTCGCCACCAGGAAACACCTCGGCCTGGCCAAGCTCGCCAGTGTCGGCAACAAGGCCGACATCTCCGAGGTCGACCTGCTGACCTACCTCGCCCACGACGACGAGACCCAGATCATCCTCGGCTACCTCGAGGATATCAGCACCGGCGACAAGTTCGTCAAGGCCGCCGAGGAGGCCGCCTCGAACAAGCCGGTGATCATTCTCAAGGCCGGAACCACGGCCGCCGGCCTGCGGGCCGCCGCCTCCCATACCGGCGTCCTGGCCGGGGCCGACACCGCCTATGGCGCCGCCTTCAATAAATCGGGAGTCGTGCGGGCCGACACCTTCGACGCCCTGTTCGATTACGCCCAGGCCCTGGCCCTGCAGCCGTTGCCGAAAGGCGACCGGGTGCTGATCATCACCAACGCCGGCGGCCCCGGGACCATCGCCGCCGACGCGGTGGAGAAGGCCGGGATGCGGGTGGCCTCGCTCGCCGCCGGGACCTCGGTGCTGCTGCGCGAGCAGCTGCCCCGCTTCGCCGCGGTCGACAATCCGATCGACGTCCTCGGCGACGCCGCCCCCGAACGCTACATCGTCGCCCTGCAGAGCGCCCAGAACGATCCCGCGGTCGATGCCATCCTCGTCATCCTCACCCCCCAGGTGATGACCAGGCCGGCGGCGACGGCGATGGCCCTGGCGATGCACCTCGACGGCTCGAAGCCGGTGGTGGCCTCGTTCATGGGCGGGACCGACGTCATGCCGGGCCGCAGCCAGCTGACGGGGGCCGGTCTCCCCGACTACGACTCGCCGGAGCGGGCGGTGGCGGCGCTGAAGGCGATGTACCATTACGCCCTGTGGAAGAACCGGCCGCCGCGGATGGTCACCCGCTTCCCGGTCAACTCGCGGCGGGTCGAGCGGATCATCACCCGGCGCCAGCGCACCGGCCGCCTCCACCTCGACGAGGTCAAGGGCAAGGCGGTGTTGAACGCCTATGGCTTCAAGATCCCCAAGGGGGCGCTGGCCGCCGGTCCCGAGGAGGCGGTCGAGATCGCCGAACGGATCGGTTTTCCGGTGGCGATGAAGATCGTCTCCCCCGACATCATCAACAAGAGCGACCTGGGCGGGGTCCAGCTCAACGTCGGCGACGGCGAGATGGTCGAGGACCTGTTCGAGATGATGCTGC
Organism: Desulfobulbus sp. Tol-SR; assembly: GCA_000769715.1. Classification (GTDB taxonomy): domain Bacteria; phylum Desulfobacterota; class Desulfobulbia; order Desulfobulbales; family Desulfocapsaceae; genus Desulfoprunum. The sequence continues at coordinate 59,939 of JROS01000055.1, forward strand.
TGAAGATCGCCCGCAAGGTGCCGGCGGCCCGGATCGACGGCATCTATATCGAGCAGATGATCGGCAAGGGGCTCGAGGTCATCATCGGCATGAATCGCGACCCCCAGTTCGGGCCGATGCTGATGTTCGGTCTCGGCGGCATCTTCGTCGAGGTGATGAAGGACGTGACCTTCCACCTGGCCCCGATCACCGAGACCGAGGCGATCCAGATGCTGAAGTCGACCAAGTCCTATGCCATGCTCGAGGGGCGGCGGGGCAAGAAGGGCGTGGATATCGGCGCCATCGCCTCCGGGCTGCAGCGGATCAGCCAGCTGACCACCGATTTCCCGCAGATTCTCGAACTCGACATCAATCCGTTCATCGTCGGGGACATCGGTTCCGACCCGCTCGTCGCCGATGTCCACATGACCCTGGCCGCACTCAAGTAACGACCGCATCCGCAGGGAGGATTCGCCGATGGAATACGACGCCAACTGGCAGACGCGCTACCGGGACATGATCGAAACGCCGAAGAAGGCCGTGGCCCATGTCCGGTCGGGGCATCGGGTCTTTGTCGGCACCGGTTGCGGCGAGCCGACGGTGCTGGTCGAGGCGATGACCAAGGAGGCCGTCAACCTCGCCGATGTCGAGATCGTCCAGCTGCTGACCAAGGGCGACGCCCCGTACATCGACAGCCGTTACGGCGAGTCCTTCAAGGTCAACTCCTTCTTCATCGGCCATAACGTCAGGGCCGCCTTCATGGAGGGGCGGGGCAACTACACCCCGATCCTGATGTCCGATATCCCGCGGCTCTTCGACTCCGGCCAGCTCCCCCTCGATGTCGCCCTGATCCAGGTGACGCCGCCCGATGCCCGCGGCAAGATGAGTCTCGGGATCTCGGTCGATATCGTCAAGAGCGCGGCCGAAAACGCCTCGCTGGTCATCGCCCAGGTCAATCCGCGGATGCCCTGGACCCGCGGCGACAGTCTGATCGATATCTACGATCTCGATATCCTGGTGCCGGCCGACGTGCCGCTGCTCGGCCACGATTCCCGCCCGCTCACCGAGACCGGGAGGCGGATCGTCCAGTTGGCCGCCGCTTTGGTGCCGGACGGGGCGACCCTCGAGTTCGGCCTCGGCTGTGTCCCCGGCTGCGGCCGCATCACCCAGGCGGTCATCCCGCTGCTGCATGACAAGCACGACCTCGGCATCCACACCGAGCTGATCACCGACGAGATCATCGACCTGATCGCCAGCGGCGCGGTCACCGGGGCCAAGAAATCGACCGATATGGGCAAGATCGTCGCCGGCAGCTGCATGGGTTCGCGGCGGCTCTACGATTACATCGACGACAACCCGCTGTTCTCCTTCCGTCCGACCCAGTACGTCAACGACTCCAACGTCATCGGCCGCCAGAACCTGATGGTCACCTTCAACATGGCGCTCGAAATCGACCTGACCGGCCAGGTCTGTTCCGATTCGGAACAGGGTAATTTTTACTCCGGGATCGGCGGCCAGGTCGACTTCAACCGCGGCGCGGCGATCTCCAAGGGCGGCCGGCCGGTCCTGCTGATGCCGTCGACCACCGAAGACGGCAAGTCGCGGATCGTGTCCCGCCTCAGTTCCGGCTCCGGGGTGGTGATCAGCCGCGGGACGGTGCATTACGTGGTCACCGAGCAGGGGGTCGCCTACCTCCATGGCAAGACGGTGCAGGATCGGACCCTGGCCCTGATCTCGGTGGCCCATCCCGATTTCCGCGCCCAGCTGCTGAAGGAGGCGATCGATGCCAAGTATATCCGCCAGGAGTTCGCCGAGGTCGAGGGCAAGTTCATCATCGCCAGCCAGGACTACATGAAGACCACCTGCCTGATGAAGAACGGCACCCAGATCTTTTTCCGCCCGGTCCACCCCACCGACGAACCGCGGATGCGCGACCTGCTCTACGACCTGTCGCAGGAAACCGTCTATTACCGTTTCATGAGCCATCACCAGCGCTTCGGCCAGCGGCAGGTCCAGAACTTCGTCTATGTCGACCACCGCAGGGACGTGGCCATCGTCGGCACCGTGCCGGCGGCCCACGGCGACGAGTTCATCGCTGTCGGCCGGTATTTCCTCGACGAGCGGAGCAACCGGGCCGAGGTCGCCTTCGTCATTCGCGACGAATGGCAGAATCTCGGCGTCGGCAAGTTCCTCTTCAAGCATCTCCAGCATATCGCGATGGCCAGCGGCATCAGCGGCTTCACTGCCGAGGTGCTGCGCAACAACAAGCGGATGCAGGCGATCTTCAACAATTCCGGGCTGAAGGTGAAGACCTCGATCGAAGAGGATGTCTTCGGCTATATCATGGACTTCTGAGCTGGGGCCAGGTCCGCTGTGTCCATTTCGAGCACCATGTCAACGATGACGACACCCACCACCTGCCGGCGCTGCGGCCGCTGCTGCCTCCAGGGCGGTCCGGCCCTGCACCGGGCCGATCTGCCCCTGATCGGCGACGGCGGCATCCCGCTCGAGCGGCTGATCACCATCCGCCGGGGGGAACTGGCCGACAACCCCGTGGCCGGCGGGGTCCGGGCGACCCGGGTCGAGCTGGTGAAGATCGCCGGCAGCGGCCGGGACTGGCGCTGCTGCTACTACGACGAGGCGGCCAGGGGCTGCCGGATCTACGGCCGGCGGCCGCAGGCCTGCGAGGTGCTGCAATGCTGGGATACGGCCGCGATCCTGGCCCTGGTCGAGACCGACGTCCTCAGCCGTCTTGATATCGTTGCCGCCGACGACCCGCTGCGACCGCTGATCATGAACCATGAGCGGGCTTGCCCCTGTCCGGATCTCGAGCGCCTGGGGAGTGGAATATCACAATTGACAGAGGGGGAACGGACGGCGTTGCAGGACCTGGTGGCCCGCGATCTGACCTTCCGCGACCGGGCGGTGCGGCGGCTGGGACTGTCGCTCGGACTCGAACTGTTCGCCTTCGGCCGGCCGGTCTTTCAACTGCTGCAGCCGCTCGGCCTTGGCATACGCATGACTTCCCGCGGCCCGGAGCTGCAGTGGCCGTAAACAACAGCGGGGCCGCTCCGCCAGGCGGAACAACCCCGTCTTCTCTTCCCTGATGTGTCCGGTAGCAGCCGGTTTTACCAGCGTTTGCGCACCAGTTCCTCGCCGCGCACCGAAATGGTGATCTGGTCGATCGGCAGGTCGACGCCGGCCAGGTCGCGGGCCTTCTTGACGATGGCGTTCATCGCCGAGCAGCAGGGAACCTCCATGATCAGCACCGTCAGGCTCTTGAGCCGGCAGGTGGCGATGATCTCGGCGAAGCGCCGGACGTAGCTGTCGGCGTCGTCGAACTTCGGACAGCCCATCAGCACTGCCTTGCCCTGGAGGTATTTTTCCTGGAAATTGCGGGCGGCGACCGCGGTGCAGTCGGCGGCGACGAGCAGGTCGGCATTCTGCAGGAAAGGGGCCTGCGGCGGCACCAGGCGGATCTGGATCGGCCAGTGACCGAGCATCGAGGCCGCCTCCGCCCCGGTCGCCTGATGGCTCGCCGGGACATTGGCCTGCTGACAGGCCGACATCGGCTTCAGCGTCTGGATATGGCTGGAGGCGCAACCGCAGTCCATCGCCGGGGCGGCGGCCTTCTTCTTTTCCGTCTCGAGGTAGTGCTCGACCGCGACCTCGTCGAATTCCTCCGCCTCCCGCTCGACGATCTGCAGCGCCCCGGTGGGGCAGGAGCCGAGACAGGCGCCGAGCCCGTCGCAGAATTTATCGGCCACCAGCCTCGCCTTGCCGTCGATGATCTTCAGCGAGCCTTCGGCGCAGTCGGGGACGCACTGGCCGCAGCCATTGCACAGTTCTTCGTCGATCTCGATGATTTTGCGTACAGTCTTCATGTGTGTTCTCCAGGGTAAAGGAGTTGGTCGGTAATGCCGGTGTATGGCTCCAGTATAGCCGAAGATGGCTGGAGGTCTTTGACCTGGGTCAAATGGCGGGATTTTTTATCTCAATCGGTGGCGATTTCCCAACTTCTCAAGGGAATCTCTTGGTGATAACGAGAGCTTTGACGAAATCCGGCCGATCGTCCGATGCAACAGTATCTGTTTACAACATTACGATCATAGAGGAAAAGAGCAAGGTGGAAGCGGTCGGATATCGGGCCTCAACGCCACAGGGACAGGACTGCCCGGATCGAGGCAACGAAGTCGTAGAAGATATGGGTGCGCTGTCGTACCGGACGATGGCCGAGATGGTCAAACATCTTTTCCCGCAGGCCCCGGGCGATCTCCAGCTGCACTCCTGCGCCGCTGGTGCAGCGGTTGCAGACATTGGCGGGATCCTGGCCGCGCAACCCGGTCGTTTCACTGATCTCCGCCGTGAAGCCGGCGGCGCGCAAGGCCTCGAGCATCCTCTGCTTCAGCTCGTCATTGCGGCCGCCGATCAGAATCGTGTCGTTTTGGTCGCGGGTGCCATGGACGGAAACGACGATGGCGGCGTTGCCGGCGATCGACAGTCCGACAGGTTCATCGAAGCGGTTGCTGGTCAGGTGCAGGACCTTGTTCCCGGTCTTCTTGTTGCCCTTGAAGGCGTAAAAGGAAAAATCGCTGCCGGCCAGGGCATCGGCGATGTCCATCGTGCCGGGCTCTACCCCCCCGCCATGGGGGGCGATGATGGCGAACCGGGAATCTCGATGGCGAAACAGGATGGTAAAGTCTAGGCCATCCTGTTCATGTCGGGACAATTCAGCGAAATTCGAATATCTGTCCATCATGCTGGGGTTGATGCGCCCGGAGCCTTGACGGCTGACCGGACATCCGGGAGGGGCCTGGTCGCCCGGCCGGGGATGAATCTCCTCCAAATATACAACCCGGCCCTGTTCATGGCAAACAGGGCCGGGATCTCAGGCCTCCGGCCGGGGGAGGATGGCGGTCCCGGCCGGAGCATCGGCGGCGTGAGGGGATCAGCCGAGGATCGCCCGCAGGTCTTCGGCCGGGGTGGCGGCAATCGGTTTCACCGCGAAATTCTCGACCAGGACGTTGAGAACGTTCGGGGTGATGAAGGCCGGCAGCGACGGTCCGAGCCGGATGTCCTTGATCCCGAGGCTGAACAGGGTCAGCAGGATGACCACCGCCTTCTGCTCGTACCAGGAGAGGACCAGCGACAGCGGCAGATCGTTGACCCCGCAGTTGAAGGCCCCGGCCAGGGCGACGGCGATCTGGATCGCCGAGTAGGCGTCGTTGCACTGGCCGACATCGAGCAGACGGGGGATGCCGCCGATGTCGCCGAGCTGCTTGTCGAAGAAGCGGAACTTGCCGCAGGCCAGCGTCAGGACCATACAGTCGGCCGGGATCTGCTCGACCAGTTCGGTGTAGTAGTTGCGGCCCGGTTTGGCGCCGTCGCAGCCGCCGACCAGGAAGAAATGGCGGATGGCCTTGCTCTTGACCCCTTCGATGACCTTGTCGGCCACACCCAGGACGGTGTTGCGGGCGAAACCGGTCAGCACCGTGCCGCGATCGGCGTCTTCGGTAAAGCCGGGCAGGGCCAGGGCGCGATTGATCACCGGGGTGAAGTCCTTGTCCGGTCCGACATGGGCGACATCCAGCCAGCCGACGAGGCCGGTGGTGAAGACGTTGGCCTTGTAGGATTCCTGCGGCTTCTGAATACAGTTGGTGGTGAAGAGGATGGCGCCGGGGAAATCGGGGAGTTCCTTCTGCTGGTTCTGCCAGGCGGTGCCGTAGTGGCCGAAGAAATGCGGGTATTTCTTCAGTCCGGGATAGGCGTGGGTCGGCAGCATTTCGCCGTGGGTGTAGATATTGATGCCCTTGCCCGCGGTCTGCTGCAGCAGCATGTCGAGGTCCTTGAGGTCATGGCCGGAGACCAGGATCGCCTTGCCCGTTTTGTGGCCGAGCGGGACCGGGGTCGGCACCGGGTGACCGTAGGTGCCGGTATTGCCGGCGTCGAGCAGGCCCATCGCCTTGAGGTTGACCTCGCCGCACTTGAGCGCCAGCCCGACCAGGGTCTCGAGGCCGAGATCGGTGCGGGTCAGGTCGGCCAAGGCCTGATGGATGAAGGCATAGACGCTGTCGTCCTCCTGGCCGAGGATCGCCGCATGGTCGGTATAGGCGGCGAGGCCGCGCAGGCCGTAGACCGTGATCTGCTTCAGCGAGCGCAGATCGGGGCTGGGGTCGAGGGTAGTGATGAAGTCGAGCTGCTGGCCCTGGGCGATCAGGCCCTCGAGGGTGGCGGCCGGGGCATAGGTCGCCGTAGCGGCCGCGAAATCGATCGTGCCGCCGGCGGCGGCAACCTTCTTCTTCAGTCCTTCGCGGAGCTCGACGGCGGTGCTGATCCAGTTCTGGAACCGGAGCGGATCGAAGTCGACATTGGTCAGGCAGGCGAACGTCGCCTCGGCGGTGAACCGGTTGATGGCCTGATCGACGACGCCGACCTTGCGGCCTTCGACGGCGACGAGCGCCAGGCCCTGCAGGGCGTAGGTGAGCAGATCCTGAAGGCCGGCGACCTCGTTGGTCTTGCCGCATACCCCGATCTTGGTACAGCCGGTTCCTTGAGCAGTCTGTTCGCATTGATTACAAAACATGGCATCCTCCTGAATGGTGTTGTGTATCCTTGAGGGGTTATCCTCACTGGATACGCTTTTTAGGTGCTGCTTGTCAAATTGATGGCGGTCAGTGGTTGGATGTTTTCCGTCCGTTGATGAGGATGATCCTACAGGAGGGTTGTTGGCTTCTCCTTGATCTAGGTCAAGAGAAGTGATTTTTTTTCGAAAAAAGGGCGGAGCAGGGGGGCAGCTGCGGTCGGCGACCACCAGCAGGATGCTGCCGGTCCCGGAAATGAAGGGCGACAGGTCGTAACCGCCGAAGCAGCGGGTGACGGAGAATCCCGAACCGGCGAGGATATCGATCCATGTCTGCGCCGGCCAGGCCCGGAGACGCAGCTGCTGCGCGAAATCCTCGTTGACGGCGTCACCTCCGGTCGGGCGCAGGCGGTAGCGTTCCTCGAGTTCGAGGATCTGGAACTCGGGATCGTAGACGCGGAGGATCTCCTTGACGATGCGGCCGAGCTGCGGATCGTCGAAGATCTGGAACTGGAAGAGCTTTTTGCCCGGTTGCCGGAGCAGCTGGGGGCCCGGGACGAAGAGCTGCAACAGCAGGCGGCCGTGGTCCTTCTGCACGGCGCGGCAGCCGGCAAGACAGGCGCGGATGTCGTCTTCGGCGACGAGGAGGTTGAGGCTGTTGTAGGCAATGATGATGGCATCGAAGCGGATGCGGAAGGCGAGCTGCCGCATGTCCATCGCCGCCAGCCGGCAGCTCGGCCGCCCTGTTTCGCCGGCCCGGCGCAGCATCGGCAGGGAAATGTCGATCCCGGTTACCCGTCGGGTGAAAGTTGCCAAGGCCCGGCCGAGCCGGCAGGTGCCGCAGGCGATCTCGAGGACCTCGCCGGCGGCCGGCAGGTGCGCTTGATAGAAATCGATGTCATCGGCAAAGCCGGCCATCTCCACCGCGTACAGGCGGCTGTAGAGCGCCTCGGGGAGGGGTTGGAAGACGTCCACCGGTTCATCGCCGTAATCGTCGTAGATCTGCATAGGTCGTATGTACAGGCTCGCGCCGTTCGCTGCAAGGTACGAAGGGGCATTTTTCACTGGTGATCGGCAGGCAAGGGGGGCGCGGTGCGGGGCCCGGGTGATTATGGTCGCCGATCGTCCATTCGTGCCGAAAGACTTTTCATTTCGAGAAATGAAGGTATAATATGAAGTTATTTTTTGTGGCAGGGTCTGCCACTTGCAACCAATCTGTACTGCTGCTGATGCCAGAGTATATTGCAGGGGAGAGAGAACATGCCGGATAGAAGGACATTTCTGAAGAGTTCACTCGCCGCGGCCGCGGCCGCCTTGATGGGAACGGGATCGGCCGAGGCCGCCGATTCGTCGTTGATGGGGAGTGTTATCTACACCGCCGAGCATCCGGGCAAATGGACGCAGAAGGAAGGCAGTCATGCGCCGGTGATCACCGTCGAGGGGGGCAAGGTCAAGGTGCAGACCAACCACCCGATGACGGAGAAGCATTTTATCGTCCGCCACACCCTGGTGCTGGCCGACGGCGTTGTCCTCGGCAGCAGGACCTTCACCGCCAAGGATCCCGAGGCCGTGTCCACCTATGAGTTGCCGAAGGGCTATTCCGGCGTTCTCCTCGCCACCAGTTTCTGCAACCTCCACGATTTCTGGCTGACCGAAACCAAAATCTGATCCCGTTTCCCTGTCTCCGACACCGGCGACAGGGAAACGTTCGTCTCCAGCAGTTCCCTAATTTCCGGCCTTCATCGCGGCATAGGCCTCCGCCGCGCACTCGTTCTTGCCCAGATCGAGTTCCTCCGCCCGTTCGTCGTCAACTTGTTCGAGATTGGCGTTGATCAGCCTGATCGTGGCGTATTCGTCGGGCTGTTTGCGCATGTTGGCCTTGATGAAGGCCAGGAAGGCGGCGCTGTCGGCGATGGCGTGGATATCGCGGTTGTATTCCCGGGTCCTGGCCAGCGACGCGGCAAAGGTCAGGTGATCGTCGGCCTCGTTCCAACTCATGAAATGGGCCGGCAGGACGATCAGCCGGTCATCGAGGGCCCACATCATCTGCAGGGTGGAAAAGAGCGTGCCGGACCACTCGTCGACCTTGCCGCCGAGGTCGGGGCGGCCGATCGAATGGATAAAGATCGAATCGCCGGAGATCAGGTACTGGTCATTGATGATGAAACTGGTGCTGCCGGGGGTATGGCCGGGGGTGAACAGGACCCGGACGGTCGGCCCGCCGGCCTGGCTGAAGGTGTGGATCTCACCGTCGTTCAGCGTGCGGTAGCTCAGATTGGCGTGGGTAAAATCGCCGGCGTTGGCGTAAAATCCGGCGCCGGTGGCGGCGGCGATCAGCCGGCTGCCGGCGATATAGTCGGCCTGGAGATGGGTCTCGAAGGTGGCGACCAGCCGGCAACCGTGCTCGGCGGCGAAATCGAGGTAGAACCTGATGTTGCGCGACGGATCGAACAGCATCATTTCCTCCCTGAAGATCAGACCGTAGCTGCACGAAGCCTTGCCGGGGCGGATAAACTGGTAGAGCGAGAATTCGGCGCCGGGGTTGAGCAGGACCGGCACCAGCAGGTTGCCCCAGGTCTTGATTCCGCCTTCGAGGTAGCCGACATCCGCGTAACCATGGCGGTCGAAAATCTCGGCGACGAATCGGGCCGAGCTTTCCTTGGCGCAGACGATCCTGACCCGCCTTTCCGGCGATATCCTGGCGACACATCCCTCCTCGTCTTCGATGAAATCGAAGTAGGGGATGTTGTACATCTCGACCGGGAACGGTGATTCGAGGTGGAATCGGGTGAAATCGACGGAGTTGCGGACATCGATGATGACGATATCTTCTTTCCCGGTGACCCAGGAATAGAGCTCGGCGGCCGTATAGGTGAAAAGACTCATTGACGCTCCTTGATATAGATTGCTGGGGGAAAATCGGCTCGATCGCGGTCCATGGTCGATGATACCCTCATGCCAGCAGCTTGTCCAGTTCCCGGGCCAGTCTGTTGAGGTGGCGCTGTTCCTCGCCGGCCATTTCGAGGAAGAATTTAGACGATGGTGTTCCCGGCGGGATCGATCTCGCCTAATCGCTGCGGCAGTTCATTGAGGGGGATGAGTCTGGCGCCGGGGATGTGGGCCTCCCGGTATTCCTTGGGTTGGCGGACATCGATGAGCTGGAGGTCGTGCGGCGGCAGACTGCCGATATATCCACGGGCCTCTTCAGCGGTGATTTCCCTGCCTTGGTCGAACAATGACTGCCAGTTGATCGGTTTTTCCATCGTGGGTTTTCTGCTTGCCGGGGTTGGACTGTTTCGTAAATGTCGCCGTCAACGACGATATGCCGGGCTCAGCGCTGTTTGTGGAGCAGCGCCGCCTGATCCGGGGTCGCCGAGTAACCGTCGAGCTGGATGAGCCGGTATTTACCGGGATCTTTGCCGATGGCGGCGCTCGTCGCCTCCGGCAGCCAGTGGCTGTCGTCGATCAGGTTGTAGAAGTACGAGTCGATGCCGACGAAGCCGTCCAGGAAATGGGTGAGGATATGCAGGACCTTGCTCGGATACCCCTGTTGCAGAGAGGAGAGCTGGGCTATCGTGCGAATCCCGGTCTTTTCCAGGTCGACGACCAGCGCAGCGACGATTTTCCGGTTCTCGGCGACGGCGGCGGCCAGGGCCCCGACGAATCCCGGGTCGTCGCCGGCCAGCGACCGGTCCTGCCGGATCTCGAGACAGTCATAGACGACCAGCGAGGTCAGATCGAAGAAGCGACGGACCTGCCGGCTGCAGGCGGCAAACGAATCGCCGGCGGCAAGGACCCGGTGCTGGGCGATGCGGGTCATCGCCGCTCCATCCGGCGTCACCTGTCTTCCCCCGCAGCGCCCTTCACCACCGCCAGCCCTATCCTCTTGCCCATCTCCCGGCACTTCTCGAGCTGGGCGGCGGTCGGCACGTATTTCAGCCGCAGGCCTTCCTCGATCACATCGATCTTCATCTCGGTCAGGGCGGTGGTCAGCAGGTTGACCGCCTCGCCGCTCCAGCCGAAGGAGCCGAAGGCGGCGCCGAACTTGCCGGTCGGCTTGAGGCCGCGCATGTAGCTGAGGAAGCCGGCCATCCGGGGCAGGAGACCGTTGTTCATGGTCGAACTGCCGAGGATCACCGCCCTGGCTCCAAGGATCTGGGTCATTACGTCGCTGCGGTGGTGGTGCTTGAGGTTGATCATGGCGTACTCCACCCCGGCCTCTTCCAGGCCCAGAGCCACGGCCTCGGCCATCTTTTCGGTCGAATGCCACATGGTGTCGTAGATGACGAGGGCCTTGCTGTCGGCCTGATGGCGGCTCCAGCGGTCGTAGGCCTTGACGATGGTGTCGATATGGCTGCGCCAGATGACCCCGTGGTCGGGGGCGATCATCCTGATGTCGAGGTTCATGTCGCTCACCGTCTTCAGCAGCTTGCCGACCAGGGGCGAGTAGAGGTAGAGGATGTTGGCATAGTATTTGGCCGCCTCGTTCATCACGTCGCCGAGCGGGGCCTCGTCGTCGAACCGTTCGCTGGAGGCATAATGCTCGCCGAAGGCGTCGCTGGAGATGAGGATGCCGTCTTCCTTGAGGTAGGAGAACATCGAATCGGGCCAGTGCAGCATCTTCGTTTCGAGGAACTGGATGGTGCGCCGGCCGAGGGAGAGCTGGTCGCCGCTCTTGACGATCGTAAACGGCCAGTCCTCGCGGTGAAAATGGTCGACGATGGCCTTGTGGCCGGCCGGAGAGCAGATCAGCTTTTCCGGCTTGATGATTTCCATCATCGCCGGCAGGGAGCCCGAATGATCCATCTCGACGTGGTTGACCACCAGGTAGTCGATCTTCTCGGGGTCGATGATGGCGCGGATCCGGCGCAGCAGTTCATCGAGGTGCGAATGCTTGACCGTATCGAACAGGGTGATCTTTTCATCGATGACCAGGTAGGCGTTGTAGGTGGTGCCCCTGTCGGTGGAATATCCGTGAAAATCCCTGATGTCCCAATCGATCGCTCCGACCCAGTAGATTCCTTTGGTCAGTTCGGTTGTGCGCATGCTTCCCCTCCAGTGATAAGGTGGATTTTTCAGTGACGGGCAGAGGATGACTCCATACTAAAATACGGCAACGATGATTACAATACCGGACAGAACTTTCTCCGCCGGATGCCGATTGACATTCCCCTGCTGATTGCAATAGTAATTCAAAAGGTTGGTCTTTTTTGCCTGATGTCAAGAGCGGCAGGTTGTTGTTCCTGCAGGGAAAGCGGAGGCGATATGCGGATGATACCGGTCATCGACCCGGGGCGTTGCAGTGAATGCCGGGGCTGTGTAGAGATCGCCCCCGAGGTGTTCCGGTTCAACGACCAGACCGGGCTGATGGAGGTTGCCGAGCTGCCGGAATATCCGCAGGAGAAGGTGGCCGAGGCGATCAGGTTCTGTCCCGAGGACTGCATCGCCTGGGAGCAGATCGATGAAGGGGACGGCGGTCGAGCATGGCCCGGGCCGCAACCGACGGATGATCGTCGCCGGGCGGCGATCGCGGTCAGGGCGGCGGTACCCCGATGACCTCGATGGCGTTGGACGTCGCCCGGTCAGGCATCTGCGGAAAGGGCCTGTTGCAGAATTCGAGGGCGATCCGATAGCGTCCCGGCGGCTGATCCGCCGGCAGTGTGGCGTGCAGGAAGCGGGTGGCCTTGCGGTCCTGGAGCGGGATGCAGGCGCTGCCGGCCGCGGCGGGAAGGTCAAGCGCCAGCGGCGATTGTTCCCCGGTTTTTTCGGATTCGACGACGGCCATGGGTCTGACTCCGAACCCGAAGGTGCTGAGTCCCGACAGCGACAGGCGCAGCCGCGCGCCCGGCCGGTAGCGGTCGTAATCGGTGGACAGATACAGGTGGCGGTTGTAGTCGGGTTCCACCGTTTTGGTCCCCGATGTCGCCGCCTCCCAGAACCTGGGCCTCCCGGCGTCGAGGTGGATGGCCTTGCCGCCGTAATGGCCGATGCCGCCGCAGTCAGCCTCCCTGATTGTCTGCCACAGGTGTTTGCCGTCGACGCCTTCGAGCCAGAAATCGAGGGCCATGCCGTCCATGTGGGTGCTGGTCCGGGCGGCATTGGCGCCTTTTTTGCGGATATTGTCGTTATACTCCGGACTGCGGTAGGCCGATTCGATGTTGATGGTCGCCCCGGGAGCGATGCGGTCGGCAAAATGGCTGACCATACCGAGGAGGCGGGGCGAGATGTGCTCTCCTTTTTCCGTCGTCGGGAAGCCGAAGACCCGATCGACTTCGTTCAGCGCGGCATCGTTCAACGAACCGTCGGGGTTGAGCAGTGCGACCCTGGCCTCCCGGCCGTTGCGCAGATTCTTCAGGTGGAGCCGGCCGCTGCCCATCAGGAAAAATACCCCCGGTTCCTCAGCCGCCCATGTTGGGACGGGGGAAAAGAGCATGATCACCAGCAGCAGGGAGGAGAGAGTCACGAAGGATGACGACGATGCGGGCAGGTTCTTCATGGGCGGGCGGTAGTAATGGATTTGTATCCGTGAACGGGTATGGCCGAAGCTGATCTGTACCCCAATCTACCACACTCCCTGCCCGGGGAACTTCAATTTTTCGTCCGGACCGGGTCGAATTCACGACCGGGCACCGGCGGACGTGGCAATACCGTCGCCTTTCTGGTAAAGTCCTTCATTTTATCCATTTGCCACCTTGATCGTACGCACCATGGACCGACCTTTCGAAATCGTCACCTCCTTCACCGCCGCCGGGGATCAGCCGCATGCCATCGAGACGCTGGCGGCCGGGATCGTGCGCGGCGACAAGAGCCAGGTGCTGCTCGGGGTGACCGGGTCGGGCAAGACCTTCACCATGGCCGGGATCGTCGAGCGGGTGCAGCGGCCGACCCTGGTCATCGCCCCCAACAAGACCCTGGCGGCCCAGCTGTTCGCCGAGTTCAAGGAGCTCTTCCCCCACAACGCCGTCGAGTACTTCGTCTCCTACTACGATTACTACCAGCCGGAGGCCTACATTCCGCAGTCGGACACTTACATCGAGAAGGACTCGGCGATCAACGACGCGATCGACAAGATGCGCCACTCGGCCACCCGCTCGCTGCTGACCCGGCGCGACGTGCTGATCGTCGCCTCGGTCTCGTGCATCTACGGCCTCGGCTCCCCCGACGAATACAAGAACATGCATCTGTTCCTGCGGACCGGCGAGGACTACCCGATGGACGAGGTCAAGCGGCGGCTGACCTATATGCTCTACGAGCGCAACGACATGTCGTTCCACCGCGGCACCTTCCGGGTGCGCGGCGACGTCATCGACATCTTCCCGGTGCACGAGGAGGAACGGGCCCTGCGGGTCGAGTTCTTCGGCGACACGATCGACAGGATCCTGCTGATCGACCCGCTGCGCGGCGTGGTCCTCGACGCCATGGCGGAGTACACGGTCTTTCCCGGCAGCCACTTCGTCACCTCGAAGGACCGGCTGCAGACCGCGATGGCCACGATCAAGGACGAACTCAAGGCCCGGCTCGACGAGTTCCACCGCGCCAACCGGCTGGTGGAGGCCCAGCGGCTGGAACAGCGGACGATGTTCGATCTCGAGATGATCCTCGAGCTCGGCTACTGCAACGGCATCGAAAACTACAGCCGCCATCTCACCGGCAAGCCGCCGGGGGCGCCGCCCCCCAACCTCCTCGACTACTTTCCCGAGGATTACCTGCTGTTCATCGATGAGAGTCACATCGGCATCGGCCAGCTCAACGGCATGTACAACGGCGACCGGTCGCGCAAGGAAACCCTGGTCAACTTCGGCTTCCGCCTGCCCTCGGCGCTCGACAACCGGCCGTTGCGCTTCGACGAGTTCGCCGGCCGGATCAACCAGGCGATCTACGTCTCGGCCACTCCCGGGCCCTACGAACTGGCCCAGGCCCAGGGGCGGGTGGTGGAACAGCTGATCCGGCCCACCGGCCTGCTCGACCCGCAGATCGAGGTGCGGCCGGCGGTCAGCCAGGTCGACGACCTGCTCGAGGAGATCCGCCTGCGGACCGAGCGCGGCGAGGCGGTGCTGGTCACCACCCTGACCAAACGGATGGCCGAGGACCTGACCGACTACTACCACAAGCTCGGGGTCAAGGTCCGTTATCTTCATTCCGACATCAAGACCCTGGAGCGGATCGAGCTGATCCGCGACCTGCGCCAGGGCGACTACAACGTCCTGGTCGGCATCAACCTGCTGCGCGAGGGCCTGGACATCCCGGAGGTGTCGCTGGTCGCCATCCTCGATGCCGACAAGGAGGGATTCCTGCGCTCGGAGCGCTCGCTGATCCAGACCTGCGGCCGGGCCGCCCGCAACAGCAACGGCCTGGTGATCATGTACGCCGACGTGATCACCGGGTCGATGCGGGTGACCATCGACGAGACCGAGCGGCGGCGCACGCTGCAGGAGGAGCATAACCGCCGGCACGGCATCACCCCGACCACCGTCATCACCTCGATCAAGGATTCGATGCAGCAGCATCTCCAGGCCAGCGGCTACACCCTGGCCGTCGACCGCCAGGCGGCACTGCTGCAGGCGGCGGAAGACCTGCCCTCCTTTGGCTCGATCGGCGAGTTGGAAAAGGAAATCGGCCGGCTGGAGAAGCGGATGCTGGCGGCGGCGAAGGAGCTGGCCTTCGAAGAGGCGGCCACCCTGCGGGACCGGATCAGGATGCTGCGCAAACTGGAGATCGAGATCGGATGAAAGAGGGGACCCTGCTGCACCGGCTGTCGCTGCGGGTCGTGCCCTGGCTCGTCGCCTGGCTGGTGCGGGCCTGGTTCGGCACCTGCCGGATCACGGTGCATGGCCTTGAGCATCGCCGCACCACCCTCGATGCGGGCAGGAAGGTGGTGGCCAGTTTCTGGCATTACACCTTTCTCTTCGTCTTCTATCAGCTGCGGCGGGAGTCGGCGACGGTGATGGTCAGTGCCAGCCGGGACGGCGAGTATATCGCCCGTCTGGCGAAGGAATTCGGCTTCTCGACCGCCCGCGGTTCGCGCAACAACCGGGGAGCCCAGGCCCTCAAGGACCTGTTGAAACTGGCGGCGACCGGCGAGAGCACGGCAATCGTCGCCGACGGGTCCCAGGGACCGCCGCGCCTTGCTCAGCCCGGCGCGATCCTGCTGGCCTCGCGGACCGGGGTGCCGATCCTGCCGGTGATGTGGTCGGCGTCGCGCTACCTGGCCTTCCGTTCCTGGGACCGGACGGCGATCCCGCAGCCCTTCGCCCGGGTGGATTTCTACTACGGCGAGCCGCTGTACGTGCCGGCCGATATCAAAGGGGCGGGCATCGAGGATTATCGGCAGGTATTGGAAAACCGGCTCAACGAACTCTACGACCGGGCCTGGCGGCGGCATGGACGGACCGGCCACTGAAGGGGCGGGCGGGACAATCGGTAACCATAGACGAGGATGAATGACGGTACGATGCATACCAGGGGAATAACGGTGGCCGGCCTGGCCGGCGGCTCGGGCAAGAGCGTGGTCTCGGTCGGCCTGACGGCGGCGCTGGCCCGTCAGGGCAAAAAGGTCGTGCCGTTCAAGAAGGGCCCCGACTACATCGACGCCGGCTGGCTGCAGCTGGCGGCCGGACGCAGATGCTACAATCTCGACCCCTTCCTGATGAGCGGCGAGGCCCTGCACCGGTCGCTGCAGCGGCATGGCCAGGGCGCCGATGTGGTGATCCTCGAGGGCAACCGCGGCCTGTTCGACGGGGTCAACGCCGACGGCGGCTATTCGACCGCCGATCTCGCCGTCGCCCTCGGCCTGCCGGTGCTGCTGGTCGTCAACTGCACCAAGACCACCCGCACCGTGGCGGCGATGGTCCTCGGCTGTCTGCGCTTCGACGAACGGCTGGATATCCGCGGCGTCATCCTCAACCAGATCGCCACCGAACGCCAGCGCCTGCTGATCACCGAGGCGGTCGAGCGCTACACCGGGGTGCCGGTGCTCGGCGCCATTCCGCGGCTGAAGCGGGACATCTTTCCGATGCGCCACCTCGGCATGATCCCCCATCAGGAGTACGACGGTACCGCCGGGGCCCTGGATTTCCTGGTGGAGACGGTGTCTGCCGGCCTCGATCTGGCCCGGATCGACGCGTTGATGCAGCCCGTTCATTTCGACCGGAGCCTCGTCCTGGATGAACTCCTGCCCAAAGCGGATGTGCGGATCGGCATCCTCCAGGACGCCGCCTTCCAGTTCTACTATTCGGAGAATCTCGAGGCGCTGGAACGGGCCGGGGCGGAACTGGTCTTTGTCAACGCCCTGCAGGACCGGGAACTGCCGCAACTCGACGGGCTCTATATCGGCGGCGGCTTTCCCGAGACCAGTGCCCGGGAACTGGCGGCCAACCGCGGCTTCCGCGACTCGGTGCGCCGGGCGGCGGAGGAGGGGATGCCGATCTATGCCGAATGCGGCGGCCTGATCTATCTTGGGGAATCGATCCTTCTCGACGGCCGGGAACACGCACTGGCCGGGGTGTTCCCGGTGCGTTTCGGCATGGCGAAGAAACCGCAGGCCCATGGCTACTCGGTATGTATCGTGGAAAAGGACAATCCGTACTACCCGATCGGCACCGAAGTACGCGGCCATGAATTCCGCTATTCGACCGTTCTCGACTGGCGGGGCGACGAGGCCGACCTGGTGCTGAGGATGTCGCGGGGCAAAGGATTCGTCGGCGGTCGTGACGGCCTGTGCCGCGGCAATGTCTTCGCCCTCTATACCCACGTCCATGCCGATGGCACCCCGGAATGGGCGCCGGCTTTGGTCAACTGTTGCCGGCGCTGGCGTGGGAGGGGTTGACGGGCCCTTGCCCGGAAGCAGTACGGCCGGGGCCGGCTCAGTGGGACGGTTGGCTGCCGAGGACCTTGCGGTAGATCGTCTCCTGGTCCTCTTCGCTGGGGGCCGGTTCGACCCAGTGGATGAAGGATTCGGTGACCCGGACAAAGGCCCCGTTGTCCTGTTTGCATTTGTCGCAGATGCTTTCCGCCATGTCCCGGTACATGATGATCTTCGAGGCCGGTTCGCCGTCCCTGGCCACGGCCGCCATCTTGCGGCAGCCGCATTCCAGACGGATGACGACGACGCCGATGCCGTCGGGACTGCCTTCGAGGATGCCTTCGATCATCGCCTGTTCACGTTTTTCTGCCTTCAGGGCCTTTTTGCGTAATTCCGGGGCTTTCTTTTTCATGATGTCAGTTTGACGGATTTTTTCCTGGCTGGTTTGCGGATGCGGCGGCAGCCTGAGTGGCCGAGCCCGATGCGAGCCCTACCTTATATGGAAAGGCCGGCCAGGGTCAACGATATTCCGGCGGCAGGCAGGAGATGGGTGTCGGGGTCGGCGAGTGGCTGTCGAATCAGCTCCGCCGAAGGTCACCATGCCCGGTTTCAGGGACGGCAATCCCTTCAAATCCGGTAAGTGTATGTGGGGCAAGGCTTTTATTTTCATTCATTTTTTCCCGGCCATTTTTGCTTGACAAAAAACTGGGGGTCGGATATTGGATGATTACACGGAACAAGTATCCGTGCAAGTGTTTGGACTGCTGAATAAGTATGACAAATACTTATATTAATTCTCACTTTATGGAGGTGAATCATGTTTGAGGTTGTTGTCGATAAAGACAAATGCGTTGGTGATGAAGAGTGTGTTGCAGCATGTCCTGCTCAGGTATTCGAGATGGTGGATGGCAAGGCCGAGCCGGTAGAGATGGACGAATGTCTCGGCTGCGAGACCTGTGTCGAAGTATGTCCTGAGAACGCCATTACCGTAACAGAGATGTAATAGCTGCGCTCACCAGGTAGCATATCAAGCCCATCTTCCTGTCGGGGGATGGGCTTGTCTTTTTTTCTTCGGGATGCGGTTGTGACGACCAGCGGTCTGAAACGGTTTACGCCTGGTGTCGACAAACGGGTGCATCTGCTCCTGTCCGCGGTGCTGTGGACCGCCGTCGGCATGTGGCTGCTGGTGCGAGGCGGACTGTGGCTGCGGTCGGCCGATGCCTTGTGGCTGATCATTCCCGCCCTGCTTCTGGGCAGCGCCAAGTCGCTGCTGATTCTCGACCGGACGGCCGAAAAAGGCATCCAGCGGATTCTTCGTTTCAACGGCACGGCCTGTGTCGGGGCGGTGTATTCCATCCGGACCTGGCTGCTGGTCATGGCGATGATGGCGATGGGCTACCTCCTTCGGCATTCGGGTATCCCGAAACCGGTGCTCGGAGCTCTCTATGTCACGATCGGCTGGGCCCTGGTGCTGTCGAGCCGGCATGCCTGGCGGCTCCGGCGGCAATTCAACAGATGACTGATGGTGATGGAACAGAGACTGGTGGTATCGAGGAATGAGGTCCGTATCGATTGTCGGGCCCTGCGACACAATTTCCGCTGCATAACCGAAGGGGTCGGACCAGGCGTCGCGGTGATGGCCATGGTCAAGGGCGATGCCTATGGTCATGGCATGGTCGAGACCGCTGCCGTCCTGGCCGACTGCGGCTGCCGGACCTTCGGCGTCGCCGAGCTGGTCGAGGCGGTCGCCCTGCGCGGGGCCGGAATCGGCGGCGATATTTTCGTCATCCTCGGCTTTGTCCCGGAGGAGGCGGAGCAGTTTCTCCTCCACGACCTGACCCCGGTAGTCTTCCTCGACCAGGACATCCGGGCCCTGTCGCAGGCGGCGGTGAGGCACGGGCGGGAAATCGGGGTGCATCTGAAGCTCGATTGCGGCATGGGCCGGCTCGGCCTGCTGCCGGCCGAGGTTCCGGCCTTCAAGCAGCGGATCGATGCCCTGCCCGGGATTTTCCTGGCCGGGGTCATGGCCCACCTGCCGGAGGCCGACCAGCGTCAGGCGGCAAGTACACCACAGATCTTTTCCTGCTTCCAGGAGACCATTGCCCGGATTGGCGCCGGTTTCACCGGTATCCGCCATATCGCCAATTCCGGGGCGACCATGTATTTTCAGGATACGCACTGCGAGATGGTGCGGGCCGGCATCTCGCTCTACGGCTGCTATCCGGACGGGAGCGACGGCGCCGACATCGCCGCCGGCTCCAGGCTGCAGCCGGTGATGTCGTTCGCCACCCGGGTCGCCCAGGTCAGGGACCTGCCGGCCGGCAGCGGCATCAGCTACGGCCATACCTATATCACCACCCGGCCGACCCGGATCGCCGTCCTGCCGATTGGCTACGAGGACGGCTATCTGCGTGATCTGTCCAACAAGGGCGAGGTGCTGGTTCACGGCCGGCGGGCACCGATCCGGGGCCGGATCTGCATGAACCTGTGCATGGCCGATGTGACCGGGATCCCCGGGGTTACGGTCGGTGACGAGGTCGTGCTGCTGGGACGGCAGGGAGAGGCGGAGATCACCGCCGACGAGATTGCCGGCTGGATGGGGACCATCAGCTATGAGGTCCTGTGCCTGTTCGGCAACAACAACAGCAGAATTCACATTGATGGGGAGAGATGATCCGTTCACGGTTGAAAGGTGTCCTTGAGGAGTGTTTTGATCGGGGGGTGGCCGAAGGGGCCTGGTCGGCCGCCGGGGCCGGCAGGTTCGCCCTCGAACTGCCGAAGCGCGAAGGCCAGGGCGATTATGCCACCAATATGGCCCTGGTCCTGGCCGGCATCGAGAAGGCCAACCCCCGGGAGCTGGCGGCCAGGATTGCGGCCATGCTGGAGACGGGCAGCGATCTGGTCGACCGGGTCGAGGTCGCCGGGCCGGGGTTTGTCAACATCTTCATCCGCCCCGGGGTCTGGCGCGAGGTGGTGCCGCAGATCATCGCCCGCGGCCGGGATTTCGGCCGCAGCACCGTCGGCGGCGGGCGGAAGGTGATGGTCGAATTCGTCAGCGCCAATCCCACCGGGCCGCTGAGCATCGGCCACGGCCGCCAGGCCATCCTCGGCGATGCGATCGCCCGCCTGCTGGCGGTGACCGGCCACGACGTCTTCCGCGAGTACTACTACAACGATGCCGGGCGGCAGATGCGGGTGCTGGGCGAGTCGACCCGGGCCCGGTACCTCGAGCTGCTCGGGCTGCCGAATCAGTTTCCGGAGGACGGCTACCAGGGCGACTACATCCTCGACATCGCCCGCTCGCTGATGAACGAGGTCGGCGACAGCCTCAAGGATCACACCGATGTCACTCCCTTCAAGGAGAAGGCCGAGCGTCATATCTTCGCCGATATCTCCGCCACCCTCGAGCGGATGGGGATCGCCTTCGACAACTACTTCAACGAGCATTCGCTCTACGAGGACGGCAAGATCGACGAGGTGGTGGCCGAACTGCGGGCCAAGGGCTACGTCTACGAAAAGGACGGGGCGGTGTGGTTCCGGACCACCGAGTTCGGCCACGAGAAGGACCGGGTCATCATCAAGAACACCGGCGAACCGACCTACCGCCTGCCCGACATCGCCTACCATCGCGAGAAGTTCCGCCGCAATTTCGACTGGCTCGTCAACATCTTCGGCTCGGACCATATCGCCACGGTACCCGACGTCCTGGCCGGGGTGCGGGCCCTGGGCTACGACGACAGCAAGGTGACGGTGGTGCTGCACCAGTTCGTCACCCTGACGCGCGACGGCCGGCAGGTCAAGATGTCGACCCGCAAGGCGACCTTCGTCACCGTCGATGAGCTGATGAACGAGGTCGGCGTCGATGTCGTCCGCTTTTTCTTCATGATGCGCAAGGCCGACAGCCAGCTCGAGTTCGATCTCGATCTGGCGACCAAGGAGAGCCAGGAAAATCCGGTCTACTATGTCCAGTACGCCCATGCCCGGCTGTGCTCGATCCTGGCCCAGGCGCGGGAAAAAGGGGTGGAGCGGGCCGACTGCGCTAGCGTCGATCTGTCGCTGCTGGTGCAGCCGGAGGAGTTGCTGCTGTTCAAGACCATGTCGGCCTTTCCCGCCATGATCGAGACCGCGGCCCTGGAACTGGCGCCGCACAAGGTGATTTTTTACCTGATGGAACTTGCGGGGCAGTTCCATAGTTACTATAACAGACACAAAGTGATCACCGAGGACCTCGCCCTGAGCCGGGCCCGGCTCTGCCTGGTCGATGCCCTGCTCGTGGTACTCGGCAACGGCCTGGCCTTTGTCGGCCTGACGGCCCCGGAAAAGATGTAGGAATGTCCGCTCGGGAGATGAAACAGAACCGCAAGGTCAGGTTCGAGCTGAGTTGGGGCGGTGTCGCCGGGATCATGGCGGCCTGCGTCTGCATCTGCCTGTGGATGTTCGTCCTCGGGGTATGGACCGGCCAGGCGCTGCTCCAGCCTCCTTCTCCCCGGCAGCAATCGGCGGTAGAGGCCGGTCTGGCGATTATCGCCCCGCTGTTCGGGATTGAACGGCAGGGCGGACCGGACCGGTAACCTGCGATTCGTCTGGAACCAACCCCCTCACTGGCCTCAACGGCGGGTTGAGCTGTCAACCCGCAAGCGGATGTAATGCGTATGATACGTGCTGCACGGATGGAGGACGTGAAGAACATTCACGCCCTCATCAACAGTTTTGCCGGCGACGGGCTGCTGCTTCCCCGATCGATCAGCTCCCTCTACGACAAGCTGCGGGACTTCGTCGTCTATATCGACGACGATGAAATGCTGGTCGGCGTCTGCGCCCTGCAGATCACCTGGGACAACCTCGCCGAGATCCGGTCGCTGGCGGTGGATCGCAGTCTCCAGCGTCGCGGTATCGGGTCGCAACTGGTCCGGATCTGTCTTGACGAGGCCGCCAGGCTGGGGATCGAACGGGTATTCACGCTGACCTACCAGCCCGGATTTTTCCGCAAGCTCGGGTTCCGGGATATCGACAAGAAAAATCTGCCGCATAAGATCTGGAGCGACTGCCTCCACTGCCATAAGTTTCCGGACTGTGACGAGGATGCGCTGATGTTCGACAGCAGCCGGGGAGCGGAGGCCTAGGATGGCGATGCGGTCTCCGGAGCAGCGGTCGACAGTCTCGCTATCCGGCGAGTTGAGCGGCAATAGATATTTCACCTCAATTTCATAACGACAATGATTGGAACTGTCCTCACCAAGATTTTCGGCAGCAAGAACGACCGGGTCCTGAAACAGATCCAGCCGCTGGTCAACCGGATCAACGAGCTGGAGAAGTCGGTGCAGTCGCTCGACGATGCGGCGCTGGCGGCCAGGACGATTGAATTCAAGGAGCGGCTGGCCAAGGGGGAACCAGTTGACGACGTGCTGCCGGAATCGTTCGCGACCATGCGGGAGGCGGCGCGCCGGGTGCTTGGTGAACGCCACTACGACGTCCAGCTGATCGGCGGCATCATCCTCCACCAGGGCAAGATCGCCGAGATGAAGACCGGTGAGGGCAAGACCCTGACCTCGACCCTGCCGGTCTACCTCAACGGCCTGACCGGCAAGGGCGTGCATGTGGTGACGGTCAACGACTACCTGGCGGCCCGCGACGCCGAGTGGATGGGCAAGGTCTACACCTTTCTCGGCATGAGCGTCGGCAAGATCGTCCACGAGATGGACGACCAGGCCCGCCGTGCCGCCTATGCCGCCGATATCACCTACGGCACCAACAACGAGCTCGGCTTCGACTACCTGCGCGACAACATGAAGTTCGATCTGCGCGATTTCTGCCAGCGCGGCTTCAACTACGCCATCGTCGACGAGGTCGACTCCATCCTGATCGACGAGGCGCGGACGCCGCTGATCATCTCCGGCCCCGCCGACATCTCCACCGACCTGTACCAGAATGTCGACCGGATCATCCCCCGTTTCCAGCGGGACGTCCACTACACCGTCGACGAGAAGGCCCGCCAGGTGTCCCTGACCGACGAGGGGGTAGTCTTGGGCGAGGAGCTGCTCGAGGTCGAGAACCTCTATGATCCCGGCAGCATCGAGAAACTGCATCACCTCAACCAGGCCCTCAAGGCCCATGTGCTGTTCCAGCGCGATGTCGACTATATCGTCAGCAACGGCCAGGTGGTGATCGTCGATGAGTTCACCGGCCGGACCATGGAGGGACGGCGCTACAGCGACGGCCTGCACCAGGCCCTGGAGGCCAAGGAGAAGGTCAAGATCGAGAAGGAGAACCAGACCCTGGCCTCGATCACCTTCCAGAACTACTTCCGGATGTACGACAAACTGGCCGGCATGACCGGCACCGCCGACACCGAGGCCCCGGAGTTCAAGAAGATCTACAACCTCGATGTCGTCGTCATGCCCACCAACCAGCCGATGATCCGCGACGACTACGCCGATGTCATCTACAAGAACGAGGCCGCCAAATACCGGGCGGTGGTCCGCGAGATCAAGCAGATGCACGAGGCCGGGCGGCCGGTGCTGGTCGGCACCATCTCCATCGACGTGTCGGAGAAGATCTCGGCGATGCTGAAGAAGGAGAAGATCGAGCACGAGGTCCTGAACGCCAAGCACCATGCCCGCGAGGCCGAGATCATCGCCCTGGCCGGGCAGTACGGCCGGGTGACGATCGCCACCAACATGGCCGGCCGCGGCACCGATATCAAACTCGGCGAGGGGGTGCGGGAGGTCGGGGGGCTGCATATCCTCGGGACCTCGCGGCATGAGTCACGGCGCATCGACAACCAGCTGCGCGGCCGCTCGGGACGCCAGGGCGATCCCGGCTCGTCGCGCTTCTATCTCTCGCTCGAGGACGACCTGCTGCGGATCTTCGGTTCCGGCCGGATCACCGGCATCATGGACAAGCTGGGCATGGAGGAGGATGAACCGATCGAGCACAGCATGGTCAGCCGGGCGATCGAGAACGCCCAGCGCAAGGTCGAGGGGCACCATTTCGATATCCGTAAGCATCTCCTCGAATATGACGACGTGATGAACAAGCAGCGCGAGGTCATTTATCGCCAGCGGCGCGAGGTCCTCGAGGACGACGATGTCGCCGGGGCGATCCAGGACATGACTGCCGAACTGGTCGACGGAATCGTCGCCGAGATCGCCTCGAGACACGGCGATTCGGAGGGCTGGGATTGGCAGGCCCTGGCCGACCGGATAACCGAAACCTTCAATTTCCCGTTCAGCTGGCCGGAGGACGAGCGGCGCGACCTGAAGGCGGATACGCTGCGGGAGCGGGTGACAGAAATGGTCCAGCAGGCCTATCGGGCGCAGGAGGAGCGCAACGGCACGGAGACCCAGCGCCAGCTGGAAAAGCTGCTGCTGCTGCAGATGGTCGACACCCACTGGAAGGAGCATCTGCTGTCGATGGACCACCTCAAGGAGGGCATCGGTCTGCGCGGCTACGGCCAGAAGAACCCGCTCAACGAGTACAAACGCGAGGCCTTCCAGCTCTTCAGCGGGGTCATTCAGACGATCAAGCAGCAGACCGTCTCGCACCTGTTCAGGGTGCGGGTCATCGACCCGGAAGAGGTCGAACGGCTGGAAGAGGAACGGCGGCGCAAGCAGGCGGAGGAGCAGGAACGGCTGCTGAACCGCCATCTGGCCGAAGGGGATCCGGCAGGGCACCAGCCGGTGCGGCGGGAAGGGGACAAGATCGGCAGAAATGCCGATTGCCCCTGCGGCTCGGGCAAGAAATACAAGAAATGCTGCGGCCGATTCAAATAAGCCGTTCTATAAAAATAACCGTAACAGTGGAGCGTCGTTACTGGCATCAGGGGCCGTAACGAAAGGGGTGAATATGTAGTGGCTGTTTCGTAACGGCCCCTGAATCGCGCCGAAGATTGGACGACCGACAATGGCCGATACCCGCTGGGGTATCGGCCATTGTCGTTTTCAGGGGCGAATCAACCGCGCAGTTCCCGGGGCTGCATCAGGTTCTCCTCCATGTGTTTCAGCTCCTCGATGCCCGAGATGATGATCTCCGGGTCGGGGCGCAGTTCCTCTTCCGCCAGCCTGTCCCGGTAGTCCATGTTGCTGAGGACGAATTTCATGCAGTTGAGCCGGGCCTGTTTCTTGTTGTCGGAACGGACGATGGTCCAGGGGGCGATGGTACGGTTGGTCTCCGACAGCATCTGAAACTTGCGCACGGAATACTGGTCCCAGTATTTCTGGGCGAGATTGTCGATCGGCGATAGTTTGTACTGCTTCAGGAGGTCGGTCTTGCGGCACTCGAACCGTTCCTTCTGCACTTCCTTGGAAACAGAAAAATAGAACTTGAACAGCTTGATGCCGTTTTTGACCAGCATCTCCTCGAACATCGGCACATCCTTGAGAAAGCGTTTGTTCTGTTCGTCGGTGCAGAAGCCCATCACCGGTTCGACCATCGCCCGGTTGTACCAGCTGCGGTCGAACAGGACGATCTCCCCGGCCGAGGGCAGGTGGGCGATGTAGCGCTGGAAATACCACTGGGTCATCTCGGTTTCGTTCGGTTTGGTCAGGGCCACCACCCGGGCGTTGCGGGGGTTGAGGTGTTCGGTGAAACGTTTGATGGTCCCTCCCTTGCCGGCGGCATCCCGCCCCTCGAAGATGGCGAGGACCTTGTCGCCGTTTTCCTTCATCGTCAGCTGCAGCTTCATCAGCTCGATCTGCAGTTTCTTCAGTTCCTTCTCATACTCGATCTGGCTCCTGCTGACCCATACCGCGATCTTGTCTTCGCCCTTCTTGCCGTCGCTATTCTTGTAGGCGGTTCCTTCGGCGAGTCTGATGTTTTCATCCTCAGCTTTTTCCTGTTTCTTTGCTTTCTTGGCCATGGTGCCTGGTATCCTCCGGTTCAGGTTGTGCTTGAGTCGATCGGGGTTGGGTGCCGACGTGGTCGGGTAGGGCGCGGTATCGTTGCTACGGTAGCAGATTTCCGGCGGAAAGTGCAATTACTCAATTGAGTTTTCTTCCCTCCCGGTACATCCTGGCGTAAATCTCCGGGAGCCGACAGCCGGCCAGGGCCCTGATCACCGTCTCGATGTCGTAGGCGATGCGGAAATGCTCGACCTCGACCGCATCGGCGGACAGGCGGAGCACGGCGCAGCTGACCCGCGGATCGCCGTCGAACATCCGGCCGGCCGAGCCGGGGTTGATGAAGTGGATGCCGGCGATCAGCTTGTGGTAGGGGGTATGGGAATGACCGGTGACGATGATCTCGGAACGGCTGGCGGCGGCGAGTTCGGCAAAGCGCTCGTTCGGGGTATCGGCAAAGAGGAACTCGTGCGGTTCGGCCGGGCTGCCGTGGTGGAGGCCCACCGTCCGGCCGACCGGCCCGCTATCCCCCACGGCCAACTGCAGGTCGAGATACGCCGGCATGGCGAACAGGTCGTTACGGCCTTCCTCGTCGAGCTGGCCGGCGGTCGAGGTGTACATGATCCGCTTGTCGATATTCCGCGGCTTGTTGAGCGGTTTTCCCTGCAGCAGGCGGATGACCTTTTTGTCGGTATTGCCGAGGATCGAGATCGCCTGATGCTGTCTGAGCCAGCGCAGGGTCTCGGAGGGAAAGGGGGCGTAGACGACGGAATCGCCGCCGTTGAGGATCAGGTCGAAATGCTCGTCGGCGAAGAATTGTTCGATCGCCGCCAGGGCCGGGAAATTGCCATGAATGTCCGAGAGCAGCAGGATGTTGAGCATATGGCCGTAACTGTCGTGGGGAAAGGCGATGGAGGGGAGCGGACCATGGTGGCGGCCGATCATTCGTCAGACACCGCCACCTGCCAGACTATCAGCTCGGGTCTTCCAGGGCAACCGGAAATCCCGAGAATCTTCGGCCGTTGTGCCTGCCGGGAGCACCTTGAGGTTTTGCATCCGTTCATTTCATGCTACCCTGGTTGCCGAGGCGTACAGACCGGTACGCGACATCAAATTCAGGGAAAAGGAGACCGGAATGGTGAGAAAGTTTCTGTCCGTCGGCGCTGCCGCCATGCTGCTGCTGTCAGCCGTGGTCTGTCAGGCCGGCGACAAATACGAGGAGGCCCGGCAGCTGTTCGAGGAGTATGTGCCGGCGCTCGAGACCTATCTCGACGTCGTCGAAAAGGCGGAAAGCGCCCCGGTCTGTGCCAGGGCGATCAACACCCTCGCCAACGAGGCGGAGGAACTGGCGCCGAAGTTGCGGGAGCTGAACAGAAAATATCCGGAACTGCAGTATGAGCAGTCGGTCCCGCCGCGCTATGCCGAACTCGAGAAGAAGGCCGATGCCCTGGGAGTGAGGTTCGGCCGGTCGTTCATCCGCATCGCCCGGTTCATGGAGGATCCGGCGGTCGCCAAGGCCAACGACCGCCTCATCACCGCCATGGCCAGGCTGGATCCGGCAGGAGAATAGACGATGTTCACCTTTGACGATATCCGCGCCATTGCGGTCCAGATCGAAAACAACGGCGAGGCGGCGTACCGGCGGGCGGCGGCCCGGGTCGACGATCCGCGGTTGGCCGAGCTGTTCAGGTGGATGGCCGAGGAAGAACAACGGCACGGCCGATATTTCGCCGGCATCAAGGGGGCGAGGCTGGCCGAAGCCGGGGCGGAGGCGGCTCAACGGATGGGGCGGGAGCTGCTGCAGGAGATGGTCAAGGATCAGACCTTCTCCCTCGACGGCGACGATCTCGCGGCCGCGGTCGATATCTCCGCGGCCCTGCGGCAGTCGCTGGCCTTTGAGGAGGATACCATCCTCTTCTATCAGTTTCTCAGTGATCTCATCGATGATGCGGTCGTCAAGGAGCAACTGGCCGCGATCATCACCGAGGAGCGCCGTCATGTGACGCTGCTGGCCGGGATGCTCGACGACGGCGGGGCCTGAGCGACCATTCTCTTCGCCATCCTACAGCAGCGGTCCGATCAGGAGGGCAAAGTTCTCCTTGAACCGTTCGACCCGTGAACGGTGCGCCAGGGTCGAACGGTCGAGCGGCACCGACTGGTCTTCGTACTGCTGCTGCAGAGTGCACAACCGGCGGGTGAACGCCGTATTGTAGACGAAGAGGGTCGATTCGAAGTTGAGCCAGAAACTGCGCATATCGAGGTTGACCGAGCCGACCAGGGCGAAGTCGCGGTCGACGGTGATGGTCTTGGCGTGGAGGAGGCCGTCGGTAAACTGGAGGATGGTCACTCCGGCCTCGACCAGTTCCTCGAACCGGGCCCGGCTGGCATATTCGACCAGCAGCGAGTCGTTCTTCGAAGGGACGATGATCCGCACGTTGACGCCGCGCTGGGCGGCGGACTTCAAGGCGACGAGCAGAGGTTCGTCGGGGATGAAGTAGGGCGTGGTGAGCACCAGTTCCCGGCGGGCGGCGTAGATGGTGGTCAGCAGCAGGCTGTGGATCGCGTCCTGGGTCATGCCGGGGCCGGAGGGAACGAGCTGGACGGCGATATCCCCGGTCGGCGGCGACGGATGGATATCGGCGATCCGCCGGACCGTGTCGATATCCTCGCGCACCGATTTCGGCCGGAAATGGCGGATGTCGGCATCGAGGATCCAGTCGCTGACGAAGGTGCCGGCCAGGGTCTCGACCACCGGACCGCGGATGCGCACCATCAGGTCGATCCACCTGCCGACCCCGGCGTCCTGCTTGAACACCTGGGGGTCGACCATGTTCTGGCTGCCGGTATAGGCGATCCTGCCGTCGATGACCACCAGCTTGCGGTGGTTGCGGATATCGATTCTGGCGAACAGGGCGGAGAAGATTCCGGCCGGCAGCGATTCCTGGATCCTCACCCCCACCTTCCGCATCCCCGCCGCCTCCCGGCTGCGGAGAAAATCCCGGCTGCCGATGGCATCGAGCAGCAGGCGGCAGCGCACCCCCCGCCGCGTCGCCCGGACGATGGCGGCCATCACCTCGTCCACCATCCCTCCCGGCTCCCAGATATAGAACTGGAGATGACAGGTGGACCGGGCCTTTTCGATATCGTCGATAATGGCCCTGATGATGTCTTCCGTTCTCTCGATCAGTTCCAGGGCGTTGCCGTCGAGGGCGGGAATGCCGGCCAGTGCCTCGGCCTGCAGCTGCAGGGGGCCGCACCCGGGGCTGAGGTGCTGCCATTGCACCGGTGGCCGGCCGTGCAGGGTCTGCAGCCAGTGCTGGTAATGGGCATTGGAATTCAATATCCGCGCCGTCCTCTTGTCGGACAGGCGGTTCTCGCCAAGCAGCAGATAGATGACCCCCCCGGCGAAGGGGATGAGGAGGATGACGACCAGCCAGGCGAGGGTGATCGGGTACGGGCGCCGGCGCATGATGACCCGGAGCGACAGTCCGACCCGGATGGTCAGGTCGGCGAGGAGTACGATGGTCGAAATCAGGTGATAGCTCCAGTGTACCGGATCGGGGGCCATAAGGAAAAAAACACCGTGTCGGGAATCGTCGTTTGATGATGGGCCATGCCGCCGCACCGGAATCGAGGGGTAGTAATACTGTCTTTTTTCCGGAACGCAGCGATCGGCGGCTCCGGAAGGGAGCATACTGCCAGCCCATTTTATACTAGCATAGGCAGGGATAGCGGTGGTAGATTATTATGAATATTATTTTCCGAGCGGGGGCAGGCGCCGCTTTCGGAGGGTCGGAGGAGGCCGGTCTGGGTAGACCGTCGTGCGGCCAGGGGGACCGTGCATGCCGGAAGAGGGAGATTTTTTTTGAATGGAAGGTTGCATGGGTGTCAAAGGTTTTTCCACCTCCGCTGTCGCGGCCGGCATCAGGTACGCCGATCGGCTTGACCTCGGACTGATTTTCAGCGATACGCCGGCAGTCACCGCCGGGGTATTCACCACCAACCAGATCAAGGCGGCGCCGGTACTGATCGATGTCGAACGCCTGAAACAGGGACGAGCGCAGGCGATCCTCGTCAACAGCGGCTGCGCCAATGCCTGCACCGGCGAGCAGGGCATGGAGAATGCCCGCCATGCCGGCATGCTGGTTTCGCAAGCGCTGAACATCCAGGATGTCCTGGTCCAGCTGGCCTCGACCGGGGTGATCGGCGAACAGCTGAACGTCACGGCCATCGAGAACAGCGTCGATCAGCTCGTTGCCGGGCTGTCGCCCGACAATTTCGAACAGGTGGCTCGAGCGATCATGACCACCGATACGGTCCCGAAGACGGTCTGCCGCACGATCAATATTGGCGGCAAGGATGTCAATATTGCCGGGATGGCGAAGGGCTCGGGGATGATCATGCCGAATATGGCGACCATGCTCGCCTTTGTCCTGACCGATGTCCAGATCAGTTTTCCCGAACTCCACGCCGCCCTCGTCAGCGGTGTCGCGAGTACCTTCAACCGCATCACCGTCGATGGCGATACCAGCACCAACGACATGGCCCTGGTGATGGCCAACGGTTGTGCCGGCAACCCCTGGATCGACGAGGATGCCCCGCAGCAGGACCGGCAGCTCTTCCGCGATACCCTTGAAGAGGTACTGAAGGAACTGGCCCTGATGATCGTCACCGATGGCGAGGGGGCGACCAAGACCATCACCATCCGGGTCTGCGGGGCGAAAGAAAACGAGGAGGCCGAGCGTCTGGCCAGGACCATCGCCAATTCCAGCCTGGTGAAAACCGCCTTTTTCGGGGAGGATGCCAACTGGGGCCGGATCATCGCCGCCATGGGACGTTCGGGCGTGCGATTCAATCCGGACAAGGTCGACATCGCCTTCAACGACGTGCTGATCGTCAAGAACGGCCAGGGCCTCGGCAAGGAAGCCGAGTCTGCCGCCACCCGGGTGCTCAAGGAGAAAAATTTCGCCGTGTGCGTCGACCTCAAGGACGGGGCGGGCTGCGAAGAGATTTACACCTGTGATTTTTCTGTCGATTATGTGAAGATCAACGCCAACTACCGGTCCTGACGGCCGCTGCCGATGATCGAACAGGCCCCCGCCTCCATCTTCCTCGTCGGTGCTGATTTTGATGCCGCCGCCATCGCTTTTCGCCTCGGTGGCGACTGCGCCGTCAGAGAGGTGGAGATCGATGAAGGGAAGGAGGAATTCCTCGACACCTTCGAATGGGGACTGTACCGGTCAGACCTGGCGCTGGCCCGCAGGGGACAGCGGTATCGGCTGTATGCGGCGGATGGGACGGTGCTGGGGGAAGGGAAGGGGCCGCGCAGAAAAAGGCCGTTCCGGTGGGATTTTCCCGACGGCCCGATTCGCGACGGGATCAGCGAAGGGGCCGATATCCGCGCCCTCTGTCCGAAACTGCAGTTGTCCAGGGTTCGCCGGTCGTTTCATCTCCTCAACGAAGACGAGAAAACCGTTCTCAGGCTGTGGCTCGACCACGTTGTCGTCAACGGCGACAATCGGGGACCGGTCACGCAGACGCAGCTGCATCTGGTCGGAGTCCGCGGCTATGACCACGAATATCAGGCTGTCCGTAGTCTGCTTGAGGAAGATGGACTGGAGCAGCCGACCGACCGGACGCACTTCCTGGCCCCGGTCCTCTCGGGGGCGGGTATCACCATTGGTGCCGCCGGCTCGAAGACGGTTGTGATCCTCGAGCGGGATATCTCCATGCGGGACGGTCTGCGCCAGGTGGGGCTGGCCGTGTTCGGCGACATCCGGAGAAACCTGCCGGGGACGATCGACGACATCGATACCGAATTTCTCCATGACCTGAGGATATCGCTGCGTCGCACCCGTTCGCTGCTGTCGATCTTGGCCAGGGCCCTCCCCGGTGTTCATTGTGATCATTTCCGCTCCGAGTTCCGGTGGATCACCCAGGCGACCGGCAAGGTCCGTGACTGCGATGTCTATCTGCTGAAGGAGGAAGAGTACCGCAGCATGCTGCCGGTCAGCCTCCATCCCGGGCTTGCCGGTTTTGTCCGGGGAATGCGGGCGTTCAGGAACAAAGAATTCAGGGCGATGAAAAAACAACTGAAATCGCCGCGGCTGGTGCGTCTGCTCAAGGAATGGCAGCATTTTCTGGAAAATCTGCCCCAGCCGGCCGACTCGACGGAGCAGGACCGTCCGTGCCGGGGTTTTGCCGCCAGGGCGGTAAAGAAACGATTCAGGAAGGTCCTGCTGGAGGGTGAAAAACTGGGTCCCGACAGCCCCGACACCATGCTTCACGCCCTGCGGATCGAGGCGAAAAAACTGCGCTATCTCCTCGAATTCTTTTACTCGCTGTTCCCTGCGGAGGAGGTTGGCCTGCTGGTCAAGCACCTGAAGAAACTGCAGAACAATCTCGGAGACTACAACGATCTGGCCGTGCAGCAGGCGATGCTCGGAACCTTTCGCAGCCCTGGCCGGGTCGATGACCCGAAACAGGTCCTGGCCATTGCCGCCGCCCTTGGCGGCCTGGTGACCCGGATCGCCGAACGGCAGCAGCAGGTTCGCGGTGAGTTCGAGGCCACCTTCGCCGATTTTGCCGGCGACGACAACAGGGAACTGGTGCGCAGGATCACCGCAACCGCAGGCGATGGCCAACTCTCCGCAGGACATGGTGCCCGGCAATGAAAACAGTGGCTATCTACAGCAGCAAGGGCGGGGTGGGCAAGACCGCCACCGCCGTCAACCTCGCCTACACCGCTTCCATGTCCGGGCAGCGGACCCTGCTCTGCGACATGGACTCGCAGGGGGCGGCTTCGTACTATTTCCGGATCAAGGCGAAGAAGAAATTCAACAGCGAGAGACTGCTCGATGGCGATATCGCGAAGAATATCCGGGGGACGGATTTTATTCACCTTGACCTGCTGCCGGCACATTTTTCCTTCCGCAACCTTGATCTCGCCCTGAACGAATTCAGCAAAAAAAAACGGCGGCAGGCCCTGGTCAGACTTTTTGCCCCCTTAGCCGAGGACTATGAAATCCTCATCCTCGATTGCCCTCCGAATCTGACCCTGCTCTCGGAGAACATCATCGAGGCGGCCGATGTCCTCATCTGTCCGGTCATTCCCACCACGCTGTCGCTGATCGCCCTGGAGCAACTGCTCAAGCTGTTCACCAAACTCGGTGCCGACAAGGACAAGATCCTCGCCTTTTTCTCCATGGTCGAACGGCGGAAGTCCATGCACCTGGCGACCATGGAGAAGTACAGCAAATATCAGTTGTTTTTAAAGACCTCGATCCCCTTTCTGGCCGAGATCGAAAAAATGGGCATCCTCCGCCAGCCGGTCGGGGCGGCGGCTCGACAGTCACCGGCCGCCCGGCAGTACGAAAAACTGTGGCAGGAAGTGATACAACGGAGCGAACCGGCATGAGAAGGCTGTATCTGATCCGTCATGCCAAATCGAGTTGGGCGGAGGCGGGGCTGGACGATTTTGACCGGCCGCTGAACCACCGCGGCAAGGCCGACGCCCCCTTCATGGGGCGGAGACTGTCCGGCCACGGGGTACGCCCCGACCTCATTGTCGCCAGTCCGGCGAAAAGGGCCAGGAAGACGGCCCGCATCATCGCCGAGGCGCTTGGATTCGCGGAGAAATCGATTCACCTTGATTCGGCGCTGTACATGGCCGAGGTGCCGGCCCTGCTCGAGACCATCGCCGGGGTACCGGACAGCACCGAGGAACTGGCCCTCGTCGGTCACAACTACGGCATCACCGACCTCGCCGAATGGCTGACCGGGCGGAGCATCGGCAATATCCCCACCTGCGGCGCCGTCGGCATCGAATTCGACTGCCGGTCATGGTCAGAGCTCAAGGAAGGCTCCGGCCGCCTGCTGTTCTTCGACTACCCCAAAAAACATTCCGGCCGCGAATAATGACGGCCGGCACGCAGGCCATGGCAGACGGCGGATACCTGCCGTTCCGACGGGTACTGCCGCAGCTGGCACTCCTGTCGTCGCTCTTTCTGCTCAATTTTCTCTCCCGCATCATCTTTGCACCGCTGCTGCCGCAGATCGAGCAGGAACTCGGCTTCGGCCATACGGTGTCGGGCTCCTTTTTTCTGTGGATTTCCGTTGGTTATTTCCCCTCGGTGCTGACCTCCGGGTTTGTCTCGGCGCGCATCACCTTCAAACGGACAATCGTCCTGTCCACCCTCGCCGCCGGCTGTGTCCTCGTCATGCTGGCCCATTGCCGGACCATGACCGGCATCCGTGCCGCCCTGTTCGGGCTCGGCCTCGCCTCCGGTCTCTACCTGCCGGCGGGACTGTCGACGATCACCGGGATGGTGGCACCGACTTTCTGGGGGCGGGGCATCGCCGTCCACGAACTGGCGCCGAATATCGGTTTCATCATTGCGCCGCTGATCTGCGGGGTGATGGTGCGGTGGTCGACCTGGCGCCACGGGATCGAGGGCATCGGTGTCGGCCTGATCGTCATGGCGGTGCTGTACGGTCTGAAGGGGCGGGGCGGCAGGGATCGGGGGGTGCCTCCCGATCTCGCGGTCTTTCGCGTCTTTCTGGCCATGCCGCAGTTTTGGCTGATGATCCTGCTGTTTTCCCTGGCCATCTGCTCGACCATGGGGATCTATGCGATGCTGCCGTTGCTGCTGGTCACCGGCCAGGGGATGGATGGCGACAGCGCCAACCGTCTCCTCTCGCTGTCGCGGTTCTGCACGATCATCATGCCGGTCCCGGCCGGCTGGCTCGGCGATCGCTACGGCAACCGGCGGGTGATGGTGGCGGCCCTGCTGCTCGCCGGCCTGCTGACGATCCCGCTCGGCCTCCTGTCCGGCGGCCCTCTGCTCGCCGCGGTCTTTCTCCAGCCGCTGGTCGCCGTCTGTTTCTTCCCCTCGGCCTTCGCCGTCCTCAGCACGCTGGGGGGAAAGAAGCTGGGGGCGGCGGCGGTTTCCCTCTCCATCCCGATGGCGTTTCTGGTCGGCGGCGGAGTCATGCCGACCCTGATCGGCGGCATCGGCGATCACTTCGACCTCGGCGCCGGTTTTGTCGTGGCCGGCCTGGCGATGACTGTTGCCGCCGTCCTGGCCGCGGTTATCCTGCGGCGGGAGGCGAGGGCGAGGGGTGCGGAGCATGATCCGCGGTCATAAAGGTTGCCATAGCTGTTGAAATACCGTTTTCCGTCCGGTATATCCGCCACTGGATTGCCAACGCCCCGGCGAGGCTGATCGACCATCAAACTTCATCCTCCGCCGAGAAAAAGAGAAGGACGGTACAATGAATAAGGGGAACTTGGGTGTCTGAAACGGAAAACAACGCCACGTCCAGCCGCAGCGACTTGATCCGGGACGTATTTCTCTCCCTGCTGCGGGAAACGGCGCTCACCAGCTGGGAGCTGATCAAGATCACCGTGCCGGTGGTGATCATCACCAAGGTCCTCGAGGAACTGGGGATGATCACCTGGCTCGGCTACCTGCTCGAACCGGTGATGGGCCTGGTCGGATTGCCCGGCTCCCTCGGCCTGGTCTGGGCGATGGCGATGCTGACCAGCATCTACGGCGGCATGGCGGTCTTCGCCGCCCTGGCGCCCGGCCTGGCGCTGACCGGGGCGCAGGTGACGATCCTCTGCTCGATGATGCTGATCGCCCACACCCTGCCGCTGGAGTTGAGCATCAGCAAAAAGGCCGGGGCGGCAGTGCTGCCGATTGCCGTCCTGCGGGTCGGCGGGGCGGTCCTCTACGCCGTCCTGCTCGACCGGCTCTGCCGGTGGCTGGACCTGTGGCAGGGACCGGCCCGGCTGCTGTTCAAGACCGGCGAGATCGAACGCGACCTCGGCGGCTGGGCCCTTGATCAGATCATCAACCTCGGCATGATCATTTTGGTGATCTTTGCTATCATGGTCTGCATGCGCCTCCTCCGGGCGATCGGCGTCCTGGCGCTGTTCGAGCGCCTGCTCGGCCCGGTGCTGCCGGTGTTCGGCATGAGCCGGCAGGCGGCGCCGCTCACCGTCGTCGGCATGGTCATGGGGCTCAGCTACGGCGGCGCCCTGATCATCCGCGAGGCCTGTTCGGGCAAGCTCGATCGCCGGGAGATCTTCTATTCGATGGCCCTGATGGGGATCTGCCACTCCCTGGTCGAGGACACCCTGCTGATGCTGGCGCTCGGCGGCCGGTTCGGCGGCATATTTTGGGGGAGGATTCTCTTTTCTCTTGGTATAGTGTTCGGTATTGTCCGCCTGGCCCGCTACATTGAACAACGAAGGACAAGGATCCCGACAGGAACGGCCTGAATGGCGGAACAGGCTGCTGTCTCACACTGCTATGCGCTTTTCGAAATTTGGTCAACGATTGACCTGCGACGCCGGCATCCTCTCGCTGATGGACGATCTGGGGGCGGCCCGCAGCGAATACGAAGGGGAAATGATGATGATGGGCGGCGGCAATCCCGGTCATGTCCCCGAATTCCAGGAACTGCTCCGCCGCAACCTCCAGGAGATCTGCGGCGACCCTGCGGCCTTCCGGGAACTGGTCGGGGCCTACAGTCCGCCCCAGGGCGATGCGGCATTCATCGAGGTCCTCGCCGACCTGCTGTCCCGGCACTGCGGCTGGCCGGTCGGACCGGACAACATCTGCCTCACCAACGGCAGCCAGACCGCCTTCTTCATGCTGTTCAACCTCCTGGCCGGCGTTTGTCCCGACGGCAGCTGCAGGAAGATCTGCCTGCCGCTGGCCCCTGAATATATCGGCTATGCCGATCTCGGTCTGTGCGACGATTTCTTCGTCGCCACCAAACCGAAAATCGAGCGGATCGGCGACGATATGTTCAAGTACCATATCGACTTCGACGCCCTCGAGATCACCCCTGATATCGGCGCCATCTGCGTTTCGCGCCCGACCAATCCGAGCGGCAACGTCATCACCGACAGTGAGGTCCAGGCCCTCGACCGCCTGGCCCGGAGGCATGGCGTGCCGCTGATCATCGACAACGCCTACGGCCTGCCCTTCCCGGGGATGGTCTATGCCGAGGCCGCCCCGTTCTGGAACGACAACACCGTGGTCTGCCTGTCGCTGTCCAAGCTCGGGCTGCCGGCGGTCCGGACCGGCATTATCGTCGCCCGGCCGGAGATCGTCCGCGCCCTGGCCAGCATGAATGCCATCATGTCGCTGTCGCCGGGCAGCTTCGGCGCCATGGTGACGAGGAAACTGTTTGCCTCCGGCGAGGTGGTCGATCTCAGCCGCAACCTGATCGGCCCCTTTTACCGCCGCAAGATGGAAAAGGCGGTGGCGGCGGTTCGCCGGGAATGCGCCGGTCTGCCCTATCGGATCCACAGGCCGGAGGGGGCGATGTTTCTGTGGCTGTGGTTCGAGGGGCTGCCGCTGTCGAGCCTCGACTTCTACCGCCGATTGAAGCGCCGGGGCGCCCTGGTGGTATCCGGGCATTATTTCTTCCCGGGGTTGAAGGAGGAGTGGCGGCATCGGCAGGAATGTGTTCGGGTAACCTATTCCCAGAACGACGAGGATGTGGCCAACGGCATCGCCATCATCGGCCGCGAGGCCGGAAAGGCGTATGCCGGTTCGGGTCAATAGTTAATTCGCCGTATATTTCCGGAGGTCTGTCGATCTATGAAACATCCTGCAGTGCATATCTGTCTTGTGCTCCTGGCGATCCTGTCGGCACCGTCCCTGGTTGCCGCCGACTGCCTCGAAGGGGACTGTCGGAACGGCAAGGGGGTCTTCGTCCACAAGGACGGCCGGCGTTACCAGGGAGAATTCAAGAATGGCGTCATCAGTGGCACCGGTACACTGACCCTGCCCAATGGGGTTGAGTACAGCGGGCAGTTCCGCAACGGCCGGCTCTACGGTGTCGGTCGGATGACCGGCCCGAAAGGATTGAGCTACGAGGGGGAATTCCGGGACAACCTCTTCCATGGCAAGGGGACACTGGTTGGTGGTGATGGCCTGCAGTACATGGGTGAATTCGACAGCGGCCGCTATCATGGAGAAGGCATCCTGTTCTACCCCGACGGTCGGGAATACAAGGGAAGGTTCCTGAACAACACCGTCGATGGTCATGGCAAGCTCACTTACCCGGACGGCACCTGGTACGAGGGGGAGTTCCGTAACGGCAAGCCCGAGGGGCGAGGCACCCGCAAATATATTGACGGCGGATCGTATACCGGCGATTTCCGCGGCTCGGTCCGCCATGGCTTCGGGGTCTATACCGCCGCCAATGGCGAGGAGTTCGAGGGAGGCTTCAGCGAGGACAAGCCGCATGGCGAGGGCATCAAACGCTATCCCGGCGGGGGCACGTACAAGGGGACGTTCAAGGATGGATTGCGGTACGGCAAGGGAAAGATGGACTACGCCGATGGATCCTGGTATGAAGGCGAGTTTGTCGAGGACCGGGAAGAGGGCCGGGGCATTCGCGAATATGCCGACGGCAGCCGCTACGAAGGCGAATTCTCCCACGGCAAGCGTCACGGCAAAGGCCGATTGACCCTCGCCGACGGCGGCGTCTACAAAGGGGAGTTCGCGGGTGACGTCATGCATGGGGAAGGGTCCATCCGCTATGCCGACGGCCGCAAATATCAGGGAGCCTTCCTCAACGGTAAACCGGCCCCCCAATCCGAACCGTCACCGGCGCCGGCGGTTATGACCGGCAACGACGATGAAGTCCCTGACTGGCTGTTGAAGCCTGAGGAAGAGGTGGCGGACGAAGACCCTGATGCGACTGCAGCCGCCGGCGGTGGTGCCGGTCAGCCCGATGCCTATCGCTTCGAGGATGGCAGGATTGTTGTCGCCGCAAGCGGCCGCGCGGCCAACGGCAAGGTGCAGGTGGTCTTCCCGGATGGCCGTGTCTACGAGGGAATGGCCAGGGATGGGCGCATGGACGGGAAAGGGGCGTTGCTGCTCCCCGGCGGTGATACCTACAAGGGCGGTTTCTCGCAGGGAAAGTTCGAGGGCAGGGGGGTCTACCGCTATGCCGATGGTCGCGAATATGATGGAATCTTCCGTGCCGGGTTGAAGGAGGGGAAAGGAACGTTCTCCTATACCGATGGGACCAAATATGTCGGCCAGTTCAAGGCCGATCTGTTTTCAGGCAAAGGGGAATACAGTTTTGCCGACGGCAGTCATTACAGCGGCGAATTTGCCGGCGGCGAGTTCAACGGCAGGGGGAAACTGCGCTATCTGGATGGATCGGTGTACCAGGGCGATTTCAAGGATGACCTGCCGGATGGAGAAGGGGTGCTGGTCGGCAAGGACGGCAGCCGCTACGAGGGAGAATTCCGGCGCGGCAAGCGCAATGGGCAGGGGCGTCTGGAGTTGAAAACAGGCAAGATCTACGAAGGGTTGTTCGACAACAACCGATTTATCGGTTCGAGAAAGTCATAAGCATGAATGAGGTAGAAACGAGGATGCGCTGGAGCTATAAAACCGTTTTATACGAGTTGAAAAAGGAAGGGCTGCTCGGCAACGCCTTCCTGGATGAGTCGGAAATCGAGCTGTCGCTCAACGAGTTCGGGGCGGCGGGGTGGGAATTGATTTCGATGATCGAGACCCGCGACGGCATTATCGCCGTGTTCAAACAGCCGTTGGGCCGGATTCCGGTCCAACCCGAGATCGATGAAGAGCAGGAAGAGCGAGTGGCGAGGCCGCCGTTGCACTCGCCGCCGTTGCAGCCGTCGCCTCCGGTGATTCGGGAGAGAATCGTTCCCCCTGTCCGGCCGGTCGTCAAGACCAATGCTGAACCGGAGCAGGAGCGGGAAACGCAGTACTCGATCGGCTCGATTCGAATCGAATAGCCGCGGCCATCGGGGCCCATCGCCGTTGCCGGATGGCGATGGACCCCGCTTCCCGGATCTCAGCCGAGATGGAAGAAGCTGCCGATCTGGAACACCAGCACGGCAAGGGTGAAGGCGAAGACGGTATTGAAGCCGATCGAGAACAGGGCCCATCGCCATGACGCCTCCCGGGCGATGCAGACCACGGTGACGAAACAGGGGGCATAGAACATGATGAAGACCAGGGCGGCGACCGCTACCACCCGGTTCCAGTTCGCGTCCTTTTTGAGACGCTCGCCGAGCGAATCCGTTTGTTCCGTATCCACCTCCCCCATCGAGTAGGCAGTGCCAAGCGTCGAGATGATGACCTCCTTGGCGGCGAACCCGCCGATCAGGGCGATATTGGTGCGCCAGTCGAAACCGGCGAGGTGTGATACCTTCCCGATGGCGGTGCCGATCCTGCCGGCGAGCGAATGGCGCAACGCCTCCTCG
Source organism: Desulfobulbus sp. Tol-SR (assembly GCA_000769715.1). Lineage (GTDB taxonomy): Bacteria > Desulfobacterota > Desulfobulbia > Desulfobulbales > Desulfocapsaceae > Desulfoprunum. Next base: position 100,405 of record JROS01000055.1, read on the forward strand.
GCCTGCCGTTTGTCGATTTCCAGCAACTTCCCGGCGGCAACATTCTGCCGCATCGCCGCGTAGCCGGCCACCCGATCTGCCGGGAGTTGCGGGAAGGTCATCATTGCCCACAGCAGGATCGAGATCCCGAGAATGACCGTCCCCGCCTTTTTGATGTACTGCCAGGTCCGCTCCCAGGTGTGAATGAGCAGACCGCGCAGCGTGGGAAAGCGGTAGGGCGGCAGTTCCATGACGAAGGGCGTCGGGGCCCCGCGCAGCACCGTCGAGCGCAGCAGCCTGGCGGCGAGCAGGGCGACGATCCAGGCCAGCATGGTGAAGAGGAACATATACTGGGCCTTGTTTTCGCTGAAGAAGGCGCCGATCAGCAGGGCCAGTACCGGCATCTTGGCACCGCAATTCATGAACGGGACCGTCAGCAGGGTCGCCATCCGCTCCTTCGGCGAACGCAGGGTGCGGGTGGCCATGACCCCGGGGACGGCGCAGCCGCCGGCAATACCGCCGGAGACGATGAACGGCATCACCGAGGAGCCGTGCAGGCCGAAGATCCTGAAGACCCGGTCCATCATGTAGGCAACCCGGGCGAGGTAGCCCGAGTCCTCGAGGATGGCGATGGCGAAAAACATGAACATGATCAGCGGCACAAAACCGAGCACCCCGCCGACGCCGTCGATGACACCGGAGATGACGAGGGATTTGAGGAGTCCGTCGGGGAGGATCGTCTCGATCGAGGCGGAGAGCCAGCCGAAGAAATCCTCGAGCAGGGCCACCGGCCATTCGCTCCAGGAGAAGGTGAACTGGTAGACCCCGAACAGGATCGCCAGCATGATCACCGGTCCGATCAGGCGGTTGGTGAGCACCTTGTCGATCCGGTCGGAGGTGTAGAGGCGGTCGGTGTCGAACTGGTGGGTCACCACCCCCTGGCGGAGGATCGACTTGATGTAACCATAGCGGTGGTCGGCGATGATCGCTTCCGGATAGACATCGAGCGTCCTGGTCGTGTGTTCGCCGACCTTGCTGACAATGGCTTCAAGCTCGGAGGCGGTCGCCGGGTCGGTGTCGCTGCCCTTGGCCACGATCTGTTCGTCGTTCTCGAGGTACTTGATGGCGACGTATCGCGGCGGGTACAGCCCGTCGAGGAAGTGCGCCGCCTCGATCCTCGTCACCAGCGCGGCGACTGCGGCATCGAGGTCGTCGCCGTAGGAGATGTCGCGTGGCTGCCATGGCAGCTTTTTCCCGGCCAGGGCGAGGGCCTCGTCGATCAGTTTGTCCTTGCCGAAGCCGGAGCGGGCGATGATCGGCACGACGGGAACTCCCAGGAGTTCGGCCAGTTTTTCGGCCTTGATCTCGATCCCGCGATCCCGCGCCACATCGATCATGTTCAGGGCGATGACCAGCGGCACGCCGAGTTCGAGGAACTGGCAGGTCAGATAGAGGTTGCGCTCGAGGTTGGAGGCATCGACGATGTTGATGACGACCTCCGGGCGGTGGCTGATCAGGTAATCGCGGGCAACCAGTTCCTCGACCGAGTAGGCGGTCATCGAGTAGGTGCCGGGGAGATCGGTGATGGTGATCCTCGTTCCCTTGTGGTCGAGTAATCCTTCCTTGTGGTCGACGGTGATGCCGGGGTAGTTGCCGACGTGCTGCCGGGCACCGGTAAGCTGGTTGAACAGGGTGGTTTTGCCGGCGTTGGGGTTGCCCGCGAGGGCCATGATGGCTTGTCTGGTCATGAATTCCCGGAGATGCGTCAGAAGGAAAGGGTATGAGTGCGGGGAGAGAGCCTATTGGACCTCGACCTGGATATAGTCGGCTTCGCTGTTGCGCAGGGTCAGGGTACCGTTCATGACCCTGATCGCCACCGGGTCGTTCAGCGGCGCGCGCCCGTGGATGGTGATCTGCGCTCCCGGGATCAGGCCCATCTCCCGGATCCGGCGGCCGAGTTCACCGCCGACCTTGACGGCGCGGATAATTCCCGTCTGTCCCTTCTGCATCTGCCTGAGGAGTATTGTCGGCATATCAGTTCCTTGATTCGGGCTGTTTTCGGTTGTCACAAATCGAGTCGCAGCCGGCGCAACCGCAGCCGCAGGCGATAGCGGCACCGGGCCTGACCGCCGCCCGCCATTGCCGGAAAATCCTGCGTCCGATAAAGAAAGCGGCTGTCGCGATGATCAGCCAGATAATAATGTTCTGCCACATATATTCCCTCCATCGTCCCTGTAAGTTAGGGGGTCCTAATTGAATGGGCCAAAAAAAAGAGCCCGCGACTACAGGCTCTGCACAGTGCTGGTTACAGGGCGGTGACGAGTATATTGTCACTGACGCTGTTGTCGAGACTTATCGTTCCCCCTTCGATCTTGAGGATGCATTGGCTGCCGTTCTCCGGACAGATGACCTCCGCCTCGATGCCTGGGTAGACGCCCATCGAGGCCATCCGGGCACACAGCCGTCGGTCGCCGGTGACCTTGCAGATGCGGATCCGACCGGTCCTTCCCTTCTGTGACAGCGGTGCGACGCTTTCGGAGCATTTCTCTTTCCCCCAGCAATTCCGCACCCTGTTGGCCAAACAGTGACAACCGTGGTGTAAGTCTCTCAGATCCATGTCGGTCTCCATCTTGAAAAGATGTTATTAGGTACACCAAACATTAGTCACAGTCAACAGATATTTCAAGAAGGCGGAATAAAATCAGGTGTGTCTAAAATATCCGGATTTGGTTGAGGCCGGCAACCCCGCATTCAGCGACTATGCGGGGGCAACGGCGTTGCCGGGATTGATGCAAGTGGATTCAATCGCATCAATCCCGGCGGGGAGGAAGAATCAGTCGAGCTTCTGCTGGGTCCTGGCCCAGGTGTCGCGCAGGGTGACGATCCGGTTGAAGACCGGTCTGCCGGGGGCCGAGTCGACGGTATCGGCACAGAAGTACCCCTGCCGCTCGAACTGCACCTGCGTGCCGGCGGCCAGCCCGGCCAGCGACGGTTCGGCCATGGCCGTTTCGATGGCGATGCGCGAGTGGGGATTGAGGTGCTGCTTGAAATTGATATCCTTGTCCGCCTCCGGATTTTCGACGACAAACAGTCGATCGTAGAGTCGGACCTGACAGGGCAGGGCGTGACCGGCGGAGACCCAGTGGATGGTCCCCTTGACCTTGCGGCCGTCCGGGGCCGACCCGCCTCTGGTGGCGGGGTCGTAGGTGCAGTGGATCTCCCGGATCGCCCCGCCCTCGTCCTTGACGACCGAAGTGCAGGTGATCAGATAGCCGTAGCGCAGCCGGACCTCGCGGCCGGGGCCGAGGCGGTGGAATTTCGCCGGCGGGTTGTCCATGAAGTCCGCCCGTTCGATATAGAGTTCGCGCGAGAACGGCAGTTTGCGGCTGCCCATGGCCGGATCCTGGGGGTGATTGGCCGCCTCCAATTCCTCCGCCTGGTCCTCGGGATAGTTGTCGATGACGACCTTGACCGGGTCGAGGACGCACATCACCCGTGGGGCGGTGACGTTGAGGTCGTCGCGGACGGCGTTCTCGAGGACGGTCATGTCGATCCAGCTCTCCCGTTTGCCGAGGCCGATCTCGTTGCAGAAACTGCGGATCGCGGCCGGGGTGTAGCCCCGCCGTCGGAGCCCGGAGATGGTCAGCATCCGCGGGTCGTCCCAGCCGTCGACATAGCCTTCCTTCACCAGCTGCAGCAGCTTGCGCTTGCTCATGACGGTGTAGGTCAGGTTGAGGCGGGCGAACTCGATCTGCTGGGGATGGCAGGGCGTCTGCAGAGTATCGAGGACCCAGTCGTAGAGCGGCCGGTGATCCTCGAACTCGAGGGTGCAGAGGGAGTGGGTGATCCCTTCGATGGCATCGGACAGGCAGTGGGTGTAATCGTACATCGGGTAGATGCACCAGGTGTCGCCGGTCCGGTGGTGCGGCACCTTGAGAATCCGGTAGATGACCGGGTCGCGCAGGTTGAGGTTGGGGGAGGCCATGTCGATTCTGGCCCGCAGGACATGGCTGCCCTCTGCGAACTCGCCGTTTCGCATGCGCTGGAAGAGATCGAGGCTGTCCTCGACGCTGCGATTGCGCCACGGGCTCTCCCGCCCCGGTTCGGTCAGGGTGCCGCGGTACTCCCGGATGGCCTCGGCCGACAGCTCGCAGACATAGGCCTTGCCGAGCCGGATGAGCTGCAGGGCAAAGTCGTAGAGGGCGGGAAAATAGTCGGAGGCGTAGAACAGCTTGTCGTGCCAGTCGAAACCGAGCCACCTGACATCGCGCATGATCGACTCGACGTAGGCGACCTCTTCCTTGCTCGGGTTGGTATCGTCGAAGCGCATGTGGCAGACGCCGTTGTTTTCCAGGGCGATGCCGAAATTGAGGCAGATCGACTTGGCATGACCGATGTGGAGAAAGCCGTTCGGCTCCGGCGGGAACCGGGTCACCGTGGTCCGGTGTTTGCCGGTCCGGAGATCGTCGGCAATGATCTGCCGGATGAAATCGATGGGTCTGCTGGCTGTTTTCTCTGGAGTGTCCATGTCGATGTGTATTTGCTGGGGCTGAGGGTAGAGGTCAAGGAGCCGGGAAAAAGCGGGTGATGTTGCGCATCCGCCTGACGACCCGGTCCCTGCCGATGACCGGCAGGATCTCGAACATCGATGGCCCGGCCAGCTGGCCGGTGACGACGGTCCGCATGGCGTTGATCAGCACGCCCGGCTTGATGTCGAGTTCCTCGGCCATCTCGCGGGCGACCCGCTCGGTCTCGACGGCGTCGAAGGTCTCCAACTGCTCATAGCGGTCGGCAAGGGCCGGCAGCCAGGTCGCCAGGTCGGGAAACTTCAGGACGTTTTTCTGCAGCGGCTTGTCGTCGACGGTGAAATCGTCGGCAAAGTAGGCCCGGCCGAGGCTGGTAAAGTCCTTCAGCGTGTGGAAGCGGTCGCGAATCAGATCGATGGTGTGGAGAAACCACTCCTGCCGTGCACCGGCCCAGGCGTCATCCCACAGTCCCGCCGCCTCGAGCTCCTTTTGCACCATCGGCGCCAGGTCGGCGATCGGCATGGTCCGCAGGTAGTGCTCGTTGATGGCGATGGCCTTCGGGTCGGTGAAGAACTTCGGGTCGTCGCGGCGGAAGTTGAAGACGGCGCTGGAGCGGTTGATCCGTTCGAGGGTGAAGGCCTCGATCAGTTCCTCCCGGGAGAAGATCTCCCGGTCGTTGCCGGGCGACCAGCCGAGAAGGACGAGAAAGTTGTTGAAGGCCCAGGGGATGAAGCCGTGGTCACGGTAGAAATGGACGGCGACGATCTCGCCGTGGCTGCGCTTGGAGATCTTCGCCTTCTTGTTGTCGAGGGTCAGCGGGATGTGGGCGAAGACCGGCAGCGGCGCCTCCAGGGCCTCATAGAGCAGGACCTGGCGGATCGTGTTGGTCATGTGGTCCTGACCGCGGATGATGTGGGTGATGCGATCGCGGATGTCGTCGACGACGTTGGACAGGAGGTACAGCGGTTTGCCGTTGGAGCGGAGGATGACGAAGTCGTCCACCTCCCGGTAGTCGCATTCGATCCGGCCCATGACCTTGTCGTCGTAGCCGAGCAGGCCCTGGCGGTCAGGCACCTTGAAGCGGATGACCGAGGGCAGTCCGGCCGCCTCTTTCTCCGCCACCTGCTGAGGCGTCAGGTTGCGGCAGGTCCGGTCGTAGCCGAGCGCCTGTTTGGCGGCGAGCGCCTTCTCCCGCTTGGCATCGAGCTCCTCCTTGGTGCAGAAGCAGCGGTAGGCCCGGCCGGCCTGCAGCAGTTTTTCGGCGGCAGCCACGTGGTCGGCGGTGAAATCGGTCTGGAAGTACGGGCCTTCATCGTAGGTGATACCCAGCCATTCCAGACCCTCCATGATACCGCGAATCGATTCCTCGGTCGAACGCTCGGCATCGGTATCCTCGATCCTCAGGATCAGCTTGCCGCCGGTTTTTTTGACGTACAGCCAGTTATACAGTGCCGTGCGGGCCCCGCCGATGTGCAGATAACCGGTGGGGCTCGGGGGAAAACGCAGTCGTGTTTCAGTCATCAACAACTCCTTTTCGGAAACATCAGGCGACCATCGCCGGACCAGGTATCAATGCAGGCTCAGCGTCCGGCATTGCCTGTTGAATACAAATATTGGTATTCTCTATCGGATTCGCAATCCATGGGATGACAATTCCTGCCGATCCGGGCGCTGCCCGTGGCAAACGAAATAGTCGGCCGCAGCCCCTGGAGGCGAATGCGTTATATCGTCTTCACTGGATTTGTTCAAGATAATCATTGCCTGGAATACTTTCCGGGCAGGCGGCGGCGATCCGGTTGCCGCTCTTTGCCGCTGCCGAGCGACGAAAATCCGTCGCCTCGCATTTTTATTGTCCTCTTTCAAGGATATCATTATAATTACCAATTTTATCGGGCAAATAATTTCAGGAGACCTGCCCCGGTTTTTCAGGAAAAACGTGGGCGACATCCGGGGAGATTTGCGTACTTGCAGATGGAAGCAGCCTGTTCTGAGATCGGGCAGGCATACACAGCGGAGGAGAAGGAGCGGAGATGAAGGTACTGATCAGTGACAATCTGTCGCCCGCGGGAGTCAAGATACTGGAGGCAGCCGGTCTTGAGGTGGATAGCATCCCAGGCCTGAAACCCGAGGAGCTGAAGAAGATCATCGGCAATTACGAGGGGCTGGTAATCCGCAGCGCCACCAAGGTCACGGCCGACCTGCTCGAGGCGGCCCACCGGCTCAAGGTCGTCGGCCGCGCCGGTATCGGCCTGGACAACGTCGATATCCCGGCTGCCAGCCAGAAGGGCATCGTCGTGATGAACGCCCCGAGCGGCAACGCCACCACCGCCGCCGAGCATGCAATCGCGATGATGATGTCCCTGTCCCGCAACATCCCGCAGGCGACGGCCTCGATGAAGGCGGGCAAGTGGGAAAAGAAAAGTTTCATGGGCAGGGAATTGACCGGCAAGACCTTCGGTGTCGTCGGTATCGGCAGGATCGGCGGTATCGCCGCCAGCCGGGCCCAGGGACTGAAGATGAAGACCATCGCCTACGACCCCCATATGCCGAAGGAGATGGCGGAAAAGATCGGGGTCGAGCTGGTCGATCTGATGGAATTGGCGAACCGTGCCGATTATATCTCCGTCCATGTCCCGCTGACCAAGGAAACCAGGAATCTGCTGTCCACCGACTTCTTCAAGGCGATGAGGAAGGATGCGATGTTCATCGACTGTGCCCGGGGCGGGGTCTGCGACGAGCAGGCGCTGTACGAGGCGCTGGTCGACGGCGAGATCGCCGGGGCGGCGCTCGATGTCTTTGCCGGCGAACCGACCACGCTTGAAAACTGCCCGCTGCTAGGCCTGAAGAACTTCATCTGCACGCCGCACCTGGGCGCTTCGACCAGCGAGGCCCAGGAAAACGTCGCCCTGATCATCGCCGAGCAGGTGGCCGACTATCTCCTTCGCGGCTCGGTCACCAACGCGGTCAATGTCCCATCGGTCAGTGCCGACGTCCTGGCCCAGGTCGGCCCCTATATCACCCTCGGCGAGATGCTGGGCTCCCTGCACATGCAGATGGCGAAGGGAGGGGTGCAGGCGGTCAATATCGAATACAGCGGCCAGCTGGCGGATCTCAACACCGCTCCGGTGACTGTCGCCTTCCTCAAGGGCCTGTTCACCCCGATTCTCCAGGATGCGGTGAATTATGTCAATGCCCCGGTCATCGCCAAGGACCGTGGGATCAGGGTCATAGAGTCGAAGTCGGAAAAAGCCCATGACTTCAATAATGTTCTGTCGGTCAAGGTCGTGACCACCGAGGGAGAGAATGTCCTGGTCGGCACGGTATTCGGCAAGAACGAACCGCGTCTGGTCCGTCTCAATTCGTTCCGTCTGGAGGCGCTGCCTTCAGGTCCGATGCTGCTGGTCTACAACAAGGATGTCCCGGGCGTGATCGGCGCCCTCGGCACCACCCTCGGCCACGCCGGGGTCAATATCTCCCGCATGACCGTGGGGCGGGAAGAGGCGAGCAACCAGAATATCATTTTCCTCAGTACCGACGAATTGATCTCCCGGGAACTGCTCGCCAAGGTGCGGGAACTGGAACATATCGACGATGCGGTGGTTCTTGAATTGAACCGCTTCTAAAGACAATCCTGGCGCTTGCGGAAGGAGAGGACGGAATTATGGAAGAACATGCGACGGCAAAGAACGGGCAGAAGGAAGATTGCCACTGTGAAGAAGGAAAGGTCCCGGATCGGCATGGGAAATGTGTCATGCCGGAAGTCACCTTTTCGGCCTTCATCATGTCTTTGAATACCTCCGTCCTCTACCATCTCGGGGAGATTGCCGATCCCGCTACCGGCAAGCGGGAGCCGGACTTCGAACTGGCGCGGCATGCGATCGACACCCTGGTCGTATTGGAACAGAAGACCAGAGGCAATCTCGAGAAGGATGAAGAGGAACTGCTGAAGAACATCATTTACGACGTGAAACTGCGGTTCGTCAAGGCGGTGAAACGATAGCCGGTCAATTGACGGCGGATGAGTGGCGGTGCCGAGAGCTGCTGCCCGACTCCCTATGACGGATATCAATCTCCATAGGTCCGTGGAGCTTTTCGCCCCGGCCAAGATCAACCTCTTCCTTCATGTCCTCCGCAGGCGGGCGGATGGATATCACGATCTTGAGACCTGGATGCAGAAGCTCGACTTCGGCGACACGGTGGAACTGCACCTCCGGAATGATGGTCTTCTGGGGTTGGTCTGCAGCGATCCATCGCTGCCGACGGACCGATCCAATCTTGCCTGGAGGGCGGCCGAAGAATTTTTTTCTGCCGATCGGCGGGGGAAAGGGTATGGTGTCGACATCCGGATCGACAAGCGGATCCCGGTGGCAGCCGGGCTTGGCGGTGGGAGCAGCGATGCCGGATCGGTTCTGCGGGGATTGAACCGTCTGTTCGACAATGAATTTTCCCGCGCGGAGCTCTGTGCCATGGCCCTCCGCCTCGGGGCCGATGTTCCATTTTTTGTCGTCGAGGATGATGCTGTTGTCGCCGAAGGGGTCGGTGAAGTGATGTACCCGGCCCAGAGCTTGAGGGAATATCACGTTCTCCTGGTAAATCCTGGATTTTCTGTTTCCACCCGTTGGGTGTTTGAGAATTTAGGATTGACAAGAACATTGAAAGAATCTAAATTAGCGAGTTTTCGAAAAGATGCGCCCGCTCTACCGTCACTGGGTGCGCTCTCGAACGATCTGGAACGCGTTACCCTTGCTCAATATCCGGAATTAGCCAGTATCAAAGATAATCTTCTGGAAGCGGGAGCTGAACTTGCGCTGATGTCGGGGAGCGGACCAACGGTGTTTGGCCTGTTTTCCGATCTGTCGACGAGCGCCGTTGAGGTGCGGGCAATCGCGGACAGGTTGAAGCGGAAATTCGGGAAGATGGTATTTGTTGCACGGGCGAATGGTGGGGCGTAGCCAAGCGGCTAAGGCACCGGGTTTTGATCCCGGCATTCGTAGGTTCGAATCCTTCCGCCCCAGCCAATCATGCGCTTCATATCCATATTTGGAAGTACGGGACGATGGCCAATATAATCAAGATATTCTCAGGAAACGCCCATAAAGATCTGGCCCTTGATATTGCCACACACCTCGACCTGCCCCTGTCCAAGGCGGAGGTGAGGAAATTCAGTGATGGCGAAATCTTCGTCGAGATCGGGGAGAATGTCCGGGGAATGGATGTCTTTGTCGTGCAGCCCACCTGTACTCCGGTCAATGATCATCTGATGGAGCTGGTGATCATGGTGGACGCGCTGCGGCGGGCTTCGGCGAGGAGAATTACCGCCGTCATGCCCTATTACGGGTATGCCCGTCAGGATCGGAAAAATGCCCCCCGGGTGCCGATATCAGCCAAGGTCGTCGCCGAGATGCTGATGGTGGTGGGGGTGAGGCGGGTTCTCTGCATGGATCTGCATGCCGGGCAGATCCAGGGGTTCTTCAATATCCCTGTCGATCATCTCTACGCCGCGCCGGTTCTGCTGAGGCATATCGACCGCCAGTACGACAACCCGATCATGGTCTCCCCCGATGCGGGCGGGGTCGAGAGGACCCGGGCCTTCGCCAAGAGGCTGAACATCGGTCTCGCGATCATCGACAAACGGCGTGACCGCCCCAACGAGTGCGAGGCCCTGCACGTGATCGGTGATGTCAAGGGCAAGACGGCGATACTGCTCGACGATATGGTCGATACGGCCGGAACCTTGTGCAGCGCCGCCGCCACGCTCTTGAAAAACGGGGCGAAAGAGGTGCATGCCTGCTGCTCTCATCCGGTTCTGTCCGGTCCGGCGGTTGAACGCATCACTCACTCCGAGATCAAGACCCTGGTCGTGACCAACTCCATCCCATTGCGGGAAGAGGCGCAACGGTGCGGCAAGATCAAGGTTCTGTCGGTATCCTCGCTCCTGGCCGAGGCCATCCGTCGGATCCATAACGAAGACTCGGTCAGTTCGCTGTTTGTGTAATTGATCTGTGAACATTGCGATATAACATAACTTATAATTACAAACCGCCCGGCTGCACTGGAACTGGTTCCTGCGCCGGCCATTGGGTGAAGGAGGAAGTATGCTTCAGGTGGAATTGTCGGCCTCGGTGAGGACTGCAACAGGTAAAGGTGCAATGCGGCAGCTGCGGATGAAGGGCAAGACACCGGCTGTTGTCTACGGCGGCGGCGCTGCGGCCTTGTCTCTTGAGATGGATACGAAGTCGCTGATGCAGCAGCTGCTCGAGATCTATCGCCGGAATGCAGTGGTGACGCTCAAGATCGATGGGGACAAGGATCGGCATGTCCTGGTCGGGGAGGTGCAGACCGATCCGGTTCGTGATACCCTGATCCATGCCGATTTCTGTGAGATCGATCTCCAGAAGGCGCGTCGTTTTGACGTGCCGGTAGTCTTCACCGGAGTGGCCAAAGGTGTCGACCTGGGCGGTGAGATGTTCATCGAGCACGACAGCGTCACCCTCGAAGGAATGCCGCTCGACATCCCCGATCAGTTCTCCCTCGATGTCACCGATCTGCGGATCGGCGACCACCTGACCTTCGGCAATATTTCCCTGTCGCCGAGCCTGAAACTCATTTCCAAGGCGGATACGGTCAGCGTCAAGGTGGGCAAGAAGATCAGCATCTGAAGAGTTGCCGGTGCCTCGAGGCGCCGCTGCGGCGAATCTGAAACGGATCCGGGAAGATCATGTCTTTCCGGATCTGTTTTTTTCGTCCATTGGAACGCATGGTTGAAAGCGATTATCTCATCGTTGGCCTGGGGAATCCGGGTGAGAATTACCTCAATACCCGTCACAACGTCGGGTTTATCGTCGTTGATGAACTGGCCCGCAGGTGGGGGGGCGATTTTTCCACTGGAAAATGGCAGGCTTTTTTCTTACGCACCTCTCTCAATGGCAGGCGTGTTCACCTGCTGAAGCCCACCACCTACATGAACCTGAGCGGCCAGGTTGTCGTTCGGTACGCCGATTTCTACAGAATCCCTGCCCGGAATATTCTGGTCATCCATGATGATCTGGACATGGCCCCGGGCCGGCTCAAACTGGTGAACGGGGGCGGTGCCGGCGGTCATAACGGCATCCGGTCTCTCATCCAGTACTTATCCTCCAGTGATTTCTCGCGGTTGAAGATCGGTATCGGTCGTCCCGGAAAAGGGGGAATCCATCCCGATATGGCCGTCGAGCGATTCGTGCTGTCGCCGATGACCGATGACGAGCGTCGCCTCCTCGATGAAAGGATGGACGTCATCGAGCAAGGGGTGCGTCTCTATTTCGAGAAAGGTCCTGCCTGGGCGATGAATCTCGTCAATAGCGTCAAGTAGCTGAAAGCTTACCCGCAATTCCCTTGATTCAGGCGAGTCCGGGACTCCGCCGGTGGAAAAAACAGGCAATTTTTAACAAAATATGGTAGGGTATTTGTCCACGTCGGAGAAATAATCCCGCGCATTCACAATGATTGCAGGATTCCTGGATCGTTGCGAAGTTCCTGTCGTTTCCACATCTGCCGGGGATGTCCTGGAGTCTCTATCACTATGTTGAGTAGTACCGCTCGGTGGTGTCCGCATACAGTCTCGAGTAGCATGATGTTCTTCAAGGGGAGAGAAAAGAGTGTTTACTGAAGGCGATATGGCTGTATATCCAGCTCATGGCGTTGGCGTGATCAGATCGATTCAGAAGCAGACCGTCGGTGGGGTTGACCAGACGTTCTATGTCCTGGAGATCCTCGAAAATCACATGACAATCATGATTCCCACCGCCAGCAGCAAGAGCGTGGGATTAAGGGCGATCGTCAACAAAAATCAGGTGCAGGAGGTCATCGCCATTCTCGAGGATCGAACCAGCGAGATCGGCACCCAGACCTGGAACCGGCGCTATCGGGATTATATGGATAAAATCAAGACCGGTTCCGTCCATGAAGTCGCAACGGTCCTGCGCGACCTCTTCCTGCTCAGCATCGATAAGGATCTGTCATACGGTGAGAGAAAAATGCTCGACACCGCCAAGAACCTGCTGGTCAAGGAACTGTCCCTGGCCCAGGATGTCGACGAGGCCAAGATCAGCCAGAAGATCGAAACCATATTTTCCTGATATGATGGCAGGCCGTCCGCCTTCCATGCTCCAGTCCGCCTGTATAGGAAGCCAACCTGTTTCCTGTAAAAAAATGAGTCTCAGCACTGTTCAGTCGCCTCGCAGCCAGGAGGAGGCTGAACCCATATCGATCACGGTCGACGATCGGATGGTCGGTATCCGACTCGATCATTTCCTCGTCCAGACCATCCCGGATCACTCCCGTTCGACCCTTGTTGCCTCCATCCGCTCCGGCTCCCTCAAGGTCAATGACCGGGAGCGGAAGAGCAGCTACCGGCTCAAGGAGGGCGATCGGGTCCATGGGCTGATCAGGACGGAGGCTTCGGACCTCCAGGTCGAGCCCGAGAAAATACCGCTGCAGATCCTGTTTGAGGATCAATACCTGCTGGCCCTGTCGAAACCCCCCGGATTGGTGGTCCATCCCGGGAGCGGCAACCGGAGCGGCACCCTGGTCAATGGCCTGGTATACTACTGCCGTGCCATCGCCTTGGTGGGTGACAACGCCAGGCCCGGGATTGTGCATCGTCTCGATAAGGATACCTCGGGTTTGATGCTGGTGGCCAAGGACGAGCGGGTGCTGCGGTTGCTTGCCACCGATTTCAAGGAACGACGGGTCGACAAGGAATATCTCGCCATCGTCCATGGGATTCTGCCTGAAAAAAGCGGTCGAATCGTAGCAGCGATCGGCCGCCATCCGGTTAATCGCCAGAAGATGGCGGTGGTGGAGGGTTCCGGCCGCCATGCGGTGACCAACTGGCGGGTGCTGAGAGAGGCGGCGGGGCGATTCACCCTGCTCGCCGTCACGATCGAGACCGGGCGCACCCACCAGATCCGGGTTCATATGAGCCATATCGGCCATCCTGTGGCCGGGGACCCCGTCTATGGCGGCAGACCCGGCGATCCCAGGTTTCCCCGGCAGATGCTGCATGCCGCTCGTCTGCGTTTCGTTCACCCCGTAACCAGGAACCCGCTCGACATCGTTGCACCGATATGGCCTGATTTTGTCGAGGCCTTGAGGCAGATTTTTGGAGATATTCCGATGGAAATCGAGGGGATGGTGTGAAGATCGCGGTAACCGGCGGGATAGGCTCCGGCAAGAGCAGTGTCGCGGCGCTGCTGGCCGATGCCGTGCAGGCGGACCTGTTCAGCGCCGACCTTGTCTGCCATGAACTGATGCAGCCGGACGCCGATGGCTGGCTGGGGATCGTTGCGGCATGGGGGGAACGTTACCTCAAGCCTGACCGGTCCATCGACAGGGGCCTCATGCGTGACGCCGTTTTCCGGGATGAGGCGATGCGAAAGCAGCTCGAGACGATCCTGCACCCACTCATCCGCCGGGAGTTGATGCAGAAAATGGCAGCAGTCGCGGGGCAGGGAGGCAGATGCGTCGTTGAAATCCCCCTGCTGTTCGAGGTTGGATGGCAGGACGAGTTTGATGCGACGGTTGTCGTCTATGCCCCGGAAGATGTCTGTGTCGGACGGATTGTTGCCAGGGACGGCATCGGCGAAGAGGCGGCCCGAAGGATACTTGACGCCCAGATGTCGCCGGAGAAAAAGGCCGAAATGGCCACCCACGTGATCAGTAATGCCGGCCTGTGGGCCCAGACCGTGCAGCAGGTTTCCAGCCTTGCCCGGTTGCTGGAGAAAAAAATCAAGGAAAGGGGAAAACCTGCCGATACGGCAAGACAAGGCTTGACACCGCAGAACTGAATACGTATAAGGGAGAAAGCGAAACGAAGTGCACTTCCTGCCTTTTCTCTGGTGGATCCGTATAACTTCAGTACTACACTCTTGCTGGTCAAATCCCTTTCTGGGGTAGGTTTGGGTTGAATCCCGTTGTCGCTGTGAAATCACTGTTTCCGTGATACGTCTTCACTCCATTCTCTTTTGATCTTACAGACCTCTACCAGAAACACGAAGTCTCTGTTTTCCAAGGCCATGATGCCCCGATGCGGTGGTGAGCGCTCACGGTACGGATTCTTGCTGGGAAATACTATCAATTATAACATGCGGCATCATCGACGTATGGCGATCCTGACTCATATTTTCTCCGGACCCGCTGCTATTCGTTTGCCGTCCATCCATCCTGCCACGCGTCTTAGAGGAGAAGGGTTTTAATGAATTTGGCGGAATTAAAGATGATGAAAATCGGCGAGTTGGTCAAACTCGCCCGGAATGCGAAGGTCGAGGGCTACAGTTCCATGCGCAAGCAGGAATTGATCTTCGCCCTGCTCCAGGATCAGGCCGACAAGGATGGCAAGCTGCGGGGCAGTGGGGTTCTTGAAATACTCCCCGACGGCTTTGGTTTTCTCCGCGCCCCGGATTACAACTACCTTCCCGGTCCCGATGACATCTATGTCTCTCCCTCGCAGATCCGCCGCCTCAATCTGAGAACCGGTGATGTCATCGACGGTCTGGTCCGCTCGCCCAAGGAGGGAGAGAGGTACCTGGCGCTGCTCAAGGTCGAAACGATCAATTTCGATCCCCCCGAGGCCTCGAAACAGAAGACGCTGTTCGGCAACC
Organism: Desulfobulbus sp. Tol-SR; assembly: GCA_000769715.1. GTDB lineage: Bacteria > Desulfobacterota > Desulfobulbia > Desulfobulbales > Desulfocapsaceae > Desulfoprunum. The sequence continues at coordinate 115,550 of JROS01000055.1, forward strand.
TCACCCCCCTGCACCCCAACGAGAAGCTCAACCTGGAGTGGCAGCCGGACAACTTTTCGATGCGGGTGCTCGATATGTTCGCCCCGATCGGCAAGGGGCAGAGGGGGCTTATCGTCGCCCCGCCGCGCACCGGCAAGACGGTGCTGATGCAGAAGATCGCCAACTCGATCGTCCGCAATCACAAGGAGGTGTATCTCATCGTCCTGCTGATCGACGAACGGCCGGAGGAAGTGACCGAGATGACCAGATCGGTCAAGACCGCCGAGGTGGTCAGCTCGACCTTCGATGAGCCGCCGCAGCGGCATATCCAGGTGGCCGAGATGGTCATCGAAAAGGCCAAGAGACTGGTCGAGCACAAGAAGGACGTGGTCATCCTGCTCGACAGCATCACCCGTCTGGCCCGGGCCTATAATACGGTGACGCCGTCGAGCGGCAAGATCCTCTCCGGCGGTGTCGAGGCCAACGCCCTGCACCGGCCGAAACGGTTTTTCGGCGCCGCCCGCAATATCGAGGAGGGCGGCAGTCTGACCATCCTCGCCACGGCCCTGGTCGAGACCGGCAGCCGCATGGACGAAGTCATCTTCGAGGAGTTCAAGGGGACCGGCAACATGGAACTGGTCCTCGATCGCAAGATGGCCGACAAACGGATCTTCCCGGCCATCGATATCAAGCGGTCCGGGACGAGAAAGGAGGACCTGCTGCTCAAGCCGGAGGTGCTCAACCGCATCTGGATCCTGCGGAAGCTGCTCAACTCGATGAACCCTTCCGACTGCATGGATTTCCTCCTGGATAAACTGAGAACGCAGAAGACCAACAAGGATTTCCTTGATTCGATGAATGGCTGATGACCTGTTCAAATAGTGTTTTGTCTTGAACTCTTGCGAAGACAGGGTATAATACTTCGTTTGTGTCAAAGAAAGCTTCTACTTACCCTGAAGAATAATCGATGTACAACGTGATCATAGAGAAGTGAATCGGAGGAAGAAAACGTCATGAAAGATGGGATACATCCTAAATATAATACAATAAAAGCCGTCTGCGCCTGTGGGAATGAGGTCGAGCTGGGATCGACCATGGGCGAGATCAGAGTGGAGATCTGCTCCGCCTGTCATCCTTTTTTTACCGGCAAGCAGAAACTGGTCGATACTGCCGGCCGCATTGAGAAATTCAAACAGCGTTACGCCAAGCATTTCGAACAGAAAGGCAAATAAAATCCTGTCCGCCGGAGGCTGCTGCCGACGAGTTTACCCCACCTGCGGATTACAGCCGATAAAGCCCACAGTGATGCGTTGCCATGACTGTGGGCTTTTCTTTTTGTGCCTCATACCAGCAATATCCCGTATCCATGATCGATGTATTTGACAACATAGAAGAAAAACTCCAACACCTGGAAAGTCGACTCTCCGATCCGGACCTGGTGGGCAATCAGCAGGAATACCAGAAGGTGGTGCGGGAGCATGCCCATCTGGCGCGGCTGCACACTCTGCATTCCGATCTGAAGCAGGTGCAGAGGGATATCGCCAACAACCGGGCGATCCTCCAGGACGATGACGAAGACCTGGAGTTCAAGGAACTCGCCCGGGCCGATATCGAGGAACTGGAAGAAAAAGAGAAGGTCATCGATCGTGAGATCAAGCTGGTACTGCTGCCCAAGGACCCCAACGACGATCGCAATATTTTCCTCGAGATCCGTGCCGGAACCGGCGGCGACGAGGCGGCCCTGTTTGTCGCCGATCTCTTCCGGATGTATTCGCGCTTTGCCGAATCGATGGGCTGGCGGGTCGAGATCATGAGTTCGAGCCCGCTGGGGATCGGCGGGTTCAAGGAAATCATCGCGATGATCAGCGGCGATCAGGTGTACTCCAAGCTCAAATACGAGAGCGGGGTCCACCGGGTGCAGCGGGTGCCGGAGACCGAGACCCAGGGGCGGATCCATACCTCGGCCGTGACCGTGGCCATCCTGCCCGAGGCCGACGAGGTCGAACTCAACATCGACATGAACGAGCTCAAATTCGATGTCTACCGGTCCTCGGGGCCGGGGGGCCAGAGCGTCAATACCACCGATTCGGCGGTCCGGGTCACCCATCTGCCGACCGGTCTGGTGGTGACCTGCCAGGACGAGAAGTCGCAGCACAAGAACAAGGCCAAGGCCCTGGTCGTCCTCCGGGCGCGGCTGCTCGACCGGATGCAGCAGGAACACCACGATCGGATTTCCCAGGACCGGAAGAGCCAGGTCGGCTCCGGCGATCGCAGCGAGCGGATCCGCACCTACAACTTTCCCCAGGGGAGGATGACCGACCACCGGATCAACCTGACGCTGTACAAGCTCGATGCCATCCTCAACGGCAAACTCGAGGACGTCATCTATCCCCTGATCGCCCACGACCAGGCCGAACGGCTGAAGGCCATCCAGTAGCAATTCCGCCTGTTCGTCCGTACCGGGCAGGCCATGACAGGATACCATGCGTGTGATCGATCTCCTCCGCACCGCGGCGAGTGAACTGAGACTTGCCGGTATCGACAGCGGCGATCTCGATGGCCAGCTGCTGCTCGGGGCCAGTCTGCACAAGAGCCGGACCGGGCTCTATCTGGCAGCGGACATGGAGGTGCCGGAGGAGGCGCTGCAGGTCTTCCTTCGCTATCTCGAGCGGCGGAAGCGGCGGGAACCGGTCGCCTATATCCTTGGTGAAAGGGAATTCTGGTCGCTGCCCTTCATCGTCAACCCCTCGGTCCTGATCCCGCGGCCGGAAACGGAGTTTCTGGTCGAGCAGGTCCTGACGGCCTGCCGGCGCAAGAGCCTGCCGGACGGTTGGATTCTCGATCTCTGCTGCGGCAGCGGGGCGATTGCGGTGGTCCTCGCCTTGGAGCTGCAACGCGATGTCGTCGCCGTCGATCTATCCGGCGACGCGCTGGCGGTGGCGCAACAGAATTGCCGCCGCCACCGGGTCGACGACCGGGTCGCCCTGGTGAAGGCCGACCTGCTGACGGCCTTTGCCGCCGGACGGCAATTTCCCCTGCTGGTGTCGAATCCGCCCTATGTCAGCCGCCGCCAGATCCGCCAGGGGCTGGACCCCGAGGTGGCCGGTTATGAACCGCTGCTGGCCCTCGACGGCGGCGAGGACGGGCTTGACATCATCGCCCGGATCAAGGATATGCTGCCCTCGATCATGCGTCCCGGCGGCGAGGTCTTCATCGAGATCGGGGCCGAGCAGGGACCGGCATTGTCGCGCCTGCTGGTGCCGGCGACCGGGCCTGACGGGCTGTTGAAAACGGTTGAGATACTCAAGGACTATGCGGGACGCGACCGGGTCCTGCATCTCACGATGAGCGAAAACGGAAGGTAGGGAGAACATGGATAAACTGATAGTCGAGGGCGGCATCGCCCTGCGGGGTACGGTACGGATCAGTGGGGCGAAGAACGCGGCCCTGCCGCTCATCGCGGCGACACTGCTGGCGCCGGGCCGGCACCGGCTCGGCAATGTCCCCAACCTGCGGGACACCCGGACCTTTCTGAAGCTGATGGAAAACCTCGGGGTCCGGCATGAACGGCAGGAGGACGTGCTCATCATCGACAGTACCAATCTGCGCAGTGCCGAGGCACCCTACGATCTGGTCAAGACGATGCGGGCCTCGGTGCTCGTCCTCGGCCCGTTGCTGGCCCGGATGGGCAAGGCCAAGGTATCGTTGCCGGGCGGCTGCGCCATCGGCGCCCGGCCGATCAATTTCCATATCACCGGCCTCGAAAAACTGGGGGCGACCTGCCGCCTCGAGCACGGCTATGTCGATGCCGAGATCGACGGCCGGCTGCAGGGTGACACCGTCTACTTCGACATCCCGACCGTCACCGGCACCGAAAACCTGTTGATGGCCGCCGTCCTGGCCGAAGGGACCACCATCCTGAAGAATGCCGCCCGGGAGCCGGAAATCGCCAACCTCATCGACATGCTCACCGGTATGGGGGCGCGGATCGAAGGGCGCAACACCGACCGTTTGACGATCCATGGGGTCGACGTGTTGAGGCCGGCCGACTGTGACATCATCCCCGATCGCATCGAGGCCGGCACCTATCTCATCGCCATCGCCGCCACCGGTGGCGAAGGGACCGTCACCCACTGCAATCCCGCCCATCTGCCGTCGCTGCTCGAAAAGCTGCGGCTGGCCGGGCTGATCGTCGACGAGGGCGAGTCGACCATCTCGGTGCGCTGGCCACAGGCGAAACCCCGAGCGCTCAAGAGCGTCGATATCAAGACGATGCCCTTCCCGGGTTATCCTACCGACCTCCAGGCCCAGTTCATGGCCCTGATGGCCCTCAGTGCCGATATCTGCGTCATCACCGAGACCATCTTCGAGAACCGCTTCATGCACGTGGCGGAACTGCAGCGAATGGGGGCCGGTATCCGGATCGACGGCCACAGCTGCGTCATCAACGGCCATGGCATGAACGGGCTGAGCGGGGCCCAGGTCATGGCGACCGACCTCCGGGCCAGCTCCTCGCTGGTGATCGCCGGGCTTGCCGCCTCGGGACGGACCGAGATCTCCCGGATCTACCACCTCGAAAGAGGCTACGAGAACCTGGTGGAAAAGCTCACCGGTCTGGGCGCCAGGGTCTGGAAAGAACAGGAATAGCCGCATCGATCGCCGCGTCGCCGGCCGCCTGGCCAAACGGCGATCGGTCGGCATCCGCTGGTGCCATAATCACCGGCTTGACCGGGGGCGGCGTCCCGATCCGCCCCCCTGACTATCTCCCCCCGTCTCCCTTTCGGCGCCACCCGCCACCCAATCTTCCATCGTTCCGGGCCGCCGCAATCACAAATTTCTCGGCCTTCGCCGATTGACTCCAGTCAGCTCGATAGTTAGCGTATTCTAAAAAGATATGAGGCCGGAACACGAGGATGGTCAAGAGCCATCGATTGCACCTCTGCAGCAAATACGGTTTTTGCTTGATCCTTCACTGATCTTCCGGCGCCTCATTTCGTTGTATCCACCACCAACCGGCCGAGGCCTGGATATTTTCCAGGACCGCCGTCAGCACAGATCAAGGAGGTATTCCATGAGCCATATATTACCGGAACTCCCGTACGCCTACGATGCTCTCGAACCCTACATCGATGCGCGGACGATGGAGATCCATCATACCAAGCATCATCAGGCCTATATCACCAACCTCAACGCCGCGATCAAGGAGAAGGCACCATTCGAAAGGATGAGCGTCGACCAGCTGCTCCGCAACCTCAACGAGATCCCGGAGGATATCCGCACCATCGTCCGCAACCACGGCGGCGGTCATGCCAACCACAGTTTCTTCTGGCCCCTCCTGAAAAAGGATGTTGCCCTGGCCGGGCCGATAGCCGAGGCCATCAAGGCCGAGTTCGGCAGTTTCGACATCTTCAGGGAGAAATTCACCACGGCGGCCACCAAGGTGTTCGGCAGCGGCTGGGCCTGGCTGACTGTCGACAAGCGCAAGCTGGAGATCGTCGCCACTCCCAACCAGGACAGCCCGATCATGCTCGGCAAGATCCCGGTGCTCGGACTCGACGTGTGGGAGCATGCCTACTACCTGCTCTACCAGAACCGCCGGCCGGACTATATCGCCGCCTTCTTCGACGTCATCAACTGGGAGAAGGTGAACGAGCATTACCTCGCCGCTGCCGGCTGATCGCATCGCCCTTGTTCGGGCTGACAACAACCCTCTCCTGTTGACACGGGAGGGGGTTTTTTTGTAGTGTGGGATACGCACGGCGAAAATCTTCATACATCTTGAAAAGGAACGGAATGGAACTCAATCGATTCACCGGGTCGAGCCGTTATGTGCTCGACGAGGAACTGGCCAAGATCGTCAATATCTCCATGGCCCTGGAGATGCCCCTGCTGCTCAAGGGAGAACCGGGCACCGGCAAGACCATGCTGGCCCACGCGATCGCCGAGACCCTCGGCATGCCGTTGATCATTCTCAACGTCAAATCAAACATGAAGCTGGTCGAGGCCCTGTACCAGTACGATACCCTGACCAGGCTGAACGACAGCCGGTTCGGCGACTCACGCCGGGATGTGAGCGACATCAGCGAGTACATCCGGATGGGGCGGATCGGTCAGGCCTTCACCGCCGAGAAGCGGACCGTCCTGCTGATCGATGAAATCGACAAGGCCGAGACCGAGTTCCAGGACGACATGCTCGATGTCCTCGACCAGATGCAGTTCGATATCATCGAGACCGATGAAATGGTCAAAGCCCGGCATCGGCCGGTGATCATCATCACCTCGAACGCCAAGAAGGATCTGTCCGACCCGTTCCTCGGCCGCTGCAATTTCCATCATATCGCCTTCCCCGAGCCGAAGATGATGCGTCGCATCATCGATACTCATTTCCCTGATATCCCGGAGAAGCTGGCGGAGAGCGCGATCCGCACTTTCTACGAACTCCGCAGCATCGACGGGCTCGAAAAGAAGCCGGCGACCAGGGAACTGCTCAACTGGATCAGGGCCCTGCAGGCCGACCCCGATTTCCGCCGCGGCGAGGCGCTCGACCGGGAGATCCCGTACCTCGGCGTCCTGTTCAAGAAAAGCGGCGATTACCTGAAGTCCGCCAACCTGATCATGAAGCGGGGCTTCTTCCGCTGAGCGGGAGCTGAGGCCGGTGTTCATTCAATTCTTCTATACCCTCCGCGACGTCGGCATCCCGGTCAGCCCCACCTCGTTCCTGCTGCTGCAGCGGGCGATGGGCGAGGGGCTGGTCAACTCGCTCGACGATTTCTACACCGCCGCCCGGGCCATCCTCGTCAAGAGCGAAAAACACTTCGACCTCTACGACCAGGTCTTCGCCCACACCTTCGAGGGGGCCGATCTGGCCCAGGCCGGCGAGGCCGAATTCGACCTCGTTGCCGCCGGCCTGCTCGACGAATGGCTGAACAACCCGAAGCGGCTGGCCCATGCCCTGGGCCTGGACGAGAAGAAGCTGGCGTCGATGTCGCCGGAGGAGGTGCTCGCCTATTTCAAGAAGCGGCTGCAGGATCAGAAGGAACGGCATGAAGGCGGATCGAAGTGGATCGGCACCGGCGGCACCTCGCCGGTCGGGCATTCGGGCTATCATCCCGGCGGCATGCGGGTCGGCGGCGAGTCGATGAACCGTTCGGCGGTCAAGGTGGCGGGGGAACGGCGTTACCGCGATTATTCGACCGACGGCCCGCTGTCGCGGCGGTCGCTGGGCGAGGGACTGAAACGGCTCAGACATCTGGTGCCGCAGGGGGTGCGGGACCGGATCAACGTCGACGACAGCATCTACCAGACCATCAAAAACGGCGGCGAGATCGAACTGGTGTTCGAGCGGGCGACCGTCGACCGTCTCAAGATCATCCTCGCCATCGACAACGGCGGCTGGTCGATGGAGCCCTACGTCGATGTCGTCCAGGCGCTGTTCGCCTTGGCCCGGACCCAGTTCAAGGAACTGACCACCCTCTATTTCCACAACACCATCTATGATCAGCTGTGGGAGGATGCGTCGCGGTCGCGACGGCCGGTGGCGGTCGACGACCTGATCCGCCGTGACCCGGAGAGCCGCCTGATCATCATCGGCGATGCCTCGATGGCCCCCTACGAACTGCTGGCGGCGGATGGATCGATCCATGCCTTCGAACGCAGCGGCCGACCCAGCATCGAACGGTTGCGGCTGATGGCCGCCACCTTTCCCCATGCGGTATGGCTCAATCCGATTCCGCAACGCGACTGGCAGTTCACCCGGACCATCGAGCTGATCAGGGCGATCCTGCCGATGTTCGAACTGTCCCTCGACGGTCTCGATAAGGCCGTCGCCCATCTGATGCGGCGCTGAAGACCGGCCGGCAGGTGATCATCAGCGGCAGGAGGTTCAGGCGAGTTCGTCGAACAGGCAGCTGAGGACGAGATCGCCGTCTTCGTAATGGGTCTTGACCTTGTAGGGAAGGGTCTTGAACAGGCGGATCATGCCGGTGTTGCTGGGGATGGTATAGGCGATCAGGCCGCGCACGCCGTTCTCCCGGCTGGCCGCGGCCAGCTTCTTGAGGAAGATCTTGCCCATCCCCTTGCCCTGGAACTCGGGGCTGACCGAAAAGGCCACTTCGGTCATGTTCGAATCCTTGAGCATCATGCATTCGGCGACGCCGACGATCTTGCCGAACCCGAATTCGCCCACCACCGCGACCAGGGTCAGGTCATGGACATAATCGACATTCGACCGCGATTCGACGTCGGACCGGCCGAAGATCGTTTTCTGGTGGAAGAAGCGGGAGAAGACATCTTCCTTCGGCAGGTTGTAGAAATGCTCCTGGATCCGCCGTTCGTCCACTGGTTTCGCCGGGCGGATAATGACCTGCCGGCCGTCGATCTCGATCGTCTCCTCCAGCCGGACCGGATAGATCGCCTTGACCGCCTCGCCGAGGGTCCTCTCGCTGCCGATCAGGCCCTGTTCCTTGGCGGCGGCAAACAGTTCCTCACGGAAATCGGGGTGGGCGATGCTGATCATCGCGATCGCCCGTTCCTGCAGGCTCTTGCCGAAGAGATTGACCGCGCCGTACTCCGAGACGACATAATGGACATCGCCGCGCGGTACCACCACGACGCGATCGAAGGTGGGGATGATATTGGAGCGGAGCCCGTTCGACGTCTCCTCGGTGGAGAAGATCATCAGGATCGATTTGCCGCCCGGCGAGCGGCGGGCGCCCCGGACAAAATCCGGGATGCCGGAGACGCCGGCGAAACGGGTGACGGCCGAGGCCTCCGCCGCCACCTGCCCGGTCAGGTCCATGGTCCGGGCGACGTTCATCGACACCATCCGGTGATGCTGGGCGATGATGAACGGGTCGTTGACATAGTCGGAGGGATGGAAATCCACCGCCGGATTGTCGTTGAGGAACTCGTAGAGATTGCGGCTGCCGATCGCCATCGATGCGACCATCTTGCCCTCGTTGAGCCCCTTCTTGCGGTTATTGATATTGCCGACGGCATAGAGATGCATGATGTCGTCGGTCAGGAACTGCGAGTGGATGCCGAGGTCGTTCTTGCTGGCGAGCCCCTGCACGGTGGCCTGGGAGGCGGCGTCGAGGCCGATCTGCAGCGTCGACCCGTCCTCGATCAGACGGGCGATGTGACTGCCGATGGCCTGGGCGGCCTCGGAATAATTCTGGCGATTGGTCGGAATGGAGAGCAGTTCCTCCTCGCATTCGACGATCACGTCGACATCGTTGACATGGAGAAAGCTCTGGCCCATGACCCTCGGCATCCGCGGGTTGACCTGGGCGATGACGATATCGGCGGAACGGGCGGCGGCGAGGGTCACATCGACCGAGATGCCGAGACTCATCCAGCCGAAGTCATCCGGCGGCGAGACCTGGACCAGGGCGACGTTCAGCGGCAGTTTCCTGGTGGCGAACAGGGCCGGGACGTCGGACATGTTCATCGGGGTGATGAACCGCTTGTGCAGGGCGATGGAAGGCTCCCGTGTCGAACCGAGATAGATCGAGCGGATATTGAGACTGGTATCCTTGGTGCGGTTGGCGATGGCGGTCAGCGAGGTCGTTTCCTGGCCGAGCAGACGGACGATTTCCAGGCCGCTGAGGTGGTTGGAGTTGTCGCAGAGGGTCTTGACCAGTGCCTGCGGTTCGCCGCATCCCGAGCCGATAAAGACCCTCTGCCCCGATCGTATCATATTGATGGCATCGGTGGCGTTTGCCAGTTTTTCGACGTATCTGTCTGCCCAGTATTGCGGAGTCGGCATAATCTTCCTCATGGCCCCGGCAACGGTTGGACAGCCGGAGGGGTTGGCGGTTTTATCAGCGGCGTCTGCCTGAGCTGAACGGTTGAATCGACGGAGTGCAGGATACCACATTTGCCGGCTGAAGTGAAAGAAAGAGTGTCCCCGACAGCCGGGAACGGCAGGACCTTTTTCAGCTTGACGACCGGCGCCGGATATCTGTTTGCTGTTTCCGACTCCTCGGGATACCATACGAAGAGGAGGCGACTGCGAGCGATCGCGCCGCGGTCGCGGGACGAGGCGACGAGAGGGCGGGCGGACGATACCCACACGGACCTGTCTCCGAGGAAAAGAGCGATGCGTTTAGCCGTTTTTTCAGATATCCATGCCAACCTGGAGGCGTTGGAGGCATTCTGCGCCGATGCCGAGACCCGGAGGGTTGACCGTTACATATGCCTGGGCGACATCGTCGGCTACGGCGCCGATCCCGAGGCCTGCGTTGTCCGAGTCCGCTCCCTGCCGAATATCGAGTTCATCCTCGGCAACCATGACCACGCGGTCGTCGGCGTCGCCTCCAGCATGCGTCGGGATGCCCGCCGGGTCATCGAATGGACGAAACGGCAGCTGACGGCCGACAGCCTGTACTTCCTCCAGTCCCTCGAGGTCTCCCGCAACTGGGGCGATGCCCTGTTCTGCCACGCCAACCCCTACAGGCCGCTGGAATGGTACTACGTCGCCGATAAATCGCATATCTCCCGCTCCTTCGCCCGGAGCCGGGCGAAGATGCTCTTTGTCGGCCACACCCATGTGGCGATGGCGATCACGCGGCGCAACTTCTTCTGCGTCTACCTGCGTCACCCCCGCAACGGGACGATCGTACCGGCGGCCGAACTCAACCGGCAGATATTCAACTGCGGCAGTGTCGGCCAGCCGCGGGACGGCGATCCGCGTGCCTCGTACCTGATCTATGACAGCATCAAGAAGGGTGTGGAATTCATCCGGGTTGAATACGATCAGGTCACCGCCTCCCGGAAGATCAGGGCGGCCGGGCTGCCGGAGGTCTTTGCCGAACGCCTGTTGACCGGGACCTGAGCGCTCTCGTCAGGTCTGAAGTTCTTCCACCTTGCTCTGTTCCGGCAGATACAGACCATTGCCGAACCCCGGTAGCGATCTGAGGAGGTCCTGCCGCAGTTCGACCGCATCGGCGTAGCGGCGGTCCAGCGATGGGGCCAGGCAGCGCATGATGATCCGCTCGAGCGCGGCTGGAATGCGGGGGTCGATCTCGTGCGGGTCGGGGACCCTGCATGCCGAGTCGATATCTGCGGGGTACGGATTTTCCTGATGGAACAGGGGATAACAGCCGGTCGCCAGGACATAGAGGATGACACCGATGGCCCAGACGTCGCTGGCCAGGCAGCTTTTCCCCTCGAACTGTTCCGGGGCCATGAAGTTGAGGGTCCCCCCCGAGGCGGCATCGGCCTTTTCCCAGGCCAGATCCCGGGCGATGCCGAAATCGAGGAGCTTCAGCCGGCCGTCGGCGGTGACGAGGATGTTCTCCGGTTTGATATCCCGGTGCATGATCCGGTGCTGGTGCGAATAGGCCGCCACCGCCAGCAACTGGAGGAAGAGCGACTCCTTGGCGGCGGCGGTCAGGCCCTTTTCCAGCCGCCGGTCGAGGGACTCGCCGTCGACGTATTCCTGGATCAGGATGTACATCCCCTCCTCCTTCACCACCTCGACCAGGCCGGCGATGTTGGGATGGTGGATCAACCGCTTGAGGATGGCGGCGGAGCGCAGGGTGCGGACGTTCATCCTGGCCGTGTGCGGGATCTTGGCGGCGGCGAGTTCCTGGCGGCCGACCTCCTGCACCAGCCAGACATCGCCGTAGGCGCCGCTGCCCAGCAGGCGGATCTTGCGCCACTTGTGAAAGATCCGGTCGTCCTCCTCATCGAGAACGAGCGAGGCGGGGGAGAAAAAGGACAGGCCTTCCTGCAGACGGGCGACCAGGCGGCGCCACAGGTTCTTGGTACTCTGCTGGCCGTGCTCGTCCCAGGGGTAGGTCGGCCGTGGTGACTGGAGCAGGGCCTGGCCCCATTCGAGCAGGATATAGAAACGGATCGAAAAACTGTCCTCGTCGAGGGGCAGGAGGCTGTAATCATCGGCCCCGGCCGCGATATAGGTCGGGACCTTTTTCGCCAGGGCCGGCGGCACCAGGACGATCAGCGGCACCGGCCGGGGGAGCAGTTCGGCGAGAAGACGGATTTCGCGTTCCTGCCGTCTGGCTGCGGCAGCGACATGAAAGAGGGCGAGGCAGATATCCTTCTCCGCAATCGGCGACTCGGCGCGATGGAGATCGGCGATGTCGATGGACAGGGCCTCGAGCTCGAAGGAGGCGATCAGTCTTCTGATCAGCGCCGTCTCCTGCGGCAGGAGTCCTGCCAGAAGGACGGTCTGCGGTGTCGTACCGGATGCATTCATCGTCGGCAACCGATCAGCGCTGGGCTGGGAATCTGCAGTACGGCGAATGGGGGACAGGGGTCTGCCGGCGTCGGGGCAGCCCCCTCATAGAGCCATTGTAGTGGTTATGGCGCAAAAAGGTAAGCAGATACCGGTGCCGTGGTCATTTTGTCGCCGGCGGGCGCCGATGAGGCGCAGCCGGCCGCATCTGGCGGCAATGGCCGGCACCGGTCGACGGCGGAAACCAGGGATCGGGATCAGCAGTTGCAGCCGGAGACGGATTTGCCGGTGATCCTCGACAGCCACCGGTTGATGATCAGGGCGGCGCAGCCGCAGCCGTCATCGGGGTTGACGAAGATGGCCTCGACCGGGCAATTGGTGGCGCAGGCGCCGCATTCCATGCAGCCGTCGGGGTCGACGATGGCCGCCTTGTGCTCTTCGAGCCGGAAAATGCGGTGGGGACAGACGGTGACACAGTTGCCGCAGCCGATGCATGTCTCTCGGTCGAGCCGGAGGATGGCGGCGCCATCGATATAGCGAAAATCCTTCATTGCAGTCTCCTCATCAGGCAAAGGCGCTCCAGATCCACAGCCCCAGGGCAAGCGTCGTGCCGCCGAGCTGGAAGACGAGGCCCCGGCGCATTTCCAGGCCAACCCCCGAGAGCGAGGTGTAGGGGGTGGAACCGGTGAAGTTCATCGCCAGGTAGGAAGCGACGCTGGCGGCCCACAGCACGAGGGCGGTTGCGGCGGGCAGGTCGGCAGCCCAGGTGGTCGGCAGCAGGGCGGCCATAGCGGTCAAACCGCCGACCAGCGCCCCCTTGAGCCAGAACTGGCGGCCGGGGATCCAGGGCAGCAGGAGCGGGGTGAGAACCGCCCCGGCCAGCACCGCCAGCAGGGAGGCGGTAATCGCCTGGATCCCCCTGACCCCGGCGGCGCTCAGGGAATAGATATCCGGGCCGATGCCGGAGATCAGGACGAGGACCACCGTTGCCGCAAGGAACGGCTTCCACAGCAGACAGATTTCAACCGGGATCAGCACCGCCCGCTCGCCGGCCCCGAAGGTCACCGTGCGCATCGTCTCGTCGGCCTGCCGGCCCCGGTGAAGGTAGGCGGGAAGGTCCTGGGCCCGGATCGGGCCGAAGACGCCGTCGAAGCCGCAGGCCTTACGCAATCTGCCGGCGGCCACCCCCACTGCGGCCAGCTGCGGCAGGATGAGCTGGCGGTGGCGGACGATTTCGGCCAGTCGGCTGATCTTTACCTGGTAGGCCACCTCTGCGGTCGAGAAAGTCTTCTTGCCGGCGGCGCACCAGACGTTGATGCCGCGGGTGTCGACGACGAGGATCCAGGCATCGATGCCGGGCAGTTGACGCCGCAGGGCGTCGAAGCTCAGCTTGTAGTTGGCGGTGACGAGGACCGGCGAATCCGGGCCTGGCTGGCCGACACCGTACAAGCCTGGTATCGCTCGGTAATTGCTGCGACAAAAACCGCTCCTGGCGCCGATGGTGCCGAGGTTGTCGCGCCAGGCGAGGGCCGTGTCGACCAGCGGCACCGGACCGGCCGCCGTGTCGATGAAATCGGTGACATAGGGAACGATCCGGTAACCGGGACGCTCGTGGACCCCTGACCGGGGATCGGGTTTCGGGCCTCAGCAGGGGGCGGCATCACCGTGATCGGCCGGCGGCGCCAGGGGGGAGGCCATGGGCAGGGTGGGAAAGGGCTGCAGATTCATATCGTGTTGGAGTTCGGGTTTCATCGCTGTTCTTCCCGACAGGGGGAAAGCATCGCCGACAGCGCTGCCGCCAGGGCGGCCAGCCGTTGCCGGTCGGCACAGTAGCAGGTCCTGGGGCCTTCGACCTCGCCGCTGATCAGTCCGGCATCCTTCAGCACCTTCAGGTGCTGGCTGACCGTCGACTGGGCGAGCGGCAGCACCTCGACGATCCGGCCGCAGATGCAGCGTTCCTCGCGCAGCAACTGCCTGAGAATCCCGATTCGGGCGGGATGACCGAGGGCCTTGCACATCCGGGCGGCGTCGAGTGCTGTAAGATCGGATTCCATCATTATGATTCCGGTGAGGTCAGGGGAGCAGGCTGTGGGTGATCATCACTTATCGTTGAATTACGATAAAAACTTTGGCTCAGGCTGTCAAGCCCAATGTGATCCTAACCGTACGACGGGGAAAGGCCGATTGCCGACCATTCGCAAAGGAACGGGATAAACGGAAAATCCAGGCCAGGGCGGTTTACATTTCCGGGGTTTTCCAATATAGTGGATCCGCATTGTCTGATGGATCAATCGCTAAACCCCGTACCCAAACCTTATCAGTGACAACCATGAAAATACGTAAAGCCGTCTTCCCGGTGGCCGGTCTCGGCACCCGCTTCCTGCCCGCAACCAAGGCCATGCCCAAAGAGATGCTGCCGGTGGTCGACAAACCTCTGATCCAATATGCGGTGGAAGAGGCCCTGGCCTCCGGCATCGAGCAGATCATCTTCGTCACCGGCAGCGGCAAGAGCGCCCTCGAGGATCATTTCGATCGGTCCTTTCAGCTGGAGGAGACTCTGAAGCAGCGAAACAAGATAGAACTGCTGCAGGTCATCGAGTCGATTGTGCCGAATTCGGGCACCATCATCTACACCCGCCAGAGCGAACCGCTCGGTCTCGGCCACGCCATCTGGTGCGCCCGGGATATCGTCGGCGACGAGCCCTTCGCCGTCCTGCTGGCCGACGACCTGATCCAGAGCGACGTTCCGGTCCTGCACCAGATGGTCCAGGAGTTCGATCGCCTGCGGGCCTCGATGGTGGCGGTGATCGAGGTGCCGCAGGAGGAGACGTCGAAGTACGGCATCCTCGAGACCGAAGAGGCGGTCAACGGCACGATGCGGGTGCAGCGGATGGTGGAGAAACCGCCGGCCGACCAGGCCCCGTCGAATATCGCCGCCATTGGCCGCTATATCCTGACGCCGCAGATCTTCAGCATCCTCGGCGGGCATCGCAAGGGTGCGGGCGGCGAGATCCAGCTCACCGACGCGATGTCGCAGCTGCTGCACACCCAGCCGATCTTCGCCTTCAAATTCCAGGGCGTCCGCTTCGACTGCGGCGACAAGGCCGGCTTCCAGATGGCCAACCTCGCCTTCGCCCTCGAACGGCCGGAGATGCGCGATAGCCTGCAGGCCTTTATCCGGACCCTCGTCTGAGGCGATGGCTCAAATTTCATCGCTGCAGACCAGAAAGGGCAGAATATCATGAAAAAAGCATTGATCACCGGGATCACCGGCCAGGACGGGGCCTACCTGGCCGAACTCCTGCTCCAGAAGGGCTACCAGGTTCATGGGATCAAGCGCCGGTCGTCGCTGTTCAATACCGCCCGCATCGACCATCTCTACCAGGATCCGCACGAGGGGGAACGCCGCTTCGTCCTCCACCATGGCGACCTGACCGACTCGTCGAGCCTGATCCACATTATCGAAAAGATCAAGCCGGACGAGATCTACAACCTCGCCGCCCAGTCCCATGTGGCGGTGTCGTTCGAGGAGCCCGAGTACACCGCCAACTCCGACGCCCTAGGCACCCTGCGCCTGCTCGAGGCCATCCGCATCCTCGGTCTGACGCAGACCACCCGCTTCTACCAGGCCTCGACCTCGGAGCTGTTCGGCAAGGTGCGGGAGACCCCGCAGAAGGAGACGACCCCGTTCTATCCCCGCTCGCCCTACGCGGTGGCCAAGATGTACGCCTACTGGATCGTCGTCAACTATCGCGAGGCCTACGGCATCTACGCCTGCAACGGCATCCTGTTCAACCACGAGTCACCATTGCGCGGCGAGACCTTCGTCACCCGCAAGATCACCCGCGCCCTGGCCCGGATCTTCCTCGGTTTCCAGGACTGTCTCTATCTCGGCAACCTCAATGCCAAGCGGGATTGGGGGCATGCCCGCGACTACGTCGCGATGCAGTGGCTGATGCTGCAGCAGGAGCGGCCGGAGGATTACGTGATCGCCACCGGTCAGCAGCATTCGGTCCGCGAGTTCGTCGCCGCCGCCGCCGCCGAGCTTGGTATAACCCTGCACTGGCGGGGGGAGGGCGTCGAGGAGATCGGCATCATCGACAATCTGCCGCCGACCTGTGCCGCTCCCGGTCTGCGCCCGGGCAGTGTCGTGGTGCGGGTTGATCCCCGCTATTTCCGGCCGACCGAGGTCGAGACCCTGCTCGGTGACCCGAGCAAGGCCAGGGAAAAACTGGGCTGGGTGCCGACCACCGGTTTCACCGAGCTGGTGGCGGAGATGATGCGCGCCGATCTCGACGAAGCCAACCGTGATGACCTCTGTCGGCGTGAGGGTTTTACCGTGCTCAACCACAACGAGTGAGTGACGGGGCTGCAGATTACGGCAGCGGCAGGGGAGGCGTTTGGATGACGGGAGAACTGGTGAAGGAATCGGCGATGCTGGCGCCGTCGATGCGGATCCATGTCGCCGGCCACCGCGGCATGGTCGGGGCGGCGATCGTCCGCCGGCTGGAGCAATGCGGATGTGCGCATATCATTACCCGGACCCATGCCGAGCTCGATCTCACCAGTCAGGCCGACGTGCGGCAGTTCTTCCGCCGCGAGGCCATCGATTACGTGGTGCTGGCCGCCGCCCGGGTCGGCGGTATCCATGCCAACAGCACCTATCCGGCCGAGTTCATCCACACCAACCTGATGATCGAGGCCAACGTCATCCACGAGGCCTGGCGGGCCGGAGTCAGGCGCCTGCTGTTTCTCGGCTCCTCCTGCATCTACCCCAAGTTCGCGCCGCAGCCGATGCGCGAGGAGGACCTGCTCACCGGCATCCTCGAGCCGACCAACGAGCCCTACGCCATCGCCAAGATCGCCGGGATCAAGATGTGCGAGGCCTACAACCGCCAGTACGGCACCTGCTACCGCTCGGTGATGCCGACCAACCTCTACGGTCCGGGGGATAATTATCACCTCGAGAACAGCCATGTCATTCCGGCGATGATCCGCAAGTACCACCTCGCCAGACTGGCGGCCGAGGGCGCGGTCGAGGCGATCCGGCGCGACGAGGCCCGCTACGGCGCGATCCCCGCCGATATCCGGGAGGCCATCGGGCTGGCTCCCGACTCGTCCCGCCTGGTCCATGACCGGCCGCGGGTGATGCTGTGGGGCAGCGGGGCGCCGCGCCGGGAATTCCTCCATGTCGACGACATGGCCGCCGCCTGCCTCCATGTCATGGGGCTGGACCAGGAGGCCTTCGCCGCCCCGGCGCCGTCGTTTCTCAATATCGGCAGCGGCAGCGACATCACCATCCGCGACACCGCCGCCCTGATCGCCGCCCTGGTCGGCTTTGGCGGCGAGACGGTCTACAACCCCGCCCAGCCGGACGGCACGCCGCGCAAGCTCCTGTCCACCAGCCGCATCAATGCCCTCGGCTGGCGGCCGCGATTGTCCCTCAAGGAAGGGCTGGCCGACGCCTACCGCTGGTACCTCGCCCAGTCCTGATCCAATAGCCCTCCCGGCCCTTGTCGGTACTACCGTTCGATCTGCCGCCGGAACAGCCTGATCATATCATCGCGGATCGCTCTGTGATCGAGATGGAAGATATCGCTCGGGAAGAGCAGTTCGGCCACCCCCGAGTCGAAGATGCGCTTGACCTCGTACTCGTCATGGGAGACGTCCTGCTGGTACATGTAGTTCAGCCAGGAACGGTTGGTGTGGATGATGAATTCGACCCGCATGCCGCCAAGCCTGGCGAAAAATTTGAGCATCGGGGTCTTGCTGCTCGATCCGGTGCAGGTGGTCCGGTAGGGCGCCGTCTCGGTCAGGGTGTCGGAGATGTCCTCCAGCACCATGAAGGAATCGGCCTTCGAGGCGCTGCGGACCAGCCGGTTCTGGAACATCTTGACATCGGCGACCGTCTCCAGCACCGCCATCAGGCCGAGTTCGTCGTCGACCGCCACGGCCGGGTTCTTCTCGTTCTTGCGGAGGAGCTTGAGGACCTTGGCCTCCGGCGATTTCTTGCGGATCGAGACGTAGATCGGAATCTCCCGGTCGCCGGCGATGAACCGGCGGCGCTTGAGCAGCGTCAGCTTGACATACGGCTCGGGCACGATCTTTGCGGCCTCCTCCCTGCCGATGACCTTTACCTCGGTGCAGCTGAAGTCTTCGGAATTGTGGTGCGAGAGGAGATAGACGATTTCCAGTTCGCCGATCTTCTGGCGGTGGCTCCACACGTAGTCGTTGAGGAAGTCGAGAAACAGCGAGAACTTCTCCTCGATCTTGGTCTCGCGCTCCCGCTGGTCGATGCTGCCGGCCAGGTTCATCAGCACCAGTTTGCGCCGGGCTTCGAAGCGGGCCTTCTTGTGGTAGCGGTCATCGAACATGATCAGCAGCAGGTTGACCGGGTCGTTGGTCACCTCGATTTCGTTGGTCGTGGCGATGTGCGAGGAGTAGGGGGCCATGATCTTGGTCTTGAGCAGGTTGACCACCGCGTCGGCGGTCCGGGCGTACTCGTAGATCCGGGCCTCGATCTTCCGTGATGTGCCCTCGACCCCGAACATGTTGCCGAGCAGGGTGCAGGCCCGATGGCTGCGTTCCCGGCGCAGCTGCGGGGTGCTGATCAGGGCGGGGATCTGTTCGAAGCCCCTGACGTTGAGAAACTCGAACACCTGGCTGCGCAGGGCCCGGTATTTGGTGACGTTCAACCGGTTCTGCCGCAGCCGCCGCAGCCATTCCCTGGTCTCTATTGAAAACGGAGAGTCGAGCAGCACCGCGTCGGTGGTGGCGAGGGGGCCGTTTTGCTGCAGCGAGGTGAACACGCTGTCCTGATCGAGAACGCTCATGCAGGCTTCCTTGTGGTTGCTCCGGAGGGATGGATAATGGCGGATTTTTGACACACTAGCGGTTCCGTTCGGCTTGTCAAGAGGAAGCTGCAGCGATGCGAAGATACCGATCTCCGCGAC
Organism: Desulfobulbus sp. Tol-SR; assembly: GCA_000769715.1. GTDB lineage: Bacteria > Desulfobacterota > Desulfobulbia > Desulfobulbales > Desulfocapsaceae > Desulfoprunum. The sequence goes on from JROS01000055.1 coordinate 134,681, forward strand.
GGTTACCGGCGATCGATTGAAAAAGAACGCATATCTGGAATGTTATCAACCATTCCCGCTTCCCGCGGGCATAAACTCTCCTTGAGTTTTGGACCGATATCTGGTACGGAGAGGGGGACTGTTGACAGGTGGCGGGAGCGGCTGGTCGATCCTCCACCGGGATTGCCAATTGATTAACTCCGGAGTTAAAATGTATAGAAATTTCAGGATAGTACCAAATATCATCTTCGGCCGCGGGGCCTTCAACCAACTCGACGATGTCATCAAGCACAAGCGGACGAGCAGCGAGGCCTACTTTGTCTACGTCATCGATGACGTCTTCACCGGTAAGGAGTTGGAGGGCCGGATCCCGCTCAAGGGCCGCGACCTGCTGCTGCGGGTCAACGTCGACGACGAGCCGAAGACCAGGTATATCGACGCCCTGGTCAAACAGATCCGCTCCTACCACTTCGAGAAACCGGTCGGGATCATCGGGATCGGCGGCGGCAGCACGATGGACATCGCCAAGGCGGTCTCGCTGCTGCTCAACAACCCCGGCTCTTCGGCCGACTACCAGGGCTGGGATCTGATCAAATTCCCGGCCGTCTATCATGTCGCGGTCCCGACCCTGGCCGGCACCGGCGCCGAGATCTCGCGCACGGCGATCCTCACCGGGCCGGAGAAGAAGCTCGGCATCAACTCCGACTTCACCCTCTACGACCAGATCCTCCTCGATCCGGAGCTGGTTGCCGATGTGCCGAAGGACCAGTGGTTCTATACCGGCATGGACTGTTACATCCATGACATCGAGTCGCTGCAGGGCACCTTCATCAACGAGTTCAGCCGCGCCTACGGCGAGAAGTCGCTCGAACTGTGCCGCCAGGTCTTCCTCGAGGACCATCCCGACCGCGACGACAAGCTGATGATGGCCTCCTACTTCGGCGGCATGAGCATCGCCTACTCCCAGGTCGGGGCCTGCCATGCCCTGTCGTACGGCCTGTCCTATGTCCTCGGCATCCACCATGGCATCGGCTGCTGCATCGCCTTCGACTATCTCGACGAGATCTATCCTGAAGGAGTGGCCGAGTTCCGGCAGATGATGGCCAGGCACGATATCGCCCTGCCGCGCAACCTGACCAAAGGCCTCGATTCAGCGGCGATGGAGAAGATGGTGACGACCGCCCTCGGGCTGGTGCCGCTGTGGCAGAACTGCCTCGGACCCGACTGGGCCGACATCATGACCCGCGACCGGACGATGGAGCTGTACACCCGGATGTAGCCCACCGAGTCAATCGAAGCCGAAACCCGGCCGGACCGCGCTGCGGCCCGGCCGGGTTTTTTTATGCCCGGTTGCGCTCCCAGACCGTCATCTCGGCGAAGCTGTGCTGGAACTTGCGCCGGGTCTCGCGGAGGACGAAGGGGATGTCGCCGGGGGCGGCGACCAGCGTGAACTGCGGCGCCAGCTGCTCCTTCAGGCCGTCGATGGTGTAGAACGGTTCGCCGTCGCGGCGGAAGCCGCCGATCCAGCGCTCCCTGTCGGTGAACTCCGGCAGCCAGGTGTAGGGCGAGAGCAGGATCAGCAGGCCGCCGGGATTGATCCGGGCGGGGATCTCGCGCAGGAACTTGGCCGGATCGTAGAGGCGGTCGATGAGGTTGGCGGCCAGCACCAGGTCGTAGCCGGTGTAGCGGGCCAGCAGGTTGCAGGCGTCGGCCTGGAAGAACTCGACCTTGTCCCGGGTCGCCTCGAGGCCGAACCCGGCCAGGTGCTTCTCGTGGTAGCTGACGATCTCCCCCTCCTCGAGCCGGGTGTACTGGACGAAACCCTCCTCCTTGAGCCGGGTGCCGATGCGGATGAAGCGGGCCGAAAAGTCGAGGCCGGTGACCTGATCGAAATAGCGGGCCAGCTCGAAGGTGGCCCGGCCGGTGGCGCAGCCGAGGTCGAGGGCGCGGCGGCGGGGGCGGTCGCCGTACATCGCCAGGACCTGGTCGACGATCGCCTTGCTGAACTGCGGCACGCCGAAATGTTCGTCGCCGTAATGGAATTCGCAGTACTGCGACACCTGGTCGTCGGTCTCGTAAGCAATGCTGGGGATCACCACCGCCGCCGCCGATTCGACATAGCGGAAGCCGGCATGCTGGAAGAAGTGGCGGCGGAAGGCATAGCGCGAGTCGCGGGTCGCCAGGTTGCCGGTCGAGATCCACGACCCGCCCTTGATCAGGTTGTGGCGGCCGTCGAAGGTCGGGGTCGAGAAATCGTCGTAATAGGGGTGGATCTCGAAGCCGGGGAAGCCGGAGATCGGCATCTCGGTCCACTGCCAGACGTTGCCGATCACATCGCCGAAACCGGCGCTCTCGAAACGGTCGACCGGGCACGACGAGGCCCACCACTCAAGGTTGATGTTGCCCGGGGCCTTGTCCCAATACGGTTGGTCGGGCAGGCCGGCCAGCTGGTGCAGGCGGTAGTACTCGGCCTCGGTGGGCAGCCGCAGGTTCTTCCCCGTCTTCTCGCCCATCCAGTTGCAGAAGGCCTTGGCCTCGAGGTAGTTGACCTCGACCGGCCAGTTCCACGGCATCTCGATCTTCTCTACCATCGTCCGCAGGAACCAGCGCTCGCCCTCATTGACCCAGAAGATCGGGTGTTCGGCCCGGCGGTACTGCCGCCAGTTCCAGCCCTCCTCGGTCCACCAGCGCCGTTCCTGATAACCGTGATCCTCGACGAAGGCGAGATATTCGCCGTTCGAGACGAGAAAGCGCGAGGTCATGAACCCGGCCACCTCCTCCTCGAACAGGCCGAATTCGTTGTCCCAGCCGTACAGCGGGTGGTTCCGGTCCTTGCCCAGCCGCACCGGGCCGCCCGGCACCGGGCGCAGCGCGTTGGCCGGGGCCTCGCCCCGATCGCGGCAGATTTCCCACAGCGGATGCGGCTGCAGGCGTTCCAGCGGCAGCTGGCGGATCAGCACCGACGAGGTCTCGAGGTGGATACGGGCGTGCTCGATGCCCATCAGGATGGCCCAGGCCGGGCTGTTCCAGGTGATCGGCAGCGACAGCGGCAGGGTGGTGATCACCTCGTCGACCACCTGGCGGACCTTGGTTCGGAACTCCTGCGCCTCCGCGACGCTGGGCCAGTCGTAATGGGCCTCGTTGAGGTCGTCCCAGGACATCTCGTCGACCCCGACCGCGAACATCGACTCGAAGCGGGGGTTGATCCGTTCGGTGATGATGCCGGCGAGGATCAGCTTGTTGATATAGAAGGCGGCGGTGTGGCCGTAATAGAAGATCAGCGGGTGGCGCAGGGGATCGGCCCGCAGCGTGAAGACCGCGTCGTCGGCCAGGGTGTCGAACAGCCGTTCGTCGAGGTCCCAGGTGGCGTGGAAATAGCGGCGGATCTCGTCGCGCTTGGCCTCCGGCTCGCCGCTGTCGAGGACGAGGGTCCTGGTGGACTTCAGTTGCTGCATCTCGGGGCTGTAGGTTTCGGCGGCGCTGTGCATGATAATCACGATAGATGAAGGTTGATCTCCAGCCGGCGGTGCGGGAAGTAAGGCGGCTGTTGGTTCGATTTCGGAGGGTGTATCGGATGAGTATATGTCCGGCGCCGACGAAAATCAACGGATTCGCGGGCACCGGTGATTGTCCTCCGAGAGGCGACCCGCCACTCTGGCTGGAAGCATCGTCATGAACCGCAGCGATTGTCGGCTGACAATGAGTGATTATTGTTTCTCTCAAGAGTCGCTTGGGCATGAGCATAGTTCCCGCGGCGGCGGCAGGAGGGCACGACCGGTGGATGGAGCGGGTGTCGCCAATATCGCCGGGCTCGAATGCCATGATCGGGTGGGGTCAAGTTCATGCCGCTGCAAGCGATGGATACATCTCGTATGAACATACCATGACAGGAGGTTGAGCATGAGAATGCAGAGGACAATGGTCGATTCATTCCAGCTGGGCCATAAGGATTTCATGAAAAATCTGGGGGAATCGCTGGATATCCTCGACCATGATATCACGATCTCTATACCAAGTACCGCAGCCTGAGGGATGCCTCGGTTCACTGAGAGAATCGGGGAGATTGTTCCAGGCGTTTACCGGGAGGCCAACCCCCATTGCCGACGGGGGGACGGCCTCCCGTCGTTGTTTCCCGGCCTGGTCAAGGCGGCCGATCGATGCGCCGATCGCCGCGCCGTCCGATCCGTCCAGCGGTGCACAGCGGCGGGAGGGGAAATCTTTTCCGGGGGTGTCGGTACCATGTTCAACTCAGGCATTGCCTGGCTGCGCCAGGCGGTCAACGATCTGCAGCGGGATAGACAACGTGAGCGGGTCCTGCGCCAGGCGATCGAGGATGTGGTCGAGATTGCCGACCCGATCATTCGTCTCGCCCCTCGCTACCGCCGAACCCTGCATCCGTCGGTGGCGACGGCGGTGGCCTACTGCGATGCGCTGGTCCGGACGATTCCGGGGCCGGTCCGGCTGGACCCGAACGGTTATTGTGACGATCCGCTGGTCAAGGCGGTCTTCCGCTCGGCGGAGGAGATGGAGATCGTGCTGCGTCGAATTATTTTGCCGCGGCGAACCGGAACAGGAGGACAAGGTGCGCGAGGTCAAGGAGCTGCTGAGCGCCACCGACGAGGAGATCAGGGAGGCGAGAAAAGAGGTGGAAACGCCGGACGATACGCTCTTGCACCTCAAACGGATCATGGACTCTCCGGCCGACACCCTGGTCGTTCGGCGGCAATCGCTGCGGCTGGACTGGAAGAATGTCATTGTCGGGGACAGCCGCGACATCGAAGCCAACGAGATCACGCTGGCCGAATTCATCTTGAACCAGGATTTGCAGCGTTCGGCGGTGCTGGTCCGGTTCGACCGGGGGGCCAGAATCTGATTTTTTACCTGGCTTTATCGCTGAAGAGATGCTTGGATAGAATCCAATGGGTTTCTGGCACTCTGCCAAAGGCTCGTTGATGGCATCTTCGTATTATTCATGGGATGTTGTTCATCATCACCGGGATCCGTCCATGCGATTGTCACCAGCCGGGATACTGCTCTCCCTGCTTTCTTTTTTTCCGCTCACAGGCTGTGCCGGGCCCTATGTCTTTCAGGGGAAAACCATCGAGACCGTCCCGGAATTGACCGCCGATGCCGCCCTGATGCCGGATGGTTTCACCCTGCCTGTACTGATCGTCAATGGCCGGCCAGGGCCGCCGCGGGCGGTCGTTCTGGCCCTGCACGGCTTTAATGACTACAGCCGCTCGTTTCTTTCGTTCGGCGAGTATCTGGCGGCACGAAATATCACGCTGATAGCCTATGACCAGAGAGGGTTTGGCAGAACGGAGGGGCGAAGATACTGGCATGGGGCTGCGAAATTGACTGGCGACCTGCGCACCATGGTAAGGTTGCTGAAGCAAAAATATCAAGGGACACCTCTTTTCATTCTGGGCGACAGCATGGGCGGGGCGGTGATTCTTGCCGCGCAGAAGGAATTGCAGGCCGAGGGTGGCTACGCCGGGGTCACCCTGGTCGCGCCCGCCGTATGGGCGAGGAACACCATGCCCTGGTATCAGCGCTCGACCCTGTGGCTGTTCGCCCATCTGCTGCCCTGGTTCGGGGTTTCCGGCAAGGGGCTGGATATCGACCCGTCCGATAACATCGAGATGCTGCGCGAGCTGGGACGTGATCCGCTGGTGATCAAAACGACCAGGGTCGATGCGGTCTACGGCTTGAGCACGCTGATGGACGAAGCCCTCGCTTCCGCCGGATCTCTGGCCGGCCGGGCGATGATCCTCTACGGCAGAAACGATGAGATCATTCCCCGCCAACCGACCTGCGAGATGCTCAAAAGGTTGCCGTCCGATGAAGAAATGGATTGGCGATTTGTTCTCTATGATCACGGCCATCACATGCTGCTCAGGGATCTGCAGGCGGAAGTGGTCCACCATGATATCGAGCAGTGGATAGGCAACATCCTTGAGTCGTCTGAATCTCAGCAGGAAACGATTGCAGGCGGGGCCGGCACAGAGGACATCGACTTTCTCTGCAACGAATAGTCCGGCAGGATGATTGCCTGGCGGTTAGAGGCATCTGGTCGCCGGTATCGATTTCTGCCATTGCCCCTCATGGCGGTTGTTTGTCGGGTCCGCAGAATTTCAGCCTCAGCGGCAGGCAGGAAATCTGATGGCGTCTGTATGCCGCTGAGGTGTATGGTGAGAGCAAACAGAGCGGAGATTGCCATGTTGCGGCAACTACGGCACATGTCACTGAACCCGGACCGGCCCGCCGGTTGGATGCTGGGAGTGAAGATTATGGGAGATTGCAGCTGATGAAACTTGAAATACTTGGTTCCGGCGGGGCGATTACCACCCCCAAGCCGTTCTGTAACTGCACTGTATGTGAACTGGCGAGAGCAGGATCAGCACAAGATGCTCGCTTAGGACCCAGTGTTTTCATTCACGGCCCGAATCTTCTGATCGATACACCTGAAGAAATCTCCATTCAGCTCAACCGCTCGTCTATAGAGCAGATTGATGGATGTGTCTATTCTCACTGGCATCCAGACCATACCGCAGGAAAACGCGTATTCGAGATGAACAAAGACTGGATTGGTCTCCCCCCTGAAAATAGAAAGACACAGATTTTCTTGACAGAAAAAGTTGAATCTACCTTTCAGCAATTTCTTGGGCTCAAAGGTTATTTCGACTTCCTGGCAAGCGATGGACTGGTCGATATCTCCATTGTCAAGAATTCGGAACCATTCCTGCTCAACGGGTATCGAATCACCCCCGTGCAAATGAAACTCGATTTCTCATTCGGCTTCACAATTGAGGGCGGGAACAAAAAAATTCTCGTCGTAATGGATGAGTTGAAAGCGTGGGTGCCGAATGAAGTGATTGGAAATACGGAATTTGATCTTGTCTATCTGCCATTGGGTATCGTTGAGGTTAATCCGATCAACGGGAAGAGAAACGTGGATCCGAAGCACCCGATCCTGCAATATGAACTGACCCTCAACGAGACAATTGATACGATTAAAATGTTAAAAGGGAAAAAGTTCATATTGTCGCATATCGAGGAACTGGATGGAGTCTCCTGCAGCATGGGACAACAACTCGGGAGGTATTGTTCCGAACAGACGGGAAAGAAGGTCGAACTGGGGTATGATACCTTGATCTGCGACATCTGACCTTGCGCTCGACATCGACAATTTGCTTCGAAAATTACGGATCAGCATAGTTTGAAGATATCGGCGGTCAGGGAAAGCGGTTGACAGGAAAAGGCGGCAGGGATATCCTGTGCGATTCCGCGCGCTCCGGATAAAGCGGCGCAAAGGTTCGGGAAGGGGTACACGCTGGCACATTGATCGGCGCGGGCCGCTTCTTTGGCATTTGTCTTTCGCCATTCTCCAGACATGAACGAATATCCACCATCAACCTCCGCCGCCGTCTTCAAGGGCGTGCGGCGGGCCCTGCCGATCGTCCTGGGCTATGTCCCGATCGGCTTCGCCTACGGCGTGCTGGCCGGCAAGAGCGGCATCTCGGCCACCAACACCGTGCTCATGTCGCTGATCGTCTTCGCCGGTTCGGCCCAGTTCATCGCCGTCGGCCTGTTCGCCAGCGGCACCGGCCCGGCGGTGGTGATCCTGACGACCTTCGTCGTCAATCTCCGCCACCTGCTGATGGCCGCCTCCCTCGCCCCCTACCTGGCGAAATGGTCGCGGCGGCGCCAGGCCTTGTTCGCCTACGAACTGACCGACGAGACCTTCGCCCTCCATTCGACCACCACCAGGGATCTGAGCACCTGTCCGCTCGAGGCCCTGAGCCTCAATGTCACCGCCCAGGCCTCGTGGGTGCTGGGGTCCGCCCTCGGCGTCGTCGCCTCGAACCTGATCGGCGACGTCAAGCCGCTCGGCCTCGACTACGCCCTGTCGGCAATGTTCATCGGCCTCCTGGTCAGCCAGTGCACCAGCCTGGTGCGGCTGGCGACCGCGCTATTCTCGGGGCTGCTGGCGACGGCGCTGTTCCTCGCCGGCTGGCACCAGTTCCATATCATCGCCGCCACCGTGGCCGGCGCAACCTTCGGCCTGGCGGTGGAGCAATGGACCAGACGCTGATCCTGCTGACCATGGTCGGGATGGGGGCGGTGACCTTCCTGCCCCGGCTGCTGCCGATCCTCTTCCTCAGCGGCCGGACCCTCAAGCCGCTGATGGTCGCCTGGCTGCGGCTGGTGCCGCCGGCGGTGCTGGCGGCGATGCTGCTGCCGGCCCTGCTGGTGCCGGAGAAGGAGGTCGATCTCGGTTTCGACAACATCTTCTTGTGGGCGGCGCTGGTGGCCTTTCCGGTGTCGTGGAAGAGTAAAAGCCTGTTCGCCACGGTGCTGGTCGGCATGGGCCTGGTGGCCCTGGCCCGCTACTGCGGCCTGGGGAATTGACCACGGAAGATGGAATCGACGGCCCGATTGCAGCCGCCGGTGGCCGTCAGTCCTGTCGTCCAGTCGGTGTCGGTACCAGTTTCGGCGGGACCGGATCGAGTCGGGCCAACGCCGCCAGCAGTTCCGCCGGGTCGAAATAGTCGCGCAGCAGATCGCCGCTGGTCGCCAGCACCTCCCTCGCCCTGGCGGCCATTTTCGCCGCCTGGCGCTCGTAGCCGTATTCCAGCTTGATGTAGACCCCGGCCGCCCGGATCAGCGCCTGCAGCAGGAGCTTGCGCCTGCCGTCGGCCTGGAGCCAGGCGTGCTCCAGCACCTCGTGCACCTCGAAAAATAGTCGTTCGTTCCACAGCACCATACCCTGGTGAAGGGGATCGGTGATCCCCCGGCTGATTGCCGCCAGGGCCCGGCGATAACGGGCCAGACGATCGACGATGTAATCGCGGTAGCGGTCGGTGGGATGGTCGCTCAGCAGCCGGGTCGCCGCCTGCTCGAACGGCTCCGGTCCGTCGTCGGCGATCGCCTCGGCCAGGGCCGTCGACAGGGTGTTGCGGATGTCGCGGCTGGGCCGGTCCTGGAAGGGTTCGAAACGAAGGGGCGCGGCCGGCTCGCTCCGGCCGGCCACCCGGGGATGGATTGAGTCGTCGGTCATCGTTGTCCCTCCACCGCCGCCTGAGTCGGCGGATGACTATGTTTCTTGAGCACATAGTACATGACCGGGACGGCCATGCGGCTGACCAGCAGCGAGGCGATCTCGCCGAACATCAGCGAGATGGCCAGGCCCTGGAAGATCGGGTCGGCGAGGATCACCGAGGCCCCGACCACCACCGCCAGGGCGGTGAGCAGCATCGGCCGGAAGCGGATGGCCCCGGCATCGACCACCGCCTTGGCCAGCGGCTGGCCGGCCCTGGTCCGCAGTTCGATGAAATCGACGAGGATGATCGAGTTGCGGACGACGATGCCGGCCCCGGCCATGAAACCGATCATCGAGGTGGCGGTGAAGAAGGCGCCGAAGGCCCAGTGGGCCGGCAGGATGCCGATCAGCGAGAAGGGGATGGCGGCCATCACCACCAGCGGCGTGATGTAGTTCCTGAACCAGCCGACCATCAGCATGTAGATCAGGATCATCACCACGCAGAAGGCGAGCCCGAGGTCGCGGAAGACCTCGAGGGTGATATGCCACTCGCCGTCCCATTTCATCGCCGGCTGGCGGTCGGAAAAGGGCTGGTTGAGGTTGTACAGCTCCAGCTGTCCGGGGGTGCCGCCGAAATCGGCGGTGTTGAGCCGGCGCAGGCGGCTGTTGATGTCGAAGATCGCGTAGACCGGACTCTCGACCTCGCCGGCGACGTCGCCGGTGACGTAGGTGACATCCTTGAGGTTCTTGCGGTACAGCGGCTGCTCGACCGGCTGCGAGCTGATGTTGACCAGTTCGCGCAGCGGCACCAGCGGCGCATCGGCCATCAGGTCGGGACGGAGGGAAAGGTTGAGCAGGGTCTCGGTGCGGGCCCGGTCGGCGGGCGGCAGCTCGAGGACAATGTTGATCTCCTCCTTGTCGGCCGGCTGGTGGAAGATGTCAAGGGATAGCCCGTGGACAGCGATCTCCAGCGCCCGGGTGATCTGGCCCTCGGAGATGCCGTTGAGGGCCGCCTTTTCCTTGTCGACGGTCAGCACCTGCCGGACCCGCGGTTCCTCCTGAAACCAGTCGATATCGACCACTCCCCTGGTCTCGGTGAAGATCTTCTTGACTTCGGTCGCCAGTTTGAGGCGGTCCCCCTCATCGCGGCCGTAGATCTCGGCGACCAGGGTCTGCAGCACCGGCGGCCCGGGCGGGACCTCGGCCACCGCCACCGCCGCCCCGTATCTGGCGGCGATGGCGGCGATCGCCGGCCGCAGCCGCTTGGCGATGTCGTGGCTCTGCAGGTCGCGCTCGCCCTTGGCTTTGAGGTTGACCTGGATATCGGCCACCGCCGGACCCGAGCGCATGAAGTAGTGGCGCACCAGGCCGTTGAAGTTGTACGGCGAGGCGGTGCCGGCATAGATCTGGTAATTGACCACATCGGGGTCCTCGCTCACCGTATCGCCCATCTCCA
>JROS01000162.1:0-493 GCA_000769715.1 Desulfobulbus sp. Tol-SR
CTTGTCCGGGGCCTCGGGGGTAGGCGTCTTCTTCCTGGGGCGGTCTTCCCGGCAGAGCTTCTTTTTCTTCAACTGGTTCACCGAAGGCCGGGAGTGGTAGTTCTCCATCTCCATCAGGATTTCCCACATGGGAAGCTTCAGCCCCTGGGCAATTTTGTTGATCGTCTTAAGCGTGGGGTTCCTGCGCCCCAGTTCGATGTCGTTGAGGTATGTGAAGTGGATCTTCGACCGCTCCGCCAATTTTTCCTGGCTCAGCCCCTTCTTCTTCCGAAGCTCACGGATCTTCTCGGCGAAGCGTTTCACTACCATTTTCATGCTCCGCCTTTTATAGGCTCTTTCGTCTTCAGGCTTTAGAGACAAGATCAGAAAATAGACTTTGAAAAGAGCTTTGCCTATTGATTTGACTTTTTAATAATATTGCGCTACTCTCGAATCACCATGCGACACCCCACACCAAGGCCCAGGAACCGCTGAGGGACGCCGAAGGCATATC
>JROS01000162.1:604-4971 GCA_000769715.1 Desulfobulbus sp. Tol-SR
CTACTGTCCCTTGTCCTGGCCCTGGCCGCCGTTGGGGCGGCCCAGTGGGATCCCCTCACCAAAATCAAGGCCGACTTCTACGCCTGGGACATGATCCTGCAGTCCATGGCCGTGGACTATGTGGCGTTCCCCAGGGGGGACGACATCCAGGCGGTGGGGGCCTTCCTCAAAAGCCTCTATTGGGAGGAGCCCATCCTGTACGATCCCTGGGGGAATCTCTACCGCTACTCCTCCAATGGGAAGAGCTACTCGCTCGCCAGCCCTGGCCCGGATGGAAAACCTGGGACGACCGACGATCTCATCGCGCACGGCGTCGTGATCGAACCCATGACTCCGCCGGAGGAAAAGCCCACGCAAACGGCGAGCGTTTCCTTCTCCTCTCCTCCCTCGCCCCGCTCTCCCGACACCGACGTACGCCTTTCCAAGTCCGGGTCCAACGACATCCTGTTCTCCTGGACGGGCGCGGGCACGCAGTACGACATCGTGGGGGCCACCGATACCAAATTTCTCAACACCTACCTCGTCCTCAACAACGGCGCAGGTCCCACCTACACCTACACCAACGCCCTGAAGAATCCCAAGACCGTTGAATTCTTCGATGTGACGGACGAGAACGAGGTCAACCACGGCGCGGACGCCAACGGCTACCTGCCGCCCGTCCCCCCGAACATCACGTCCGCCTCTTCCACTCCCTACGTCGGCGGTTCTGTTACCCTGACCGGGACAGATTTTTCCGACGTGGCGGACAATAACATCGTCTGTTTCGGCGGTGGGCTGTGCCTCCGGCCCACGTCCGCGACCACGAGCAGCGTTTCCTTCACCATCCCTCCCGGGGGCATCAGCGGTCCGGTAACGGTGGCTGATGGTCTCCTGGTCAGTACGCCCTATTCTCTTGTTGTCCAACTCGAAGACCCCACCTATCCGGTCCTGACCATCCGCACCCTCGGCTTCGCCGGCACCACAGGCGACTTCTACACCGCCGACCTCTACAGCGGCAACAAGGTCTACCGCCACTATTACGACAACGGGCAGGGCAAATGGGTGCGCGCCCCAATCATCCTCTTCGCCGACCATCAGTACTACGGGTCCACCAAAACGGACCGCTTCAAGCACATCTTTTTTGCGGACGGCTTCGGCACCACCAGCCTCTCCACGAGCACCTACGTACTAACCGATCCGTTCGACGTCAATATGGCAGCCTGCAAGGCCCTGGGCGTTCCCGGCTCGGGCCGTTCCGTCAGGGCGGCCGGGGCCGCGCCCGATCCCAATCCTCAGAGTCTCGTCGGACGGGATGTGGTCTATTTCGCCTTTGACGATGCCTTGAACGGCAAATACATCTACAAGGTGGAAGTGAACGCCGGGGGCTGTGGCAATATCCTGGACACCGACTACGGCAACCGCCTGGGCGCGTGGTATTGGAACGCTATCGTTGGCATGTCCGTGGACCCCAAGACCGTCAAGGTCATCCGCAACGACGGCAGCGAGACGCTGGAGGTCGTGAAGACCGGCTTCAACAACGTCTTCGGGGTGGACGCCTGGCGGGAGCCCGGCTCCGACTACGGCGTCCTCATGATCGCGGACTTCGCGGCCGGCCGGTTTTGGACGGTGCCCCTGGACAATCCCACCGTCGCCTCCGAGCTCTTGGCCACCGGGAGCACAACCCGCACCATCGCCGGGGCTCTCACCACCTATGTTCCCACGGAGTTCAACGCCCAGGACCTGGCCCGCTTTGAGATCGCCCACAACGACGGCGGCGCGATCAAGCTGAAGCGGGAGCCCTACCTCATCGCCGATTCCTATTCCATGGATCCCGTCCCGATCTGGATCTCCTCCCCGGATCCGTTGGACAAGAATGCGCCCTTCCAGGGGAACGTGCGCCTTTCTTATCCCACCGGTTCCGATTATTCCACCCTGCGCATCAAGGCGTGGTGGTCCGACAACAAGCCCCGCGACATCTGCGCCTCTTTGGGCGACGCCTTGAGCACGGCCCCCTATGACACCGTTCCCGGCCCCATGAAACGGGGGTGCGGGCGTTCCTGGTTGGACGCGCGCACCAAATTCGGGGACGGCAGTTGCGACAACGCCGAGCCCTTCAATGAATTCGCCGGGGTGGGCACCTCCACGGCCAACGACGCCCTCGTGGACTGCCGTTCGTCCTGCGGCACGTCCTCCAACCCCTGCGTCTTCAATTTCAGGATCTCCCAGCAGTATTCCGGCGACAACTACCGCGTGTACTTCACCGTTCCCAGTGGTTCCGTCATCTCCAGCACCCTCTACACCGCCTGGAAGCGCATCCTCCTGGAGCAGGACAAAATGTGCAGGAGGGGTGGGCTGCTGTTTGAAAATGCATCGAACGGCCAAACCTCCATCAGTCTTGCGAAGTATTTAAACACGCGTGTGGACAACGTGCAGCTTGGAGACATCATCAGGGTTTTGGACGCGGGCAAGCCGTATGAGCCGGCCCACGACCGGGCATGCGTTGCGGCCATAACTGATACTGATCCCAACTTTGTTGTTCTTACTCTGGCCGAACCTTCGGATTGCTTGACGCTTAAGCCTTTGACGTTCTCCTACACCGCAAGTCCTTGGTCTTTTTTGTCCGGTAATTCTGCGGGGGTATGTGCAGAGGGTTCGGGTTTTTTCACCCCAGACACCAGCCAATTGAACAAACGCGATCGCTCGGGGCCGTATGATGACGCCTTCTCCTCCTTCATCATGCCCCAGGATGGGACGGGAGTTGTCCCCTATCTGCCACAGGCGTTTTTCGATAATCTTGATTCAGATCCCATGTTCAGATTCCAGCAATATTGGTTCAAGCATAGGAATCAAGAGCCCCCGGTCTCGACCAACCTGGCTTCCAACTATTGGCATATGACGGGGGTTTCAAAGCATTCCCAATGGGGCGGTGTCTCGCGCCCCTCCTCCAACGCCGCTTTTGCGTTTATCGCAGTTCCGGAGGATACAGCGACCAAATGCAATTTTCAAGGCCCGCCGGCCCGGGCATGCGAGCCCATAGAGATCCAGTACTCCATTCGGCATATTTGCGCCCATGAATGCTGTCATCTCTTCGGGTATAACGCTGATGAAGTGGATCCTGATTTCGCGTGGTGCGGGAACGCGCCGGGCGCCACATGCCCCCATCCCGATCTCACCCCGCCAAATTCGGGCTACACGGACCAGTGGTGCGGCATGAGTCCTATTGCCGTGCCTGACCATGACAAGGGCATGGCCATGCAGACCGACGATGTTACCCATTTCGACTGCGCTCTCCTCAACGGCACATCGTGCTGGGGCGAGCCCTTGGGCCGTCCGGCCATCCGGACGCAGGAAGATCCACAGTAGGAGGCCATCATGTTTAATAATCGTCTTTTCGTTTTACTTACCCTTCTGGCCGTCTCTTGCGGAGCGCAGGCTTCGCAGGGGCTGAAAATCGAGACGCAGATCGAGCGTATAGGCATGATCGAGTACCTTCCCATTAACATGAACATCACCTTAATAAATATAGGATCCGACCCCATCTCTCTGCCGGGAAAAGAAACTGAGGGAGTCCCGGCTTATTACGTTGACAATCTCCGCTTTGAGGTGCAAGGCAGGCAAGATTTAATCTGCTTTGATCAAATCACGGCTACACTGTATCCGTCTAATCCTTTTCCAATGTTTTCCATCCCTCCCGGCGGGAAGCATACCTTTCAAGTGGATATTGCGGAAAGAGCCGGTCTTCTGCATCCAGGCACGTATCAGATCAGGGTGATATGGGACAGCAGCAAGATATACAAGGGCTGGAAGGGGTATGCTGAATCAGAGTGGGTTGCAATCACTATCGAGGAAGCCAAGGGACCGGATATGGGTTTCCTCAATGCTGCGAAGGCCTCCTACCCCAAAGTAAGCTGGCAGTGCCTTGTTATGGAAGGCGCAATTCCTAAGGAGGTCTGGGTTAAATATCCCTCCTCAATCTACACAGGTTGGGCGATGATCAATCAAGGCCGATTTGAATTTCAACCTCAAAACTCAGGACACATCCCCATTGATGCTAATCTTCAGGCGTCCACGAATGAACACAACCAGGGCCTACGAAAATATGGGACGCAAAGGATTGAAGAGCTTGAAGCCTTTTTGAATCTGCGCCCTGATTTTTCGCTTGCTCAATGGATGCGTTTTGAGATCGCTTTTTTCAGCGCCTATGTCGGCGATTTTGAGAAGGCCGGAAAAGTGGCCTCGCTACTCATCCAGGATGCTCCACAAACAAAGGGAGGTATGAAGGCCAAGGAGCTTTTGACTTATCTTAAAGAGAAGAAACTTATTGCCGAGAAATAGGCGCTGAATCTGTGGGGGCTGGCCAGGGTATGCGCCCCGGCGATCGCCGGGGC
>JROS01000056.1 GCA_000769715.1 Desulfobulbus sp. Tol-SR
AGTTTATTGTAACAATAAAGAGGGACATTTTGGTTAGGATCAAAAAAATGAAGGTGTTGATCGTCGACAACGAGATCGAGTTCGCCTCGACCCTGGCCGAACGTCTTCGCCTGCGAAAGATTGAGACTGAGACTGCCTTCTCCGGCCTGGAAGGTCTGACCGCCGTTTCAACATTTCATCCCGATGTCATGATCCTCGATCTGCGAATGCCCGATATGAGTGGGCTGGATGTGCTGGCCCGGGTCAAGGCCCTTGATCCGGCCATCGAAGTGATCCTGCTGACCGGGCACGGCAGCTTCGAGGACGGCATCTCCGGCATGGAGCTGGGGGCCTTCGATTATCTCGTCAAACCGATCGATCTGGTACTGCTGATGGAAAAGATCACCGAGGCCTACCAGAAAAAATCGCAACGAAAGTAGCCGGAAGCCGTTGTCCTGTTGATCCCGGGCGGCTGTTCCGTTGCCCATCCTTTATCATCTGATTCTTTAAAACTATCCCCCGCCAACTCCATCGCGGATCAATCGGCATCGGCCGGATTTCAGTCGAGGAGGGCCTGAATTTCATGCCGGTGGAAATCCCCGCCTGTCGCTGATCGAAAGCAGGGGTGGCGTTTCCCCGGTTCGACCAGGACAGGGTTGGAGCGGGAGAGGGGAATGGAGAGAAGAGTAGAGCAGACTTTAAAAAGATGATACAGTCGGTGTAAATGGGAACGATTGAGCTCACAGTCTGCGGTCAGGATGACGGGACGGCGCCTGTCCGTGATCATGTATCGATGGTTTAAGAAAAAATCCGAGATGTAGATGAATTATGACGCTGTCGCCGGGGACACTGAATATCCTCATCGTTGATGATGAGATCAATATCCGCAAGACGCTTGCCTACTGTCTGGAAACGGAGGGGCATTCCGTTGCAGCGGTGGCCGGTTCGCAGGAGGCGCTGAGGGAGGCGAAACGGCGTTCATTCGATATTGCCTTTATCGATCTCCGGCTGGAGGGAGAGGATGGAATGGATCTCATCCCCCCGTTGCTGGTCGAGTCCCCCTGGCTGAAGATCGTCGTCATTACCGCCAATGCGACGATCGAGACCGCAGTCGAGGCGATGCGGCGGGGTGCCGCCGATTATATCGAGAAGCCATTCACCAGCGCGCAGGTGCGTTTGCTGATTCGCACCCTCGGCCACATTCGCGATCTGGAGAACGAGATAACGGTCCTGAAAGAGGACCGGCGGCGATTCGCACCCGAGGCCCTGCTGCAGAGCAGGAATCCCGAAATGCTGAAGATCATTGAAACGCTGTACAAGGCTGCAACCTCCGAGGCCATGATCCTGCTCCGGGGCGAGAGCGGCACCGGCAAATCGGTTTTCGCCAGAACCATTCATACCTGGAGCCAGCGGGCGAAAAAGCCGATGATGATCGTCTCCTGCCCCGCGGTTCCTTCCGAACTGCTCGAGAGTGAGCTGTTCGGTCATGCCAAGGGGGCGTTTACCGGGGCGGTGAAGGAAAATCCCGGCCGTATCGCCGCCTGCGAGGGGGGAACACTGTTTCTCGATGAGATAGGCGACATGGCCATGCCGCTCCAGGCCAAACTGCTCCGCTTCATTCAGGACAAGGAGTACGAGCGCCTGGGTGAGACACTGTCGCGCAAGGCCAACGTCCGCATCATCACCGCCACCAATGTCAACCTTGAACAACGGGTTGCCGAAGGGCGGTTTCGGGAGGATCTTTTTTACCGGATCAATGTCATCAGCGTCAACGTGCTGCCGTTGCGTGAGCGGCGCGAGGACATCAAGACCATTGCTCAGGACTTCTGCAGGTTCTTCAGCCTCGCCAACCATAAGAACATCCTTGGATTTGATGAAGGGGCCGAGCGGGCGCTGCTGGAGTATTCCTGGCCCGGCAATGTGCGGGAATTGCGCAACGCCATCGAACGGGCGGTGATCCTCGGCAACGGCGACCGGATAACTGAGGCTGATCTCCCGGAAAGCGTCGTCCCGGCAGTCGCCTTCCCCGGTATCGGCGATCCTGTCCCGTTAGCGACAATCGAAGAGTCCCACATCAGAAAGATCCTCAAAAAGTCCACATCCATTCAGGAGGCGGCTGCCATCCTCGGTATCGATCAGGCCACCCTGTGGCGGCGAAGAAAAGCCTACGGCATCTGAGCCGATTGCCTCCGTCTTGCAAATTGCAAGATTCCCTCTCCTCCGGCATTTCAAACTGCAATCCGCAACGCTCTTGTTGCATATATTATAATGTGATTTCATATACATATATTTTGGCACGGCATTTGCCTATGAGGTGGTGTGCCCAATCTTTACCGGCGTTGCTGCGCAGAGATCCCTTCTATGAATTTGAAGAAAAAGATCCTCATTGGATATGGAGTCGCCTTTTCGTTGATGGGACTGGTGGTGGCATGGGCGATCATCAATCTCTGGTCCCTGGGCAAAACCACTGATGCGATCCTGCGCGATTATTACCGCAGCATCCTGGCGGTAGAAAATATGCTCGACGCCCTTGGCCGGCAGGATAGCGGTATTCTGCTGATGGTCATGGGTGATACCGCCAAAGGAATGGTCCAATATCGTGAAAACGAAGCATCGTTTCTCGAATGGCTGGGCCGATCGAAAGACAGTATCGCCGCGAAGGGTGAACTGGAGGCGATCCGGGCCATTCAGGACAATTATGGGGAATATCGTCGTCAGTTCCAGGTCCTGGCCAACCTGATCGGTTCGGAGGCGGCCACCCAGCCGTTGACCTTGAAGACCTACCGGGAGTCGATTCTGCCGATCTTCAGTGAAGTCAAGTCCACCTGTATCGAACTGCGGACTATCAATGAAAAGACGATGTATGCCGTCAGCGAAAATGCACGTCGGGTGGCCAAGCATACCATCTGGTCAACGCTCCTGGTTGCCTCGATCGCTTCATTTCTGGCCTTGTTTTTCAGCCTGGTCTTCGCCGAACGCCTTGTCCTGCCGTTACGACGATTTGTCGAGGCCGCCAAAAAAATTTCCACCGGGGAATTTTCCGTACAACTCTCGGTCGATACCAGGGATGAACTGGGCGAACTGGCCCTGGAATTCAACCGGATGACGGCCGAACTGAGGCGGTACCATGTGATGAATGTCGATCGTATCGTCGCCGAGAAAAACAAGGCCGATGCGATCCTGGCCAGCATCGAGGACGGGCTGGTGGTGTTTGACACCGAGCAGCGGGTGACCGGGATCAACCCGGCCGGCCGGCGCATCCTCCATATCGAAGCCCGGGACGAGGATTCATTGCACTGTGCGCAGATCGTTCCCGTTCCCACTGTCTGCGGCATCGTAGCCGAGACCATACGCACCGGCATTCAGCCCGATGTCCCCGACGATCGCCGGATCATATCCCTGCCGTACGAGGGGAGTACCCGCCACTATCTTTATTCTGCCACGGGAATTGGGCGAAAGGATCGGAAGCTTGCCGGAGTCGTGCTGCTGCTCAAGGATATCACCCAGCTACGGGAACTGGAACGGTTGAAAAGCGAGTTTGTCATGGCCGCATCGCATGAACTGCGGACGCCGCTCACCAGTCTGGGAATGGGGATTGATCTGCTGCTGGAGCATGCGGTGCAATATCTGCCGGACAAGGAGAAGGAGTTGCTCAAGGCCGCCCATGACGAGGTCCATCGCATGAAGGCCATGGTCCATGACCTGCTCGATCTGTCGAAGATCGAGGCCGGCAGGATCGATCTCGAATTCGAGCCTGTCGCGGTCGCCACGTTGTTCGACCATGCCCGGGATATCTTCAAAGGCCAGGTCAACATGAAGGGGATTCGCCTGGTGATCGATGATGTCGATCAGTTGCCCCAGGTTCGGGCGGATACCAACAAGATCGTCTGGGTACTGTCCAATCTCGTATCCAACGCCCTCCGCTATGTCGACGAAGGTGGTCTGATCCGGCTCTTTGCAACCTTGATGGGTAATTACATCCATATAACAGTGGAAGATGATGGGGTTGGCATTCCACCGGAGTATCAATCTCAGATCTTCCAGAAATTCGTCCGGGTCAACAAACAGGAAAGCGGAAGAACCGGGTTGGGATTGGCGATCTGCAAGGAGATCGTTCGGGCGCATGGCGGGACGATCTGGGTTGAGTCCGATCCGGGAAAAGGCAGTGCTTTCACCTTCACCGTACCGGTGGCTGATCGAGGTGGGGCAAGGCAGAAGGTTGTCGATCTCTGATGCCGGTTTCCGAGCGTTGGAGAGTGGAGCAGACTCAATTTTGGGAAGAGATTTCAAGTATACAGGTAACAGATTCATGAAAAAGGAGAAAACATGTTAACCGCCCTGGTCTTAATTTTTGTCATTGCCTATGCATGCATTGCCCTTGAACATCCACTCGGGGTCAATAAATCGGCCTCGGCGCTCATCGGCGCCGGCCTGCTGTGGACGGTCTATGCCCTCTCGAGCGGCGATCATCATCTGGTTACGGAAAACCTGACGGAATCGGTGGCGGCAACGGCCCAGATCGTCTTCTTCCTGCTCGGGGCGATGACCATCGTCGAGGTGGTCGATGCCCATAACGGCTTCCGGGTCATCACCTCCCGCATCAAGACCACCAGGATCACCTCGCTGCTGTGGCTGGTGGGCTTCGTCACCTTTTTCCTCAGTTCCATCCTCGACAACCTGACCACTACCATCGTCATGATCTCGCTGATGAAGAAACTGCTCGATCGCCATGACGATCGACTGTTCTTTGCCGGCATCATCGTCATTGCCGCCAATGCCGGCGGGGCCTGGACGCCGATCGGCGACGTCACGACCACCATGCTGTGGATCGGCGGCCAGATCACCACCCTTGCGATCATGAAAGGGGTCTTCCTGCCCTCGCTGGCCTGCCTTCTTGTCCCGTTGGTGCTGTTGACCTTCGTATTGCGCGGCAAGGAGGTTGTCGGTCCGAAAGTGAGCACTAATGGGAGCGATATCATGACCACCCCGTTCGAACAGAATCTGATGTTCTGCATGGGCATCGGCGCCCTGGTGGCCGTCCCGGTCTTCAAGGGAGTAACCCATCTGCCCCCGTTCATGGGGATCCTCTTCGGGCTCGGCATCCTCTGGCTGGTCGGTGAACTGCTGCACCGCAACAAGGAGGATGAGTACAAGATACAATTTACCCTGGTATCGGCCCTCCAGCGTATCGATATGAGTTGCATCGTGTTCTTCATCGGCATCCTGCTCGCCGTCGCCACCCTCGAACACACCCACATCCTTACCGCCCTGGCGCAGTGGCTCGACAAGGTCGTTGGCCGTCAGGATATCATCGTCACCCTGATCGGTCTGGCCAGCGCCGTTGTCGACAACGTGCCGCTGGTCGCCGCCTCGATGGGCATGTATGACATGGCCACCTATCCGACCGACAGCTTTCTCTGGGAGTTTATGGCCTACTGCGCCGGGACCGGCGGTTCGATCCTGATCATCGGTTCGGCAGCCGGGGTGGCCGCCATGGGCCTCGAGAAGATCCACTTCTTCTGGTACGCGAAGAAGATCGGCGGGCTCGCCGCCCTTGGCTATTTTTCCGGAATCTTTGTCTATATCATGCAGTATACATTGATGCACGGCTGAGAACCGCGGAACAGACTATTGCCCCCTCCCTTCCGGAAAAAATATGCCGGGGAAGAGGAGGGAGGCTTGAAGGATAATTCAAGAAGCGAGGTAGAGAGATGACGGAAGAATTGAAGGCCAGGGTATTGCTGGTCGATGATGAGGAGGATTTTCTCAAGACGCTGGCCGAACGCCTGCAGACTCGGGGGTTGAAAGTCAGTACCGCCACCAGTGGCGACAATGCCTTGGCCAGTATCGAAGGGCAGGAATACGACCTGATCGTTCTCGATCTGGCGATGCCGGGGTTTGATGGGATTGAGACCCTGAAACGGATCAAGGCCCTCCAGCCGGATGCCGAGATCATCATGCTTTCCGGTCAGGGTTCGATCAGGACCAGTATCGAGGCGATGAAACTGGGGGCCTGCGATTTCCTGCAGAAGCCGGTGGATATCAACGAACTGATGAGCAAGATCGGCGAGGCCAAGGAAAAACGGATGCTGATGCTGGAAACAAAGAGCATCGCCGAGATCGAGAAGATCCTCCATACAAAGGGTTGGTAGATAGAAAGCATGGATTCCGGTCCTGGTGGCCAGCGGATCAAAAGATAGAGCAACATATCCATAGAAGGAGAAACTTCGTGAGCACGGAAAATCAGACAGTACGTGACATCATGCTCCCCCTACCCGGCTTTCCCTGTATGAAGGAAAGTGGGACGGTGCAGGAGGCGATCCGGCAGCTGCGGTCGTTCTGCCCGATCGGCAGCACCGGCCCCTGCGGCTTCAGCGAGCTGATGATCGTCGACGACCAGGGCGGCCTGATCGGCCGGGTGACCCAGCAGGGGATCCTGCGGGTCCTCTTTTCGACCCTGCTCGACCCTGTCGATATCAAAAAGTTCGAGGGCAAAACGGCCGAGTACAGCGATCTGTCGACCCTGTTGAACGGGGTTCTGATCAAGGAAGGGGTCAACCACCTCAACGCCCCGGTGGGCAAGGTCATCGAGAGAGGCATTCGGGTTCTTTCCGCCTCGGCCGATCTGCTGCACGCGATGTCGGTGATGGTGATCTGCAGGGAGACGGTGCTGCCGGTCGAGGAAAACGGCAGACTGGTGGGAGTGGTCCAACTCGCCGAGGTCTTCGGAGCCCTCGGCGACATGCTGGTCTCGATGAACAGTAAATAACCAGGAGAGGATGGAGAATATGTCATCAACATATGTCGAAGCAGCGGAGATCAAGGCTCCGTTTGACTGGAAACGGGTGTTCTTCCTCGTCCTGGGAGTCGTCCTGTTCAGTATCATTTACTATGCCCCGCCCTGGCCGGATGCCATTGATCCGATGGGCAAACACTTCACCCTGTCGGTGGAAGGCAAGGGCGCCCTGGCGCTCTTCGCCCTGGCCGCCACCTGGTGGATCTTCGAGGTCCTGCCGATCGGCGTCACCGGCATCGCCATCGGCGTGGTCCAGGCGATGTTCCTGATCCGCAAGCCGGAGGTGGCCTTCAAGGATTTCATGGACCCCTCGGTCCTGTTCATCTTCGGTTCGATCGTCATCGGTCTGGTCTTCACCAAGAGCGGCCTGACCAAGCGGATGGCCTACAAGATGCTGTCGATCGTCGGCGAGAAGACCAGCATGATCTATCTCGGCTGCTTCGTCATGACCGTGGCCCTGACCCACCTGATGGCCCATACCGCGGTGGCGGCGACGATGTTTCCGCTGCTGATGGCGATCCATGCCCTCTATTCGGATGAAGACCGGCCGACCAGGTTCGGCAAGGGACTGTTCATCGGCATGGCCTATGTCGCCGGCGCCGGGAGTATCATCACCCTGCTCGGTTCGGCCCGGGCCGCCGTCGCCATCGCCTTCTTCAAGGAGATGACCGGCAAGGAGATCAGTTTCTTCGAACTGACCTATTACCTGTTCCCCCTGGGCTGGATCATGGTCGCCCTGATCTGGGGCATGATGATGATCTTCTGCAAACCGGAGAAGGCGGTCATCCCCGGCCTCAAGGAACGGGCCAAACGGATGTACACCGAACTGGGCGGCTGGAGCCGCAACGAGATCATGACCCTGGTCATCGTTCTGTCGGTCATCGTCATCATCGCCGCCAAAAACTGGGTCCCGGCCCTGAAGACCATCGACAAGACCGCGATCCTGCTGTCGTCGACCCTGCTGTTCTTTGTCCTCAACATCCTCAAGGTCGAGGACCTCGAGGACATCCCCTGGAACATCATCCTCCTCTTCGGCGGGGCGATGTCGATCGGCTTCTGTCTGTGGCAGACCCATGCCGCCGAGTGGCTGGCGGTCAACTGGCTGACCCTGTTCAAGGAGGCCTCCGGGATCGTGTTCATCCTCGGGATCGCCTTCTTTGTCCTGGTGATGACCAACTTCATCATGAACGTCGCGGCGATCGCCATCTCGCTGCCGGTGGCCCTGGTCATCGCCCCCTATCTCGGGGTGGCCGGCGAGGTGATCTTCTTCGCCTCCCTGGCGACCGCCGGCATGCCGTTCTTCCTCTTGATCGGGGCGGCGCCGAACGCCATCGCCTACGGGTCGAAGCAGTTCAGCGCCGGTGAGTTCTTCCGCTACGGTATCATGGCGAGTGTGGTGCTGATGGTTGTAGTCTGGCTGATGGTCAAGGTGGTCTGGCCGCTCATGGGCCTTCCCATCCTGCTGGGCAAATAATTTCGAGCATCGTGCCTCGGCAGCGGCGTCAATCAGTGCCCGCCGCTGCCGGGTGATGTTCAGCCCCTTGTCGTTCAAACCTTAGTCAGTCCGCCCTCGATGACTTCGTCAATGCCGCCATCTGAATGGACAAACCACAGCGTATGAAAGTCCTGGTCGTCGACAACGAGCGAGGGTTCGCCTCGATTTTGGCAGATCACCTGACTTCGAGGAAGATCACGGCCGAAAGCGTCTACTCGGGCAAGGAGGCCTTGTCATACATACCGCATTTCAAACCGGATGTGATCGTCCTTGATCTGCAGATGCCCGATATGAGCGGCCTGGAGGTGCTGTCGCGGGTCAAGGACACCGATCCCGCCATCGAGGTGATCCTGCTCACCGGCAACGCCTCGTTCGATGCCGGTATTGCCTGCATGCAGCTCGGCGCCTTCGACTACATCTTCAAGCCGGTCGACCTGGATGAGCTGATAACTCATATCAGTAATGCGTATCACAAAAAGATGAGGGGGGAGTAAAGTACAATTTGTTCCCTTTCCCCCAGCCGCCTGCCGGTGGAATTCGGATTGCGCCCTCCTCGTCTTCCGTGTTTATTCTTGCACCACCTCTCGTTCTCTGATTTGCTTGTCGGAAGGTCTGCCAGTGGGGCAGATGCCGGGAAAGGCCATGCTCGTTTCGTTATTGACGTTTTTTCCTGCCGCCTGCCGTTCGCCTATGATGAAAAAAACCTTCGCCATACCGGGAGAGATCGTTCTCGATGACCTGCTGGCAGGTTTTCCCCATGCCTCGGCGGTGCTCGACGAAGGGTTCAGGATCGTCACCCTCAATCGCCTGTTCGAGGCCCTGACCGGGTATGGACACGATATTGCGGTCGGCGTCTATGCCGATTTCATCCTCCGCAGCAACAT
Organism: Desulfobulbus sp. Tol-SR; assembly: GCA_000769715.1. GTDB lineage: Bacteria > Desulfobacterota > Desulfobulbia > Desulfobulbales > Desulfocapsaceae > Desulfoprunum. Next base: position 9,155 of record JROS01000056.1, read on the forward strand.
GGGCAACAGCCGCGGCCAGATCTTCCAGCGGGTCTTGGAGGCCGGCGAACCGGCAACCATCGACGGCGATATCATCAATCGCAGCCGCAAGCGGATCCCGGTGCGGTTCACCGTGGCGCCGCTGCATACGCGCAAGGGGGCCCATACCAGGGGACTGCTGCTGGTCGCCGAGGATATCTCCGCCATCCACGCCACCGGCCAGACCACCCTCTACCGCGACTGGTCCACCGATATCATCGGCCACAGCCCGAAGATGCAGGCGGTGTTCGAGATCATGCCGCTGATGGCCCGGACCGACGCCTCGATCCTGATCACCGGTGAGACCGGCACCGGCAAGGACAAGATCGCCGAGACCATCCACCGCAATTCACCGCGGGGCAAGTTCCAGTTCATCAAGATCAACTGCGGCGCCCTGCCGCCGGACCTGCTGGAATCGGAGCTGTTCGGCCACGTCAAGGGGGCCTTCACCGGGGCGGTCCGCGACAAGCTCGGCATGTTCAAGCTGGCCGACCGCGGGACGATCTTCCTTACCGAGATCGGCGACATGCCGCTGTCGCTGCAGGTCAAGCTGCTCTCGGTCCTCGATGACCGGGCCTTCTACCCGGTCGGCGGCGAGCGCAAGGAGAAGGTCGATGTCCGGGTCATCGCCGCCACCCATCGCTCACTCAGGGAACAGGTGGAAAGCGGGGCCTTCCGCGAGGATCTGTTCTACCGTCTCAATGTCCTCCACATTCATCTGCCGCCGCTGCGTGAACGGGAGGGGGACATCCGTTTTCTGCTCGACTACTTCCTCAAGGATTATGCCACCCGCCTCGGCAAGGAGGTCCAGTCCTTTTCCGATACGGCCCTACGGCTCCTGCTCAATTATCAATATCCCGGCAATATCAGGGAATTGCGAAATATAGTCGAGTACTGTGCCAATGTCTGTCGCGAGACGACGATCGACAAGGATGATCTGCCGCGTTATCTCTTCGACCAGGGCCGGGAGAACCACGCTGCGGTTGTTCCCATGGCGGCGGCGAGAACGGAGGAACGAGCGGAAACCCGGACCGGGACCCCCTCGGCGTCGAAGGTGAGCGGCGACAACTGGCCGGCGGTCGAACGGGAGTTGATTCTCCAGACCTTGAGGACGACCCGGGGCAACCGGTCGAAGGCGGCCGAATTGCTGGGTTGGGGCAGGACGACCCTGTGGCGCAAGATTGTCCAGTACGGCCTGGGTTAGATGACCGGATACAGCGGAGAAAAACAATGAAGATCCTCATCACCGCCCAGGGAGATTTTGTCGCCCCGCGCTTCGACCTGACCGCCGAAGTCGTCATCGCCACTGTCGACAACGGCGTGCTGGTCGGCAAGCCGCGCACCATCATCATGGATCGGCCCTCGCCCGAGGACCTCAGCAACATGATCATGGAGGAGGGTATCTCGACCGTGATCTGCGGCGGCATCGAAGACCGGCATTACCAGTTCCTCACCTGGAAGAAGATCCGGGTCATCGATTTTGTCATCGGCGACCATGAATCGGTCCTCAACCGCACCCTGGCCGGTCAACTCCAACCCGGCGACATGCTGCCGCTGACCAGGGGTGATCTCAGCCTGTAGCCTGCCGTTACCTCTGTTCCAACGGTCAGTCGCTGGCCCGGAACGACTTCAGGTCGATGGCGAACCGGTTGACCTTGTCGTAAAAGGTCTTGCGGGAGATGCCGAGCTGGCTGCAGGTCGGCACGACCTGGCCGCCGTTGCTCCGCAGCGTTGCTTCGATATAGTCCTTCTCCGTTTTGTCCATGTAGGCCTTGAGCGGCAGACCATTCCCCGGTTCCGCTCCCGCCTTGTTCTTTCCCCGGTCCTCGGTGTCGTTGTGCTCGATCGAACCGAGGATGCACAGCCGGCGGACGTGGTTCCTCAGTTCGCGGACGTTGCCGGGCCAGGGTCTGCTGCAGATCTCGCGGATGGTCTCCGGCGCAAACGGGGCTGGTGCCTGCATCTTGCCGTAGCTGTATTCCTGGCGGAAGAACTCGACCAGCAGCGGGATATCCTCCTTTCTCTCGCGCAGCGGCTGGATCCGGATCGGCAGGACGTTGAGCCGGAAATAGAGGTCCTGACGGAAGGTCTCTTTGGCGATCTCCTGCTCCAGATCCTTGTTGGTGGCGGCGATGATCCGCGCCTTGACCGGGATCGAGGTGTTGGAACCGAGGGGGGTGATGGTCTTCTCTTCGAGGACCCGCAGCAGCTTGGACTGCAGGGCGATCGGCAGGCTGCAGATCTCGTCGAGAAACAGGGTCCCCTCGCCGGCATATTCGAACTTGCCGATCTTGCGCTGCAGGGCGCCGGTGAAGGCCCCCTTGAGATGGCCGAAGAACTCCGATTCCATCATCTCGGCCGGCATCGCCCCCATATTGACGGCGACGAAGGGCTGGCCGGCCCGGCTGCCGATCTCGTGGATGGCGCGGGCCACCAGTTCCTTGCCGGTGCCGGTCTCGCCGTAGATCATCACCGGATCGCTCTCGGCGGCGACCGCCTTGATGATGTCGTAGAGCTTGTGCATCGCCGGGTGGTTGCCGATCAGGCCGTAGAAGCGGGTCAGGTCCTGCCGCTGTTCGGCGAGGCTGAGACTGAGCCGGCGGTTCTCGAGGACGAGCCGGCGTTTTTCCATGGCCCGGACCAGGCAGGCGAGGAGGACATCCTCGTCGACCGGTTTCTGCAGGAAGTCGTAGGCCCCGCCCTGGATGGCGGTCACGGCGAGGGCGATGTCGCCGTGGCCGGTGATCATGATCACCGGCAGTTCGCGGTCGGCAGCCTTGACATGGTTGAGGAACTGCAGCCCGTCCATCACCGGCATCTTGATGTCGGTGACGACGGCGGCGTATTCTTTTTTGTCGAGTTGTTCGAGCGCCTCGACCGGCGAGGCGAAGGTGTCGACCGCATAACCGTTCAGACTCAGGGTCTGATCGATGGCCATCAGCAGGTAGCGGTCGTCGTCGACCACCATGACCCGCTGCTCAAGGGGACGGTTTTCCTGATGGTTGGGCATGGGCAATCCTTCTGCGCGATTTACGTGGCGATGCCGTCACCCTGGTGGGCGGGGAGAAAGACGGTGAAGCATGTCCCCTGGTGCGGGGTGCTGTCGACCCTGATAAAGCCGTTGAACCCGCGGACGATCCGGTCGACGATCGACAGGCCGAGGCCCATCCCGGAACCGGCGGCCCGGGTGGTGAAGAAGGGATCGAAGATCTTCTCCTGGATATCGCGGGGAATCCCCTCGCCGTTGTCCCGGACGGTGATCCGGGCATACGGTTCTTCCTTGAGGGTGGTGGGGTTGATCGATTCCTCGATGCCGGTGCTGATGGCCAGTCGCGGCTGCGGGGTCTTGCCCATCGACAGGATGGCGTTCTGGATCAGGTTGAAGAAGACCTGCTCGAGCTTGACCTCCTGCCCCATCACCTCGATGGTGTGCCGGGTGTCGAGGTCGAGGTTGAGGCCGATGTCGGACAGGGTCAGCTGCGATTCGAAGAACTTGAGGATGTCGAGGAGGATGGCATTGACATTGACCGGCACCGTGGTGTCGCGGGCCTTGGTGGCGAAGCTCTTCAGGCTGTTGATGATGCTCGAGGCCTTGTTCACCCGGTCGATGATGATGCTGAGGTTTTCCTCGATCATCTTCTGATGCTGCAGCGGAAACTGCATGGCCTTGAGGCAGTTCCGTGACAGCAGCAGGATCGCGTTCAGCGGCTGGCTCAGCTCGTGGCCGATGCCGGCGGCCATCTCGCCGAGGCTGGCCAGGCGGGCGGAGTGGGTCAACTGGTCCTGAACCTCCCGCATTTTGGTCATCATCTTGTAGAAATCGCTCTTGTCCGAGGCGATGAACATGTGCAGGACCCGTCCCGACTCGGTGACATAAGTCGAACCCTTGAGGGTCACCGGGATCTGCCGGCCGTTCTCGGCCCGGAGGAAGATCTCGGTGATGTTGCATTCCCCAGCGGCAATGGCGTCGACGACCATGCCGCAGTGCTCCCGGCCGACCAGCTGTTCCAAGTGCAGGGGGTGATCCCAGTCCGGGGTGTAGCCGAGGCAGCTGTTGAACTCCTTGTTGCTCTGGACAACGTAGAATTCCTTGTCCAGCAGGAAGAAGATCTCCGACAGGCTGGTGAGGATCTTGTTGGTGAATTCCTTGCCGGCCTGGAGTTCCTCATGCTTTTTCAGCACCCGGATCACCAGGTCCTTCTTCTGTTTTTCCAGGAGTTCGACCAGGCCGTTGCCGGTGTCGTCGCTGTTGCCTTCCGTGGTATCCACGATCCCTCCCTGTCACCTTATCTATACGACCGTCGGGTTTCCTCCGGCATCTGTCACATTTCCCACATTTAACCTGTTTTGAACGTAATTACAAGAATATAGAGGAACAGTCGATCTTTTCCAGGACACCTCGGGGATACACCGGGGAATTCTTCTCGGTTTCAGAAGAGGAGGCAAGGAGGCTCAACCAAATCGATAATATATTGATATTACATGTTATTAATTGATAGTCCGACTCTTTGCGCAAGTTGGCCTTGATGTTGCTCATACAGGTTAGGACCGATGGTCGGGCGAGTGTCCATGCCGAGATTCGACGATGGACAGCAAGGAGCGGGTTTGAACAGGATGGTGGCCAGGACGATGACGGGGAGCGGGAGAAAAGAACAGGGGCCGGCATTGAAGATCGAGCAGGTGGCGATCCTCTGCGGCGTCTCGGTATCCCGCGTCGATAACTGGATCGAGAAAAACGGTTTGAAGGCCGTCGATGTGAATGGAACCCGAAAAGTGCGTCAGGAGGATCTGGTGGAATTTCTATTGCACTACAACATGCCGATACCCAAAGGAATACTCCCGGTCAACGCCAGAAAGCTGCTGCTGGTCTACTCGGCGGGGCGGGGCCGGGGTGCGGTCTACAGCTTTCTCAAGTCCTTGTCCGATAAAATGAGCAGCAAATTCCGTAACATCACCGATTCCGTCACCTACGGCAAGAGCGCCGAATACAAGATCCTCAACTTCGTCCCCGATCTGGTGCTGGTGGACGCGGTGCACTCCGATGACGACGCCCTGGGGGTCGTCCGATTCGTCCGCAGCATCGGCGGGATGCGCAGCGTTGTCCTGGTGCGGCGGAACATGGCGGTGGCGAGAAGGGCGGAGCTGATCAGGAGCGGGGCGCATGCGGTGATCGAGCGCAATACCGGATGGAAGGACATGCTCCGCTGTCTCGAACGGGTGTTGAACTCCCTTGGGGATTCCTCCAAGTAGGCGGGAACCGGCCATGGATGATAAAAATTACTATTCGGCTGTCAAGGTGCGTCTGACTGTGATCTTCTGCCTGCTGATCACCGTGCCGATGGTGATCCTCGCTCTCTTCACGATCAGCAATCTCAAGGATGCAGCGATCAAGAAAGTCGAGTTGTCTCTTGGCCGGCTTGTCGATCACAAGAAAGAGGTCGTCTCACTGTTCCTGAAAGAGAAGGAAGACCTGCTGGCGATGCTGGTCGGGATGTACCCGATCGAATATCTCGGCCATCAGGAAAATCTCAACAACCTGTTCAGGTCCCTGAATCAGAAAGGGAGTATCGTCGATCTGCATGTCATCGATTCCGCCGGCAACCAGCTGGCCTATGTCGGACCGTATGCGGGCAGCATCGTCGGTAAGAACTATGCGGACGCCCAGTGGTTCCAGGAGGTCCTGATCAAGGGCAGCCACGTCAGCGACATCTTTCTCGGCTTCCGCAACGTCCCGCACTTTGTCGTGGCGGTGACCGATCCGCTCAAGACCTACGTGCTGCGAGCGACGATCAACTCCGAGGCCTTCAACAACCTGCTGCTCAGTTCGCTGATCGGCCCGAACGGTGATTCCTTCATCGTCAACCGCGACGGCAAGCTGCAGACGCCGAGCCGCCAGGGTGTCAAGGAACTGAGTGCCGAAGACCGGAGCTATCTTCAGCACCACGAAGGGACTTCCATCGAAAACAACGGCATTACCATCACCGCCACCCGCTGGGTCAAGGACGGTCAGTGGTGCCTCTACGTCAAGACCCGGATCGAGGATTCCCTCGTCCCCTTCTACCAGACCCGCAACAGCGTTCTGATCATTATCTTCCTGACGGGCCTGGCGTTCCTCGGTCTGGCGGCCCTGCTGGCCAACTACTTCCTCCACCGCCTCGAAGCCTATGACCGCAAGCGGACCGAACTCGGGCACCAGATGGGGCAGATGGAGAAGATGGCCAGTGTCGGCCGGCTCGCCGCCGGCATCGCCCACGAGATCAACAATCCGCTGCAGATGATCACCAACCAGGCCGGCTGGATCGCCGAGCTGCTGCCGGACGAGGACCCGGCCCTGGTCAAGAACATGGACGAGTACACGAAGGCGATCGAGCAGATCCGGCATCATGTGCGCCGGGCCGGCACCATCACCCACCGGCTCCTCGGTTTCTCGCGCAAGCTGTCGTCCGAGAAACAGAGCGTCCAGATGAACGAGCTGATCGAGGAGGCGATTTCCTTCGTCGAACGCGAGGCCGGTTACAACAACATCACGATCGCCAGGGACTACCGGGAAGACCTGCCGACCACGATGACCGACGGTCCCCAGCTGCAGCAGGTCTTCCTCAACCTGCTCAATAACGCCATCGATGCGGTCGGCAAGGGCGGCAGGCTCGAGATCAGGACGGCGGTCGACGGGGAAGGCCGGCTGGTCCTCGAGTTCGCCGACAATGGGCCGGGCATCAAGCCGGAGAACCTGAAACAGATATTCGATCCGTTTTTTACCACCAAGGAGCCGGGCAAGGGAACGGGGCTGGGGCTGTATATCACCTACGACATTGTCCAGAAACTTGGCGGCACGATAAAGGTTGAAAACAGGAAAGGTGGCGGCGCCGTCTTCACCATCGTCCTGCCGGTCATCACGCTCGGATCGGCGCGATGATGGAGCCGGATGGCGTCTCTCCACGGCAATTTAAACCAAAAGGAGAAAAATCATGAGGGAATTCAATGTGCTGGTTGTCGATGACGAAGACGAGTTTCGTGATCTGACCGTGAAGCGGCTGGAGAAGCGGGGGTTGAAGGCCAAGGGGGCGGCAGGCGGCAAGGAGGCCTTGGAGATCCTCGAGCACAGCCATACCGATGTCGTCCTGCTCGACGTGAAGATGCCGGGCATGGACGGCATCGAGACCCTGCGGCAGATCCGCATCATGCGGCCGCTGGTGGAGGTGGTCCTGCTGACCGGCCATGCCTCCGTCGATTCCGGTATCGAGGGTATGAAGCTGGGGGCCTTCGATTACCTGATGAAGCCGATCGAACTCGAGCCGCTGCTGGAAAAACTCGGCGACGCCTACGAGAAAAAACGCCTGCACCAGGAGAAGATCGAACAGGCCCAGATGAAACGACACATGTCCATGCCGGGTTGATTGTCTGCGGAAATCAGGGAATGAGCGTGTGTTATCGATATTAAAATAAAGAAAGAGAGGAAAAGAACCATGAGCTACTGCAGAGAATTCTACCAGATGCTGGTCAAGGGCTCCGAGGCCCACGTACATGCCCTCGCATTACACCAACCTGATCTTTTTCGCCTCGATCTTCGTCGGTCTCTGCGCCGGCCTGATCACCGGCTGCATCGGCGCCGGCGGTGGTTTCATCATCGCCCCGGCCCTGATGAGCGCCGGCGTCAAGGGCATCCTGGCGGTCGGCACCGACCTGTTCCACATCTTCGCCAAGGCGATCATGGGCAGCGTCCTCCACCGCAAGCTGGGCAACATCTCGGTGTCGCTGGCGGTGGCCTTCCTGGTCGGCTCGATCATCGGCGCGACCGTGGGCGGCTATGGCAACCGGGCGCTGTATGACTACAATCCGGTGATGAGCGATCTGTTCATCACCCTGGTCTACGTTTTCATTCTCGGTTTCCTGTCCTTCTATGCCCTGATGGATTATTTCAAGGCCAGAAGGGGCGAGGCCGTGGGCAAGGGCAAGGAGCGGGCCGAGGAGATCCCGCCGCTGGGGCAGAAGATTCAAGCCGTGCATATCCCGCCGATGCTGACCTTCGACGAGGGCGTGACCCCCGGCGGCCGCAAGATTTCGGCGATCTTTCTGGTCATCAGCGGCCTGATCGTCGGCCTGGCGGCCTCGGTCATGGGCGTCGGCGGCGGCTTCCTGACCTTCCCGATGTTCGTCTACGGCCTCGGCGTCTCCTCGATGACCACGGTCGGCACCGACATCTTCCAGATCGTCTTCACCGCCGGTTACGGTTCCCTGAGCCAGTATGCGATCTATGGCTTCGTCTTCTACACCCTGGCGATGGGGATGCTGCTCGGCTCGCTGATCGGGGTCCAGATCGGGTCGCTGGTGACCAAGGTCGTCCCCGGCATCATGATCCGCGGTTTCTTCGCCGTCGCGGTCACCGCCGGTTTCGTCAATCGTTTCGCCGCACTGCCGGAAAAACTGCAGAGCCTGGGCTATCTCAAGATCACCAAGGAAGTCGGGTCATTGATCAATACCGTCGGCAACAGCCTGTTTTTTCTGGCCATCGGCCTGTTCGCGGTCTGGGTGTTCTATTCATTCTTCAGCAATATTAAGCTTTTGAAAACGGAGGGTCATTGATATGAGCATGCAAAGCAAATTGAAGGCCAGGGGAATCCTCATGCTGGCGGCCTTTTTCGTCCTCCTGGCGGTGATATTCATGCCGGTCTTTCCCGGCAAGATGAATGGCCTTAACTACGCCGACAACCTGTTCAACATGGTGTCCAAGGGTTCGTCCTACTTCATTCCCAAAGAGATGAAGGGGGTCGAGAAGTTTGCCGGCAATATGATCGATGTCAAGGTGGCGATGAAGGACGAAGCGCAGGCCGGTGACACCGCCCAGATGCTGGGAACGGTCGGCCTGCAGGCTGCTGCCTCCGGCAAGGATCTTGCCGTCAGTGGCGACATGAGCCTGTTGCTCAAGGCCAGTCTGGCCGATGCCGACGCCATGTTCAACAACAACGGCCAGCCGGTTGCCGATCGCTACGGCATGCCCGAGAAGGCGGTCATGTACAACTGGCATACCCTGTTCGGCGCCATCAGCAAGGATCTGACCAAGCAGGAGAAATTCGCCGAGGCCAAGCCCTTCGCCAATGCCCAGAAGAAGGCCTTGGAGCCGTCCTACAACTACTACGGCGTCAAGGCAATGAACTGGAAGGACAACATCGTCCTGATCCTCGGCGCCCTCGGGTTCTATGTCTTCTATACCCTGTGGTACGGTTTCGGCCTGATGTATCTTTTCGAGGGCATGGGCTTGAAGATCGGTCATTGATCGGGTTACAGTAGTTCACGCAACGCACGCGGCGGACTGTGGATGGGAGCGTCTCCTGCCTGCAGTCCGCTGTGTGTTTTCTGGGGATGGCCATGCAGCGAATCATCTCGTTTTTCAGGCATATTTTTTCACCGGTCCCGGAGCAGCAGCTGAGTCCTGAAGAACTCCGCATCGCCTTCAGGAAGCGGTACGCCAACTTCCGCGGGCTGCTCACCGCCAACAACAACGCCCTGCAGGCGATGGCCGACCTGGAGAAGGTGTATTACGGCGGCGACAGCTACCGGATGGCCTTCATCCGCTCGAAGGTCACCACCATCCTGGTCAATGTCTTCAAGATGATCAGGAACCTGCTGGCGATGTCGGACGGCAAGTACAAGGAACTCGAGACGATCTTCGAGCGGATCGGACATGACATCGATGCGATCATCGAGCGCAGGCCGGACATCCGCCAGGGACCTTTCATTCTGCCGCTGGCCGAGGTCAACCGCCAGGAGAAGGACCAGGCGGGGGAGAAGATGGCCAATCTCGGCGAGGTCGCCGCCATTCCCGGCCTTACCGTGCCGCAGGGCTTTGTCGTCACCTCTTCGGCCACCCGGCACTTCCTCACCGACGAATATCTGGTCGAGATCAATCGCCGTCTGCAGGTGATCCTCCCGGACAATCTCGAAGAGATGTACAAGGGTTGTGCGGAGATTCAGCAGATGATCAGGGACAGCCCGCTGCCGCCCGATCTCGAAGAGCTGCTGTACGTCCATTATGCCCGGCTCGAACGGGCGACAACGCCCCATTGCCGGGTGGCCCTGCGCTCGAGCGCACTCGGCGAGGATACCGCCGGCGTCTCCTTTGCCGGCCTTTATCGCACTGTCCTGGGTGTCGACCGGGAGTCGCTCGTCGCCGCCTACAAGGAGATCATCGCCAGCAAGTACGGGGCCCGGGCCATCTCCTATCGCCGCAAACGGGGCTACCGCCACGTCGATATCGAGATGTGCGTCGGCTGCCTGGTGATGGTCGACGCCCTGGTCAGCGGTGTCACCTATTCCCTCGATCCCGGCGAAGAAGAGAGCGAGGTGATCCGGATCAACGCCACGGCGGGGATTGCCAAGGGGGTGGTAGATGGCACGACCATCACCGATCTCTACCTCGTCAGCCGGGAGAAGCCCCATGCGGTCGTATACCGGGAGATGCGGCAGGATCAGGCCGCCTCGGCGCTGACCTACGGTCAGATCAAGAAACTGGCCGAGGCGGCGCTGCTGCTCGAACAGCACTTCGGCCAACCCCAGGATATCGAGTGGTCCTTCGATCATCAGGGAACGCTGTATATCCTGCAGAGCCGGCCGATGCTGAAGTCCCGTGCCGCCGAACCCGAGGAGGACACGGCCCGGATGGCGCAGATCGAAGAACGAGAGGCCCCCGTCCTTCTCGGCGGGATCTGCGCCAGCAGCGGGATTGCCAGCGGCCCGGTGTTCCGGGTCGACAGCGCCGAGACCCTGTGTCAGTTCCCGCCGGGGGCCGTTCTGGTCCTCGAGCACCCCCTGCCGGACTGGGCCCCGCTGCTGAGCCGGGCCGCGGCGGTCATCGCCGAACATGGCAGCGAGGCGGGTCATCTCGCCACCGTTTCCCGCGAATTCGGCATCCCGGCCCTGTTCGGTCTGCCGGGGGCGATGACCGATCTCGTCGACGGCGAGGTGGTCACCGTCAATGCCACCACCCGTGCCATCTACCGGGGGAGGCGGGAGGACCTGCTCCGGATGCAGACCGTGCGCCGGAACATCATGGCCGGCAGCCCGGTACAGCGGATTCTGACCGATCTGCTGCAGCACATCACCCCGCTCAACCTCAACGATCCGGATTCCCCCCAGTTCAAGTCCACCTGGTGTGAGACGCTGCACGACATCACCCGGTTCTGTCACGAAAAATCGGTCTCCGAGATGTTCAATTTCGGACAGATCCACCATTTCGACCAGGCGGCGGCGAAACGGCTGGTCGGCAAGGTCCCGATGGAGTGGTGGGTGATCGATCTGGCCGACGGCTTTGGCGACGGTGTGCATATCGAAGACAAGAGCATCCGCATCGACGATATCGCATCGGTGCCGATGCTGGCGATCTGGCAGGGCATCTCCGCCGTCCCCTGGGCCGGGCCGCCGCCGGTGAGCGTTCGGGGCTTCGGCTCGATCATCTTCCAGTCGACGATGCGGCCGGAACTCGATCCGGCAGTGGCCTCGGCACTGACGGTAAAAAACTACTTCCTGATATCCCGGAATTTCTGTAACCTCAGCGTACGTCTGGGTTATCATTACGCGATGATCGAGGCCTACCTCAGCGACCTGTTGACCGAGAGCTACGTGACCTTCCGCTTCAAGGGAGGGGCTGCCGACCTCCGGCGCAAGACGGTCCGGGCCAGGCTTCTGGCCGATGTCCTGCAGCATTATGATTTCCGGGTCGAACTGAACTCGGACTCGCTGCTGGCGAGACTGAAGAAGAAACCGCTCGAGTACCTCAAGCAGCGACTGCAGATCCTCGGCTACCTCACCCTGCATGCCCGTCAGATCGATATGGTCATGAACAGCCCCGGCGAGGTCAACCGGTACAGGGATAAATTTCTGGCCGATATCGAAGTGATGCTGGCCGGCGATACACCACCAATTCTCGGAGAGTCAGATCATGGCGGAGAGTAAGAAGTTACTCCTTGTGGACGATGAGGCCGATTTCCGCGACATCATGGGCAAGTATTTTTCCCGCCGGCAGATCGGCTTCGAGATGGCCGGAGGGTGCATGGAGGCCTTGGACTGGCTGGGCCGGGAAGACTTCGACGTGGTGATCATGGATGTCAGCATGCCGGGGCTGGACGGACTGGAGTGCATGGCCGAAATTCAGAAGGTCAAGCCGGATACCGAGATCATCATCCTCACCGGTCATGCCTCGATCAATGCCGGCCTGATCGGCATGAAGAAGGGGGCCTTCGACTATTGTCTCAAACCGGTCGATTTCGACGAACTCCTCGAAAAGATCATCCTGGCCCGGGAAAAAGCCGCCGCCAAGGGGTAAAGCCGGCCGTCATCTCCCCGTTGATTCCGATGTCGAAGCGGGATCAACGTTCATTCCTTCTTTGCGCGGCCCGTCCTGCCGGTCGGGTCATCCCGTAACGTGAGGCGCCCAGTCGGCAGTTCGCCGGAGGCTGCCGTCGGGACCGGCACCCGCCGGATCGAACGGCGACGGCTGGCCGCGTGACGATTTGCTTTCCCCTTTTTCTGCCTGTACAATAGTGAGGGTACGCATATTTTAAAGACAAGGCCCCGTAGCGACAGCATGGGGGCCGAGGGCCGTTTCTCCGGCGGGATCGTCTATGTTGCATAAATATCCGAAAGATCTGGTCGATAAGATTGTCGAGCTGTGGCAGGCGACGCTGCCGGCCAAGGGGCGCAAGGCGGAAAAGGCCTTCGAACCGCCGGAGGTTGAAATCCTCGAAGAACTGGTCTCCACCTGTTACCAGGTCAGCCACATGAAGGAGGAGTCGCGCGGCCTCCGGTTCCGGATCATGCTCTGCGACCCCGAGGCCTTCAACCCGAAATGCTTCGGTCCCTTTCGTGATCTCTTCATCCTGCGATTTTCCGAGCTGCGGCCCTACAACGAATACGAGATCATGAAGCTCGGCCCGGCCGTCGACTACAACAATTCGATCATCGGCATCCGCCTCGACCGGCAGGAAGGTTTGCAGATCTGGGGCTTCATCCATTCCGGTTCGCGCTGGACCCATGCCATCCAGGGCGGCAGCAAGCAGCCGACACCGTTGCCGCCGGCCCTCGGCCTCAATGTCACCGGTCCCGGCCGCATCACCGTCTGCCGGGGGCTGAAGATCCTTGCCCAGCTGACCGGAGGCACGATCATCTCACCGTCGGCCAATGTCTTCAAATCGCACTGGATGAACCGGCGTTTTGCCCAGGTCCAGATGCAGCTGGCCACCCTGCATGCCGACAACCCCCTGTACGACCGGGATATGTGGGCGCAGATCGACCCTGCCTTTGTCGGCACCCTGTACCTTGAATTCTTCAAGCATGTGATCAGTACGGTCCGGCGCTCCGGCCATGGCGGGACCATCATCTCCCTGCCGGCCGGCCTGGAGGACATGGTTTTCCACGATAATCCCTATATCTCGTTGAAATACCGCTTTGCCGAAGACGGCGCGCGCAGCCAGCTCAAGAGGCTGGTTCTCGAAATCATGCAGACGATGGCGATCAAGTGCGGCAAGCGCCACGGCCCCGCCTATGTCGCCGGCTGGAGGGATTACGTGCAGTTGCCGCGGGATGAGGTCGCCGCCCTGGATGAACAGATCTTCAAGTTTGCCCGCTTTGTCGCCCGCCTGACCGGGATCGACGGGGCCGTGGTGACCACCGAGGGGCCGGAACTGATCGGTTTTGGCGGGATAATCCAGGGAACCTTCGAGATGGGCGGTGAGGTCGCGAGGGCCCTTGATCCGGAAGGGAAGCGGAAAAAGATCGAGAAGATCGAGGGCGTCGGCACCCGCCACCGCTCGCTCTACTATCTCTGCAACCGGCTGCACCAGGCCCTCGGGATCGTCGTCTCCCAGGACGCCGAGGTCCGGACGGTGACCTGGAACGGTGACATGGTGACCTGTTGGGATGTGATCCCGATCGATTTCACGTGAGTAGTATCCGTTTCCGGCAGCCATCGGCGGAGATCTGCCCCGACGCCGCGATATCAAGCCGTGTTCCGCGGAGAGTGTTCCATCTTCCCAAAAATTGAAATGACTCTACAGGGCTGGATTGCATTATGCCTCTGAGCAATACACGGATTATTGTCAGGATCGGCCTCGTCGTCGGCACCGTCTTCCTGTTGATGCTGCTCCTGATGCTGGTAGAGCTGAAAGCGCTCAGCAACTTCAGGCACCACCTCGACGGGATCGTGCTGAAGAGCACCGAAAAACTGGTCCTGGCCCAGGATCTGCGGTTTCTGGCGCGGAACAGTGCCGTGGTGGTCCGCAATGTCCTCCTGACGAAGGATACGGGCACGATCCGTTCCGAGCTTGATAGACTGGCATCGGACGAACGAAAATACCAGGAATGTCTGGATAGGCTGGAGGCGCTGGAAACGGAGGCGGGAGGAAAGGAATTGCTGGCTGCGGTCAAGGCCGGCGGAGCAGCGACCCGTGATCTCTGGCGCAAGGTCATTGACCTTGGTCATGCCGATGAACAGGGAAAGGCGGTGGCCATGCTGCTGGAATCGGTTCGGAGCCAGCAGCGCGGGTGGCTTGACAACCTGGCGGTGATGGTCGGCTTCCACAAAGATGCGGTGGCGGCCGCCGCCGAGAAGGCCCGGCGAGAGTACGACAGGACCAGGGCCATCCTGCTGGTTGCCAATTTGCTGCTGCTGCCGCTGATCAGCGGCGTTCTCGTCGTCTCTCTCGCCTCGGGCATCGTTGGGCCCCTGAAGGAATTCACCCGGGCTATCGACAGTGTGGCCGGTGGTGACCTGAAGGCCAGGGTCGCTTTCGGCCGTCGAGACGAAATCGGAACCCTCGGTACCCATATCAACAGGATGGTGGAGCAGCTGCAGGCCAGCGAAAACGAGCTGGAACAGTACCGTTCCCACCTGGAGGAGCTGATCGAGGAGAGAACCGGGGCCCTGAACGACCAGCGGAAGCGGTTCACCTCGATGCTGATCCATGATCTCAAGGGACCGCTTGTCCCGATCATCGGGTTTTCCCGCAAGATGGCGGCGCAAAAGGAGCTCGATCGGGACAAGGTTGTCGAGTACGCCAGGGCCATTCATGACGCGGCAATGAAACTTGCGGCGACGATCGACCATGTATCGGCCGATCTCCGCTGCGATCGGCTGCAGCCCAACTTCGACAGCGGTGTCTTTGATATCGTCGGCCTGGTGGATTCAGTGGTCAAAAGTTTCCGGCCGAAGGCCGAGATCGAGCAGATCGAGCTGGCGATGGAAAGCAGGGGGAAAGATGCCGACGGGGCGATGCCATTTACCGGCGACTGCGCCAAGATTCAGACCCTCATCGAGAACCTGGTCGGCAATGCCGTGAAGTATGCGCGGAGCCGGGTCGGTATCCTGCTGAACCGGGAGGGTGGCGAACTCGTTCTGGTCGTCGAAGATGACGGCATGGGGATTGAGGAACAGTATCGCCAGCAGATCTTCGATGAATATTTTCAGGCCCCGCACAGCAAGGAAGGCAGCGGCGTGGGGCTCTACAGCGTCAAGAAGATCGTCGACCATTACCAGGGCGAGATCATCGTCGACACGGCGGCGGGAGGCGGCGCCCGTTTCACCGTCAGGCTGCCGGCCGCCCGGAGCTGACATACATCCCCGGGACTCGGGTCCTCTCGATATTCTGATCGTATTTATTTAGATAGATATCCGACAAGGTCAGAAACGCGGTGACGATAATCGGTCCGTAGATGATGCCGAGGATGCCGTACACCGCCAGTCCGCCGAGGATTGCCAGCAGAACCAGGAGGGTGTGCATCTTCACCTGGCGGCCGACGAGTTTCGGTTTGAGGAGATACTCGACCGACATCGACAGGGCGAAGTAGTAGCAGAACAGAAAGATTCCCTCGCCGACGCGACCGTTGATGGCCAGGATGACGGCCGTCGGGATCATCACCAGGCCGATGCCGAAGATCGGCAGGAAGGCCAGCACCGCCATGATGCACCCCCACAGGATCGGCGAGTTGAGCCCCATGATCGAGTAGATCCCTCCCCCGAGAATGCCCTGAATCAACCCGCATATCCCGTTGCCGATGAGGATGGCGTTGGCGATCTGCTCGAATTTCACCAGCAGCAGGCGGTCCTCGTCGTCCGGCAGGGGCGAGAGGTGGATCAGGTACTCTATCAGGCGCGGCAGATCGATCAGCAGGAAGAAGATGACCAGGATCATCATGAAGAACAGACCGAGAAACTGCATGATATTGGCGGCCCAGGCGCTCGCCTGTTTATAGAGGAAGAGCCCCCCTTCCTTGGCCAGGTAGGTGAGGGTGTCGGTGACCATGGTGGGTTTGAATTCGAGCCCGAACTCGAGCAACTGCTGCTGCAGGCGGACGAGCAGGGGGCTTTCCTGCAGGAAGGTCTGCAGCTTGAGGCCGACCTGGGCGTCACGGCCCCAGTTGTAGAGATTCAGCGCCTCGCCGGCCAGGGAACCGGTAAAGAAGAGCAGCGGGACGAAGACCAGGGCGACGATCAGGACGCAGGTGAGAATTGATGCCGCGTATACCGGCAGCCAGCGATGGAGAAAGGCATAGACCGGCCGGAACATGCTGGTGAGCAGGAAGGAAAGGACGAGGATCGACCAGAATGGCCAGAGGATCCGTCCGAGGAAGAAAGCCGAGATGAGGAAGACGGCGAGGAAATACCTGACCGGCTGGAGATCGGAGGATTGCTGCCGGGAGGGCGGTTCGATCGGCTGGAGATCGGGGCCGTTGAGGCGGCTGGCGTCGTTTGTCGGCATCAATTAACGTTGCAATGAGCGAGATTGCTGAGGTATCGTAACACGCTGCTGGGTACGTGATCCGGATCAAGTATATATGGTCCGGCGAATTTATTAAAGACAAACAGAAGGCGGCGAGGAGAATCATAGGATGTGGGAAAAGCTTGATGTGGCGCTCGAGAAGGTTGCGAAGGACAGGATGAAGACCAAGCCTGATCAGGATAATCTCGGTTTCGGTCTCCATTTCACCGATCATATGCTGCTGATGAAATGGGACCGTCATAACGGCTGGCATGATTCGAAGATCTGCCCGTATCAGGATTTTCATCTCAATCCGGCGTCGATGGTCTTCCATTACGGTCAGGCGATTTTCGAGGGCCTGAAGGCATACCGGGGCAAGGATGACCAGATTTGCCTCTTTCGGCCGCAGGACAATTTCGAGCGGATGAACAACTCGGCGCTGCGGATGGCCATGCCCCGTTTCCCGGTCGACAAGGTAATGAAATCGTTGAAGGCCCTCCTCTACCTGGAACGGGAGTGGATACCGTCGGTGCCGGGGGCGTCCCTGTATATCCGGCCGACGATGATCGCCGTCGACCCCTTCCTCGGGGTCAGACCTTCCGAAACGTACTATTTTTACATCATCCTGTCGCCGGTCGGCGCCTACTACGCCGAGGGGTTCAACCCGACCAGGATCTATGTCAGCGACGAGTATGTCCGGGCCGTCAAGGGCGGGGTCGGCAACGTCAAGACCGGCGGCAATTACGCCGCCTCGCTGTTCACCACGCAGCTGGCCAAGAAGGCCGGCTGCACCCAGGTGCTGTGGCTCGATGCCTGTGAACACCGGTATGTGGAGGAGGTGGGGACGAGCAATATCTTTTTCCTCATCGACGACGAGTTGATTACCCCGCCGCTCGAGGGATCGATCCTGGGCGGCATCACCCGTGATTCGGTATTGAAGCTGGCCGACAGCTGGGGCGTGAGGACCGCCGAGCGGAAGATCACGATCGACGAGGTGCTGGCGGCCTGCGAGGACGGTCGGCTGCAGGAGTCCTTCGGCACCGGCACGGCCGCGGTCATCTCGCCGGTCGGGGAACTGATGTACGAGGAGAAGATCTACCAGGTCAACCGTGGTGAGATCGGTGCACTTTCCCGGCGGCTGTTCAGCGAATTGCAGGCCATCCAGGGTGGGTATGGCGACGATCCGTTCAAGTGGGTCGTCCGGGTCTGCTGACAATCGGGAAGATAGTGATCATTATCGATAACTTATCGATTTCATGATTTTTTCGTGTTACTGAATTTTTTCCCGCCCTTCCCTTGATTTTTGCGATTTTGGCCATATAGTTTGCCCAGTTTCAGGTAGCTGCCCGAAAATCGGGCAAAAATCGAATTGGGAAACCACACATTTCTGCATGATGGGCCCGTTCGGAAATCAATATATGTCATGTGGGAGGTAGTAATGAAAATTCGTCCATTGAATGATCGTCTTCTGGTGAAACGTCTGGAAGAGGAAGCAAAGACCGCTGGTGGCATCATCATCCCTGACAGTGCCAAAGAGAAACCGGCAGAGGGCAAGGTTGTTGCGGTAGGGCCGGGCAAGCTCGATGACAAGGGGGAGCGTATGACCCTGCAGGTCAAAGAGGGCGACCGGGTCCTCTTCTCCAAATACGGCGGCACCGAAGTGAAGCTTGATGGTGAGGATTACCTCATCATGCGTGAAGATGATATCCTTGGCGTAATTGAATAAAGCGAACAGCGGCTGCATTTGAAGGCTGCGTCGTAGAACTTTAGACGGAAAACTATTTAGGGAGAAAGATATAATGGCTGGAAAAGATATCAAATACGGAGTGAAGGCCCGTGAGTCCATTCTCTTCGGCGTAAACACCCTGGCGGATGCCGTAAAGGTGACCCTCGGCCCCAAGGGCCGGAACGTGCTGATCGAGAAGTCCTTCGGCGCCCCGACCATCACCAAGGACGGCGTCACCGTTGCCAAGGAAATTGAATTGAAGGACAAGTTCGAGAACATGGGCGCCCAGATGGTCAAGGAAGTCGCTTCCAAGACCTCCGATGTCGCCGGTGACGGCACCACCACCGCCACCGTTCTGGCTCAGGCCATCTATACCGAGGGTGTAAAGCTGGTCGCCGCCGGCGGCAACCCGATGGAGATCAAACGCGGTATCGACAAGGGCGTTGAGGTTATTATCGCCGAGCTGGCCAAGATCGCCACCCCGACCAAGGAACAGAAGGAAATCGCCCAGGTCGGTACCATCTCCGCCAACAGCGACGAGACAATCGGCAACATCATCGCCGAGGCCATGGACAAGGTTGGCAAGGAAGGCGTCATCACCGTCGAGGAAGCGAAGTCGATGGACACCACCCTCGAGGTGGTCGAGGGCATGCAGTTCGACCGCGGTTACCTCTCCCCCTATTTCGTCACCGATCCCGACCGGATGGAAGTGGTCATGGAAGACCCCTATATTCTCCTCGTCGAGAAGAAGGTCTCCAGCATGAAGGACCTGCTGCCGGTACTCGAGTCGGTGGCCAAGATGGGCAAGGGCCTGTTCATCGTCGCCGAGGATGTCGACGGCGAGGCCCTGGCCACCCTGGTGGTCAACAAGCTGCGCGGCACCCTGCATGTCGCCGCCGTCAAGGCTCCCGGTTTCGGTGACCGCCGCAAGGCGATGCTCGAGGATCTCGCCATCCTCACCGGCGGCCAGGTCATCACCGAAGACCTCGGCATCAAGCTTGAGAACGTGACCGTCAACGATCTCGGAACCTGCAAGCGCATCGTCGTCGACAAGGACAACACCACTATCGTTGACGGCGCCGGGGCAAAAACCAAGCTCGAGGCCAGGGTCAAGCAGATCCGTACCCAGATCGAGGACACAACCTCCGACTATGATCGCGAGAAACTGCAGGAGCGGCTGGCCAAACTGATCGGTGGCGTCGCCGTCATCAACGTCGGTGCTGCCACCGAGGTCGAGATGAAGGAGAAGAAGGCCCGGGTCGAGGATGCCCTCAATGCCACCCGCGCCGCGGTCGAGGAAGGCGTCGTCCCTGGTGGCGGCATCGCCTACATCCGCTGCCTGCCTGCCCTGGCTGCACTGAAGCTGAAAGGCGAGCAGCAGCTCGGCAAGAACATCCTGCTTCGTGCCCTCGAGGAGCCGATTCGCCAGATCGCCAACAATGCCGGCCGTGAAGGCTCGGTCATCGTCGAGCACGTCAAGGGCCTTACCGGAGCGATGGGCTTCAATGCCGCCTCTGAAGAGTACGAGGACCTGATTGCCGCCGGCGTTATCGATCCGGCGAAGGTCACCCGGACCGCGCTGCAGAATGCCGCTTCCGTTTCCGGCATGCTGCTGACCACTGAATGCGTGATCGCCGATCTGCCCGACGATAAGGAATCTCCGATGGGCGGCATGCCTGGCGGTATGGGCGGCATGGGCGGCATGGGCGGCATGATGTAATGTCCCCGACCCGACCTGTCTCTGCAGCGGCCGGGTCTGCCTGGAAATAAAGAAAAAGGCCTCTGTAAAAGAGGCCTTTTTCTTTTGAGGGGATCAGTACATGGGATGGCGGAATGCCGACTCGACCACTCAGTCTTTTCAGGGAAAAAGGTATTGACAGCGAAGGGCGGAATGATGTATTTAAATTGACCTTATCTTGAGGCGATGTAGCTCAGCTGGTTAGAGCATGCGGCTCATATCCGCAGTGTCCGGGGTTCAAGTCCCTGCATCGCCACCAAAAGATAGTCCGGCAACGTCCGGTAAGATATATAAACCCGCTTTCTCACAAGGAAAGCGGGTTTTTTGTTGTCCAAAGATGTCTCAGTTGGTACGATAAAATCCTAGGGTTTTGGGGGTATCTTTGGGGTATCCAGCGATAGGCGCTTGTGCGATACCCCCAAAAAGCGCTGGAGGGCCTATGCCTAAAAGGATTGTGCCATTAACTGATACCAAGATTCGGACTATCAAAGCCACCGAGAAAGCACAGAAGCTTTTCGATGGCGGGGGATTGTTCCTTCACGTGAGCCCGACCGGCGGCAAACTCTGGCGGCTCAAATACCGTTTTGGGGGTATCGAGAAACTCCTTTCAATTGGTACATACCCCCAAATTTCACTTGCCGATGCGAGGCAGCAGCGAGAGCAGGCTTTGGCAATGATCGCCAAAGGTGTTGATCCGAGTGATACCAAGAAGGCACAGAAGGCTGCCTCTACAGAGGAAACGGAAACGTTCGAGGTCATAGCCCGGGAGTGGCATACTAAATTTTCTCCATCCTGGGCGTCGAGTCACGGTAATAAAATAATTCGACGTCTCGAGCTCTATGTTTTCCCCTGGCTGGGAAAGAGACCGATCAAGTCGATCACCGCGCCGGAACTCCTCAGTGTCTTACGGCGGATCGAAGCGAAAGGAACCCTGGAAACTGCGCATCGTACACAGCAGAACTGCGGGCAGGTATTCCGCTACGCTGTAGCGACTGGGCGGGCTGAACGAGACCCTTCCGGTGATCTACGTGGAGCGATACCTCCGTCGCCGAGTAAGCACATGGCGACAATCACCGATCCAAAAGCGATTGCAGGGCTGCTGCGCTCTATTGAAAGCTATCGAGGCAGTATCGTAACCCGTTGTGCACTCCGGCTTGCTCCTCTCGTTTTTGTGCGCCCGGGGGAGCTACGGCATGCCGAGTGGTCGGAAGTTGATCTTGAGGTCGCTGAATGGCGTATTCCTGCCGAAAAGATGAAGGCAGGAGTGGTTCACATCGTGCCTTTGTCTCGCCAAGCTCAGGAAGTGCTGTATGAGATCCAGCCCTTAACCGGAGACGGGCGCTATGTCTTTCCAAGCCCGCGAACAGGTTCCAGGCCCATGAGCAGTAACGCTGTTCTTTCGGCGCTAAGACGAATGGGGTATGAAAAGGATGAAATGAGCGGCCATGGCTTTCGGAGCATGGCTAGTACTCTGCTGAACGAGCAGGGATGGAACCGTGATGCGATTGAGCGACAGCTTGCTCATGCCGAGCGGAACTCGGTGAGGGCAGCCTACAACTACGCCGAATTTCTACCCGAGAGGAAGAAGATGATGCAGGCGTGGGCCGACTATCTTGATTCGCTCAAAGAAGTCGGGAAAATCATTCCCCTGCGTGCTGCTGGGTGATGGTGTTGATCTTCATTGAAGGATCTGCTTACATGTGTATCGACCCCTCATTTTGCGATACAGATTATCGTTTCCTCCCAATCCCCAAACTCTGAAGCATCAGGCAGACCAGACTCCACACACCACCTCACCAATAGGACTTTCCAGCTTTCCCCGTAACTCTTCTGGCCAAGCAACGTAAAAGGATCTGCCTCCTCGTCTATTGTTTTTCTCTGAAATGTGTTTTCTGATGTTAAATAGTGTCCATCCGGAAACCCCTGTTTTGGATAAACAGAGGGCCTGAATAGGTGCAAAAGTCCTCTTATGGCAATCAGCCAATGGAACTCATCGGATTTTCACCGCTGTTGACCGGATT
>JROS01000163.1 GCA_000769715.1 Desulfobulbus sp. Tol-SR
ACTGCCAGGGCCAAATACTTCTGATCTCCGCCGGTGCCTTGGATCGGGTAATTGATCGCTGTGCTCTCCAGCGGCCAGGCCTCCTTGCCTGCCCAGTTCCCTACCAACTGCACCCGCCGCCCGGCGAAGGTCTCAGCAAAGCCCATACGTTTGCACTTCTCGATCTGTCTGCCCCAGTAGCCTCCGTTGCGCTGGCCTGGATGTCCCCCGACGCCGACATAGGCTTGCCGGTAGATGCTCTGGGTCTGCTTGATGAAAATCTCATCGACATCAAGCTCATACTCAACCCGAGCTTTTGTTGTGGCAGTTCGGGCACTTACTCGGTACTGGTAACTTAGGTTGCAGAATTTTCCGGCCTTGCGTTTGAACGCTGCATCGGCATCCCCAGATTTGACCATCGCCACCAGTTCTCGATAGTCGCAGGATGCTACTCTCGCCCCCATGAACCCGTGAGCATCCTCCCCAGGTGCACAGAGGGAGAGCATAGTTTCATCCCCAGAGGCTACAGCCATCCACCTGAACTCCTGGCCTGCAAAGTCGAACTCACAGAGCATATAGCCGGGAGGGGCCATGATCAGTCGGCGATACTCTTTCCCACGTTTCCATTGGTGCAGGGCAACCCCGACCGGCACTTCACACTTCCGGATGCTCTTGACTGTGCCCAACTTCTTGGTGGTCTTCTCGACCTCCTCGGTGGCCTTGTCCGAGCTGCCGTAGGTAATGCGAGAGGTGTAGGTCGAGAATATCTTCGCCTGCGGACGGACCCTGCCGTCGCCGTTATATGCCAGGCTGTTGATCGTGCCCTTGGCATACTTGGTACGGTTGTTCTTCGCCTCCCTGAGTTTCTTCAACATGCTGGCCCGAGGATCAATCGCCGCCAGGTCGAAGAGAGCATACTTGTCGGTGCTGGGCAGTTTCGTCTTCCTGCTGAACCTTGCCGGCATCAGCCCCCAGGTCTCGTAGAGCAGGGCCTGCAGTTGTTTCGGACTGCCGAGGTTTATGCCCTGGACCTCCGGGGCGTCCTTCAGCAGCTGCCGGTAGATGCTGATCGCTTCTGTGGCCAGCTTATCCGCCAGATCCTGTGCTGCATCTGCTGAAGAGACGATACCCATGACTCTGGTCTTGGCGATCATCGGTATGCACCTCGCCTCGATCAGCGCCGCCCGGATCTGCTGGTCGTTCAACATCCCCCAGAACTTCTCGGCAAGGCGCAAGGTCCACAGGGCGTCCTGCTCGTTGCGATACAGCAGCAGGTCAAGGCTCTGCTCGTCAGTGGCCTGGAAGTCTTCGAAGTCCTTGAACCCAGCCTGGTCAGGGTAAAACTCGTGCATGGCAGAGGCCAGCGAGTAGCTTTTCCTCTTCGGCCTGGGCACGTCCTCGCCCTCCGGCTCGACGACGGCATGGCGCCAGAGCAGCATGGCATCCAACCACTTCACTTGGAAGACCTCCGGCTCAAGGCCGACGGCGATACACCAGGCGGCGTCAAAGGCAGTATTCCATCCTACCACATAGAGGTCGTCTCTGATAGCCTTTAACAGCATCCGCCTGACCTTTTCGACCTCCGGATAGAGCAGTCCTGCAGTTTGATCTTTGACCGCGATACTCGCCGCCTTGATCCCGGCTTTGCCGGTCTCGGCCCGGAAGGGCTGCAGGGCATACTCCGGCAGGTCGCCCATGGTCTCAAGGTCGAAGCCCATTGAAGGAGGGAAGATCATCTCAACTCCTCAATCTGGATCTCGGGAAACTCCTTCGCCGCCCACTCGCGCAGTATATGTCTATGGCAGAAATTGGATGATTTTTCGTAGCAAAGTAAGATAGAATTACGGGAGCTGAGGAAGCCAAGATCGAGCTTTATCTGCTCCCTGTGGACATCAAGCTGTAAAAAGTAGTGCTCTCGATATCCAGCCTCAGATATTACTTTCTTCTTGTAAGCGTTCAGTAATGCTGCGGAAGGAAATAAAAGTTCACACTCTCCACCGATGAAACCCACAGGCTTGCCGCGTGATATCTGAACCAGTGCGAAATCCTTCGGGAACTTGCGCCAGTTGCTATAATACGACGTATAAATCATTCCCTCCCCTT
>JROS01000057.1:0-61976 GCA_000769715.1 Desulfobulbus sp. Tol-SR
CGGCGCAACAGCGGATCGTTGTCGACGAAGTCCTTGACCGCCCGTCGTTCGGCGGCCAGTTCCTTCTGTACGCTGCTGAGGAAGATGAGGGATTTGCTCATTGATGCGGCCATAGTTACTCGGTCCCCATCTCCTTCCAGGTGATGCGGAGATGTTCGGCCGGCGATACCCGATGGCGCAATTTTTTCAGTTCAGCCACCAGCAAATCGATTTGATCGGCTGAGGTAAAAACCTTGGGGACAACGATGACTTCGGTTGTGGTGGCATAGGGCTTTTTCGGCGGTGGCTCGTTAGTGGTAGGTGCCGGATCGGGGTCGGGGTCAACCTCCACCTTGTGGGCGGAATCACGGTGCGCGGCTGCCTTGCGCCCCAACTGGGCAGATAGGTCACGAAGCCGATGGTTGAGTGAAAAGTCGTGGCTGAGCAATTTCTTCAGACCATCCAGGTCTGGAGCAACCAGGATAGCCAGTCGATTGATTTCCTCACTGAACCAGACTTTTTCATCCTCTTTCAGATCCGACCAGTCGGCGCTTGCCTGCCAGCGGGACAATTCCTCCTGAGCGAGGTCGGTCTGTTGCCGGGTCAGTTTGGTGGTGGTGTCGGCCACCAACCGGTCGATCTCGGCGGCAGCATTCCCTAGGGAGGCGGTTTCCTCGAAAAAGCATTCCCTGCCAAGGATATCAGTCACTACGACAAGTTGTTCGGCGGCTGCCTGTTTCAACTGGGCAGGCAGACCGGAATCGGGCAGGGCTTCGATCTCGGTGCGCAACCGGTGCAGGTGTCTGAGTTGCTCGCGTAAACCGTTGTCCAGGGATTTTTTGAGTTTCCGCGCCCAGACCAGGGCATAGTAGAACGGGCTCTCCGCCCCGCCAAGGCGGTTGACCACATCGGATCCATCGCCGCTGACCACCTCGGTCAGATCGTTGGCAAGGTTTTCAGCCTTCTCGATGAGCGCTGCTTCCTCCAGGCCGAGCGCGCGCAGATCAACGGCCAGCGGACCAAAGGTGGATTGGTAGCCGGGAAAATGCTTTTTGGCGACGGTGGCCACCTCATCCTCAAGCGGCAGGACATTTTCTCCCGTGAGATCGCAGAGGCGTTCGCTGGCCCGCATCAGTGCTTCCGGGTCAGGCCGTTCCATGCGCAGGGCCACGCCGCCGGCACCAAAGGCCCGGTTGGAGGCAAAGGCCGCCAGGGTATCGTCGTTTTTCACCATATGATACTGGCCAGCCAGGCGCAGCTTGATTTCACCCCCGAGAAAAGCGGCGGCCAGAAGGTAGCGGGTAGTATCCTTGGACCAGCCAAAGGGCGGGTCGGAAAAGCGATCCAGCAGGCGACGGCCCTCAACCTGGCCCTGCTGGCCGAGGTAATCCTTGATGGAAACCAGGGCTCTGTGATCGGCCTTGATCTGGGCACGGCCACCAATCCGGCTGACCAGGGCCAACGGGTCTTCGCTGGAGGTGATCCGGTCCATCGGGGTTTTGAGGAATTTTTCGGCCAGGTTGGAATCGGCCTGATGGGCGGCTTCCCCATAGCGGTCAAAGACCCGACCCGCAGCCTCGGCAAGAAAATTCCGCGCCGCCTGCTGTACATCTGGTCCGCTCACCGCGACCGGCTGACAAGCACCATGGGCGACAAACGATCCGGCGGCCAGGGCGGCCAGGAGCTTGCGTTCAGCGTCCATGGCAGTGCGATCGAACCGTTCGGCAACGATACGGATGAATTCCTGGGTTTCCGGGTCGGCGGCGGACCGGTGCTGCTCAAGGAACTTGTGGCAACGAACCATGGTCACCGCCAGTTGATCGATTTCGGGCTCGGAACGGGCGAGGAGAAAGATGGTGGCCCGATCATGACTGGAGCGGGAGTCGTTTTCCCGTTCGCTGCGCACAGCCTCGTACCGCTCACTGGGCACAAACTCGACATGGATTTGAATGGCCTCTTTTTCTCCTTCCAAGGAGGAAGGCTGCCCATTGATCATCACTTTCAGGCCGGCGGTCACCGGACGGACGCCGTTCAGCCGAGCCGACGGCAACGGTTTGAAGATCGCGCGCAACACGCTGTTGGTCTCCGCCCGCAGGTCCGCCTGCCGGTATTCGATCTGGTCGAACTGCTTCTGCAGGGTGATGGCGGCCTGGGTGAGAAAACGGAGGCCGCCGTTCTTTTCGCCCAGGGGAACCATGCCGTCCTTGAGTAGGGCCGCCACCGCCGCCTCGACCTCGTCCCGACAAGAGGGAGAACTCACAGAGGGTTGCAGGAGTGCGGCAATGTTCCGGGTGGTGACCGGCAGATTTTCCAGGATCTGCAGCACCGCGATCGATTTGGCAATTTCAAGATAAAGGGGTTGGTTGGGGAAACGATCGGCTACGCTTTTCACGCCTTCGACGATGTAGCCGTAGCTGCTCTGAATATCCCGGCGCAGCGAGTTGTAGAAGGTGACGGTATTGGCCAGGGTGCCCAGAGGGGTATCGGCGAGGCGATCCTGGTGGTCAATCCGTTCGACCAGGACCTCCTGCAGCACCTTGATGGCGGAGCGCAATCCCAGCCCGCCGGTTTTGCGTGCCAGTCGCCCGAGGAGTTGGAGTAGAATCTCGAAATGGGCAGGAAGAAAGGGATACAGATCGATGAAGGTCTTCCGGTCCAAAGGTGCTTCGTAGACCCCGCCGTCCTGAAGTTGGGTGGCGGTGCGCAGCGAGGCGCCGCTCGTCTCGAAGAGGGTGGTCAGTTCTTTTTCACCGGTTGCCGATTTGGTGAGTAGGCGCCGGTGGCAGATCTCCTTGATGTCGCTGGCCTCCAGATGCACCTGGATTGGAAAGCGGTCTTTCAGTTTGAACAGACCCGGTGCGTTGAGCATGGCGGTGGGGTTGTCCTCGGTCAGGGTCTGCTGGGCAGTGGCAAAAAGCCAGACCGTACCGTTGCCGATCTGTTTGAGATTTTTCGCCAGGCCATCGAGGTTGAGGATGAGGTTGGGCTTGGCCGAGACATACTGGCCGACCTCGTCAATGATGAAGAGGATGGTCTTCTTGCCGGACTTGCGGCGGATCAGCTCGACCATCTCCTCGGCGCGCTTCACCTCGGACTTGCTGACATGCAGGGTCAGATTCTGAAAATCTTCCGGGGAGGAAAAGAGCTTGGGGTAAAATTCGGCCGCCAGACGGGCGGCAATCGGGATAGCCACCAGGGGTTGATTGCGGGCTTCGGCCCAGTCAATGCCGTCCAGTTCCTCCCTGGCCCTGGTCAGAAAGGCGTCCAGGCGGCCCTCGATCTCCAGCATCCGTTCCAGTTCCGCCACCTTGAGATCTTCCGAATAGCCGGCCCATTGCAGCACCTTGAGGTACAGGACCGTGGAGATGTCTTCCATCGATGCCCCGGCCAGCATCTCACTGGCCAGATCAAGGAAGATGACCGCTGCATCATAGGTGGTGGAAACCTGGTTGAAGAGGGCCCGGGTGGAGGCGGTTCTGAGTTGATTCTGCAGGAGTTTGAGAAAGCTGTCGCCGCCGACCAGCATCGATCGGTCCAGAGCAAAGCCCAGGTATTTGGTGAAGGAGCTTTTACCCGACCCGTAGAAGCCGGAAACCCACACCCCGATTTCGTGACCGCCGCCCCCCTGCTGGGCCATCTGCATTTTTTTCAGCAGGTCGGCAAAACTTTCCTCGATATGGTCGGTGACCACATACTCGGAGATTTCCGCCCGGATCTGCTCATCGGTGCGGTTCTGATAGGTGATAACTTTCTCGATGGGGCGGTTGAGCGCCCGGGTCGAGTCAAAGAGATCGAGTATCTTGGTCATGAGAAGGATTCCTTGTCAGCCGATATGTTCGGAACGGTAATTGGGGTCAGCGGGATAGAATTCGAGAAAACGGAGGCTGGTTTTACCCTCCCGCTTGCCGGGGTAGAGGACGATGATGGGGCAACGGATCATGCCCTGGAGTTGGGCCTCGATGCTGTTGATCCGCAGGTAGGGGTGGAGGGCTTCCAGATCGGTCAGCAGCAACAGGCCGCCAGGGGTTGAGGCGGCTTCGTCGATCTTTACCTTGAGCAGATCGGTCAGGCGGCTTCCTTCGGTCAGGGCCTTGGCCAGGGTTTTGTTGATTTCACGAAAATCAATTGGTGTGTTTTTCGTCTCGGCCTGCTTGAGGAGCATCTTTTCGCCGAGCAGCCACTGCCTGCGGAGCGGGTGCGTGCGCAGGATACTGTTCACCGCTTCCGCCATGGACACGGTAACCGCGGCCCATCCCTGGTTGGCCAAGGTTGCAATCCAGGCGCGGGTCTGGCGTTTGACGGCGAGGATTTCGTGTACCGGAAAAACCAGGTAATAGATGGGGTCCGAGCCGGTGCTTTCCAATCGCCGCCCCTGGCCCAGGCGCAGGCAGATTTCGGCGAACTTATCTTTGAGTGATTGCATCGAGGCATTCTCCCATAGTGCGGTATTTCCAGGAAATCTGGACGAGGTCAGCGCTGGTTTGGATGAGGAGGTGGCCGTCGTGGCCGAGATTTTTCAAGAGGCGAATGACATCCTGCGCTTCCAGTCCGAAGAGCCGCCAATCCTCGTGCTGGATCAGTCCCATGTCGCTTGTGCCGGCAAAATGGAGGTCATGGGCCAGGTAGAGCGTGACTTCGAGACGGATGGCGAACCGTTGGATGGGTCGATTCTTGCCCCGATTGTTGGCAAGGAGGCCAAAATCATGGCAACAGCCCATGAGGCGAGCGGCCATGATATTTCTCGTTGAATCGGACCAACGCTTTTCCATTCGGCCGTTGTCGAGGGCGCGGAGAATAAATTTTTCTGCCTCCTCTTTGCCAAGCGACAGGGTGCCGGTGCTGTATTTTGGCCAGTAGCATTCGATTACAAAATCCTTGAAAATACGCTGCGCTCGGGCCGTTTGCAGGAAGAAGAGTTGCACAAGGGCATCCTGGGAAACACGATGATCGAGAAGGACTTTCAAGCGGGAAGCCACCTCGCCACCATCGGCAAGGAACCGAGGCGCAAACATCTCAATGACTATATTGCGGGCTCGTCGGGCCGTTGCCCGTGAGAAAAGCCCCTCCTTGATGGCGCGATCAGCAAGGTGTGCAGGGAGCATACCCGGCTCCCACAGGCGAAGCAGTGCCAGTGCTTCCGGGATCATTCCCAGGCCGGCCTGCAATTGGGTGGTGTATCGCTGATCCTCCATTGCTACTCCGCGGCAAAATAAGGAAAGCAACGAATACCATCCTGAAAGGCCGAGATATAATGGGCTGCGACTTCCTTGACCGAGGTGGATGTGAAAATTTTTCTGGCAACACCAACCTGAACCGGCCCTTCGGGAGCTTTCACCAAACAGTCGGCCATCGTTTTGAGCGACTCCATGGCCTCGTCTGGCGAGTTGATAAACGTAATGACCTCATCCCAATCCATCTGTTCATACATATGCTCGAGATGATCTTCCAGCGCAGGCGGCAATCGGAAGAGATGATAATTGCCGACCCGACCCATAGCCTTATCATGGACACTGCACGCAGCTTCGGTGGAGGAACGCAATCCTGCCAATCGGGCTGTGCGTGGAAAAGTCGTTTCCAGAAACCGCAGGCCGGTTACATCAAGAAAATTGCAGTCCCACCAGCCAGCCTGATTGGCCTGGCCGAGATAGGCGACAACCAATCGCATTTGAGCGAATTGATAAGGAATGATCAGTTGTCTCGTCAAAATTTCCCCGCAAGATGAATTACTTGACTTATTTAAAACTTCAATTTGCAGGCAGCTTCTTGTCTAAAATCGAAATCATCAATCAGACTCTGGCTTGTGTTGTCCCTTTTCAACCTCCTGGCTGATGAACTTGACGAACCGACCAATTTCGATAGCCTTCCACACTGTCCGATCAACAACACCAGCGGAGATTCCTGTCGATACCTTCAAGGTCACCGCAGATTTGGCGTCGATCTAACCTGAAAGGTGGGCGAATATTTTCTCGGCGATCTTCTTCGCTTCGCGCCCGATGATGGTTACTGCCGGCAATTTGATTTTTCGACTGTGGTATACCCTCTTTTCTTTACCAAACGCACTAACCTCAATTTTACTCACTGGAGTAATACAACTAACTGATGAGAAACAATGAAATCAAGGATTGTTTGTATACCAGAAGCCTTTCTTCCGGTTCTCGTAAAAAGAATGCCACATTGTGATAGGCGATTCAGCTCGAGCCGATCTTGATTCAAACGAACATCTCTTTGATCATACAAACGGAAAATAAAGTGATGATCGACAGCACCAAAAATACACCGCATCCGCTGTTGTTTTTCTTTACACTTCTCTCGCTTTCCTCGAGGATTACCATATCAATCGCATCGAACTCGCCGTCGCCATCGAGATCGGCAGGGTCATCGTCTCGCATGTTTCCCTCCTGAACAGTTCGGAAAGATTGGTCCTGCCGCCGAATCAGCACTTTGCGGACAATCCCCGGCGGCAGGTTCGAAAAACTCAGGCGACTATCTCAACCTCCGCGCCATCCATGGCGAGTCTGGCCCATAGCAGATCAGGGCCGAGGGCAATTTTGAGCTCAGAGCGATCCGGAAAGCTGTACACAAGTACCATCGAATCCGATTCCACCTCAGCAGACTCCACCTTGTGGGGTTGACCGATCATCTTCTTGACCTGGTCGACGGACATCCCCTTGCGTAAGCAGTGCAACGTATTCGGAAGACTGAGGCCTTTCCGGCTTGAGGACGTTTTGTCCCCCTGAATTACCACCTCACCGACCAGGAAGTCAGCACCGGATTCCTCGAGGCGAAGGGTCATAACTTGCCGCTGTTCATCCGGTCGGCAGTAGTTGGTGAAGACGTTGACGGTGACCGTACAGGGGCCGCACAGCCTCTGCTGATGCGATCCGAAATAATAGGTCTTGATCTGATACACCCCGGGGACGGCCCGGCGCAGGACATATTCTTCCGGCCCGTAGCCATCCCGGAAATCCCGGGACACCAGGCCGCCGATCGCCGTCAACTGGTTCGCGTAGTTGGCATGCTCTCCGGTCGGCTCGAAGACGTGAAGATCGATATCGGTGAGATCGGCATCCCAGGACATCGAGATCCGGACATCGAGATCGAGGACCTTGATCAGGCGCCGATCGAAATGGCCGGGGGGAGCAATCCCGGCCAGGTTCGCCAGGCGGATCAGTCGGTTGAGTTCCATCAGGGCGATGATCTCGATCTCCGGGAACCGCTCCCAGGGGTTTATGACCACGGCATACAGCAGTTCCATCGCCCGGAGGACATCGTCGGTGGCGGCAGTGGCTTGCCACCGCTCGCCAAGGGCCAGGGCCAGGTCGCGATACGATTGCGGCTCGTCGTCGCGGAGGGCGAGAATCCGCTCGAACACCTCGATCGCCTGGTCCAGTTCTCCGGCCTGCTGCAGACGCCAGGCGTACATCCGCATCAGACTGACCTCATCGAAATCCATCTCCAGCAGGTTCGACAAGACCCGCAGACCGATCTCCCTTTCACCCATCCCAAGGAAATGGTCGGCACAGTCGAAGAAGAAGGCGGGACTGGTGGCGTATTCCTGCCGCTGGTGGAGATATTGACGATACCCGTCTTCCGGGGTGCTCCTGATTTGCACGAGATACGGCGTATCGGGCGACCAGGCCATCAGGGTTGTGGTGGGGCGCTGCGGTTGTGGAACAACGTCCTGTTCGAAATCAGGCCATTCGTCTCCATCCGCCTGAAACGAGGAGGGGGCACAACTCTCAAACGTATCGAAGGGCTCTGATCGCGAAAAACATACATCGCTTTCAAATACATCGGCGTCGGGAGCCGTTAAAAAACTGCGTTCAACCATCGGAGACTGGGCTGTTGCCGGTCGACGACGAGGTGCAGGCTTGGGCGGAGCCGGTTTATACTCCTTCTCCCACCACTCGATCCGTTTCTGCCACAGAGCGACAACCACCTCCAGATGGCCACTTGAGAGAACCTTCATCTCCTTGTCCCTGATCTCGTGGTGGCGGCGATACGCCGCCAGCATCTCCGGCCGCGATGCCGGCGGCTCGATGCCGTACTCGAGATACTGCTCGATGGTTTCCAGGACCAGCAGTGACGTCCCGGGGCTGACGACACCGTACTTCCTCGCCAGGATCAGGATCTCCTCGGACTGACTGCCCTGCAGGATCGACAGGTTCTGGATATGCCGGCCGGCCCACTGCCGGGCGAGGACCTCCCCCTGGTTCGCCTGCGCGGCATCGAGAGCGAGACGCTCGCCGGTGGAGAGGGTAACGGCGCCGCTCCGTCCGGTGAGATGGCCGAGGATGACCAGCCGGTCGCCCTGCACCGAGGTGGAGATATCGGCACACCCATCGATGGCGGCAATGGCGGGAACCGCCTGGAACTGGATCACCGCCGCCGCGGCCTTGTCGGCACCGGTCTGCAGCAGGTTGATGCAGGTCCCGCCGGTCCGCTCGGCCAGATGGCGCAGAAAGGCCGGGTTGTTCCGGACCTGACTGGTGCAGGTGAACACCCTGGTGCCCCCGATTCTCGGGAGACGGTCGTTGACGGTGGCCATCCCGTCGGTGAACAGCAACCAGGCCTCCGCATCCCAGGTGTCGGTCAGATCGAGCTGTGAAAAGTCGGTTGCCCCATCGTAGGGAAGTTCCTGCAGGTAACGGTACACGTCATCGGCTTGACCGTCCCGGACGCAAAACGTGGTGATGTTGTCGAGCCGGTTGCTGAAGACCCTGACTTCGACGGCGAGATTGCGCCAATGGGAAAACAGCACCTGGAGGAACTCGAGATCCCGACTCGTATCGATCCGGCTGCCCGAGGCGTCCCAGGCGATGCCGATCTTGTTGGGCCGCCAGGCATGATTCGTGAACCGTTGCTTCACCAGATCACTGATACAGAAGAAGGTTTCCCCCTCCCCGGTGATCTCGACCATGGCGAGCCGCTCCGGCAGGTCCGGCAGGCGAATGAGGAGATCGTCCGTCGGCACCCCTCGGGTCAGTCGGGCCTCGGCCACCCACATGTTCTGCCAATGAGTGAGGTTCATATTGCCCTGGCCGCCGCTGATCGTGGGAACCACCGGGGTCTGGCGGACTTCGATCCGCAGCGATACCGCGTCGAGCTGTTGCGCATGCTGCAGCGGCAGGTGATAGCCGGCCTCGTTGCCCGACAGGGTCAGGTCGCTGGTGTAGGTGATGCTGACGGTGCGGGTCCCCCGGGCGGGGATCGGGTAGACCCGGGTGCGATAGACGTTGCCCCGGCTCTGTTCGACCAGGCCGGGATCGATGCCCTTGCGGATCTCGGCCTCGAAGATCTGCCGCGCCTCCTTTTTGGCGACGATCACCCCGTCGACCATCAGGCCGTCGATATCGAGGGCATAGCCGCAGACGACGCCGTTGTCGGGCAGAGGGAAGGTCAGTTCCCCTTCCAGGACCCGGGAGTTGGGATTATGGAAACACATGGTCTGGGTGGTCTGGGCGAACTGGCCGGTCACCGTCACCTTGATATCGAGACTGGCGAGCTCGATAGGCAGTTCCCCGCGGGGAGAATTCATCCTTGGCAAACGGTCGTGCACTCCGAACTGATTCTTCCTGCCGCTTTCTCCAGTGACATAATCCATCGTGATTTCTCCTTGGTGGAATGAAGGGAATGGAAAGTCGGTTGCCGAGATATACCTCTATCACAACTGGTAGGACAAATACGGTCCTTCCAGTTTTTTTTCGCTCCTCGCTACCCCCTCCCTGAAAAAGCAATTTACCTATTCATTTCGAAGCAGTATTCAATCCCTACGGAATATATTTGTCAGAGTGCTAAGAGCGATCTTGCTCCTTCGGTGGTTCGGAAGCAGCGAATACGACGGGCCAAATTTCATTCGCCGTTCCGAATCATCGCCCAAGGGGAGAGTGTACGAATGCATTGACCGCCGCTTCCGCCTGCCGTCAGTGGGACAACGAGTCAAACCGGTCCAGAAAGGGCAGGGTCCGGCGCGCCAGGCGGACCATCGCCTCGATCCACCGGTGCTCATCGAAGTCGTCGAGGTAGACCTTGATCCGCATCTCGTCGCCGGGGGCCTGTTCCACCGATGCCGGGCCCCCCTCGTCGATCCAGGTCAATCGATGCGGCAGCGACAGCCGGCCGCGCAGGTTCGCCTGGAGGAACGAATACAGCTCCTTCTGCGGTCGCCGCTCGCCGTCGACCGTCCGCGGCCTGAGCTCCAGCTCCACCCATTTCCGGCCCCAATCCTGGGCAAAGGCGAAATACACCGCCGGCAGAACCGTCGAGGCCCGGGCAGCGGAACCGTCGCCCTTCACGGTCCTGAACCGGAGGTCGATATTCTCGGCGCGCAGTTTCCCATGGGCGCTCTCGATGAACTCTTCCCATTGCCGTCTTTTCAGCGGATTGCGGATGTGTGTCAGTCTCATGGAATGCCTCCTGAAATTATGGGGTGATCGACATCGCCGGCGGCGTCTCTTCCGACCTCCAAGCCGATCGGGGATGAATCCCGGACTATCAGACTGGAGGCGGGTCGCCGGCATCCTGTCGCCGCCGGGTCGATGCCGCTTTCATTTGACTCTTTATAGCAGGCGTGATAGGTCAAATACTGTCCGACCACCGAAGGGAGAAAATTTTTATGCCGAAATACAAACCGCAGCATTCCCGGCTGCTCTTCATCGACCGGGAGATCGCCAGGGGCAGCTATCCCAACTGCTCTCAACTGGCCGGCGACTACGAGGTCAGCGCCAAGACCATCCAGCGCGACCTCGACTACATGCGCTATCAGCTCGACGCCCCGATCGACTATTCGGCCAAACACCGGGGGTATTACTACACCGAGCCGAACTACCAGCTACCGGCGATCTCGGTCAAGGAGAGCGACCTGTTCGCGATCTACCTGGCCGAGAAGCTGCTGACGCAGTACGAGGGAACGCCGCTGTATGACAGCCTGCGCTCGGTGTTCCGCAAGATCGAGGAATCGCTGCCGGCAAAGACCACCGTCGATCTCGGCAACGACCATGCCCGGTTCACCGTTTTTCCTCCATCCAACACCCTGATCCGGCCCGGCATCTGGGAGAAGGTGGCGGAGGCGATCCGCCTCTCCCGCCGGATCCGGGTCGTCTACCGCACCCCCGGGAATGAACCGGTGTTGCGCGACCTCGATCCCTACCATGGCGTCCGCTTCGAAGGGGACTGGTATGTCGTCGCCCACTGCCATCTCCGCAACGATATCCGCACCTTCAGCCTTGCGCGGATGGAAAGCGTCGAGCTGCTGCCGACAAGCTTTCGCATCCCGGCAACCTTCGACTTCACCCGCCTTTCCGGCAGCCATTTCGGGGTTCACTGGAGCGACAACGAATACCAGGTCGCAATCCGCTTCGACCGTGAAGTGGCGGGATACATCCGGGAGCGGCGCTGGCATCCGACCCAGCGGATCGACGAACATCCCGACGGTTCACTGACCCTGTCACTGACCGTGAATCACCTGCTGGAATTGAAACGCTGGATACTCTCTTGGGGGGAGATGGCGCAAGTGATCGAGCCACGGAGTTTCGTAGATGAGGTCAAAACAGCCATTGATGACATGATGGGGAAATATCGAAACAAGCCGGGAATCACATGAAAATGGTTCCACACCTCGCAATGCACTACACTCCTTCAAGAATTTGAAGAATTGGCAGACTTCCTGGTTCCATAGAACCGGCATAGAACGGAAACAAAAAGGGGTTACGCCAAATTGACGTAACCCCTTAATTTTACTGGTGCACCAGGAGGGATTCGGACCCCCGACCTACGGATTCGTAGTCCGTTGCTCTATCCAGCTGAGCCACTGGTGCGAAAAGAGCTGATTGTATACCCTATATGCGGACTTTCCTCAAGCCTGAATTTTTGCCGCCGGCTCTTTTTCAGCCTTGTGAAACAGGATTTCGTTGTCGGCCGGTTTCATCGACGCCTCCGCAGTGATCATCACCTCGGTGCCGTATTTGTGCTCCAACTCCTGAACTTCATGGCGTTTGTTGTTGAGGAGATAGTGGGCGACATCGAGAGGGAAATGGCATTCAACCTTTACCACATTCTTGCGGCTGGCCCCGGTCTGGATCCGTCGCAGGTAAAACAGCGCCAGGGTCTCGACCGATCGTACCATGCCGCGACCCTTGCAGTGTTCGCACACCCGGTAATTACCGGCCTCGATCGGCGCTCCGAGCTTCTGCCGTGATATCTGCATCAGCCCGAACTTGGATATCCGGCTCATATCGACCTTGGCCTTGTCTTTCTTCATCGACAGCTTGACCTGCCGTTCGACGTCACGGATATTTTTCTTGCTGCGCATGTCGATGAAGTCGACCACGATCAGGCCGCCGAGGTCGCGCAGCCGCAGCTGGCGCGCCAGTTCCGACGCCGCCTCCATGTTGGCCTGGAAGATCGAGGCCTCGAAATTCTTGCCCTTGGAGGTCGACCCGGAATTGACGTCGATCGCCACCAGGGCCTCGGTGGGATCGATCACGATCGATCCGCCGGAGGGCAGATTGACCCTCGACTGATAGATCGATTCGATCTGATCTTCGACGCTGTACTGGTTGAAGATCGGCCGGGCCCCCTTGTGCAGGCGCACCCGGACCTTCCGCTGTTCCGCCGGCAGCATCTCGACAAATTCCTTGACCTGCTCGAGGGCCGCACGGTCATCGACGAGAATCTCTTCGATGGACGGATCGAAATGTTCGCGCAGGAACCGCAGGATGCTGTGCTGCTCTTCGTAGACGAGCCCCACTCCCTCCAGTTCCTGGCCTTTGCGTTTGATCTCGTCCCACAGACGCAGCAGATAGGCGACGTCGCGGGCCAGGATTTCTTCCGTGATATCAACGCTTGCGGTCCGTACAATCCAGCCGATTCCCTCGGGGACATCGATCGAGTTCATGGCCTCCCGCAACTGCGACCGCTTCTCCTCGCCCGAGATTTTCCGCGAGATGCCGGAGGAGTCCGAGCCGGGCATGAGTACGACACAGCGGCCGGGCAGCGACAGGTAGGTGGTCATGTTGGCCCCTTTTTTGCCGACCTCCTCCTTCACCACCTGGACCAGCACTTCCTGCCCCTTCTCGACCACATCGGTGATGCTGAGCTTTTTCCAGTTCTGCGCCTCGACCAGCCTTTTCGTCTCACTGGAGAGATCCTGTTTGAAATACTCGGGATGGATCTCGCTGAAGGGCAGGAAGCCGTTCTTCTCCGTGCCGTAATCGACGAAGGCGGCCTGCAGGTTGGGTTCGGTCGCGACAATCCTGGCCTTGTAGATATTATTCCTGGTCTGCGTCCGGTTGATGGTCGAGACATGGATCGATTCGAGGCGGCCATCCTCGAGGAGGGCAAGGCGGCACTCCTCGGGTTCTTCGGCATTGATCAGCAGCTTGCACACCGGCTTGCGGGTGCTTTCCGGCAGTTGCTCCTCTTCGATGATGCCCTCTTCGTCCTCATCCTCTACAAAGGTGTCGTCGAGATCCTCGACCTCGACATCCTCGTCATCCTGAACCCGACGTCTCCCCCGCATCGACCGGGCACCTTCTCCGGGTCGGGCCACCGGCACCTCGGCATCGGCAGCCGCGGCAGCGTCTTTCCGGGGAAGTTCGAGGTCGCCGCCGTCCTTGCGTTTGGAACGCCTTCCCCGTCGCGACCGGCGCGAACCGGGTTTCTTCTCCTCTGCCTGGGGGAGCGGTATCTCCCGGCCCGCAGTATCGTCGCCGCCCGCCCCATCCTCGGAGCTCATCTCCACCTCGGGGACCGCGACAACCTCAGGGGTCCCCTCCGTCACGGGGCTCATCTGCTCCTCGACAGACTCGGCAGCGCCGGTCTCCGGCGGCAGCGGCCGTTTCTTCCGGGGCGAGCGTTTTCTCCTGGCCTTCGGGATTGCAGCCTGCTCGCCAGGCAACTCTGCCGTGGCAAGGGCCTCGGCGACTACCTCCACCTTCTCTCCGGCAGGAATACTGTCGGGGACCGGGCCCTGTTCTGATGCCTCGATCGGAACCGCTGCCACCCCGGCCTGGGCAGCCTCGCCCTCCGCTTTCTTCTTTGTCGCGCGCTTTCGCTTGGTTTTTTCAGCAGTTTCGGGCTCGACAGGAATCACCGCATCCAGCCCGGGTTCGTCGATCTTCATCGGCGGAGCGGCCTTCTTTCGCCCTCTTCCCCGTGCCGGCTGTGGGCTTTTCCCTTCGTCGGTCTTCCGTTCCTCTGCTCCTCCCGCGACGGGTTCCGCTTCCCCCTCCCCGGCACCGGTGCTTTTCCACCAGGCGCCGGTTGTCGCCTTCGCCTGAACTTCGATTGATTTTTCTTCTGTTTTTTTCTTTGCAGTCATACTGTTCGTTTTCCTTTATCGCAGATGATACCGAATAGAGGCATCTTCCTCGAAAATCTTGCAGTCGACTGAAGAAGACACGAAAATAGGTGTCTCTTCTTCATCTGCCGACATAATTCATCATATCGACCTGGAACGGGTCGTGATGTTCAATAACAGGTGCAGTGCCAAGTCATTTCCCTGACCGACAAACCGATTCGGTCCCTGGTATCTTAGCGGAAGAACCGAAGAACCGGAAATGATTTTTCTTGACAAGACACCTGTCGCCAATTCCTGCGCTCATGCCTCGATGGGGGGAGTGGAGCGGATGTCGCCTATCCATTCGCAATCCGCCGCAGTCTCCCATCGCCTGCGCACTGCCGTCGTGCATCACCCCTCCCCCTGCCCGCCGACGTCATGCTGCCGCCCGACATGGGTAAAACCCTTCACTGCACCCCTGCAACAGTTCTCCGATCTCGTTCGTATCAAGTACTCCGGATATGACAGGAATCGCCAGGGAGAGAAGTTGAGTGCACTGCAAAACAAGCTGGTTCAGAAAGGCTGATACATTTGGTTGAAAATAATACAAATTCCCTTTATTATCAAGGCAAATCTATGACTTTTGGCTTGACACCAATGGCGGAGAACCGTAGATTTCCAAATTAATCCGGATTGGCGCCGTCGACTCAGGAGATCAGTGATTTCAACTGCCTGAACATATCCATTACACCGTTGAATCAGCTGAATATCCATGACGAGGAGGTGAGGTACCCGCTTGACGAGTCGGGATGTCGGCTGCTACCATGACATCCATGCATCCTCTTTAATGAATTCTCTCACAAGGAGTCTACTGTGATATTGCACTCCCCGCAGTTTCAGAAAGCAAAAAGATATATCACTGCAACCGCGCTCAGCCTGTTGGCATTCCAATCCGCTCCGGTGATGCTGCATGCCGAATCTGTTGCGACGGAAGAGTGGAACATTTCGGCCGACAAGATCACCCGCTACGAAGATCCGCAGAGTGTCGTCGCCGAGGGCAATATCATCCTTGAAAAGAGGGAAAAACTGCCGCCACCGCCACCGGTGACCGATGAAGAAAAGGGGATGACGGACTGGAGCGAGCTGCTGGGAGAAAAACCGAAAAAGAAAAAGGAAGTCAAGGCGGAACAGGTCGATGCCGCCCCCGTTGCCACCATGAAGACCACGGTGACCATCAAGGCCGACTGGATGGTATACGACACCACGTTCCAATCGATCAAGGCTCGTGGACATGTGGAAATCAATACCGGAGAAGACGTGCTGACCGCCGACCAGGCCAGCATCGACCTGAACAAGGAAACCGGCACGTTCACCAATGCCACGGTCGTCCGCAACAACAAGTCGCTTCACCTCGAGGGGAAGACCATCGAAAAGACCGGGGTCAACACCTACAACATCGGTGATGGCTGGGCGATCACCTGCAAGGTCGAAAAAGGGGAGACGCCACCCTGGAGTTTCGCCAGCAAGGACACCAGGATCGAGCCGGGCGGTTACGCCGTGCTCAAGCATGCCCGTTTCAATGTCAAGGGCGTGCCGATATTCTATACCCCGTACCTGATCCTGCCCGTCAAGTATACCAGGCAGACAGGATTCCTCTTTCCTGAATTCTCGACTTCGACCAACAACGGCGTCGGCCTGAACCTGCCGTTCTTCTGGAACATCTCCGATTCCGCCGACATGACCTTCTATCCGCAGTACTACACCAACCGCGGATTCATGCCCGGCCTCGAGTTCCGGTACGCCCAGGGTGAAATGGAAAAAGGTGCGATTGTCGGTACCTGGCTTGATGACGAGCTGTCAGACCCATCGGAGACCGATTATTATCAAGATACCGGTTTTACCCATACCAACAGCGATCGTTACTGGATCAGAGGCAAGGCCGATCACACCTTCGGCGATGACTGGCAGACCCGCCTCGATCTCGACATCGTCTCCGATCGCGATTATCTGACGGAGTTCAGTACCGGCGTCAACGGCTTCAACAATACCAGTGATCGTTTTCTCGAGGAATACGGACGGGATTTTGACTACAAACGGGCTGAAACCAGAGACAACACGCTGAAGGTCATGAAGTCCTGGTCCGGCATGACACTCGAAGGCACTTTGCTCGGGGTCAACGATGTCCGTACCGATGAATCGAGCCCGACGCCGCTGTGGAAGTTACCGAGCTTCGATTTCACTGGATTCAAGACGATCGGCGAAACCGATTTCAGCTACGACTGGGAATCGGAATATGTCAATTACTGGCGGGAAGACGGGGTCGGCGGCCATCGCTTCGATATCCATCCCACACTCAGTGCACCGGTGCCGCTCGGCCAGTACCTGGAATCGAGGGCTGAGGTCGGAGTACGGGAAACATTCTACCTCGTCAACACCTACGGCGACGGACAATGGACCAATGATGACCAGCAGAACCGTCTTCTGGCCGATTTCGAGTGGGAGGTGGGCACCACCGTCCTGAAAAATTTCTTCGACGACGCAAGCCGCAACAGCGGTTTTGACCACCAGGTCCATCCCTATGTGAAGTACCAGTTCCTGCCCGATGTCGATCAGGATGAACTCCCGATCTTCGATGAGGTCGATGCCATCGAGGACATCAACCGGATGGTCTACGGTGTCGACAACTTTTTCAATCTGTTCGACAACTACGCCAGCGGCAACTCCATCCTGAAAGATTATGCCTACGTCCAGGTAAGTCAGTATTACGATCTCCGCGACGATTATGCGGGCGACTCGTCGTCCGATGTTCTCGGCCTCTCCGACCTGTCATCGGCCACCAATGATTTCATCAGCGACGATTCGGACGGGCGGTTTTCCGATATATTCCTCAGGACCGGCTGGACCCCGACCAACTATCTGACCGTTGAATACCAGACCGATCTCGACGCGTATGGCGACGGATTTGTGGCGCACTCCCTTGAAGGGACGTACCGCACCAAGAGAGGCGACCATTTCAGCCTCGATTACAGCTTCAACGACGATTCCTCCATTGAGCAGATCAACGGCATCATCCGCACCCATCTGTTGAACAACTGGTTTACACTCATCGATGTCGAACATTCGATATCCAACGACGAAACGCAGGAGGCAACCGTCTCCCTGACCTATCAGGCGCTGTGCTGGTCTGTCTCGCTGGAATCGAATTATA
The DNA here is from genome assembly GCA_000769715.1 of Desulfobulbus sp. Tol-SR. Classification (GTDB taxonomy): domain Bacteria; phylum Desulfobacterota; class Desulfobulbia; order Desulfobulbales; family Desulfocapsaceae; genus Desulfoprunum. Next base: position 17,466 of record JROS01000057.1, read on the forward strand.
CGCCTGAAGATACTGCCTTCATGGTTGTCTTTAATCTTGCCAATATTGGCGGAAGTCCCGGTCTCGGCGACTGATCGACCGGCTGCAGGGACATTCCCTGGAGCCGGACAGTCTTGGACCCGGATATTCCGGGTCCCGAGAGGATCAACAGAGCTCATTCATGCATCATGACATCTTCAACGGCGATGCCGACGGCCTGTGCTCCCTCCTCCAGCTGCGATTGGCACAGCCCATCCCCGATGCCGTCCGGATCACCGGGACCAAGAGGGATACCCTGCTTCTCGCCCAGGTCCCTGACCTGCATGGCAGCTCGATCACCGTCCTCGACATCTCCCTCGACCGGAACCGGGAGTTTCTCCTGCGGTTGCTTCATCAGGGCAACAGGATCCAGTATATCGACCACCATTATGCCGGAGACATCCCCAGGTCGCACCTGCTCACAGCCTGTATTGACCAGCGACCGGATATCTGCACGTCCCTGCTTGTCAATGCACTGATCGGCGGAAAATACGGCAAGTGGGCCGTATGCGGGGCCTTCGGCGACAACCTCGACATCCCGGCCCGTCAACTCGCCAGAGAGCTTGTCCTCTCCGAGGATCGGATACAGCAGTTGCAGGAAACCGGGGAACTGCTGAACTACAACAGTTATGGAGAGACGGTGGACGACCTGCATATCGCTCCGCTCGCCCTCTATGCCGGTATGGCCCAATTTGATGATCCGCTTGATTTTTTTGCCCAGTCGCCGCTGCTGCCCCGGCTTCGTCTGGGATTTCAGGCAGATCTCGAACAGGCCCTGCGGATCAAGGAACATGGACTCGCCGGCAAAAATCGAGTATATTTTTTTCCTGACACCGCATGGGCGAGGCGTGTCTCCGGGGTCTTCGCCAATCGCAAGGCCACAGAGAAAACAGATGCCGCCCACGCCCTCATGACCAGCAATCGAGATGGCAGTTGGCGGATAAGTGTTCGGGCGCCGCTCAGTGACAGTCGGGACGCCGACACCCTGTGCAGAAAGTTCCCGACCGGAGGCGGCAGGGCCGGTGCGGCCGGAGTCACCAGTCTCCCCCATGCGATGCTTGACAGTTTTCTGGCGGAATTCCAGCGGATGTATCAGTGATCGCACTGATTGTGTCCATGATTCATCTTCGGCAATTTCGCCCCCATCCATAGCCAACCCAACGCAATGAGGTACGCTTATTCTCAACGTTCATAGTCATTCCGTTCAACGATGCATACATCTCATCGTTGTCCTGACCGTCACCCTCTTCGGCTGCTTCCCCGCCTTGGCGCAGGAATACCCGAAAGCCGCCGACATGGTGGTCAACGGCCAGAAAATCGATATCCGCGGGGAAAATTATCGCCAGCTCTTTCAGGAACTGCGTGACGTTCACCATTTTACCCAGCAGGACCTCGATACCCTTTTTACCGGGGTCGTCATCGACAGGAAGGTCCTCGAGTTGATGGACAAGCAGTGGGAAGCGAAGCCATATTACGAATACTGGCCGCTGTTCATCACCCCCGCCGTCATTGCGACCGGCAAAAAAAAATTGAAGGAGCATCAGGCCCTGCTCGACAGGATCGAGGCGGAGATCGGAGTTGACCGTGAGTACGTGATCGCGATATGGGGGATCGAATCCCGATTCGGAGCCAACCACGGCAAATACGGCGTCTTTCAGACCTTGAACACCCTCTTCGACGCCTATCCGCGCCGCTCCAAGTTCTTTCGCAACCAGCTGATCCAGTTCCTGCTGCTCTGCCGCGAAAACCAGCTCGATCCCCTGCAGGTGAAGGGGTCTTACGCCGGGGCCTTCGGGCAGACCCAATTCATTCCCTCCAGTTTTCAGGAGTACGCCGTCAGTTTCGATGGTGACCGGCGGCGCGACGTCTTTGGCTCGATCGACGATATCCTCGCCTCCATCGCCAACTACCTGCACCGCTTCAAATGGGTGCTGGACGCCCCGGTCTACGTCGACATAGGCAACCAGCTCCGCTCCGACCGACTCGTCCAGGCGAATCTTGCCGGCAGAAAATCCCTTGTCGAGTGGCATGAGGTCACTCGCACTCAAGGCGTGACCCTGCCCCGCCCGCCACAGGACCGGGGGCTGACGATTGTCGGCCTCGAAGTCCATCCGATGGAAGGCGGGGGGTTCCGCTATGTCGCAGGCTACCCCAATTTCCAGGCCATCACTGCCTGGAACAATTCCAACAGATACGCCATGGCGGTATCGCAACTGGCCGAAGCGTTGAATAGCGGATACTGAATCGCAGCGGCACGTCGATGAGGAACAGGCCTCTCCATCCTTCTTCGCGTGTCGCAATCATCGTTCTGCTCCTGGTCTTTTTTTCCTCGATCCCGCTCCATTCCTGCTGCCGGGCTGCGGAAATCACGGCAACAAACGAAGAGCTGCTCTTCGTCGACGATCTCGACCGGCAATCCCTGCTCCAGGCGGCAAGACGTCAGGCGGAATACCTGCACCGGATACCGAAGGACAATCGCGTCAAAGTGGGGACTCATACCGTCCCGACGGAACTGCTCCGCCGATCCGTCGAATCGTTTATACAGATCATCGAACAGGAATATTCGCCGCAAAGGGTATCCAGACGGTTACAGGAGGAATTCCTCCTCTTTCGGGCGGGAACCGGCGAGGACGCCGCCACTGCCGGCGGGATGCTGGTGACCGGGTATTTCCAGCCGGTCATGGAAGGCAGCCTGAAGCCGATCCCGCCGTTCATCCATCCGCTCTACCGTCTACCGCCGGACCTCATCGAACGAAACAACGGCGGTACCCCTCGCATCGGCCGATTCTGCAACGACCGCTTCGTGCCCTACTGGTCCCGCGAGGAGATCGAGACCCAACTCCCCCTTGCCGGCACTGAACTCCTCTATCTCGACGATCCCATCGAATCGTTCATCCTGCATGTACAGGGATCGGGAAGAATCCGTCTCCGGGACGGCTCCTCCAGGTCGGTGCGGTTCGCCGGATCAAACGGTCGATCGTACCGCAGCATCGGCCGGCTGCTGGTCGATGAGGGGCGGCTGACTCTCGAACAGGCCACCCTGCCGGGGATTGTCGACTACCTGCGCGCCCATCCCGGGGATTTGCGGCGTATCCTCCACGCCAACCCCCGCTACATCTTCTTCACCTGGGGAGAGGCCGGGGCCGTCAGAGGCAGCGGCAATATCGCCTTGACCGCGGGCCGATCGGTCGCCGTCGACCCGTCCGTCATTCCCCTCGGAACGGTGGCCTTTCTCAGGACCCGGCAACCGGTCATCGATCGGGATGGCCGCCTGCAGCGCTGGCGCACCCTCGACCGTTTTGTCTTCCCCCAGGACAGCGGGGCGGCGATCCGGGGCGGCAGCCGTGTCGATCTGTTCCTCGGCGATAGCGAGCGAGCACGGCATACAGCCGGTCTGATGCGGGAAAAGGGGTCTCTGTATATCCTTGTAAAAAAATCGACGAACGGACGGAGGAGAGATGACTGACCCCATCATTACCCTGACCACGGATTTCGGCACCGCCGATGAGTACGTCGGGGCTGTGAAAGGCGTCCTGCTCACCGTCCTCGGCAACGCCACCATCATCGATATTACCCATGCCATCCCGCCCCAGGACGTCCTCCGCGCCTCCCGGATCCTTGCCGGTTCCGCCCCCTGTTTCCCACCCGCGACAGTTCACCTGGCCATCGTCGATCCCGGTGTCGGTTCCGACCGGCGGATCCTCGCCATCCACTCGGCCGGGCATACCTTCGTCGGGCCGGACAACGGCATTTTCACCCCGTTTCTCAGGCTGGATTCCACCATCGTCCACCATATCACCAACCACCGCCTGTTCCGTTCCCCGATCAGTCCCTCCTTTCACGGCCGCGACATCATGGCTCCGGTCGCCGCCCGGCTGGCGGGCGGGATGGACATCACCGAGGTGGGACGACCCGTGCCGCGGGAGAACTGCGTCCGGCTGAGTGAGAGCGAGCCATTCCAGAGCGGTACACAGCTGATTGGCCGGGTGATCGCCACAGACAATTTCGGCAACCTGCGCACCAATCTGCCGGGACAGAGAGTCGTGGAGTTCGCGGGCGATGGAACGATCACCTTCCAGGTCGGCAACCAGGTGATCGACGGTCCGAATTCCGTCTATGCTGAAAAACAGCGCGGTGAGCTGATAGCCCTGATCGACAGCCAGGGCTGCATCGAGATCGCCGTGGTCGGCGGCGATGCGGCATTGGCAACCGGCATCGGGATTGGCGGCGAAGTCATCGTCTGCCGCCAACACCGTTGATGTGAAGGGGGAGCCCTGTCAGGCCGCAACAGGGCATGGAGATGCACGGGGTCTGCCGCGGCGCTCAGTTGCCGACCTTCAGCGTCCCGCCCTTGCCAAGGCCGCCTCTGACTTCCTGGGCACGGTAATTTTTCAGGGCCCGCACCATCTGGTTGAATGAATCGGCGAAGGCGGCCGCAAGGATCTTGCCCTGCGGTGTCTTTTCATAGCCGCCGAGCCCTACCCCGCCGCTGCCGCTGAAGATCCCCCCCAGGAGGCCGATATCAAATTTCGAGGCGCTGCCCTCCGCTGCGGCGATCTGCACCCCGGAACGGTTCTCGACGAGAGTCAACATCGTGCTCGCATCTCGCTTCTTCATGCCGCCGGCAACGCCAAGCGCTGTCCCGGCACTGCCGCCGAACGTGCTCATCAGGGTACCGACGGCCGCTCCCATGCCGCCGGAATCCTGGCTGCTGAAAGTCACGCTCGGGGTCAGGGTGTAATCCGCCGCCACCATCTGTCCCTTGCCGAAATTGCTGCCCTCGCGCATCTCACCGGATGCCTGGAGATCACGTTCCTTCTCCATCGCCCGCATGCCGCGGCGATCACGTTCGACGACGACGAAGCAGTTGGACTGCTGAGCCATCAGGCGAAGGAGCTTGGAGGTCGGAGGAAGTCTGTACTCATGGATGATGATGTAATACCAGTCCTCCTCCTGATCCTCCAGAAGGGCAAGTGTTCCAAACGACTCGGCGCATCGCTCGAATGAGGTGTTGGCGTTCTCGGCGGTACTCCCGCCGGCGGCACCGGTAATAGTCGTCTTGGATCCCGCCGATCCCGTCTGAACAGGCGTGCAGGACGCAAGGAATATGGCCAGACAAACCAAAACAGCAACTCGCATTGTTTCTCTCCCTCATTGAATGGTTGGTCTCAATACCACAGTCAACTATCTGGTCAATTTTTCAACTTCTTCAATCAGCCCGGGTGTCATCCTGTCATCGGGAGGATGACCGATCCAGTTCGTACCGCCATTGCTTCCGACGCCCAGGGTCTAGACTCCCTATGACGGATTGTTCACGTCAGCAGGGCGAACCTGCTCCAGAAATCGGGAAACGATTTGGCGACGCATCCTTCCCCGGTGATGCGCACCCCCGGAACTCTCAGGCCCGCCACGGCGAAGCTCATCGCCATCCTGTGATCCCGGTAGGTCTCTATCTCCGCCCCGCGGAGGCAATCGCCGCCATCGCCATGGATGATCATTGCCTCCCCGTGCTCCTCGACCTGAGCGCCCATCCGTCGCAGTTCGGTGACGACGGCGTGCAGCCGGTCACATTCCTTGATGCGCAGGTGGGCGATATTGGTGATCTCCGTTCGTCCCTGGGCGAAGGCCGCCACAACCGCCAGGGTCGGAACGACATCCGGCATGTCCCCCATATCCACGGAGATGCCCTCGAGTCCGCCTTTCCGCTCAACGCAAAGACCGTTGCCGGCCTGCGTCACCTCGCAGCCCATCCGGGCCAGCAGCGGGACAAGACCGATATCACCCTGCAGCGAGAGCGCCGGAACATTGGTCACAGTCACCCTGCCGCCGACAACGGCGGCAGCGGCCCAGAAATACGAGGCGTTCGATGCGTCCCCCTCGATGTGATATTCCCGTCCCCGATACATCCCCTGCGGGATGGAAAACGATTTGAAATCATGGGTGCAGTCGGCAAGAATGCCGAAATCGGCCATGACCGACAAGGTCATTTTGACATAGGGTTTCGACAGGACCTCGCCGTCGACCTCGAGGCTGGCCGGACGTTGGGCATAGGGGGCGACCAGCAGCAGGGAGGAAAGATACTGGCTGCTCCTGCCTTCCGGCAGGATCGTCCTGCCACCCGCTATCCCCCGGGCGTTGACGAGCAACGGCGGACAGTCGGTGCCCCTGACCGAGACGATGTCGACCCCCCAGCCGCGCAGGGCGGCGATCAGCGGCCCGATGGGCCGTTGGTGCATCCGCTCGTCGCCGTCGATGGTGACGGCCGAATCGCCAAGGGCGGCAACCGAGGTGAGAAACCTGGTTGCCGTACCATTGTTGCCGAGATAGATCGTCGTCCCGTCCGCATGGACGGTGCCGCCATTTCCCTGAATGATCCAGCACTCCTGGTCTTCTCTGTCAATCCTGACTCCAAACCGGGCCAGCGCCTGGGCCGAGTATTCCGTATCCTCACTGACCAGGGGGCCGCAGAGCCTGCTCTCTCCCCTGGCCAATGCGGCAGCAATGAGTGCCCGTTGCGTCAGGCTCTTGGAACCCGGGACGCTCAATTCCGCATTGACCGACGGTACCGGTTGGATCTCAATCATCGTCTCCCCTCATCATTCGTTCCTGCCATCTGGTTCAGTTTCATTCAGAACTGTTTCCGGTGGCCCGCCATAATACCGCCTGCATCAACTCCACCGGGGCGGCCTGGCCGGTCCACAGCTCAAACTGGGCGACCCCTTGATACAGCAGCATCTCCAGTCCATAGACGACTTTGCACCCGGCCTCCCTGGCCTCTCGCAGCAACTTCGTTTCGAATGGAGAATAGACGATATCCATCACCACGGCAAAGTTTCCCAGATGCCCCCTGGCGACGAGGCTGTCATCGATCTTCGGACTCATGCCGACGGAGGTGGCGTTGACAAGCACGTCCCCGACCAGCCGGTCGATAGCCGTCAGGGGGTGCCACGGGCAGCCCAGATCGGCCGCCAGTTTTCGTCCCCGCGCCTCCGTCCTGCTGCAGAGACTGACCCTGGCCCCGGCCTCCATCAGTCCGAAGGCGAGGGCCCTTGCCGATCCTCCGGCGCCGAGGAGCACGACGTGTCGGCCCCGCAGATCGATATGATTGGCGAGGGCCCGGTTGGCCCCGACCCAGTCGGTGTTGGAGCCGCAGAGAAGCCTCGTCCCCCCTTGGCCAACGACATTGACCGTATTGACGGCCCCGATCTTCAACGCCACCGGATCGACCGTATCAAGACAGGTGATGATCGACTCCTTGTGCGGGATGGTGACGCTCACCCCCCTGATATTCAAGGCCCTGATACCCTTGACCGCATCGGCGATGTCCTCCACCTGAAACGCCAGGTACACCCGGTTTTCGCCCAGTGCGGCGAAGGCGGCATTGTGCATCATGGGGCTCAGGGTATGGCCGACCGGGTTGCCGACTATCCCGTACACCTCCGTCATCCCATTAATTTCCCACATAATTGGTTCAATTCGATGTAATATTTCGGGGTTGAGGTTGCAACCCGGTTGCCGGCATCGGTCAATCGACCTGCCGTAAGGCCTCCTGCCGCCAGGGGACCGGTCAGCCCGCCCTGCCCATGGAGACGGCGACAAGCGGCAATCCCGGTCGACGACCGGGTCATCCCACCTGCAAGGCTCCGATCATCTCCCGGACCGAAGCGAGTTTTTCCTGGAGCACATAGTCGCCGATGCCATCAATAACCTCCTCGCACGCCCGCGGGTTGACGAAGTTGGCAGTCCCAATCTGCACGGCGGTCGCCCCGGCCAGCATGAATTCGAGCGCATCCTCGGCCGTCGCGATACCGCCGATGCCGATCACCGGAATGGAAACGGCCTGTGCCACCTGATAGACCATGCGCAGGGCCACCGGCTTGATCGCCGGTCCTGAGAGACCACCACAGACATTGGCCAGCGCCGGCCGTCGCCGCTTGAGATCGATGGCCATCCCGATAAGGGTATTGATCAGCGACACGGCGGTGGCCCCGGCCTCTTCGACAGCTTTGGCAATGACCGTGACATCGGTGACATTCGGTGACAGCTTGACGATCACCGGGACGGAGGTCGTCTCCCTGACTGTACGGGTGACCGCCGCCGCCATCGCCGGATCGGCGCCGAAGGCGACGCCGCCCTTTTTCACATTCGGACAGGAGATATTGATCTCGATCGCCGCCACCACCTCGCAGGCCGAGAGTTTTTCGGTGATATGCCGGTATTCATCGAGGCTGTCGCCAAGAATGTTGACAATGATCGGCACCCCGAGCGTGCCAAGGTAGGGAATTTTTTCGACGATGAACCGGTCGACTCCGACGTTCTGCAGGCCGATCGCGTTCAACATGCCGCTGGCGGTTTCAATGATCCGGGGGGGCGGATTGCCGGAGCGCGGATGCAGAGATATTCCCTTGACGATGATCGCCCCGAGACGGCCGAGGTCGAGGAGCGACTCAAATTCCCGGGCATAGCCGAAGGTCCCGGAGGCCGTCATCACCGGGTTGGCAAGAGAGAGGGGACCAATGTTGACGCGGAGATCCGGAATCTGCACATCACCCTTCAGATATTCCATGCCATCTCCTCCGCATCAAAGACCGGTCCATCTACACAGACATGGACATAGCCGCCGTCCCGGTTCGGTTTGCTGCACCCGAGGCATGCCCCCATGCCGCAGGCCATGACGCTCTCGACCGATACCTGGCAGGAATACCCTCGCGTCCGGCAGAGGACGCTCATCCCGGCCAGCATCGGCTCCGGGCCGCAGCAATAGACTGTGCACGGGGAAGGCAGGGAGAGAGAGGAAAAGGCGGCGGTGACGAAACCGCGCTGACCGTACGATCCATCGTCCGTGGTTGCCACGACGGTCATCCCGAACTCCTCGAAATCTTTTACCAGGGGTTCGACTTCACTGCTGGTGCGACCTCCCAGAATGATGGTGTCCCGACTACGATCACGCTTCAACTGACTCAGTTTCCGGGCGAGAAAGAGCAGAGGGGCCATGCCCAGCCCACCGCCCACCAGACAGGCGGGCGAATCTGCCACCTGAAAGCCCCGGCCAAGAGGTCCAAGAATCGAGACCTCCGCACCTTCCCTGACAGCGGCAAGCATCCCGGTGCCCCGCCCGACAACCTTGAAATAGACCTGGAGATGGCCATCCTCATCGGTCTGGTGGATGGAAAATGGCCGCCGCAACAAGGGGTCATTGCCGGTCCCCACCCTGATCATCACGAATTGCCCGGGAGAGGCGGCGGCAGCGATGTCAGGACAATCGAAGGTGAGGCGGACATTGTCGCCGGACAACCGCTCTATTCGAATAACAGCAGCTTTTTCCTGGTATTGGGTCATCATTCTGGATACATTGTTGTCCGGTATCAGCACATTTTATCAATTAACGACAGAACAAGGCCGGATTTCCTTGATGAATAGCGAACCTTTGATCCTGACCTTCGCCGCTCTCTTTGGCGCCATTGTCGGCAGCTTTCTCAACGTTGTGATTCTTCGCCTGCCGCATCCGGAAGAGTCGATTGTCTTTCCCGCCTCGCACTGCCCGAAATGTCAGGCCGGCCTCAGGTGGTACGAGAACATCCCACTCCTCAGCTATGTTTTCCTGGGAGGTCGGTGCAGCCACTGCCGGTGCCGAATTTCCCTGCAATATCCATCGGTGGAGGCGGCAATGGCGCTGCTTTCAACCGCCGTTGTCTATCGCTTCGGATTCACCATCACCGGCGGCGGTTTCTTTCTCTTCAGCGCCGCCCTGCTGGTGATCATATTCATCGATCTCCAGCATCAAATCATTCCTGACATGATCAGTCTGCCAGGGATCATGGCCGGCTTCATCCTGTCATTCTTCTCCCCCCTGATCTCCCGGCTGGATTCCCTGATCGGCATCCTTTGCGGCGGCGGGATTCTCTACGGTATCGCCCTGCTCTATTTCTTCCTGCGAAAACAAGAGGGCATGGGTGGCGGCGATATCAAGCTGCTGGCGATGATCGGTGCCTTCCTCGGCTGGCAGGCGCTGCCGTTCGTGATCTTTGCCAGCTCCCTGAGCGGCGCTCTCGTCGGCATCCTGGTGATGGTCATCGAGCGCCAGGAAGGTTTATCGACTCGAATCCCGTTTGGTCCCTTTCTCTCGCTTGCAGCATTGATGTATATGCTCTTCTCTCAGGAAATCAGCACACTTTACTTGAGCTATCTCGACGGCTCCCTTTTCTGAGAACTCCTTCAATCCTTGAATTCTCATCGATTTTCCCCTCCCGCAAGACTTCGGCAAGACGTGCTCCCAGGTCTCTTGCCTCTTCGATCTGCTGCGGGCTGTGTCCATATCTCGGACAATGCCGCTGAACCAACGACCGGCAGCCTCTGGGTATTTTCCCGGCAATCTTGATAAAGACCCCAATGGCACACCAGAGCCCTGGACAAGGATGGCGAAAGACCAGTGGAGGCATGACCCTGGCACCGCTCTTCACCGTATATCTGCCCATCTCCCAGGCATGCAGGCGCCAATAGGTTCTGCAGGATATGAGGGGAAGGACGAGCTTGCCAGCCAGCAGTCCGGCAGAATAATGCTGGAGAAAATAGACCATCGGTCCGCTCAGGTGATATGACCATGTAGGTCCGGCACAGATAATAAGATCCCAGTTCGAAAGGCAATTTTTATCAGGTGGCGCTACCGCAACCGGGCGCATCAGAAAAGCAGCTACCATCATTTTAAACGCGCCGAAATAGGATCCGACTGGAAATGGCGGCGGTTCCAAGGGCTTCAACGGTTCGAACCGGACTTCGACTCCGCCTTCGTTCAGACCCTTGGCCAGGCTGTTCAACAGATTCCGGGTCTGACTGCTGAATGTATAAAAGAGAATCAGAACTCTCTTTTGCTCTACGAATGTTTTCACATCTGTCACATGGGCAGAATTTCTTGTTCGTAGGAATATATCCGAGACTGGAGCAAAAAAAAAGCCCCCGAAAATTCGGGGGCTTTTCTTTGGATGGAACCAGATTACGCTTCTATCTCGTGTTCAACACCGACTGCAATCTTATACAGCAGCGTCAGGATAAAAAAGCCGGTCGCCCAGATACCGAGGGTGATCCCCAGTTCATTGGCAGTTGGAATGTATTCGGTTACCTCATTCAGGGGATTGGGTACAAATCCGCCGAAGACGAAGCCGAGCCCCTTATCGGCCCAGAGAGAGAAGAAGATCAGCGCGGCGGCGGTACCGACCAGACGATAATCGAAGACCTTGGCGATCTTGATGTACGCCAATATACCCAGACCGGTGAAACTGAAGGCGGTTGCCGTCCACATGAAAGGAACGAGGTTGTTGTAGACATGGCCATCGTGTTCGAGACCGAAGAACAGGTATTCGAGACTGTGCATGTGTCCCGGCATCTCCGAATAGTAACCGACGAAGAATTCGAGCAGGAAAAAGAAGGTGTTGATGATCGCGGCATACATGATGATCGTGGTCAGCTTCTGGATCGCCTCCTTGCCGGCGTCGAAGTCAGCGAATTTACGCATGACCAGACAGGCGAGTACTATCAGGGAAGGACCGGCGGCGAAGGCCGAGGCCAGGAACCTGGGGGCGATGATCGCCGACAACCAGAAGTGCCGACCCGGCAGACCACAGTACAGCATGGCGGTGACCGTATGGATCGAAACGGCGAAGGGAATGGAGATGTACACGAAGATATATATCCACTTCGGCGGATGCACCTGTTTGCGCTCGGCGGTCAGGATGACCCAACCGCAGAGACAGTTGAGGATCAGATATCCCCAGAGCACGCACATATCCCAGAACAGCATGGAATGGGGAGTGGCGAAAAAGATGACATTGAGGCCACGGAGCGGCTGGCCGAGATCGGCCATGATGAACATCAGGCACATGATCAAGGCCGAAATGGCGAGGAACTCGCCGAGAATCGTAATCCGACCGAAGGCCTTGTAGTCATGCACATAGTAGGGCAGCACCAGCATCAGACCTCCCGCCGCGACTCCGACCAGAAAGGTGAACTGGGAAATGTACAGCCCCCAGGAAACGTCACGGCTCATGCCGGTCAGCCCGAGCCCGAACATGTACTGCCGTACATAACAGGCCGCCCCGATGGCAATGAAGGTGCCGAGCACCGCAAGCCACATCCAGTATGTTGATTTGCCTTTTAATACTTTCTCAATCATGACAACCTCACACTATGTAGTAGACTGACGGTTTGGTGCCGGCAGCAGGATTTCGCTGGATGGTAAATTCCTTGTCGAGAACTCTTCTGATCTCCGAATCAGGATCGTTGAGATCCCCGAAGACCATCGCCCCTGTGCCGCTGCAGGCCTCGACACAGGCGGGCTCAAGGCCCAGGGCCAGGCGCTCGCCGCAGAAGTTGCACTTCTCGACCACCCCGCGCATCCGGGTCGGGAAATCGGGATTGTAGTTGGTGATGAACGGTCGCGGATCCTGCCAGTTGAAACTTCGCGCCCCGTATGGGCAGGCAGCCATACAGAAACGGCAACCGATGCAGCGGTGGAAGTCCATCGCCACAATTCCATTCTCCGGTTGCACGAACGTCGCCTTGGTTGGGCAGGCCTTGACGCAGGACGGGTTGTCGCAGTGATTGCAGAGAACGGCAAACGGTTTGGTCTTGGCCATTTCCGACTTGTGGAGAACTTCCTGTTCCGGAAAGACATTGGCGTAGGGCGCCTTCCAGATCCATTTGATCTCGTTTTTGCGATCAGGAAAATGGGGAATGTTGTGGACTTTGTTGCAAGCGGCGATGGCCTGATCAAGCAGCATTGGCTGAACGGCAAATACACGCATGTCGATAACCATTCCCACACGAACCCCGGTTGAAGCCGCTTCGCCATGGACCCCGGTCTCGCCGGGGACCGGCACCGCGTGCCCGGCTTCCTCGGAGGCGAAGGCGGTATGGGAGGTCAACTTCACTATCGCAGGTGCGCCTATGCCGGCAAGGGCGGCGGCTCCGGCGATCTTCAGAAATTTTCTTCTCGTATTATCCATTAGTGCGTCTCCTTCTTCGTTGCCGCCTCGGCGGGGGTCAGGTGGCAATCCCAGCAGGTGGGTGATACGGCGGCATAGGTGTGACAGGAGTCACAGAACTTCTCCTTGTCGGTATGACACTGCATGCACGCCAACTGCAGTCCCTTGCGGTATTCTTTGCCGCCAACCTTGATGTTGACCCGATCGTTGTCTCGGAGGACGGCATCACGCCACTCGTTCAGCAATTTCATATGATTATCTCTCATCTCACCGACAGGGGCGACACACTCCTTCTGGCCTACCGGGAGGTCAGGTTTCGGTACGGTGCCTGCATTCAGGCCGTTATACCAGAGCGGAAAGGTCACGAAGACGATGAAGATCACCAGTCCCGGTATGATTGTTCCTTTATTGTACATGTGCGACTCCTCTAATCCCGTTCGGGATTTAAAGCAAAGTTCTGAGGCCGTCATCCAACTCGCCTCGTGATTCACCCTCAAGCACAAGCGCATTGCCGACAAGCTCGGTGATACCACAGACCCTGACATCCGGGTTCCAGTAGTTCATCAGCGAGGTCAGTGTCGCCCTGTCGATCGCACAGACGCAGGAAAGCATGTTGACGTCATGTTTGTCATGCACGTATTTAACGGCATTGGCTCGAGGAAATCCCGAACGCATTCGCAGTTCCATGATCTCGTCGGTATTCAGACCCGTTCCTGAACCGCAGCAGAAGGTCTGCTCACGGATAGTGTTCTCAGGCATCTCCACCCAGTCGACAACATGGTCGAGGATATATCTCGGCTCGTCCATCAGCCCCATGGCCCGGGCCGGGTTGCAGGAGTCATGATAGGTCGCCTTGACATGGCTGTTGCGGCTCTTGTCGAGTTTCAGCTTGCCATGCTTGATCAGGTCAGCGGTAAACTCGCTGATATGGATCATCTTGGTGGAGGCCGCGTTGCTGAAGACAGTGCCGGTGATCGACGATTTCGGCACCTCGAGGAAATCGGCCGGACCGTTCATGGTGTCCATGTACTGATGCAGGACCCGCCACATATGGCCGCACTCGCCGCCGATGATGTATTTGACGCCCAGGCGTTTGGCCTCGGCGTACATCTTGGCGTTGAGCTTCTTCATCATTTCGTTGTTGGTGAACAGACCGAAGTTGCCGCCTTCCGAGGCATAGGTCGACCAGGTGTAATCGAGACCGATGGCCTCGAACAGGATCAGATACCCCATCGCGGTATAAAGCCCCGGTTCGGCGAAGACGTCGGCCGAGGGGGTGATGAAGAGGACCTCGGCGCCTTTGCGGTTGAAGGTCGGGGTGATCCGGACACCAGTCAGGTTCTCGATGTCATCGGTGAGGAAGTCGACGTTGTCCTTGAAGGTATGGGGTTGGAGTCCCATATGGTTTCCGGTCCTGTTCGAATTGGAGGCAGGCTCGAGAATCCAGTTGATGCCGATACCGACCAGGTGCAGCAATTCGCGCAGCATCATCGTCACCTCGGCGGTATCGATGCCGTACGGACAGAAAACGGAGCAGCGCCGGCACTCGGTGCACTGGTAGGAGTACATGAACCACTCCTTGAGCACGCCGACCGTCATCTCGCGGGCACCGGCCATCCGGCCGAGGATCTTGCCGGCCAGAGTGAAGTCATTCCGATAGACCGACCGGAGCAGTTCAGCGCGCAGGACCGGCATGTTCTTTGGATCCCCGGTGCCGAGGAAGAAATGACATTTATCGGCACAGGCACCGCAACGGACACAGCAGTCCATGAATATCTTCAGTGAACGGAACTTGCCCAGGCGCTCCTTCAGGCCGTTGAGGACGATCTCCTTCCAGTTCTCGGGAAGTTTCCAGTCATCATCTTCCGGCGACCAGATGCGGGCGTTGGGAAAGGAAAGTCCGCTCTGGCTGTCGAGGTATTCGACCTTCTCTTTTTTTGCCGGATAGGCGTAATTGCCCTCCTTGAAATGTACCGGGATATCCATCCAGTCCCTGGTTGGTATCGCTCCAGTTGCCAAGGACGGTCCCTGCACTACGCTTTTCGATAATTGTTCTAATTTTGGCACTGCCATCGTTGTCTATTCCTTATAAGCTGGTTGTGGGTCTCAACTGTTAGGCTTCAATCTTTTTGCGCTGGCAACTCTTTCTCGACCGGGATGCCCGCATCGACCATGAACTCGCGGAATTCATCCTCATATTCGGCATACGAATGGGGTTTGATATCCGGATTCCAGGGGTTGATATGACGTACCGCCCGGCTGTTGTTCTTCATGTTGCGAGTGGGGCTGAGGAATACACCCCCCAGATGCATCAACTTGCTGAATGGGAAATAGACGAGCAGGGTGGCGACGAGAAAGACATGGATATAGAAAATTGCGCCTATGTCGCTGCTGATGACCGGGGAAAAGGTCACAAGACCCACCGCCAGCTGCTTGATGGCGACGATATCGATACCGTCGCGCAGGAAATGGCGCATCAGGGCGCCGGTCACACCGATGGAAAAAATGAGGACGAGCGGGAAATAGTCGTTCATAAGAGAGATGTAACGCACATGCCGGTTGACCAGACGCCGGGAGAACAGCAGTGCCGCACCACCGATCAATCCGGCGGTGGTCATGTACATGCTCGGCACCCCGATCTCGAACATGCTGTCGGCCCAATCGAGAAAAGCGATAACTTCGGGCACGGGATTGAGGAAGAGGCGCATGTGCCTGATCACCACGATCAGGAAGGAATAATGAAAAATGATCCCGAACAGCCACAACCATTTGGACGATTCGTAGGTGATTCTCGGTCCGTCATGGATCTCCGACTTGGTGTTGCGGAACAGAGAACGGAAGGTGAGGATCTCGAGCAGCATCCGGGCGACGACCTCGGCGGTGGTATCCGGGGCCTCGAGCCGGTTGTGCTTGATGAACTCCAGCGATTTCCCCTGGCCGCAGGTGGTCTGGATGGGGAAGGGAACAGGCGACTTGGCCCATTGCACCACCCTGTAGACAAATCCACCCAGGAAGATCGCGATGGCCACATAGGGGACAAAGACACCAAAAAAGTATGGCATTCCCGCTATCTGGGATCCTACCCCGGCAATCAGAATGAGCACAATGACTGCCAGAAATGAGAAGGCGTACTTCATTTCTTACCTCACTTCAAAATGAACTGTTATTGGGCCACCGGACCGATGCAATCAGCCGGGACCAGTTAAATACTCTCGACCTTTGGAATGGAATCCTGAAGTTTATTTTTCTGCACCGCTGACGGGCATTTACTGTCTGTAAGGATATGAGTGCCCGTCTTGATCTCCTGTATCCGGGTCTGATACAGCCGCTCTCTGCACTGCATGTAGATATCGAAGGCAGCCAGGATCGCGAGATCCACCGCAAACTCAAAATCATAGAGTTCGGAAACCAGATGGCGACGCTCTTTGTCGGCAGCCAGTATTTCTCTGGTAATGTGCTTGACGGCGTTCAGTGGGGCTACAGCCTGTGATGGGGAAAATTCCTGGATCGAGCGGATTTTCAGAATCTGCTCAAGGGGCGGAATCATCTCTTCGGTTCCAGCCCCCTTGACAAGAAGGGAGAACAGCTTTTTCAGGGCCTCGCGAATATTGCCGCCAACGGGATTGGCAAATATATCCCGCTCCTTTTTAAAGAAACTGGAAGACTGGTATGTCGACAGAGTGTAGTCGACCCATCGGTCAACAATCTTGTCCTTATAGTTCCTGAACGCTTCAGCGAGGTCCATCCGCCAACCGCCTTGAATCATTTAATTTCAATATCATCAACATGTTATCCACCACCCTCGGCAAATGAATGACCATTCATAAAAGCGGATTTCTAGCATCTTTCCATTTCTTTTTCAAGGATATTTTACTGCCGCCCAGGCCGCCGGAATCGGTATCCACCGAGGTTGTCTCGTCCCAATCGCCTGCCATGTCGTTCAGGTCATATCGGCAAGGATCAATTCAGCCTCCTGGATATAGGGGTCTTCCCGCACTTCCTCCAGCCACGCGGCGCCGCTTGGCTGCACATCTTCCTCGTCCTCCGCGGTCTCGCCGTCAGCCTGGCCCTCATCCCCGAAGAGACCGAACTGCTTGCCGACCTTTTCCCTGGCCAGCCGGGCCTCCTCCTGTTTTTTCCTCATGTCGTCGATATCGAGCGAGATGACGGAGTTTTCCACCTGTTCCTGCACCCGGACGATTTCATCCTGGATAGCCTTGAACTTCTCGTTCCTGGCAACACGCTGGGTGCTGGCTGTACGGATGGCATCGATCTTGGCCGGAGAGACCGCCTGGGACGGCGTAAAGGTGACCGGGTCGATACTGCTCCACGGCATCGAGTATTCGAGGAAACGCTCCCCCGATTTGAGACTTTCCAGGATGCTCGGCAGGACAATATCGGGTTCCATCCCTTTATATTGGGTCGATCCCCCGGTAATCCGGTAGAATTTCTGGATCGTCACCTTCAACGCGCCGAGGTTGTCGTCTTTGTTGAAATGCAGTAACGAAACATTGTCATTGAGATCGATGACGGTCTGGACGGTCCCCTTGCCGTGGGTGGTCGGGCCGCCGACGACGACCGCCCGGTGATAATCCTGGAGCGCGGCGGCGACGATCTCCGAGGCGGAGGCGGAAAACACATTGACCAGGACCACCAGCGGCCCGGCATACACCATCTCCGGGTCTTCATCGTTCAACACCCGGATCGAACCGTTACTGTTTTTGACCTGGACCACCGGTCCGGAGGAAAGGAAGAGCCCGGCGATGTCGACGGCGTCGACCAGGGCCCCGCCGCCGTTATTGCGGAGATCGAGGACAATGCCATCGACCCCCTGTTGTTTTAACGCCAGCACCTCCTTGCGGGTATCGTCGGTCGAGTTCCTGGCGTTTTCGCCATTGCTGGTCTTCTCGAAGTCGCGGTAGAAACTGGGGATATGGATGAGGCCGATCTTGCGGCCGTCGATATTTTTCAGCACCGTGCTCTTGACGAAGGTCTCCTCGATCTGGACGACGTCACGGATGATGGGGATGATTTCCTTCGACCCGTCGGCCTTCCGCACCGTCAGCCGAACCTCGCTGCCCTTGGGACCGCGGATCAGGCGCACCGCATCGCGCAGCCGCATGTCGGTGATATCGACCGGCTCTTCCGCCCCCTGGGCAACCTGGAGGATGATATCCTTCATCTGCAGACGGCCCTGCCTGGCCGAGGCGCTGCCCGGGATTATCTCCTTGACCGTGATATAACCGTCGTCCTCTTCCAGCAGGGCGCCGATACCCTCGAGACTGCCCCGCATACTGATATCGAACTGTTCTTTACCGGCCGGCGGAATGTAGTTGGTGTGCGGATCGAAGGCCCGGGCAACGGCGTTGAAGTAGCGGTCGTAATGATCCTGCCGCGTCTCCTGCCGCAGGCGGCGGAAAATCTCCTTATACCGCTTGGCAACCTTTGACCTCGCCTCCTGCAGCAGCACCTCCGAAGATTTTTTCTCCTTGGCCTTGTTCGCATCGTCCTCGAGTTCCAGGTACCTGGTGATGATCTCGGATTTGAGGATCTTTCGCCACCGGTCCTGCAGGGACTGCAGGTCTTTGGCGAACGCCAGTTTTTTCGGATCGGTCTCGAGGGTTTCGGCGACATTGAAATCAATGCCCGCCGCCAGGATGGCCTCGACCATCTTCTCGGCCTGGTCGATTCGTTCGCCCAGGATATCCATACCGGCATCCGGCAGGGGATTGTTGCCCTGCACCAGGTTGTCATCGATGTAGGAAGCGAAGGCCTTGAGCTGATCGACATCCTTCTGCAGCAGGAATCTCTTCTGGGAATCGAGCTGGTTGAGGTAGAGGGTGAACGCCGCCTGGGCCAGCCCATCGTCCATGGCTTTGTCGCTGAGGTGAACGGTCGGCAGCTGCTTGGCCAGCATGTAACCGATGAGCCGGTTCCGTTTCAGAAAATCGGCTGGGGACCGGCTGTCGGCACTTTCCCCGAAACCGGACGGGGGGCAGTTCAACAGCAGCAGGAGGGCGAGAACAAGTTGAGTGAGATGTTTCATGTCATTCAGTAATGAAGAGGAAAACGTATTTCAGGCGCAAAGTCTGACTCTTAACCTAAAAAGACATACCAAAAGCGTGCCGTAAATACTATGACAAAGAGAGAGAAGAGTGCGTATTTCAGCAGGATTGAGTACAGCGCGTGCAGGTTTACAGCCGATCACCCCTGGTTTGTCAGGGCAAGGTGAAAATCATTCCTCCGGGCACAGACGACGCATGGATACCGGCAACGAATCCCTGACGAGGCCGATGCGGCAGGCAAAATCATTGAGTTCGGCGAAGGTGCAGTTGATGCTGGATTTCCGGCCGCCCCCGGCCACCTCCGCCGACTCGGCGACGAGGAAGATCAGCAGGGCCGCCGCCACCTCCCTGCAGAAATCCTGCATGTCGAGGCCATGACGGCGGCAGAAGGACTCGAATCTCCGGTAGTTGATGATCGACCGGGCCAATCCCCGGTATATTGAGGTGTCGCGGTTATCAAGTTGCAGGTCGCGCAGGACGATCTCCCGGTAACGCACCCGAGCCGCGTCCAGCAGCCTCCCCCACTGATCCGGCGACAGGTGCAGCCGAGGCCCGTCCTCCGCCTCGGTCAGATAATGCCGGGCGGCATACAGGGCGATCTCCGGGATCTCGCCGGAATGACGCACCACAAACCATTCGTTGTCGAGATGGTCCTCAACACAGAGGTTCATTGCTCGTCTCCGCCGAGACCGAAGATCGTCCGGACCGTATCGATCTTGGCCTCACTGTTGTCCCGCCCGCCACAGGATCCACTCTTGAGATAGGCAAGGGGAGCATGCAGTATCTTTGCGGTAATGGCCGACAGCATCACCTCGATGGAGTGCCTCTCCTCCTCGGACAGGCCGGCCAGGCGCGGCAGGGTCTTGTCCAGTTCGGCCCGGCATATCCCGTCCGCTTTCTGGCGCAGGGCCAGGATCGTCGGGGTGAGGGTCATCCCCTCCATCCACCGTCCGAAACCGAGCGTCATCTCGTCGACTATCCTCGCCGCCTTGACCGCCTCGCGTTCCCTGCCGGTGCGGTTCATCTCGACGACACTGCTGAGATCGTCAATATCATAGAGGTAGACGTTTTCCAGGTCGTTGAGGTCGGGATCGAGATCACGCGGCACCGCGATGTCGATGAAGAACAGGGGCCTGTTCCGCCGGACCCGCATCACCGGCCGGACTTCGCCCTGGCGCAGGATGATGGTCGGCGCCCCGGTCGAACTGATGATGATGTCCACCTGCTCGAGCTGGCCCATCAGTTCATCGAAGGATACGGCCCGGCCACGGAATCGCTTGGCCAGTTCCACCGCCCGGGCCAGGGTCCGGTTGGCGACGACGACTTCGGCCACGCCCTGGCCGACGAGATGCTCGGCCGCCAGCTCCGCCATTTCCCCGGCGCCGATGAGCAGCACCTTCTTACCCCTGATATCGCCGAAAATCTTTTTCGCCAGTTGTACCGCGGCGTAGCTGATCGAGACGGCGGAGGAGCCGATCGCCGTCTCGGTCCTGACCCGTTTGGCCACCGAAAACGACTTGTGCAGCAGACGGTTGAGCAGCGGCCCGGTGCAGCCGAACTGCGAGGCATAGCGGTAGGCTTCCTTCAGCTGGCCGAGAATCTGGGCCTCCCCGACAATCATCGAATCGAGACTGGCGGCAACCATGAAGAGATGGTGCACCGCGTCCCGGTCGTAATAGATGTACAGGTATTGACGACACTGCTCCTTGGCGATCCGGTCGCCGAACAGAAAAGAGAGGATACTGTCGATCAGTTGATCGCTCGGTTCGGCCACCAGCAGCAGTTCCACCCGATTGCAGGTCGACAGCAGATAGCATTCCCGTATCGTCCCGATCTGCTTCAGGGCGGTCAGCGGCTGTTCGTAGCCGTCCGACAGGGCCATCCGCTCGCGGACCTCCACCGGGGTCGTCTTGTGGTTCACCCCGAGGAGTATGATGCGTTCACCTGGCATAGCTGTGCACCCCGCCAAGCAGATAACTCACCCCCCACAGCGTGAAGGCGACGGCGAGAAACCCGGAGATGGCCATGATCGCCGCCCGCTTTCCCCGCCAACCGGCGGTGAACCGCTGATGAATCTGGATCAGGTAGATAAACCAGGTGATCAGCGACCAGGTCTCCTTCGGATCCCATTGCCAGTAGGTTCCCCAGGCCTGTCGGGCCCAGATCGAGCCGCTGACGATGCCTAAAGAGAGAAAGACGAAGCCGACGGTGAGACAATGGCTGTTCAGCTGGTCCAGCGCCTCGAGAGAGGGCAGACGGGGGAAAAAGTAGCCGAATCGCTTGCTCTTCAATTCCCGTTCCTGGAGGAGATACATCAGTCCGCCGCAGAAGGCCAAGGAGAGAAAGCCGTAGCCGAAGAGCGAAACCCCGGCGTGCACCGGGAGCCACCAGCTCTGCAGGGCCGGTACGAGTTCGCTGATCTCCCTTGATGCCAGGGACGACAGTACCAGAAGAAACATGATCAACAGGGAGACAAAGGCCCCGAAATTCTTGACCGTATAGCGCCACCGAAACGACAGGTAGGCCCAGGTCGTGGCCCAGGCAAAAACAACAACGGTTTCATGTTGCGAGGTGATCGGGGCATGACCGACAAGGTAGTACCGCGAGAGAATGTACAGGGTCTGCAGGACCCCTGACGAGACCAGAAGCACTCTCGCCACATTGCGCACCCTGCTTTTCTGACTGACGAAAAAGACACAGTAGGCGGAACAGGCCAGAAAGGTGACAAACACAACAGTCTGGAAAAGCAGATAGCTGATTTCGCTCATGTCATCCCCGATACAAGGGTGTCGTCAGAGGATACATACCGCCCGATCCCCGATTTACAAGGAGTACTCTGTGTTCGCTCGCCCAATGGTCTCGACCAGGGCCAGTACCACGGGTTCCGGGTCGAGATGCGGGGGCAGCGCCTTCTTCAACGCCCCGGCCAGACCATCCCAATCCGCCTCCCGGATATGTCCGACGAGGTCGAGTTCCATGATGTCCCGAAAAATGATCGCATGGTTGGCCGCATCACCGCCTCCGCTCATCACCAGCAATCTCAACCGGCCCAGGAGATCGACGATCACCCCGTATTCCCAGCCGAACTCCGCTTCGAGTCGTTCCCGGATCCGCCTGGAAAACGCCGGACTCGCGCCACCGGTTGATACAGTAATCAGCAAATCGCCGCGCTTCAACTGTGAAGGCACCTGGAAATCGCAGGCCGACGGGTCATCCGTGCTGTTGAGCAGGACCCGGGCGGCGCCAGCGTCACCGGCAACCTGACGCTGCACTTCAGGCCGATTCGTCGCGGCAATGACGAGAAAGGCTCCGTCCAGGTCCCCGGTACGATAGGGACGCTGCAGCCATTCTATCCTGCCGGTCTGAGCCAGTCGCCGCAGCGGTGGCGCCGCCGTGGGACTGATGACCTTGATTTCACCGCCGCCAATCAGCAGGGCCTCGACCTTGCGGACCGCGACCGGTCCGCCGCCGACGACGAGACAGAGTCGTCCGGCGATCTTCAGGTTGACGGGATAGAGGGGGGTCGAGCCGCTCATGCGTTTCCTCTCGCCCCGCTTCCTTTTCTGACCAGACGATTGACGATAATCGAGACCGGGTTGCCGTCCTTGATGTAATTCTGTCGGGCGACACCGATGTCGTAGTCCTTTTCCGCCAGCTTGAGGAATTTCGGCAGGCTCTGGCGCCGGGCGTCATGGGCCAGATAGATGACACCCTCAGGCTTGAGATAGGCGGCGAAGACCCGCAGCAGCGGGGCGAAAAATTCCTCCCGGAACAGGATCTCGGCCCCGGCGAGGACATCGAAGGCGGGAAGTTGCGGCGGATTCAGCCAGTCGAGAAGGGTCAGCTTGACGTCGCCGAGGCCGGAGGCGGCGGCGCTGACCTGCTGGAAGTCCCTGATGATCTCCTCGTAGTCGCTGATGGTGACGTCGAAGCCCGATGCCGCGGCAGCCAGACCAGGCGCGCCAAGGCCGGCGCCCAGTTCCAGGAGGGTACGGCCCTCCCGCCCGGGAATTTTGGTCAACACATAGGAGAGGATGATCGCGGCATCCCAGAGCTTGACCCAGAACGGAAACTGCGTCACATCGGCGAAGGGATCGCGATCACCGATTATTTCCCCCAGATCGGCGACCTTGAGCAGGCGGATAGTGGTATCGCCGATCTTCAGACTGTCGAAGGTCAGCGAGTATTTCTGCCGCAGACGATTATATATCTGTCGCTCCCGCTCAGGGAGGGTCCTGATATCCATTGGTTCTCCTTTCGGTGTCCCCCGGAATTATTCACACGACGACGTTCATACGGACAAGGGGAAAGACGGACGGCACTCCGCCGGGAGCAGGACCACAACCTCTTGAGCTGGAGATGAACATTGAATAAAAAAGGCCGGTTGACGAGCCGCCAACCGACCTCTCATGGTACAAAAACCGCGACGGTGTGTCAATCAGCAACCTTCAACGCCACCAGCTTTGGATGTCGTTACCTTGACCTTATCGTCGGCTTTCATCTTGCCGGCATCTTCACAGGTCATCGTGACCGTGTCGCCTTCGACGGACTTGACGGTGCAATTCACTTTTGCGGCCATGCTGACGCCAGCCACGCTCAATGCGAATACCAAAGCCAATGCCGCCGTTGCCAATCTTTTTTTCATTGCTGTTCTCCTTTTGCGCTGAATATTTTCCCGGACTCTTCGCCAGGGGACATACGCGAAGGGCATCGTGCCAATTCCCCATCGCAGACGAAACTGCAGGCCAATGTGCGTATACAGTCTACAAAACCATTCAATTACATAACGTTATATATCTTTTTTCCCCTTCCCTGTCAACATCCCCGAATATTAATCGATCAGGCTCTGCACATCCTTCGCCAGCACTGAATGGGGCACCAGTCCGGGATAGCGTTTCACCACGTTACCCGATTTGTTTACCAGGAACGAGACCGGGATGCCATACACCCCGCCGAAATTCTCAGCGGTCTCGGCATCGGCCATCAGGACCGGATAATTGATGGCCTGCTGATCGACGAGTTCGGCCACCGGTTCACTGCCTCCCTGATCGACCGACAGGGCGACAACGGAGAAGCCATTCGACCCGAATTCCTCCTGCAGCTTGACCAGGGCGGGGATCTCCTGCAGGCAGGGTGGACACCAGGTGGCGAAAAAAGTGATCAGCAAGGCCTTGCCCTGAAAGCTGTCGCTGTCGATACGTTTCCCATCCCGCACGCTTTCCAGGGCAAAGGACGGCATTTTGGTGCTGGCCAGGACCTTCGCCGGAATCAGTCCGGAACAGCCCAGGGCTATGGCACATGCGACAGTCGTAAAAAATCTGCTTGTTTTTTTCATCAACAAACTCCCGTTCGGATTGATGCCTGGACCTATGTAATCTTTCCGTGAAATACAATACTCCACCCTCACGGAAAGTCAACACCGCAGGGGATACACGCACCCGATTTCACCGCCATCCGGCACGGCGCTGTCCGGGTCGCACGCAGATATCGTGTACAAAACCAAAAAACATGCTAGACTGCTGCCCTTGAATTGTCGCTGGAGATATTGATGACTTCCTCCTGGTCTCCGCCCACAAGACAATCATCCATCCGGCACGGTTAATTGCTTCGGTAAACACAACTGAACACCATCAGAGAAACCACATGCACCACGAAACCATCATGAAACCAGTTGCACATGCATCCACTCCGGTAATATTTTTTCTCCTGGTCCTGTTCCTCCAAATCGTCTTTGCCCCCCTTAACGGTACTGCGGAGCTGCTCGACCGTGTCGTTGCCGTCGTCAATGACGATGTGATCACCCTCTCCGAGCTGGAAAAGGAAGGCGAGCGCTTCTACCGCGACATCTCGGCCAAGACCCCGGCCACATCCCTGGCCGAGACCCTCCAGCAGGCCCGTGAGCATGTTCTCGACAGGATCATCGAAAGACGGTTGATCACCCAGAAGGCCAAGGCCGGCAATATTTCAGTTTCCGATGCCGAGGTCGATGCCGCCTTTGAACAGATGCTCGACCAGAGCCGGCTCAGCAAGCCGGAACTTCTGGCCAAACTGAAGGAAGACGGGCTGACGGAAACGGCGTACCGGGAGAACCTGCGCGACCAGGTGCTCCAGAGCAAACTGGTCAATGCCGATGTCAGATCCAAGGTGGTCATTACCGATGAAGAGATACTGGACTACTACAACAGCCAAAGCACTACCCGGGTGAGTGGCGGAGGGTACTATCTGCTGCAGATAGGGATCTCCTGGAAGAAGGGGCAGGACACCCCGCCGGAGACAGTGGAGGCCGACAAGAGCAAGGCCAGAAAAGAGGCCGAGAAGGTTCTGGAATTGGCCAGAGACGGCGAGGACTTCAAGGAGCTCGCCCGGAAATATTCCAGCATGCCGTCGGCCGCGGATGGCGGGGATATCGGGGTTTTTCAACTCGACGAGATGGCCCCCGACATGCAGCAGGCGGTAAAGGAACTGAAGCCGGACGAGATCAGCGATATCATTGAAACGCCGGAAGGATATCAGTTCTTCAAACTTCTCAACAGCGACGACGGAACCATCGCCGTCAAGACTCCTCCGGACGAGGTGAAGGAGGAGATCAGGAACAGCCTGTACGATCAGCGCCTGAAAAAGGCCTATGATGAATGGCTGAACAACTTGAAAAACGAGGCCTATATCCAGAAACTCTGAACGGGAGGCTCGATAATAGGCCGGGTGAAGACCGGTCCGTCACAACCACCTCTGGCGACAGACATCTCGCCCACCTTCTCACAGGAACCGATACATGATGAAGACTCAATCCGAACACGAAAGGGAAACCCTCGGGGCGTTCCTGCGCCGGACACGGGAAGAACGGGGCCTGACCTTCGAACAGGTGGTCGATTCGACAAAAATCTCACCAAACTGCATGAAGGCCCTGGAAGAAGACGATTATGACAACCTGCCGGCTGACGCCTTCGTCCGCGGCTTTTACGGCATCTATGCCAGGTATCTGTCCCTCGATCCTGACGAAATCCGTGACCGCTACAATCAGCAGAAAAAACAACAGCCGAAGACGGATGAATCGAGCTCTCCCACCCCCGGCGAACTGGCCATGCAGACCAGCAGCATGGCCGAACCTCCGTCCGTCACCTCGCATTCAGTCGTCGGCCTGTCGCTGCTGGCCCTGATCATCGCCGGGATTGCCGCCTGCTGGTATTTTTCTTTCAATCCGGCCACCTATCTCAGCCAGACCCTGAGAGGCGACAAGGCGCCGTCGACCACTGTCGGCGAACCGGCGGCATCTCCTCCCGCCACGCCGGATCAGCCCCCCGCTGCTTCCTCGACCCTCACCCCGTCTCCGGCGCCGGAGGCGGCAGGTACAGACGTATCCGCTCCGCAGTACCCCAGCCAGGGAAACATAGCCTCAACCCAGACAACCCTGCCGGCGACCGCGCCGCCCTCCTCGCCGATGGGGTCGGAACAGGCCGGTTCCGCCGGCGGCCGGACGGCTCCGCCCCCGGTCATGGCGCCTGAGGCTGCCAACCCCACCTCACCACCCGTCTCGACCACCTATACCCTCAGGGCCGCCTTCAAGGAAGCCACCCGGCTCACCGTCAAGATCGACGATAAGCCGGCGGAGCACTTCGATTTCACGGCCGGAGCGGTCCACAGTTGGCGCGCCGGCACATCGATCGTCATCACCCTGCCGGCCGGCAGCGGCACCGAACTGACCCTGAACAATCTGCCCCTGACCTTGCCGAAAAAAACGGCAGGCGAAGAGATCACGGTTACGATACCGCAAAATCTTTCCGAATGATCGATGCCGGCCCGTTCCTATGAGGTCGAGGCCATCGTTCTCGATACCCGGGACCATGGCGAGGCCGATCTCATCGTCACCTTCTTCAGCCTCGAACGAGGGCGGGCGACCGGTATCGCCAAGGGCGCGAAACGGAGCAAGAGGCGCTTCGTCAACAAGCTGGAGATCTTCAGCTTCCTACGCCTCACCTGCTCCGAGTCGGCAGGCGGCGGCCTGGTCTTCATCCACGAGGCCGACCTGCACACCCCCTTCCTCCGTCTCCGGACCGATCCCTCGCGGTATGCGACCGCCTCGGTGATACGCGAGTCCCTGCTTCTGGCCCTGCGGGAGGGGGAACGGGACGAAACGGTCTTTCGCCTCGCCCTCTGGGCCCTGCACGGCCTCGATGCCGGCCGGTCGCGGCAGTCGCTGCTGGTCCTGTATCTGCTCAGGTTCTATAGTGCGATCGGTTACAGACCAGGGCTCGAGGCCTGCCTGAGCTGCGGCATCGAGGCGTCCCCGGGCCGCGGCTTCGCCTTCAGCCATCTGGGCGGCGGTCTGGTCTGCGCCACCTGCGCCGCCGCCTCAGGCCATCCCGGCACCCGTCTCTCCCCCGGGACCATCCGGCTCATGCAATCGGCCCTTGAACTCCCTCTCGACAAGCTGCACCGCCTCCAACTGACCGACGCCATGCACCGGGAATGCCTCACCGCGCTACATCTGTACGGCAGGCACCTGTTCCAGCGGGACATTCACTCATGGGCCATGCTCGACTCGTTCAGCGATCAGGGCGGGAGTACGGCCAAGCCGGTTCAGATATAACGGATCTCGCCGCTGTATTCGGTCTTTTCGTGGCCGTCATCAAGCACCATGACCAGTCCGCCCGAACCGGTAATGCCGCCGACGGTCGCCTGATACCGCGGGGCCTGAAGGACGTCAAAACCGAAGACCACCCGGCGGCCGACGGTCGTGGACAGCCCCCGCCACAGCTGCAGCAACCGGTGTCCGCCGTCGTCCCAGTCGTCGCCGCCGTGCAACCGCCGCTCCTCCTCGTAGTAGAGCAGGCCGACGGCAAACGAGAGT
Source organism: Desulfobulbus sp. Tol-SR (assembly GCA_000769715.1). GTDB lineage: Bacteria > Desulfobacterota > Desulfobulbia > Desulfobulbales > Desulfocapsaceae > Desulfoprunum. The sequence continues at coordinate 45,374 of JROS01000057.1, forward strand.
TTTGCCAGGAACAGCCGGGCAAAGGAGTTGATATCCAGCGGGCGCCCCAGGGCCTGCGCCAGGGAAAGAGCGGTATCCCGCAGTTCGTGCGGAAATTGGTGATTGTTGACGTTGATGCCGAAGCCGATGAGGTTGTACTCCTCCCGATAACGGGGGCTGAAAAAACTCTCGATCAGAAAACCGGCCACCTTTCTGTCCCCCACCAGGACATCGTTGACCCATCGCAGCTCAGCGGCAATCCCCATCTCCCGCACCGCCTCGCAGCAGGCCACGCCAACCGCCAGGGAGATGAGATTGCGGGACTGCGGCAGCAGGGTGTTGACGTGCAGCAGGCACCCCCACAGTCCTCCGGACGGCGCATGCCAGGTCCGGTCGAAACGGCCCTTCGAGCGTTCAAGACGGTCGGCGAGGATCACCGTGCCGTTATGCACCGACCGGCCGGCCTGCTCCATCGCCGTGATGTGGATCCGCGCCTTTTCCATCGCCCGATCAAGCACGGGATAACACTCGATCGCCGTGCCGACAAAGGCGCCGTAGCGCAGAATCCGTTCAACCTCGGTCGCGTCCCAGGCCTGTCGCCGCAGCCGGTCCTCCATCAGCCGCTGTCGGTCGATCTCGGCGGCGGTGACCGCAATGCCGCCCCCGCCTCTTTCCCGGGTTTCCATAGTCGTCACCGTAAGCGAACGCCGCGGATTTTCAGGCTGCAAGCCCCTGTTCACTGTTCCAGTCGGCCTTGACCCGGGTGATGATCTTCTGGATGAGGGGCAGTTTTTCCGGGGCACAGATGCCGAGCAGCGGCTCGCCCTGATTGACCGACACCCCCGGGGTGAAGTAGACGGAGTGGATGACCCCGCCCTCGCCGGTATAGTAGATCGGCGTGTCACGCTTCATCAGCGACATCGTCAGCACTTCCTCGCCGGCCTCGATGGTCACCGCCCTGACGCCTTTCTTCTCGATGCGCGACTGGACATCGAGGGCGAAGTAGTATTTGGCCCGCTCCGGGGCCCGGAACAGGTACAGGACCTCTTTGAGGATGTTCTCAATGATCTCCTTTTTTTTCAGCGGATGCCTGATGGTGATCAACTTCTCGCCGGCCTCGACGAATTGCCCCTCGAGCTCGGACCGGATCCCGGACACGACGCCGTTGGTCCGGGCCGCAACCAGCTTCGGATTGCGCTCCCGGGTGATCTGGTAGAGGGCCGTTCCCGGGATCTGCTGCCACTCCCCGCTCGGGGCCTCGACGGCATCGCCTTCGCCGACCCGGAAGTGGACGACCCCGGTATGTGTGGCGCAGACCTCGACGTAATCGAACGGATCTGAACGGTATTTACTCAATATTTCATCAAAATCTATTTCATTCGACATATTCGCACAGGATTTTTATCAGGGGATGAAAGTGGACCGCGACGGCGCCGCAGACTGATCTGCGGCCGACCCTCCAGCCGTCGTGGGCCGACGGTCCGCCTTGCCGCAAAGGAATTACGTTTATACTGAGATAATGATGCCATGGCAAGCATTCTTTGTTCCCTGCGACCTCCCGGCAGCGGTCAATCGCCCGTTGCCGTAACACCCACCAGCAGCCGGTTGAGGTCCAGTTTCACCTCGTTCACCGCCGCCTCGATCCGGTCATGGAGTTCGACCGCCCGGCGCCGAGCCTCGGCGGTGAAGGCGGGGTCATCGATCTGGCCGAGATTGATCATGACATTGTAGAGGGCGCCCAGCCCGGCCATCGCCGCCGCCAGGCCGGCCACCCCGGCGTCGGAAAGGGAATTGCGGTTGCCGGTGCGGACCGCCAGCCGGGCCAGATCGGCCGCCTCGGCCGCCTGCTCCAGCACCGACAGGGGGACCATTGTCGCCTCCCGGGTAGCGGCCGCGATCTGCCCGGCACGGTGGGCCTTGTCGGCCTCGCTCTTTTTGGGCAGCCGGAGCGCCGCCATCACCTGGTTGAAGGCGGCGGTATCGCGATCGACCGCCGCGAGGAAGAACTGCTTGAGGCCCTGGGCCCGGACCGCCATCTCTTCCATCTCCGGCCACACCGCCTCATACCCCTTCTTGCCGAAGGTCAGGTTGCCGACCATCGCCGTCAGCGCCGCCGCCAGGGCCCCGGCGATTGCCGCCGCACTGCCGCCGCCGGGGGCCGGCGAAGCGGAGGCCAGTTCGTCGACCAGGCGGGTGAACGGCAGCGCCACCAGGGCCCCGGCCGGGCGCAGGCGGTACTCGAGAATCTTGTGCGCCGGGTCGAAGGCGGCGACCTCGTTCAGTCCCAGGCTGTGCACCGCCACCCGCACCAGCTCGGCCTCGGCCGCGCCCCGGCACTGACCCTGGCGCTGCAGAAAATGGCGGCCGCACTCGACAATCGCCGCCAGCGGCACCAGGCCGACCAGCTCGCTGCCGGTGACCCGCAGGCCGGCTTCGCCGGCCAATCGTTCCGCTTCCTCGAACAGCCGGTACAGCGGGGTGGTGTGGAAATCGATCAGGTTGACCGAGACCTGGGCCAGGCCGTATGCGTCGAGATACCAGCCGACCGCCTGGACTGCCGGCAACAGCCCGGCCACGGTCTCCATCGCCCCGGTGACCCGGTTCCTGATCCGGCCCCCCTTCTGCCGCAGGCGGACGGCGATCTCCTGCGCCAGCCGGGCATTGCGGGTGTTGAGGTTGATGTTGAAGGCGATCAGGAACCCCCGGGCGCCGATCACCGTCGCCCCGGCCTTGGGGTTGAACACCGCGGCGCCGAAATCGGGACGGAAATCGGGCCGCCGCAGCCTCTGCTCCAGCCCCTCGTATTCCCCGGCGCGCAGCCAGGCAAGGCTGCGGCGTTCATCGGCCGCGGCCGCCGCGCCGTAGAGATAGACCGGGATGGCCAGCTCCTCGGCGACTCGCCGCCCGAGTCGCCGGGCCAGATCGGCGCATTCGGCCATGGTGATCCCGGCGACCGGGACGAAGGGGCAGACGTCGACCGCCCCCAGGCGCGCATGGGCGCCCCGGTGCCGCCGCATGTCGATCAGCCCGGCGGCGCCGCTGATCGCCGCGAACGCCGCCTCGAGCACCGCCTCCGGCTCGCCGGCGAAGGTGACGACGGTGCGGTTGGTATCGCGGCCGCAGTCGACATCGAGCAGCCGCACCTCCTCCACCGCCTCGACCCGACTCGTGATCCGGTCGATGACCGCCCGGTCCCGCCCCTCGGAAAAATTGGGCACGCATTCGACTATCCGCTCCATCGTCACCTCCTCGCCGTCCTCACCAGGGCAGCGGCATCTCCTGCTCGACGGCGGCCACGATCGCCCCGCCCATGATCCGCCCGGCGAGGGCGGCGATGTCGTCGGCCAGCACCCGGTCCCGGGTGACCGGCGGAAAGGCCCCATCCGCCACCAGAGCCGCGTACAGCCGTTCCGAGACCGGGCTGAGCCGGCGCTGGGCCTCGGTCAGCGCCAATTCGCGGATCACCCCGACCTCGAAGATCACCCCATCGGCGTGGCGATCCATCCGCGTCTTCAGGGCCGCCAGTTCGTCGTGGACCCAGGGCGGCAGCTCGGCCTCGGTGGGGATGGCGGCCAGCATCTTGCGGACGGTGATCGCCTGGAGGGTGCAGGCCAGTTCGATCGCCAGCACCCGGGCTACCTTGTCCAGGCTGTCGAGCAGCCGCACCGCCAACCCGGTGCCCATGCTGACATGATCCTCCTGGCCGGCGTTGGTGGCGATGGTGAACAGGTGGCTGGGCATCGCCTCGCCCCAGATCGCATTGAGCAGCGAGGCCGAGGCGTACTCGAGCATCATCAGCCCGCTGGAGATCGAGTTCTGATCGGCGCTCAGGCCGGGCCACTTCAGGTCGCGCCCCAGCCCCTTGTTGCGGTTGGGATCGACGTAGCGCACCGAGCGCTGGTGGGCCAGGCCGGCGATGATGCCGGCGGCCTGGAGAAGCCCGTAGATCTGGACCGCGACCGGCATCCCGTGGAAATGGCCGCCGGAGAGCACATCAACAAAACGGCCGGCCGCATCGGGCAGCAGGATCGGGTTGTCGGTGGCGCTGTTGGCCTCGATCAACAGCGTCCGTTCGGCCTGGGAGACCAGGTCATGGGCGGCGCCGAGGATCTGGGCGGCGCAGCGGATGTTGTAGGGATCCTGGACCTGGCCGTCGTCCTTGAAGTCGCGATGGGCCATGCGGATCGGCGAGTCCTGCATCAGCCGCCAGATCCAGTCGGCCACTCGCCTCGCCCCGGGATGGGGGCGGACGGCGTGGAAATCGGGACGGAAATAGGTGTCCGGGGCCAGCATCACCTGGGCGGTCAGGGCGGTGGTGACGGCGGCGGTCTTCAGCAGGTCCTGGAGCCGGGCACAGGCGAGCAGGCCGATGGCGTTCATGATCTGCACCCCGTTGTTCAGGGCCAGGCCCTCCTTCATCGCCAGGCGCAGCGGCGCGATCCCGGCCCGGGCCAAGGCCGCGGCCGCCGGCTGGCGCTCGCCGCCGACCGTGACCCGGCCCTGGCCGATCAGGGCCAGGGCGATATGGGAGAGAGGGGCGAGGTCGCCGCTTGCCCCCACCGAGCCGAGCGCGGGCACCAGCGGGGTGATGCCGGCGTTGAGCAGGGCGAGCAGCGTTTCGACCAGTTCCGGGCGGATGCCGCTGTAGCCGCGGGCCAGCGAATTGGCGCGGAGCAGCATGGCGATCCGGACCACCGCCTCGGGCAGGGGCTCGCCGACCCCGACCGCATGGGACACGATCAGATTCTCCTGGAGATCGGCCAGCAGCTCCTCCTTGACCGCCAGGTCGACGTTGTGGCCGAAGCCGCGGTTGAAGCCGTAGGCGGGAAGCTCCTGATCGAAAATGACCACCTCGATCTGCCGCCGCCGCTCGTCCAGCAGGGTCCGGGTGGCCGGATCAAGACCGACCCGACACCGGTTGTCGCCGACGGCGACGATCACGGCCAAATCCAGTTCCTGACGATGGTCGATGGTAATCTGCATGGCATTCACTCATGGTGGTGGTTGCGGCGGCCGGCGCCGACGATCAGACGATCCGGCCGTTCTTGATGACCGTCCGGGCCTGGTTGGTGCCGTACCAGTAGAGCATCTCCCGGTAATCGGCGCAATCCAGAAGCAGCAGGTCGGCCTGCCAGCCCGGGGCGATGCAGCCACGGCGGTCGAGCCGCAGGGCGTGGGCGGCATTGGCGGTCGCCGCCGCCAGGGCCTCGCCCACCTGCAGCCCTGAACGCAGGCACCCGAGCGCCATCGCCAGCGGCAGCGACAGGCAGGGATTGGAGCCGGGGTTGAAATCGCTGGCCACGGCCGGGATGCAGCCGCCATCGATGATCGCCCGGCCCGGGGCGAAGGGGAGGTCGAGGAACAGCGACACCCCGGGGAGCATGACGCAGGCGATGTCGGTGGCGGCCAGCCGGGCGATCTCCGCCGCCGACAGGACCTCGAGATGGTCGACGGAGGCCGCCCCCAGGGCGATGGCGACCTCGATGCAGCCGATGCGGTGGAACTGGTCGGCATGGAGCCGCGGCAGCAGGCCGTGAGCCCGGGCCGACTCGAGCAGATCGAGGGCGTCGGCGGCGGTGAAGTAGCCGGCCTCGCAGAAGATATCGCAGAACCGGGCCAGCCCGGCGATCTCCGGCAGCATCGCCTTGACCTGACGGAGGTAGTCGGCCTGCGCCACCCCGGCCGGCACGGCATGGGCGCCGAGGAAGGTCGGCACCAGGTCCACCGGCTGCTCGTCGTTCAGTTCGGCGATCACTTCGAGGATCTTCATTTCGGTGGCGAGATCGAGGCCATAGCCGCTCTTGACCTCCAGCGTCGTCGTTCCCAGACGCAGGGCCCGATGAAGATGGGAGCGGGCGATCGCCTTCAGTTCGACGCGGCCGGCCCGGCGGGTCGCCGCGACGGTGAGACCGATACCGCCGCCGGCGGCGGCGATCTCCTCGTACCCGGCCCCGGCGCAGCGGCGGGCGAAATCGTCGATCCGGCTGCCGGCAAAGACCAGGTGGCTGTGGCAGTCGATCAGACCGGGAATCACCGCCCGGCCGGAGGCATCGATGATCTCGGCCCCGATCCGGTCGGCGGCGGCGGCGAGATCGGCCAGCGGGGCGATCGCGGCGATGACCCCGTCTTCGACCAGAATCGACTCGCCGGTGCGGATCACCGGCGTCGCCAGCCCCGGCCCCCGCAGCACCCCCGGCGGCGGCGAGACGATCTGGGCCGGATCCCTGATCAGCAGGCTGGCCATGGCCGGGGCCTCAACGACCGAGCATCGGCAGGTCGAGCCCCTTGTCCCGGGCGCACCGCACCGCCGCCTCGTAACCGGCGTCGGAGCCGTCACGCATCGCCTCGGTCTCGCGGTTGGGGCTGGCCACCGAGCCGGAATCGAGGTGGTCGCGGCCGATCACCACCGGCGCGCTCAGTTCGCCGTTGCGGACCATCTCGTTGAAGGCCAGTCCCAGCCGGTGCCGATCGCCGAGACCGACCCAGGCGATGCGGGCCGGCAGGCCCTGAAAGCGGATATGCTTACGCGCCATGTCGAGCCAGTTATGGAGATGGAGGTCATCCGGCAGGAGCTCCTTGACCTTGGCATCGGTCTTGTAGATATCCTCCGGGTCGCCGGACAGAGCGACCCAGCGGAACGGCCCCTTGCCGGTGCAGAACAGGTCGCGGATATAGGCCGGGACGAAGCCGGGGAAGGCGAAGGCCTCGCGCAGCCCGGTGTTGAAGGCTTCCTGGCGGATGTTGTTGCCGTAATCGAAGGTCGGGATGGCCATCGCGTGGAAGTCGAGCATCGCCCGAACCTGGGCGACCATCGACTGGCGGGCGGCCTCCATCACCAGGACCGGATCGCTGTGCTGCCGCTCCTCCCATTCGGCCACGGTCCAGCCCAGCGGCAGGTAGCCGTGGAGCGGATCATGGGCGCTGGTCTGGTCGGTGACCGCGTCCGGCCGGACGCCCATGGCGACGAGCTGGGGATAGATCTCGGCGGCATTGCCGAGGACGGCGACGGAGACCGCCTTATGCTCCCGGCAGGCATCGAGTACCAGCTGCAGGCCGTGTCCGAGGCTGTCGGCCTGGCGATCGAGATAGCCGGTGGCCAGGCGCTTGTCGATCCGTTCCTGGCGGCACTCGATGGCCAGCATCGAGGCCCCGGCGAACTTGGCGGCGAGCGGCTGGGCTCCGCCCATGCCGCCGAGACCGGCGGTGAGGATCCAGCGGCCGGCGAGATCGCCGCCGTAGTGCTTGCGGCCCAGCGCCACGAAGGTCTCGTAGGTCCCCTGGACGATGCCCTGACTGCCGATGTAGATCCAGGAGCCGGCGGTCATCTGGCCGAACATCATCAGGCCCTTGCGATCGAGCTCGTTGAAATGCTCCCAGGTCGCCCAGTGCGGCACCAGATTGGAATTGGCGATCAGCACCCGCGGCGATAAGCGGTGGGTGCGGAACACCCCCACCGGCTTGCCGGACTGGATCAGCAGGGTCTCGTCGTCCGCCATCTGCCTCTCACTCCATTTTCATACAAACACTTTCCGGACCATCCCTGTCAAGCGGTCGCCCGCACAATTGCCGTACTCCTGCGGCCGGATCGCTCGTATCTTCAGCCCGGGGGCGAATTCCGGGCCATTCGATGCTCGCCGCCTACTGGGGCCAGAGGAAGGCGAGATACCCGCAATAGCCCCCGAAGAAGACCAGCCCTTCGAGCCGGCCGAGGCGCGGCCCGGTCATCAAAAACGGCAGCAGCAGGACGGAGGCACCGACCATGACGCCAAAATCGAACAGGTTGATGCCCCCGGCGGTCATCGGCGCCACCAGTGACGAAAACCCGAGGATTGCCAGGATGTTGAAGATGTTGGAACCGATGATGTTCCCCAGGGCGATGTCGGGCTGGCGGCGGACGGCGGCGATGATCGAGGTCGCCAGTTCCGGCATGCTCGTGCCGAGGGCGACCACGGTCAGGCCAATCACCGCCTCGCTGATCTGGAAGGCCCTGGCCACCTCGATGCTGTTGTCGACCAGCAGGCGGGAGCCGACGACCAGCGTCGCCAGGCCGCCGCCGATCAGCACCAGGTCGACCGCCCAGTGCTTGGTCGCCTTCGGCACGCTGGTGGCAAACTCGTTCTCCACCTCCGCCTCGGCGCCCTTGCGCGCCATCATCACGTTAAAAATGGTATAGACGACGATGCCGGCAAACAGCAGCCCGCCCTCGAACCGCCCCAGCCGCCCATCGGACAGCAATACCGGCACCAGGACCGTGGCGAGGATCATGATCGGCACATCGACCTTGATCAGCTGCAGATGGACGCTGATGGGGCAGATGACCGCCGAAAGGCCGAGGATAACGGCAATATTGAGGATATTGGATCCGACCACGTTGCCGACGGCAACATCGCCCTGGCCGGCCAACGCCGCCTTCAGGCTGACCGCCAGCTCCGGCGAACTGGTGCCGAAGGCCACGACCGTCAGGCCGATCACCAGCGGGGTCAGGCCGGCCCGGGCGGCCAGCGAGGCGCTGCCCTTGACCAGCAACTCCGCCCCGCCGAACAGCAGCACGAGCGCGACAACGATGAGGGTATACGGCAGGATCATGCAGAGAACTCCAGTCAATATTGATATTGGTTGCGTGCAACGCACACTGCAGACAGTGTAGTCACGCCAGCCGGCACAATCAACCGCGAGGATAAACCGGCCAGTCCGGCGGTCACAGCCGGTCGCGGTATTTCCGCAGCAGACCCCGCAGCTGGTCATAGCTCAGGCCGAGGAGGGAGGCCGCCTGGCGTTGGTTGAATCGCCCCTCTTCCAGGGCCCGGCGCAGCAGGGAGAGCTCGAGTTGCTCCACTGCCGGGCGGAGCGGGAGGAGTTCCGGCTCCGCCGGCGCGGCAGCCGTGCCGGCGCCGGCGGCAACCGGGTCGATCGGCATCGTGCCGAACGGGGAGCGGAAGGGATCGAAATCGATCGCGTCGATGACATCGCCGTCGGCCCGGTACACCGCCCGCTCGACGACGTTCTTCAACTCCCGCACATTGCCCGGCCAGTGGTGGGCCTCGAGCGCCTGCGCCGCCCGGTGAGAGAAGGTCGGCAGGGTCGGACGGCCGAGCTCGAAGGCCATCCGGCCGGCGAAATGGCCCGCCAGCAGCAGGATATCCTCTTCCCGCAGCCGGAGCGGCGGCAGAAAGAGGACCTCGAAGGAGAGCCGATCGAGCAGATCCGCCTTGAATGTGCCCCGGGCGGCCATCGCCGCCAGATCGGCATGGGTGGCGCCGATGATCCGGACATCGACCTCGACCGGAGCCGAGCCGCCAACCCGCTCAAAGGAGCCGTATTCCACCACCCGCAGGATCTTTTCCTGGACCTCGAGCGGGATCGCGCCGATCTCGTCGAGGAACAAGGTGCCGTTGTCCGCGGCCTCGAACCGCCCCTTGCGGCGGCTGTCGGCACCGGTGAAGGCCCCTTTTTCATGGCCGAACAGTTCCGCTTCGATCAGGGTCGGCGCCAGGGTGGCACAGTTCAGGGTCACCAGGGGGCCCTGCCACCGCCGCGACAGATAGTGCAGGCGACCGGCCGCCAGTTCCTTGCCGGTCCCCCGCTCGCCGATCAGCAGCACCGGCCGTTCCACCGGGGCGACCCGGGACAGCCGCTCCTGGAAATCGAGAAAGCGCTCCGACTGGCCAAGGGCCTCGCCGGCGCCGGCGATGGACGATTCGCGCTCAGTTGTCTCAGGCATATTCATCTCCGCACTGTATCTTACACCATTTTTTGGTTTATTTTACCATTTATCAGGATAATTGACCACACATTAGCTGCCAGATACACCCTGTCACAAACCTATGTCACGGTATTTACATCATATTCTTAGTACTATTTTACCTGGCACACTTCATGCTTGATCAATAGTGCCACACCATTCAACCACAGGAGGATGACCATGGGAGTTTTCACGCGATTCAGGGATATCGTGAGTTCGAACATCAATGCGATGCTCGACCGGGCCGAAGATCCGGAAAAGATGATCAAGCTGATGATCCGGGAAATGGAGGACACCCTGGTCGAACTGAAGGTGTCCTGCGCCGGGGTGATCGCCGGACGCAAGAAGGCCGAGCGGCGACTGGACGAGGTCGCGGCCCGCGCCCAGATGTGGGCCGAACGGGCGGCCCTCGCCGTCCGCCGCGGCAAGGACGATCTGGCCCGCGAGGCGCTGCTCGAAAAGCGCCGCTTCACCGAGATGGCCGAGGCGTTGCGTGGCGAAATCGCCGATCACGGCGGCCTGATCGAACAGTACCGGCACGACATGGTGGAACTGGAAGACAAGCTCGCCACCGCCAAGGAAAAACGCAGCCTGCTGGTCCAGCGCCACCGCCGGGCCGCCGGCAAGAAAAGGGCGCAGGAGGATATCCGCCGCATGGACAGCAGCGAGAGCATGGCCCGCTTCGAAAAACTGGAAAGCCGGATCGAGCAGATGGAGGCCGAGGCCGACCTCGTCAACTTCGGCCGCAAGCCCGCCGTCGACGAGCGGTTCGACGATCTCGGCCGGGATGACGAGATCGAAAAGGAACTTGAAAAGATCAAGGCCGGTACCTACAGTGCTGATACCACCTCGGCACAGTAGTCCCGCACCCCTTCATCCCGACGGAGCAACCCGCCATGAACACTGTCATCGCTGTCGCCATTGTCTTCGGATCGATCGTCACGATGGTCGCCCTCGTCTGCGGCACCGTCCTGGCCCTGGTCAAGGCCCGCCGGGAGGGACTGTCCCCGTCCGGGCGCAAGGCCCGGGCCGATGAGGCGGCAGTGATCCAGGAACTGTACCAGGGCCTGTCACGCATGGAAAAACGGGTCGAAGCCCTTGAAACGATCCTGATGGAAGGTCAGGGAAAGGATGGGTATACACGATGAGAATCTACGGTAACGACGGAAGAGGCCTGTACCGGTCACGGGACGGGGTCCTGCTCGGGGTCTGCCGCGGGGTGGCCGATTATTTCGACCTCTCGGTGTTCTGGATCCGCCTGGCGGTGGTGCTCGTCTTTCTGTTGAGCGGTTTCTGGCCGGTGCTCGGCATCTACCTGGTTGCCGCCCTGTTGATGAAGCCCAGCCCGGTCCGGCCGATCGAGTCCGAGGACGAGCAGGAGTTCTACGACAGCTATGTCCATTCGCCGCGCAGCGCCGCCCAGCGGCTGAGAAGGCAGTTCGACAACCTCGAGCGGCGGATCCGGCGGATGGAGAGCACCATCACCGGCAAGGACTACGACTGGGAGCGCCGCTTCAATTCCTGAGCCCCCCACCGGCGGCGGCGACCCAGTCGGTCGCCGCCGCCCCCTCATCATGACCGCGGCGGCCTTGTCGCGGTCTTCGGCGCCCTCCACCCTGCCGCAATCGGGCAGACAATTCAGGATCGGGAGATTTCCCGCAGGATCGAACCGTCGGGCCGCCGCAGCCGCACGACCAGCGGCATCCGGCCGATGGCATGGGTCGAACAGCTCAGGCAGGGGTCGAAGGCCCGGATGACCGCCTCCAGCCGGTTGAGCGCCCCTTCCGGCACCTCGGCGGCGGTGATGAAGCGGTGGGCGACCTGGAGCACGCCCCGGTTCATCGCCAGGTTGTTGTGGCCGGTGGCGACGATCAGGTTGGCCCAGGTCATCAGGCCGTTGTCGTCGACCCGGTAATGATGGATCAGGGTGCCCCGCGGCGCCTCGACGCAGCCCACCCCTTCGGGGAAGTTGGGCTGGGCCAGGGCCCGGATCCGGGCCCCGGTGAGGGCCGGTTGCGCCACCAGTTCCCCGATGGTCTCAATGCCGTAGAGGATTTCGATCAGGCGGGCGTAATGATTATGGAACGAGCTCGACACCGGGCCGCGCTCGAGGCTCCGGAATTCGGCCCACTCCCGGTCGGCCAGCGGTGTGCCGCAGCCGTTGCAGACATTGAGGCGGGCGGCGGGACCGACCCGGTAGAGGCCGTCGGGGTAGCCCAGCGGCCGGTAGTAGGGGAATTTGAGGTAGGACCAGGGCTCCGCCGCCTCGCCGATATGCTGCCGATAATCGACCGGGTCGATGGCGTCGGCGACGATCCCCCCGGTGGCGTCGATGATCCGCAGCCGGCCCTGGACATGGTCGAGCTTGCCGTCGCCATCGACCATCCCCATGTACAGGGAGGGAAATCTGGCGAAGGTCTCGATCTCGGCGCTGAAATCGCCCAGCGCCTGCTTGAACAGCGCCAGCGTCCGGGTGATGATCGCCAGGGCCTCCGGCAGCATCCGCCGGATCGCCTCCCGATGTTCCCCACTGAGGGCGGCATCGACCCCGCCCGGCACCACCCAGGCGGGATGGATGCGCCTGCCGCCGACCATCTCGATGACCTGCTGGCCGAATTGCCGCAGCCGGATGCCGTCCCGGACGAGGTCGGGATGGGCCGCGACCAGCCCAACGATATTGCGTCGGGCCGGGTCGGCGTCCATGCCCAGCAGCAGATCCGGCGCCGACAGGTAGAAGAAGCTGAGGGCGTGCGACTGGATGAAGGCGCCGCAGTTGCACAGGCGGCGGAGCAGGACCGCCGTTTCGGGCGGGTGCACGCCGAGGATGGCGTCGCCGGCCCTGCCGGAAGCGAGGGCATGGCTGACCGGGCAGATGCCGCAGATCCGCTCGGTGATCGCCGGCATCTCGTAGAACGGCCGGCCCTCGGTCAGTTTCTCGAAGCCGCGGAACTGAGTCACCTGAAACCGGGCGTCACGCACCCCGCCTTCGTCGTCGAGATCGATGGTGATGATGCCGTGCCCCTCGATCCGCGTCACCGGTTCGATGGTGATCCTGTCCCCCATGGCGACTCCTCCCCTTGTTGATTCTCCGTCAATCCTAGGCCCCGAAACGGCTGCGGCCGCCGATCTCCGGGGTCCGTCCCGCCACCAGTTCGGTCAGCAGCCAGGCGATCACCGCCGCCGCCGGGGGGCAGCCGGGGACAAAGACATCGACCGGGACGAACTCGTGAACCGGCCTGGCGGTCGGGCACAGCCGGGGCACCCCGGTGAAGGCGAAAGCGGGGCGTTCCGCGGCGGCCCCGTCGCCTGCGGCCGGGTGGCGGTCGGCGTTGTCGACATAGGCCCGGGCGATGACCGCTTCGACCGGAAAGCGGTTGCGCATCGCCGGGACATTGGCGGTCACCGCGCAGTCGCCGAAGGACACGAGGATGCCGGTCCGCTCCCGGATCTCCAGGATATGCCGGCGGTCGGCCTCGCTGCCCACCGCCCCCTCCACCAGGGTGACGTCCGCCCGCGCTGGAAAATCCTTGACATCGACCAGGGGCCCGTAGACCATCTCCACCCCGGCCAGGATGTCGAGCAGGGCCTCGTCGAGATCGAGCAGCGACATGTGGCAGCCGGAACAGCCGTCGAGCCAGGTGGTCGCCAGGCGGAGCCGATTCATCGCTCGTCCCTCCTTTCCCGCATCATCTGCAGATAGGGCAGGAAGCGGCGGCGCCTGCTGATCTCGGCCACCGACCGGCCCTTCTCGGTCAGGGCCCCGGTGGGGCAGACCTGGACGCATTTGCCGCAACTCGTGCAGGTCTCCGAGGTCCCCCAGGGCTGGTTGAGATCGATGATGACCTGCGAGGTGATGCCGCGGCCCATGACATCCCAGGTGTGGGCCCCCTCGATCTCGTCGCAGACCCGGACGCAGCGGAGGCAGAGGACACAGCGGTTGTGATCGACGCAGAACCGCTCGTGCGAGGCGTCGACCGGATAGCCCGGATAGAGATAGGGATAGCGGACATGCGACACCCCCAATTCCACCGCCAGGTCCTGCAGTTCGCAGTGGCCGTTGGAAACACAGACCGAGCAGACGTGGTTGCGCTCGGTGAACAGCAACTCGAGGATCTTGCGGCGGTAGGCGACGACCCGCTCGGAGGTCGTGACCACCTCCATATCCTGGCGGGGATAGGTGACGCAGGCCGGCTGTAGCCTGGCGCTGCCCTTGATCTCGACGATGCACAGCCGGCAGGCGCCGCGTTCCGACAGCCCGTCGAGATGGCAGAGGGTGGGGATGGCGATGCCGTTCTGCCGCGCCACGATCAGGATCGATTCATCCGCCCGGGCGCTGACATCGCGGCCGTCGATGCGGAAGGTCAGCACGCGGGAGGGGTTGAGGTCGGAACGGACCTTCTTCGGAAACTCTGGGCTCATACGACCTCCCCGGCGGCGCTACAGGCCCCGGCCAGGCAGCGCCGCTCGTGGATATGGGCGTGGTACTCGTCGCGGAAATATTTCAGCGTCGTCAGCACCGGATTGGGCGAGCTCTGGCCCAGGCCGCAGAGGCTGGTGTGCCTGACCAGATCGCAGAGATCCTCCAGGGTCGCCTGATCGGCCGGGGTCGCCTGACCGGCGGTGATCCGGGCCAGCAGATCGTGGATCTGCCGCGTCCCCACCCGGCACGGCACGCACTTGCCGCAGGATTCGGTCATGCAGAATTCCATGAAGAACCGGGCGACATCGACCATGCAGGCGCTGTCGTCGATGACGATCATCCCGCCCGAGCCCATGATCGACCCGACCTGGGCCAGGGACTCGTAGTCCACCGGCATGTCGAGGAACTGCGAGGGGATGCAGCCGCCGGAGGGGCCGCCGGTCTGGACCGCCTTGAACCGTCGGCCACCGGGGATGCCGCCGCCGATCTCGAAGACGATGTCGCGCAGCGTCGTCCCCATCGGCACCTCGATCAGGCCGGTGTTGACCACCTTGCCGGCCAGGGCGAAGACCTTGGTACCCCGGCTCTTCTCGGTCCCGATCGCCGAAAACCAGGCGGCCCCGTTGCGGATGATCGGCGCCACGTTGGCGAAGGTCTCGACGTTGTTGATCAGGGTGGGGTGCTCCCACAGGCCGAATTCGGCCGGGAACGGCGGCCGCGGCCGGGGTCGGCCCATGCGGCCCTCGATCGAGGCGATCAGCGCCGTCTCCTCGCCGCAGACGAAGGCCCCCGCCCCCAGCCGCACCTTGATGTGGAAGGTGAACGGGGTGTGGAAGATGCCGTTGCCCAGCAGCCCCAGCCGTTCGGCCTGGGCCAGGGCGTGACGGACCCGCTTGACCGCCAGCGGGTATTCGGCCCGGACATAGATGAAGCCCTGGCTGGCGCCTATGGCGTAGCCGGCGATGGCCATGCCCTCGATGACCCGATGCGGGTCGCTCTCGAGGACGCTGCGGTCCATGAAGGCCCCGGGGTCGCCCTCGTCGGCGTTGCAGATCACGAATTTGAGCGAATCGCCGGCCTTCGCCACCGCCGTCCATTTCAGCCCGGCGGGGAAACCGGCCCCGCCCCGGCCCCGCAGGCCGCTGTGGCCCACCTCGTCGATCACCTCCTGGCGGCTCATCCCGGTGAGGGCGCGATGGAGGCCGTGATAGCCGGCGGCGGCGATATACTCCTCGATCCGTTCGGGATCGATGCGGCCGCAGTTTTCGGTGACGATGCGGGTCTGGCGTTGAAAAAAGGCCATATCGCCCGAACAGCGCAGGCGTTCGACCGGACTGCCGCCCAGGGCGTCGACAATGGCAGCCGCATCCGCCGCCTGCACCCCCTGGTAGCGGGTCGCGCCGTCATCGACCGCGACCAGCGGTCCGGCGGCGCACAGGCCGAGACAGCCGACGCCCTTGACCTGGCAGCGGCCTGCGAGTCCGCGCCGGGCAACCTCCGCCTCCAGCGCCTGCTTCACCTCGCCGCTGCCGCACGACAGGCAGCCGGCGGCCATGCAGACGTGGACCTGGTGGCGGAAACCGTCCCGCCGGTCCTGTTCATCCCGGGCGATCCGGTGCAGATCTTCACTATGCAGGATCATCGTGGCGCCACCTCCCGATTCGGTCCAGTACCTGTTGCGGATCCAACCTGCCGGCCACCTCGCCGTCGAAGACCCCCGCCGGGGCCAGGCCGCAGGAGCCGAGGCAGCGGGCCACCACCAGCGACACCTCGCCGTCGGCGGTGGTCTCGCCGGCGGCGATCCCCTCGCGATCGCGGATGCCGTCGAGGATCGCTCTTGACCCGCCGATATAGCAGGCGGTGCCGAGGCAGATGACGCAGGTGTGCTTCCCCGGCGGCTTCAGGGTGAAGGCATGGTAGAAGGTGGCCACCGCGAAGACGCGGCTGAGCGGCACCCGCAGGCGGCCGGCAATGTAGTGCATGATCCCTTCGTCGAGATAGCCGAAGGACTCCTGCGCCGCGTGCAGGGTCTCGATCAGGGCATGGCCTTCGTGATGATACAGCTGCATGGTGCGGTCGACCAGGCGCAGCCGGGGATCGGCGGGCGGGGACGAGGGGGTGGATGATTGCCCTCCGGGCGGCGAGTTGTCAGCCTGCATGACCATTTCTCCTTGTGGCGGCCGGCACCTGAACGAGCGGCAGACGATACGGCGGACAGCACCAGTGGTTCCGGCCCCGATATTGATGTTATAGCATAAGCGCCCACCATATTTCCAGGCCGGGGCCGAGATTTGTAACCAGCGGACCTTTGGCCCAATGAACGGCTGCGAACACTGTCGATGCCGGCAAACACTGTCGTTTCGGCCGCCCTTCCCCTTTTGTCATTTCGACCATCCCCTTTTGTCATTTCGACCATCCCCGTTTGTCATCTCGACCATCCCCTTGTCATCTCGACCATCCCC
>JROS01000057.1:62001-84896 GCA_000769715.1 Desulfobulbus sp. Tol-SR
CGAAACGACAAGGGGGCTCGAAATGACAGTCGAGGGGAGCTCAATACCTGGACAATGACAGCCTTGTGGCATTTTGCCCCGATGGCGGGTATAGTAGCGGCAATTCCGCCAGGCGGAAGACGACGCAGGCAACCCGGACGGGCGCCTGCGACAACCGGGAGGCGACTGACACCTTGCCGCGCCCAGCACATCCAACGCTACAGACCTTCGGTGAAGCACCCCCCCTCCAACCCCAAAGACACCATCTTCCAGCAGCAGATCAGACCGGAGGATTTCGAGTTCAACGACCGGGTCGTCGAGGTCTTCGACGACATGCTCGACCGCTCGATCCCCTTCTACAAGGAGGTGGTCGTCTCGACCGCCCGCCTGCTGACGGCCCACCTCGGCAAGGATGATACCGTCGTCGACCTCGGCTGCGCCACCGGCTCGACCCTGCTCGAACTGGCCCGCCTGATCCCGGATCAGGGCCTGCGCTTCATCGGCGTCGACAACTCGGCGCCGATGCTCGACAAGGCCAGGCTGAAGGCCGAGCTGTACTCGAAGCAGGACAGCATCCGCTTCGAGCTGGCCGATATCACCGCCATGCACCACCGCGCGGTCGGGGCCTTCATCCTCAACTACACCCTGCAGTTCATCCGCCCGATCCGCCGCGAGCAGTTCATCCGCTCGCTGTTCGACGGCCTCCGCCCCGGCGGGGTCCTGATCCTGAGCGAGAAGATCATCCTCCACGACAAGCACCTGAACCGGGAATACATCGACATCTATTACCAGTTCAAGAAGAACCGCGGCTATTCGGAACTGGAGATCGCCAAGAAGCGCGAGGCCCTGGAGAACGTCCTGATCCCCTTTTCGATCGAGGAGAACACCGCCCTGCTGCGCCAGGCCGGGTTCACCGCAGTCGCCCCCTTCTTCCAGTGGTTCAACTTCGCCTCGCTGATCGCGGTCAAACCGGAATAGCCCCCGGTATCATGGAATATCTCCACCTCCTTCCCGACCACGTCCGGACCGACGCACTGACCGCCCTCCATGCCGAACGGCAACGCTGGGTCAACCAGGACAAGAAGGGGTTCCTCCGTTACCGCCGCCCCTGCGAGGCCCTGGCCGCCTTCCGCGCCGGCCATGTCGACTGCTCTGGCGACACCGTCGTCATCGGCCGCGCCGACGAGATCGACGACGAACGGCGCGAGGAAGTCCGCCGGCACCTGCTGGCCTTCAAACCCTGGCGCAAAGGACCGTTTTCGATCTTCGGCATCGATGTCGATGCCGAATGGCGGAGCAATCGCAAATGGCAGCGGCTGCTGCCGGTCCTGCCCGACCTGGAAGGCCGGATCATCGCCGATATCGGCTGCAACAACGGCTATTACATGTTCCGCATGGCCGCCCACCGCCCCCGGCTGGTCCTCGGTTTCGAGCCCTCGGTCCAGCACTACTACTGTTTCAAGGCCCTGAACGGCATCGCCGCCATGAAGGAGCTGGCCATCGATCTTCTCGGGGTCGAGCACCTGCCGCTCTTTCCCGCCTGCTTCGACGTCATCTTCCTGATGGGGGTGATCTACCACCGCCCCTCACCGGTCGACACCCTGCGCGACGTGCTCACCGCCCTCGCCCCCGGCGGCACCGCCATCGTCGAATCGCAGGCGATCCCCGGCGACGACCCGATCGCCCTGTTCCCCGCCACCACCTACGCCAAGGCCCCCGGGGTCTACTTCGTCCCCACCGGCAGCTGTCTGCGCAACTGGATGGTCAAGGCCGGCTTCGAGGCCGTCGAGCTCTTCTGCTCCCACCCGATGTCCTCGGCCGAACAGCGGCGGACGGAGTGGATGGACTTCGAATCCTACCGCGACTTCATCCGCCCCGACGCCCCGCAGACCACCGTCGAGGGCTACCCGGCGCCGCACCGGGTGTTCCTGCGCGGCCGGAAAAAAGGCTGACCGGGGATCGAAAAGAACGGCGAGACGTTGCCTTTCGCCGCGACTGTGGTATACAATCCCAGCACACCATTTCCCAATTCCACGTGACACAAGGAGCTTACGGCATGGATTCTAGCAAATGCACTCTGTACAGCAGCGGCCTCAAAGGGGCCGAGGAGACCTTCGGCGAGGCGGCCGAGAAGCGCAACATCAACGAGGTCGTCTATTCCTTCGAGGGCCACAAGCTGAGCCGGGATAAAAACACCGTCATCCTCAGCCAGGAAGATCTGGAGCGGGGCGACATCAGCATGGAACTGGCCTCGCGGATGATGAACCGGACCTATTACGAGACCGAGAAGATCAGAAAGGTCCTGCAGACCATCTTCCACATGGTCAACAGCGGCCACCAGGTCTTCGTCATCGGCTCGATCCAGGAGGACGGATCGGTCAAGGGCGGCACCGGCTGGGCCGTCGAGCTGGCCAAGATGTTCAACCGGCCGCTGCACGTCTTCGACCAGCCGACCAAGCAGTGGTACATCTGGAAAAACAGCTGGATTCCCGATACCCCGAAAATCGAGTACGACACCTTCGTCGGCTCCGGCACCCGCTATCTCAACGACGCCGGCCGCAACGCCATCGAGCAGCTGTTCATCGATTCCTTCGGCTCCTGATACCACTTCCGCATCCGTACCGTCCGTACGGGGGGCATCCAGCCGTCAGGAGAGATGCCCCCTTCGTTCGTCACCACAGCCTTCACACCTCCGGGGGTGGCAGGCGTCGGGTCGCTCCCCGCGCGCTCTCGATGGGCTTGACCGGCTGCGGGCCATCTCCGTTAAGTATTATAGTTTTGTCCGGACAATTCGGAACCCCCTCGCCCCACTCCGCAATGTCCATCGAAAACAACCAAGATCCGGCCGGCACTGCCGCCACCGTCCCTCCCCGCGAGGACCGGCGCAGTCCCCCGCCGCCACCCCCCACTGCTCCGGATCACCGCAGGATCATCCGGTGCAGGCTCCGATAAAGGAATGGACATGAAAGCACTCATTGCCCTGGAAGACGGCAGGATCTTCGAGGGAACGTCATTCACCGGCCCCGGTGAGGCCATCGGCGAGGTGGTGTTCAACACCTCGATGAGCGGCTATCAGGAGGTGCTCACCGACCCCTCCTATACCGGTCAGATCGTGACGATGAGCTACCCGCTGATCGGCAATTACGGCGTCAACCCGGAGGACATGGAATCGGCCGCCGTCCACCCGAAGGCCTTTCTGATCAAGGAATACCATACCACCCCGTCGAATTACCGCTCCCGCGCCACACTGGCCGAATTCCTCCGGCAGCACGGCGTTCTCGGGGTCGAAGGGTTCGACACCCGGGCCCTGGTCAGGCACCTGCGGACCCGCGGGGCGATGAAGGGCATCGTCTCGACCGTCGACCTCGACCCCGTCTCGCTGGTGCAGCGGGCCAAGGACTCGACCGGGCTGATCGGCCAGGACATGGTCAGGATCGTCACCTGCCGCGAGCCCTACGGCTGGGCCGACGACCGTCCGGTGCCGGGCACCAATTTCACCACCGCCCAGCAGGGCATCGATCACCCGCTCAAGGTCGTGGCCTTCGACTTCGGCATCAAGTACAACCAGTTGCGGATCCTGACCGAGCTGGGCTGCCAGGTCCAGGTGGTGCCGGCCACCACCGACGCCGCCACCGTGCTGGCGATGGACCCCGACGGGATCTTCCTCTCCAACGGCCCCGGCGATCCCGAGGGGATCGAGGGAGTGGTGGAGAACGTGCGGGCCCTGCTCGGCAAGAAACCGATCTTCGGCATCTGCCTTGGTCACCAGATCCTCGGCCTGGCCTACGGCGGCTCGACCTACAAGCTCAAATTCGGCCACCGCGGCGGCAACCAGCCGGTCATGGACCTGACCACCGGCCACGTCGAGATCACCTCCCAGAACCACGGCTTCTGCGTCGACATCGACAGCCTCGATAAGGACGAGGTCGAACTCACCCATATCAACCTCAACGACAACAGCGTCGAGGGCATGCGCCACAAGCGGTATCCGGCCTTCTCGGTCCAGTACCACCCGGAATACGCCCCCGGCCCCCACGATGCCAGGTACCTGTTCGAGCGCTTCATCGCCATGATGCGCAAATAGACCGCAGACCACCACGACGGTATCGACCGTCGATCGGACGACTGGCCATACATTCAGCCAAACAGGCGACAAACCATGCCGAAACGAACCGACATCCACAAGATCCTCATCATCGGCTCCGGGCCGATCATCATCAGCCAGGCCTGCGAGTTCGACTATTCCGGCGCTCAGGCGGTCAAGGCCTTGAAGGAAGAAGGCTACGAGGTGGTGCTGATCAACTCCAATCCGGCCACCATCATGACCGATCCGGAGCTGGCCGATGCCACCTATATCGAACCGATCACCCCGGAGATGGTGATCAAGGTCATCGAGAAGGAGCGGCCCGACGCCATCCTGCCGACCCTGGGCGGCCAGACCGCCCTCAACACCGCGATCAAGGTGGCCGAGACCGGGGCGCTGGAAAAATACGGGGTCGAACTGCTGGCCGCCAATATCGACGTCATCAAGAAGGCGGAGGGGCGCGAGGAGTTCCGGGCGGCGATGCAGGCCATCGGCCTCAAGGTGCCGGAATCGGCGATCGTCCACACCCTCGAGGCGGCGATGGCGGCCGCCGACGCCATCGGCTTCCCGATCATCATCCGTCCGAGCTTCACCCTCGGCGGCACCGGCGGCGGCGTCGCCTACAACCGCCAGGAGCTGGAGGATTTCTGCCGTTCCGGGCTCGACCTGTCGATGACCACCGAGATCATGCTCGAGCGCAGCCTCCTCGGCTGGAAGGAATTCGAGCTCGAGGTGATGCGCGACAAGAACGACAACGTCGTCATCATCTGCTCGATCGAGAACATGGATCCGATGGGGGTCCACACCGGCGACTCGATCACCGTCGCCCCGGCCCAGACCCTGACCGACCGCGAGTACCAGGAGATGCGCGATGCCGCCATCGCCATCATCCGCGAGATCGGGGTCGAGACCGGCGGCTCCAACGTCCAGTTCGCGGTCAACCCGGCCGACGGCGAGCTGATGGTGATCGAGATGAACCCCCGGGTGTCGCGCTCCTCGGCCCTGGCCTCGAAGGCCACCGGCTTCCCGATCGCCAAGATCGCCGCCAAGCTGGCGGTCGGCTACACCCTCGACGAGATCAGAAACGACATCACCCGCGAGACCTACGCCTCGTTCGAGCCGACCATCGACTACTGCGTCGTCAAGATCCCGCGCTGGACCTTCGAGAAGTTCCCGGAGGCCGACGACGTGCTGACCACGGCGATGAAGTCGGTGGGCGAGACCATGGCCATCGGCCGGACTTTCAAGGAGGCCTTCCAGAAGGGTATGCGCTCGCTCGAGACCGGCCGTTTCGGCTTCGGCGGCGACGGCAAGGAGCGGCTCGACCATCTCGACAGCGAAGACCTCGAGCACGGCCTGCGGGTGCCGAACTCCAAACGGGTCGCCCACATCTACGAGGCGATGAAGCGCGGTTACGGCATCGACCGGATCAACGCCCTGACCCATATCGACCCCTGGTTCCTCCACAACCTGCAGCAGATCGTCGACACCGAGGGCCGGATCAGGGAACGGGGCTTCCAGGGGCTGGACCGCGACTTCCTCCGCTCCTGCAAACAGCAGGGCTTCTCCGACCGGCAGCTGGCCTATCTGACCGGCACCTCGTCCAACGACGTGCGCGGCCTGCGCAAGCAACTCGGGATCCTGCCGGTCTACAAACTGGTCGACACCTGCGCCGCCGAATTCGAGTCCTACACCCCCTACTACTACTCGACCTACGAGGAAGAAAACGAGGCGGTGCGCAGCGACCGCAAGAAGATCGTCATCCTCGGCGGCGGCCCGAACCGCATCGGCCAGGGCATCGAGTTCGACTACTGCTGCGTCCATGCCGCCTTCGCCCTGCGCGAGATCGGGGTCGAGTCGATCATGATCAACTCCAATCCCGAGACCGTCTCCACCGACTACGACACCTCGGACAAGCTCTACTTCGAGCCGCTGACCCGGGAGGATGTCCTCAACATCATCGAATTCGAGCAGCCGGACGGGGTCATCGTCCAGTTCGGCGGCCAGACCCCGCTCAACCTCGCCGTGCCGCTCGAGAAGGCCGGGGTCAAGATCATCGGCACCCAGCCCGATGCCATCGACCGGGCCGAGGATAGAAAACGCTTCCAGAAATTCCTGCAGAAACTGGGCCTGCGCCAGCCCGAGAACGATACGGTGACCACCGTCGACGAGGCCCTGGCCGCCGCCGGCCGCATCGGCTACCCGGTCGTGGTCCGCCCCTCCTACGTCCTGGGCGGCCGCGACATGCGCATTGTTTACAACGATCAGGGGATCCGGGATTTCATGATCGCCGTCGGCGCCGCCACGCTCGAGCACCCGATCCTGATCGACAAGTTCCTCAAGGACGCCATCGAGGTCGACGTCGACGCCCTGTGCGACGGCCGGCGGACCATTATCGGCGGAATCATGGAACACGTCGAGGAGGCCGGCATCCATTCCGGCGACTCGGCCTGCGTCCTGCCGCCCCATACCCTGCCGCCGGAGCTGATCGCCGAGATCAAGCAGGCGACCCGGGCGATGGCCGAGGAACTCGGAGTCATCGGCCTGATGAACGTCCAGTACGCCGTGCAGAACAAGGTCCTCTACATCCTCGAGGTCAACCCCCGGGCCTCGCGGACCGTGCCCTTCGTCAGCAAGGCGACCGGGGTGCCGCTGGCCAAGCTGGCGACCAAGGTGATGATGGGCGCAAGCCTCGACGAGCTCGGCCTGATGACCGAGACCGAGATCAGCCACTGGGCGGTCAAGGAAGCGGTCTTCCCCTTCGACCGGTTCCCCAATGTCGACACCCTGCTCGGCCCGGAGATGAAGTCGACCGGCGAAGTCATGGGGATCGACGACAACCTCGGTCTGGCCATCGCCAAGGCCCATCTCGCCGCCGGCGGCCGGCTGCCCCAGTCCGGCAACGTCTTCATCAGCATCCGCGACAGCGACAAGCCGGCGATGCTGCCGATCGCTCGTAGTCTGGAGGAGATGGGATACCTGATCTACGCCACCACCGGCACCGCCGCTTTCTTCAAGGACAACGGCATCCACTGCGAGCACGTCAACAAGATATCCCAGGGCCGGCCCCATATCCTCGACAGGGTCCAGGACGGCGAGATCTCGTGGATCGTCAACACCAGCCTGGGCAAACGCACCACCGAGGACTCCTACAGCATCAGGAGAGCGGCCCTCGATTTCCATATCGCCTATACCACCACCGTCACCGGAGCCGCTGCGGTGGTCACGGCGATGCAGGAAATGAAACGTACGGCGATCGGCGTTCAGCCTGTACAATATTTCACGCAATCGATACAATAGATATCGGAAAAAGGGGCAATTCCCCTCGACAGAGGCCGATGATGCCTTACTGTAAGACGATTGAGTCGGGTCCTCGAGCCGGTTCATCCTGCTCACCGCAGCCCGATGTCCAGCCCAAGATCATTGCATTATCAATAAGGAGCACCGGAGGTCTTCTTGAACACATTCTATAAAAATCTGAGCATGTGGCTGGTGATTGGCCTGACCATGATCCTGCTCTACAA
The DNA here is from genome assembly GCA_000769715.1 of Desulfobulbus sp. Tol-SR. Taxonomy (GTDB): domain Bacteria; phylum Desulfobacterota; class Desulfobulbia; order Desulfobulbales; family Desulfocapsaceae; genus Desulfoprunum. Next base: position 69,589 of record JROS01000057.1, read on the forward strand.
CCTTTTCAGCAAACCCCGGGAAAGTCTCTCGTCGCTCACCTACAGCGAGTTCATCTCCAACATCAACAGCAAGGCCATCACCCGGGTCCAGATCAACGGCGATGTCCTCTCGGGCACCCTGCAGGACGGCAAGCCGTTCAAGACCGTCTACCCGATCAACGACAGCGAGATCATTCCGATGCTGCGCAAGGCCGGGGTCGACATCACCGTCAAGGAGGCCCAGAAGGACTCGTGGATGATGACCGTCTTCGTCTCCTGGTTCCCGATGCTGCTGCTGATCGGCGTCTGGATCTTCTTCATGCGGCAGATGCAGGGCGGCGGCAAGGGCGGGGCGCTGTCCTTCGGCAAGAACCGGGCGCGGCTGATGGAGCAGGGCAAGAACAAGGTGACCTTCAAGGATGTGGCCGGGATTGACGAGGCCAAGGAAGAACTGGAAGAGATCATCGATTTTCTCCGGGACCCCCAGAAATTCACGGTCCTCGGCGGCCGCATCCCCAAGGGCGTGCTGCTCGCCGGCTCGCCGGGTACCGGCAAAACCCTGCTCGCCAAGGCCATCGCCGGTGAGGCCGATGTCCCCTTCTTCTCGATCTCCGGTTCCGACTTCGTCGAGATGTTCGTCGGCGTCGGCGCCTCGCGGGTCCGCGACCTGTTCACCCAGGGCAAGAAGCACGCCCCCTGCATCATCTTTATCGACGAGATCGACGCCGTCGGCCGCCATCGCGGCGCCGGCCTCGGCGGCGGCCACGACGAACGCGAGCAGACCCTCAACCAGCTGCTGGTGGAGATGGACGGCTTCGAATCGAACGAAGGGGTCATCATCGTCGCCGCCACCAACCGTCCCGACGTCCTCGATCCCGCCCTGCTCCGCCCCGGCCGTTTCGACCGCCAGGTGGTGGTGCCGATCCCCGATGTCGGCGGCCGTCAGCAGATCCTGGAAATTTATGCCAGAAAGACCAAGATGGAGCCGAACGTCGACATGGAGGTCCTGGCCCGCGGCACCCCCGGCTTCTCCGGCGCCGACCTCGAGAACCTGGTCAACGAGGCGGCCCTGATGGCCGCCCGCACCGGGGCCAAGGCGATCAACCTCGAGATCCTCGAGAAGGCCAAGGACAAGATCATGATGGGGGCCGAACGGCGGTCGATGATCATCACCGACAAGGAGAAGAAGATCACCGCCTACCACGAGGCCGGCCATGCCCTGGTGGCCTGGCTGCTGCCGGGGACCGACCCGATCCACAAGGTCACGATCATCCCTCGCGGCCGCGCCCTCGGCCTGACCATGCAGCTGCCGGTCGACGAGAAGTACACCCACTCGAAGAGTTTCCTCGAGAATTCGATCTGCATCCTGTTCGGCGGCCGGATCGCCGAGAAGATCATCTTCGACGAGATCACCACCGGGGCCGGCAACGACCTTGAACGGGCCACCATCCTCGCCCGCAAGATGGTATGCGAATGGGGGATGAGCGAAGAACTGGGACCGTTGACCTACGGCAAGAAGGAAGAACAGATATTCCTCGGCCGGGAGATCGCCCAGCATCGCGATTTCAGCGAGGAGACGGCGCGCCAGATCGACGTGGCGGTCAAGCGGATCATCGTCGAGGCGGCGGACAAGGTCACCCGGCTGCTCGAGGACAACCGCGACATCCTGAGCCGGATGGCCGAGGACCTGCTCGAAAAGGAGACCATCGTCCTCGAAGACATCGTCGGGATGATCGAGGACCTGCGGCCGGGGATGTACACCGATAAGCTCAAGCCGCAGAAGCCGGCCGCCAGGACGAAGCCCCGGCCGGCGCCCGCATCGGTCGCCGAACCGGTCGTCGAAGAGGAACAGGCGGCAGCCCGGGAAGAAGGAGATGAGGCTGCAGCAGTCGACCAGCCGCCGGAACAGGAGGGTAGCCGCCAGTGAGGCCAGCCGCCGTCAAGATCATGGGCATCCTGAACGTCACCCCGGACTCGTTTTCCGATGGCGGCTCGTACTATGCGTTCGATCTGGCCGTCGCCCAGGCGGAGAAGCTGATCGCCGACGGTGCCGACATCCTCGACATCGGCGGCGAATCGACCCGGCCCTTCGCCAAGCCGGTTTCCCTCGACAACGAGCTGCAGCGCACCATCCCGGTGATCGAGGCCATCCGCAGACACCACCGGATCCCGATCTCGATCGACACCGTCAAGGCCGAGGTCGCGCGCCGGGCCCTGGCCGCCGGGGCCGACATCATCAACGACATTTCGGCCCTGCATCACGACCCGGAGATGCTCGAGGTCGTGCAGAACACGACGGCACCGGTGATCATCATGCACATGCAGGGCACTCCTGCCGATATGCAGGTCAACCCGGTCTATGACGACGTGGTCGTCGATATCATCGATTTTTTTCAGGAGCGGATCGACTGGCTGACGGCGAACGGTGTCGACCGCGATCGCCTGATCCTCGATCCCGGTATCGGTTTCGGCAAGACCGTCGACCACAACCTGACCATCCTCAAGCACCTGCGCCGGTTCACGGCGCTCGGCCAGCCTGTGCTGCTGGCCCACTCCCGCAAGCGTTTTCTCGGTGAGCTGAGCGGGCTTGCCGCCCATCAGCGCGATCAACTGACCGCGGTGGTGTCGGCGCTCAGCGTCAATCAGGGGGTATCCTTCCTCCGGGTCCATGATGTCGCCGCGACCCGGCTTGCCGTCCGGTTGGCCGAGGCCATCGCCCAGGCCGATTAGCTCCTCTTCATCATCGCATAGCCGTCAAAGGTGACGAACTGGAACCGATAGGGCGTCCCCTTGGCGCCGGCGGCGATGATATCCCCATCCTGCAGGGCGCAACGTCCGCCCGCATCGCCGCTGCCGACGCGTTTCTCGCCAACCCTGGTGCCGCAGGCGCTGCCCCGGTCGACCAGGACATAGCCGTCGCCGTCTTTTTCGATCTGGAAGTGCTCGCGCGAGATGTTGAGGAGATGGCCCCGATCGACAAGATAGAGATCGTTGCTGGGAGGCCCGGCATGGTCCTTCGGCCGCTCGATGCGCTCGATTTTTCCATCCACCTTGCGGATCCGCGACTCCCGGCCGACCCTGAAGGGAAAGTCAAGGATCACCACCACATCGCCGACCAGCTGGGCCTGCGGCACCGCTTCCTGCGCCTCCGGGGTGAGAATCCGCAGCACCGCCTTCGGCAGCACCTTCATCAACAGCGTCTCTTTGTCATCCATGTCCGCATCCATCCACAGAATCTTTGGCGAACCATCCGATCCGCCAGGCGCCGGCCGATGACGGAACAAGGGAAAAACCTCTCCACAGGATAGGTGAGCCGACCTGATTGATCAAGAAAAGAACGCCATCACCGGCAACGAACAGGTATTTTTCTCCGGAACCTTTTCCTCGCCCGTCCCGGGCTGTGGACCCGGTTATCGATTTCGACCTGCCGTCTTGCACGACACCGCCAGGGCGGTTATTGTTCCGCTCTCATTTCCATCACCCTGCCCCTTCACCCAACGACGGATCATGACCCCAATGAGCAACCCGATAGCCACCATCGCCGACCGCTGCCGGTTTTCCCGTGAGCAGGTCCAGGCCACCGTCGACCTGCTGGCCGCCGGCGCCACCATCCCCTTCATCGCCCGTTACCGCAAGGAGGCGACCGATTCCCTGGACGAAGTGGCGATCACCGCCATCCGCGATCAGCTCCACTCCCTGACCGAGATCGCCAGGCGCCGGAAGGCGATCATCGAGTCGATGGAGCGGCAGGAAGCCCTCACCGAGGCCCTGCGGCAGCAACTCGAGGCGGCGACGACGATGGTCCGGCTCGAGGATATCTACCTGCCCTTCCGCCCGAAGCGGCGGACCAGGGGGATGATCGCCCGGGAGCAGGGGCTCGCACCGCTGGCCGAGGCCCTGCTCCTGCAGCAGGCGGCGCCGGTCGACGCCCGCCCCTTCATCGTTCCGGAGAACAGTGTGGCGTCGGAAGACGAGGCCCTGGCCGGGGCCCGGGACATCATCGCCGAGACCATCAGCGAGGATGCCGCCAGCCGGGATGGTCTGCGCCGGCTGTTCCGGGACCGGGCGGTGATCAGCTCGAAGGTGGTGAAGAAGCACCAGGACCAGGGCGCCAAATTCCGCGACTATTTCGAGTGGCAGGAACCGGCGGCCAAGGCCCCCGGTCACCGCCTGCTGGCGATGTTCCGCGGCGACAACGAGAAGGTGCTGGCGCTTACGGTCCGGCCGCCCGAGGAAATGGCCCTGCACTATCTCGCCGGCCGCCATCTTCGCTCTTCGCCGGCCGCAGAGCAGGTCAGGCTGGCGCTCGACGACGGCTACCGGCGGCTGCTCGCCCCATCGCTGGAAAACGAGCTGCGGCGGGAACTGAAGACCAGGGCCGACCGGGAGGCGATCGCCGTCTTCACCGCCAACCTGCGGGAACTGCTGCTGGCACCGCCGCTGGGGCAGAAACGGGTGCTGGCGCTGGACCCCGGATTCCGCACCGGCGCCAAGCTGGTCTGCCTCGACGGCCAGGGCCGCCTGCTCCACGCCGCCACGATCTACCCTCTGTTGGGGGCAAAGCAGGCCGACGAGGCCGGCCGGATCATCACCGGGCTGGTCAGCGAATACGGCATCGAGGCCATCGCCATCGGCAACGGCACCGCCGGTCGCGAGACCGAGGAATTCGTGCGCCGCCTGGACCTGGCGGCCGACCTCATCATCACCCTGGTCAACGAGGACGGGGCCTCGGTCTACTCCGCCTCAGACACCGCCCGCCGCGAGTTCCCCGACCACGATATCACCGTCCGCGGGGCGGTGTCGATCGGCCGGCGGCTGCAGGACCCGCTCGCCGAACTGGTCAAGATCGAACCGAAGGCCATCGGCGTCGGCCAGTACCAGCACGATGTCGACCAGGCTGAATTGCAGCAGGCCCTCGACGAGACCGTGATCAGCTGCGTCAATGCCGTCGGGGTCGAGCTCAACACCGCCAGCCTCGAACTGCTGACCGCGGTCTCCGGTCTCGGGCCGACGCTGGCCGGCAACATCATCGCCTACCGCGACGCCAACGGCCCCTTTGCCGGCCTGGCCGAGTTGCGCCGGGTGCCGCGCCTCGGCCCCAAGGCCTTCGAGCAGTGCGCCGGTTTCCTGCGGATCCGCGGGGCCGCCAACCCCCTCGACGCCAGCGCCGTCCACCCCGAACGCTACGGCCTCATCGCCCGGATGGCAACCGATGCCGGCCGCACCGTCGAGCAGCTGATGGCCTCGGCCGCCGCCAGGGACAACCTGGTCCTGGACCGCTACCTGGCACCGGAGATCGGCATGCCGACCCTGAGGGACATCGTCGCCGAACTGGCGAAACCGGGCCGCGACCCCCGCACCGCCTTCGTCCAGTTTCACTTCGCTCCCGGCATCCATCGCCTCGAGGATCTGCGACCGGACATGGTGCTGCCGGCGATCATCACCAATGTCACCCGCTTCGGGGCCTTCGCCGACATCGGCGTGCACCAGGACGGACTGATCCATGTCAGCCAGCTGGCCGACCGCTTCGTCAAGGATCCCGCCGAGGTCGTCAAGGTCCGGCAGCAGGTCGAGGTGCGGGTGCTGGAGGTCGACTGCGAGCGCAAGCGCATCTCCCTGTCGATGAAAAGGCAAGGATGACGACCGGTTCACCCGCCGCCCACCTCCCGGATCAGCCGGCCGATGGTGGCAATCCCCTGTTCCGCCGCCTCGTTCATCGGATAGCCGCAGTTGAGCCGGATGCAGTGGTTGTAGCGGCCGGTGCCGGAACAGAGGGATCCCGGCAGGATCGAGATGTTCTGCTGCAGGGCCCTGTCGAACAGCCTCAGGGTATCCAGCGACCGGTCGAGCTCGACCCACAGGCACATCCCTCCCTTCGGCGCCGAGATCCTCGTTCCCTCCGGAAAATAGCGGGCCACCGCCAGGGCGAAATCGGAGGTCTGCTTTTTCAGGGCATTACGCATCCGGCGCAGGTGACGGTCGAAGCCGCCGGCCGCCAGGTAACGGGCGATTGCCAACTGGCCGAGTTGGGGGACGGCGATCGCGGCGTTGAACCTGATCCGCTTGACCTTCTCGCGGAAACGACCCGGCATGGTCCAGCCGATGCGGAGATCAGGGGCCAGGGACTTGGTGAAGGAGGAGCAGTAGAGCACCATGCCGTCGCGATCGAAGGCCTTCAGCGGCAGCGGCCGGGTGTCGCCGAAATAAAGATCGCCATAGATATCGTCCTCGATCACCGGCACCCGCCGCCGGGTCATGGTCTCCACCAGCCGGCGTTTGGCCGCCTCGTCGATGATGCAGCCGAGCGGGTTGTGGAAGTTGGCGTTGAACAGCGCCGCCCGGACGTCGTGCTCGTCCAGCGCCCGTTCGAGCAGGTCCATGTCCAGGCCGCTCTCCGGGTGGACCGGGACCTCGAGGGCCCGCATGTTGAGGTCTTCGATCAGCTGGAGATAACAGAGAAAGGTCGGCGACTCGATGAGGATGATGTCGCCGGCCCGGGCGACGCTGCGCAGGCAGACGTCGATGGCCGCCATGCAGCCGTTGGTGATGATGATCTCCTCGCCGCTGTCCTCCCGGTACCAGCCGACGGCCTGTTTACCGATCTCGGTCCGCAGTTCCGGCAGCCCCAACGGATGGCCGTAACCGATCATCTTCCCCGTGGCATACCCGGCGGCGGCACCACGGATCTCCTGGGCCAGCTGCTTGAGCGGCAGCAGCGCCGGCGAGGGGATGGCGGCGCCGAAGGGCAGCATCTTCGGTGCGGTCATCGAGTTCTGGATCATCGCCGACAGGGCGTTGATCGCCACCCGGTGCGGCTTGATGAGCCTGTTTTCGCTCGCCGGCAGCGGCAGGATGCGGTCGATCTGCGGCCGGGCATAGAATCCCGATTTGTTGCGGACATCGACCACGCCGCGGTTCTCGAGTTCGGCGTAGGCCTGGTAGACCGTGGTCAACGACCGGCCGGTGCGGGCGCGGAGACTGCGCAGCGACGGCAGTTTTTCACCGGCGCGATACCTGCCGGTCCGGATTTCCCGTTCAAGCTCGTTGGCCAGCCTGAGATACTGGTATTTGATATTCATGGTCGTTTTCACCCCATCTGTCCCGTTCGTTTTTCCGTTCTGCAGCAAACTGTTGTTTGTACCAGATGACCGACCCGATGTAAATTGGTGCTTGCAAAAACCCCCTTCACTGGTATATGAAAACCAACCTCTCCCGCTTCCATGCTGTCCTCTTCCGGCCATGGAAGATCGCCGACGAATGACAGGCAGCGGGCCTGCCGAGCCCTGGAGCGCAAAACCATGCCGAGCCGACAGCACAGTACCGTCCTCTATATCGAAGACAACGCCGCCAACCGCCAGCTGGTCGAGATGATCATCGCCCGCCGTCCCGGGATCACGCTGCTGACCGCCGAAAACGGCGCCAGCGGTCTGGCGATCGCCGGCGAACGGCAGCCGGGACTGATCCTCCTCGATCTGTCGCTGCCGGATATGGACGGTTTTGAGATTCTGGCCCGACTGAAAGCAGATCCCCGAACCGCCTCCATCCCGGTCTTCGCCCTCACCGGCTCCCCCTTGACGCGACAAAGCCCCGACAATCCCACCTTCGAGGGGATTCTCGCCAAACCCCTCGATATCCATAAATTTTACGACGTCATCGATCACTACCTGAAGGCCTGAGCGCGGCAGTGCCCGCGTTCTCCACTATCCTGGAACGTCTCCCCCCGGCTCATCCGTCAGGCCGGCTGCATCTCCCCGCCGCCGCCACGGTTCCCCTCCCTCGGGCATTTAACGGTACAACCAAAAACCTTTTTGATTCGGCAATTTCCGTCAACGTCCCAGCGGCTGGAGGGACCAGGAACTGCAACACACGGACAGGAAGTCGTCCTCCAGGCCACTGTTCTGCGGCCTTGGCGGATTTCCCCACTGCCGGATGCGTCCGATGGGTGAAATTCCGCCAATTCATCACTATCCGTTGGACGTTTATCATTTCTAATGATACGATCTTGCAGGGTTTGATGCAATTTTGCGTACTTGGTCCCGTTCTTGCTTTAACAACCGTGAGTAGAAGTAGGGCATCCGGCTTGTTCCCGGGGCAACAAGGCAATTGTCCCCGACTGGACCGGATATCACGCACCATCACCATGTTAACGGAGGAGAACCATGTTTGGAACTATGACAAAGGCATTGACGGCATTGACGATCTCAGCAGCTCTCCTGGCAGCCCCTGCATTTGCCGAAACCATCAACATCAAGTTCAGCCATGTCGTCGCCGTCGATACCCCCAAGGGTCAGGCCGCCGAGTTTTTCAAAAAACGGGCCGAGGAGCTGACCGGCGGCAAGGTCAAGGTCGATGTCTACCCCAACAGCCAGCTCTACAAGGACAAGGAGGAGATGGAGGCCCTGCAACTCGGCGCCGTCCAGATGCTCGCCCCGTCACTGGCGAAATTCGGCCCCCTGGGCGTCAAGGACTTCGAGGTCTTCGACCTGCCCTTCATCTTCAACAACTATGACGACCTCCACAAGGTCACCAAAGGCGAAGCCGGCAAGGCGCTGCTGGCCAAACTCGAGCCGAAAGGGATCAAGGGCCTGGCCTACTGGGATAACGGTTTCAAATCGATGTCCGCCAACACCCCGATCAAGACCCCTGCCGACCTGAAGGGCAAGAAACTCCGGATCCAGAACTCCAAGGTCCTGGAGGAGCAGATGCGCGCCATCAAGGCCATCCCCCAGATGCTGGCCTTCTCCGAGGTTTACCAGGCCCTGCAGACCGGCGTCGTCGACGGCACCGAGAACCCGATCTCCAACTTCTATACCCAGAAGATGCACGAGGTACAGAAATACATGACCATTACCGACCACGGCTACCTGGGCTACGCGGTCATCGTCAACAAGAAGTTCTGGGATGAACTGCCGGCCGACATCCGCGGCCAGCTCGAGACCGCGATGGTCGAGGCGACCGACTACGCCAACAATATCGCCAAGGAGAAGAACGACCAGGATCTCGAGGCGGTCAAGGCCTCCGGCAAGACCGAAGTCACCGTCCTGACTCCGGAAGAGCGCGCCGCCTTCCGCTCCGCGATGCTCCCGGTCCATGACAAGATGGCCGGCCGCATCGGCAAGGAGACCATCGACGCCGTGTACAAGGCGGTCAGCTTCCAGAAGTAATATCGACTGACATCAGGCACCAAGCGGGGGCGACCGGCGGCACAGCCGGTCGCCCTGCCCTCATCCCAGGAAGGAGGCGGCAGCAGCAATGGCAGCAGCAATGAAGTTTCTCAATCATCTGGAGGAGTGGTTCATCACCTTCCTCATGGCAGGGGCGACCCTGATCATCTTTGTGGCGGTAGTCCATCGCTACGCCGCCGGCTGGCCGATACCGGTGGTCCAGGACTGGCTGCTCGGCCTCAACTTCGGCTGGGCCCAGGAACTGTGCATCATCATGTTCGTGTGGATGGCCAAGTTCGGCGCCGCCTACGGAGTCCGGACCGGCATCCATGTCGGGGTCGATGTCCTGATCAACAAGATGAAGAAACCGCTGCGCGGCAAGTTCATCATTTTCGGCCTGCTGGCCGGAGCGACATTCACCTCCATCGTCGCCTACTTCGGTTTCAACTTCATCTGGGAGAACGGCATGCATTACGCCGTCTACTCCAAGCTCGGCATCGCCTCCCCCGATATGTTCGCGGGGCCGACGACCCCCGATCTCGAGTGGCCGACCTGGGCGGTCTACAGCGCCGTCCCCTTCGGTTCCTCCCTGATGTGTTTCCGCTTTCTCCAGGTCACCTTCAACTTCATCCGCTCCGGCGAGCTGCCGAAACATGACCATGGCCATGTCGAGGGCGTCGAGGAGATCAAGATCCCGGCCGAAGAACCCCGGATGTCCGTGCGTGAACCTTTCCAAACGGCAACAGACAAGGAGGACAAACGATGAGCGCGATTGTCATCTTCGGCGTCCTGCTGGTCCTGATGCTGACCGGCATGCCGATCTCGATTTCCCTTGGCCTGACGGTCTGGCGGTCTCGCCCTGGCCGGGGTCATGGCCTGCGCCCTGTTCGCCGCCGTTTCCGGGTCGTCGCCGGCCACCGTCGTCGCCATCGGCTCGATCCTCCTGCCCGGCATGATCAAGGCCGGCTTCCCGATGAAATTCGGCGCCGGGGTCATCACCACCTCCGGGGCCCTGGGCATCCTGATCCCGCCCTCGATCGTCATGGTCATGTACTCGGTCGCCACCAACACCTCGGTCGGTGCCCTGTTCATGGCCGGCGTCATCCCCGGCCTGATCCTGGCCACAATGCTCGGCGGCATAACCTGGTACCGGGCCATGAAATTCGACTACCCGCGCCAGCCGAAGGCCTCCTGGCTCGAACGCCTGCGGACCTTCCGCAAGGCGGTCTGGGGGTTGATGCTGATCATCGTCGTCATGGGCGGCATCTACAGCGGTGTCTTCACCCCGACCGAGGCGGCGGCGATGAGCGCGGTCTATGCCTTCTTCGTCTCCGTCTTCGTCTACAAGGACCTGACCTTGAAGGATGTTCCCAAGGTCCTGCTCAGTTCCGCCAACATGTCGGCGATGCTGCTCTATATCATCACCAACGCCGTCATGTTCTCGTTCATCCTCGCCAATGAGAACATCCCTCAGCTCCTGACCGACTGGCTGATCGACAAGGGTCTCGGCCAGATCGCCTTCCTCTTCGCCGTCAACATCCTGCTGCTGATGGCCGGCAACTTCATGGAACCGTCGTCGATCATGCTGATCTTCGCCCCGATCGTCTTCCCGGTGGCAATGAAACTCGGCATCGACCCGGTCCACCTCGGGATCCTGATGACGGTCAATATGGAGGTCGGCATGTGCCACCCGCCGGTAGGGCTGAACCTCTACGTCGCCTCGGGCCTGACCAAGATGGGGATAACGGAGCTGACCGTCGCCGTCTGGCCGTGGCTCTTGACGATGCTCGTCTTCCTGATCGGGGTCACCTATTGGCCGACGATGTCGATCTGGCTGCCGAAGGCCCTCGGCATGATGTAGTTCCCGGGCGCTGGGGCGGGCAGTCCGCTCCAGCGCCCTCTTCGTTCACGGTTTCACCTCCCCTCGCCTCCGTTCCCGCCACCGCCGCGACCGCCGGTCAACTCCCGCGCCCTGTCCGATCGAGGATCTTCTCCCTCGCCGGATCGCCGTCTGTCCGACGAACCTCCCTCGGCCTGAGATGAAGACTGGCCGGGGAACCTGCCGAAATTCAGGTCAGAGCACGTGTGGCCGCTTCTGGCTGACGTAGATCCCGAGAAAGACCAGCAGCGAGGCCAGGACCTGCAGCCGGGTGAAGGTCTCGCCGAGGAAGAGGAAGCCCATGATGACGGTGAAGACCGGGATCAGGTTGATATAGGCCGAGGCCTGGCTGGCGGGGAGCTTGCTGACCCCGAAATTGTAGAGGAAGTAGGCGCCGATGGTGACGCAGCTGCCGAGATAGAACACCGCCATCGCCGGCAGCGGGACGAATTCGGTCGGCATGACCGTGGCCGGCGAGAGAAGGAAGAAGGAAAAGAATACCGCCCCGACCCAGGACTGGATCGCGGTGAGGAACAGCGGCGAGTAGCTGCTGCTGAGGTGTTTGAGCGAGATCGTGTAGCCCATGGCGCTGACCATCGCCAGGAACTCGAGGAAATTGCCGAGCAGGGGATTGGGGGCATCGGCCGTCGTCTCACCGCTGACACTGAGCAGGCCGGCCCCGACCATGGCCAGGACGAAACCGGCGACGGTGTGCCGCGCGATCCGTTCGCCGAGGAAGATCGTGGCACCGATGGCCACCAGCAGCGGCAGGATGGCGGTGATCATCCCGGCCTGGGAGGCGGTCGTCAGCTCCATCGCCTTGGCCTCGAAGATGAAGTAGATGCAGGGTTCGCAGACCGCCATCAGCACCAGATAGCGCAGATCCCGACGGCGGAGGCGGACCTGGCGCAGCAGCGGCAGGAGGAAGAGAAAGCAGAGGCTGCCGACCACCATCCGGCCCCAGATGACGATCATCGGCGCATAGGCGCGGAAGGCGACCTTCAGGGCGATGAACGAGCTGGCCCACAGCACCATCGCCGTCACCAGGCAGATCATCGGCAGCCATCGCGGCGATTTTCCGCTCACCGCCATCCCCCCGCCGTCACGATTGCAGGCCACCGAGCACCGCCCGCCGCGCCCGCACCCGGCGGATCGCCCCTTCGGCGAGGTAGAGGGCCAGCGCCGTCCAGATGATGCAGAACCCGATCATCCGCTCCCGCGGAAACTCCTCGTGATAGAGCAGGATGCCGATGAAGAAGTTGATGGTCGGCGCCATGTACTGGAGCAGTCCCAGGGTCGACAACGGAATCTTTTGGGTGGCGAAGCCGAAGAGGAGCAGGGGAAAGGTGGTGACGACGCCGGCCCCGACCAGCAGGATCGCGGTCGGCGTCGTGCCGCCGAGGAAGGCGCCGCCGCCGGCCGACTCGACGATGAACAGATACGCCGCCGCCGGCAGGAAAAACAGCAGGACCTCGATGCCGAGGGCATCCATCGACGGCAGGCTGCTGATCTTGTGCAGCAGGCCGTAAATGGCGAAGGTCACCGACAGCGACAGGGCGATCCACGGGAAGCGGCCGTAGTAGACGGTCAGGTAGAGCACCCCGGCAACGACGAGTACCAGGGCGGCGATCTGCCCGGAGCGCAGCCGCTCCTTGAAGAAGAAGACCCCGAACACCACCGAGATCAGCGGATTGATGAAATAGCCGAGGCTGGCCTCGAGGATGTAGCCGGCGTTGACCGCCCAGATGTAGATCAGCCAGTTGACCGCCAGCAGCAGCGCCGAGGCGCCGAAGATCCCGAGGTTGCGGCGGTTGGCCAGGGCGTGCCGGAATTCGGCGGTCCGGCGGGCAAAGAGGATGATCCCGAGGGTCACGAACAGCGACCAGGTCATCCGGTGGCAGAGGATCTCGAGCGCCGGGACGGTCTGCAGGGCCTTCCAGTAGATCGGCAGTACCCCCCAGATGATATAGGCAAAGGAAGCGGCGATGATTCCGCTGTAGCGGTCCATGTGTTCTCCAGATCGGCCGCGGCCGAATTGATTCGACGCGGTGCCGATGATGCTTATTCTAATTTTACGGAACCGTCCGTTCTAGCAGATGTCCCGCGATCGCGCCAGCAAAAACGGCAGCCGCCATCCTGCGCCACCCCGACTGTGCAGGAGAGCCGGCTTGCCTGACCGGAGGAGTCGACGATGAACCATACCCGAAAGGCCAACCGCCTGATCAACGAAAAGAGTCCCTATCTGCTGCAGCACGCCTATAATCCCGTGGACTGGCAGCCCTGGTCCGATGCCGTTCTCGAACGGGCCCGGGAGGAGGACCGCCCGATCTTCCTGTCGATCGGCTACTCGACCTGCCACTGGTGCCACGTCATGGCTCACGAGTCGTTCGAGGACGAGGCGGTCGCGGCCCGGCTCAACCGTTTCTTCATCCCGGTCAAGGTCGACCGCGAGGAGCGACCCGATCTCGACCGGATCTACATGACCGCGACCCAGGCGATGACCGGGTCCGGCGGCTGGCCGCTGTCGATCTTTCTGCTGCCCGACGGCCAGCCCTTTTTCGCCGGCACCTACTTCCCGCCGCAGGCGATGGCCGACCGCCCGAGCTTCACCGACATCCTCACCGCCATCGAACGGGCCTGGCGCGAAGACCGCAGCCGGATCAACGACTCGGCCGCGCGGATCACCGCCTACCTGCGACAGATCTCCGCCACCGGTCCGGCCGCGGCGCAGCTCGCCCCCGACCTGCCGCACAAGGGTCTGGAAGCGCTTGCGGCAATGTATGACCGCAGCTATGGCGGCTTCGGCAGCGGCAACAAGTTCCCGCAACCGGCCTATCTCGAGCTGCTGCTCCGCTCCACCTTCGCGACCGGCGACAGCGACGCCATGGAGATGCTGGTCGAAACCCTCAACGCCATGACCGCCGGCGGCATCTACGACCATATCGGCGGCGGCTTCCACCGCTATGCCGTGGATCGGCAGTGGCGGGTGCCGCACTTTGAAAAGATGCTCTATGACCAGGCCCAGCTGGCCGCCGTCCTGCTCGACGCCTCGCTGGTTGTTGGGAATCCGGGCTATGCCGCGACCGCCCGCGCCACCCTCGACTACTGCCTCCGGGACCTGCGCCGGCATGGCGGCTTCTTCTCGGCCGAGGACGCCGACAGCGAAAACCCCTACAACCGCCAGGAGCACGGCGAAGGGGCATTTTACCTGTGGCAGGAGGCGGAGATCGATGCGCTCCTCGCCCCCGCCGAGGCCGTCATCTTCAAGGCCGCCTACGGCGTGGAGCCGGACGGCAACGCCTTCAGCGATCCGGCCGGGGAATTCAGCGGCCGCAATATCCTCTACCGGGCCATGGATGACCGGGATCTGGCCCGACGTTTCGACCGCAGCGCGGAGGAGATCGCCGCCCTCCTCGATCGCGGCCGCCAGACCCTGCTGCAGCGGCGCAGCCGCCGGACCCGGCCCCATCTCGACGACAAGGTCATCACCGCCTGGAACGGCCTGATGCTTTCCGCCCTGGCCAAGGGCTGCCGCATCCTCGACGAACCGCGCTATCTCAAGGCGGCCGAGGAGACGGCCGATTTCCTTCTCGACCACCTGGTGGTCGAGGGCCGGCTCAAGCGGCGCTGGCGCGACGGCGAGGCCCGTTTTGACGCCAATCTCGAAGACTACATTTTCCTGATCCAGGGGCTGATCGATCTCTATGCCGCCGATCACCGCCCGCTCCGGCTGCAGCAGGCGCTGGACCTGGCCGGGACCATGGTCGCCGATTTCGCCGATCCGGCCGGCGGGTTCTTCGATACCCCGGCCGGGACCGGGCTGATCACCCGGATGAAGGATCGCTACGACGGGGCCGAACCCTCCGGCAATTCGGTGGCGGCGCTGGTCCTGCTGCGCCTGGCCCGCCTGACCGGCGACACCTCCTGGCAGGAGCTGGGCCGGCAGACCATCCGCGCCGCCGCCGCCACCCTGAAGGAACAGCCCGCCGCCCTGCCCCTGATGCTGGCGGCGCAGCTGCTGGACCAGGGCCGGGCCCGACAGGTGATCATCGCCGGCTATCCGGACGACGACGACACCCGATTGCTGCTGGGTGCCGTCAACCATCGTTATTTGCCCGATACCACGGTGCTGGTGGCTGACGGCGCCCGCAATCAGGATTATCTCGCCACCCTGCTGCCGTTCATCGCCGCGGTCGGCACAAAGGACGGCCGGGCCGTCGCCCAGGTATGCGAGGGCTTCAGCTGCCGGCTTGAGACCGGCGATGCGGCCGAACTGGCCCGCATCC
>JROS01000164.1 GCA_000769715.1 Desulfobulbus sp. Tol-SR
AATTTTCACCGCCCCGGTCCGCTTCGGTACTGTTCTGCCGTCTTTCAATTCTGTGGCCACCAGCAGGAGGGCCATCTGGGGGGAAGAGTTTACATTTACTTTCATCCCGGCCAGCTTGTCAAGATCCCGTTGTGTCCGATCAATCAGGATCTGTACATCCCTCTTGGCCTTGGATAAACGATCAGTGTCGACCCGGATTCCTTTCTGCTCCATTTTGATCAGAACGTTGAGGACTTTCTTTTCGAGCTCGTGCACTGGCGGCAGCTTTCCTTCCTGGCGACGGTAAAGAGTGCGCATCGCCTCGATATCGCCAATGGCGTACTTCTCTACAAATTCCCTGGGTGCCTTGTGCAGATTGGGCATCTGAACGTTCTTGGTGGCCTGTCCGCCGAACATCTTGGCCAATTCCCCGATAATGTCCACCTTCATGCCAGTTAATGAGTCAAGATCATAGTTCAGCTTGTGTTCATCTATTAGTTGTTCACGGACTATGGTGCAATCCAGGTTCGTATCCGAAATGTCTATCCCTACGGTACGCAGGGCATGTGCGTCAAATTTGGTGCCATGGGCCACGAGGACATCGGCTTTGTTTACCAGATCCTTGAATTCGTCGATCGAGTCAGTCTTTGTATCTTTATATTTAATCGGGCCATCACCAAAAGCGTAACTGATGCCAGTGACGCGATCGCCGCCCATCATATTAAGGCCAGTGCCTTCCGTATCTAAAAATAGCTCATTTGC
Source organism: Desulfobulbus sp. Tol-SR (assembly GCA_000769715.1). Lineage (GTDB taxonomy): Bacteria > Desulfobacterota > Desulfobulbia > Desulfobulbales > Desulfocapsaceae > Desulfoprunum. The sequence continues at coordinate 742 of JROS01000164.1, forward strand.
CATTTTTTAACTCCCGATCGAGAGACTCTACCATGGCGATAGCTACAGCAGCTACTTGGATCAATTCCTCTCGGTAATTTCCCCATTCCCCATTCAACTTACCCGGAAAATAGGCTTCATTCGCCGCTTCGCATGCTTCCCCGTATTCTTCACCAAGGATACTTAACCATATCATTGGGTGGTGATTCTGTTCCCCCCATTTTGATTCTTGTCTAATTCTTTCCAGGGCTATTTCCGAATACACTTTTATTGGCTGACCATTGATTGTTTCATATCCACTCATTTGGGTTTCCTCCGTCCACGATAGTTAACTTCTTTCTCGTCCTGGTAATGGCCGTATACATTAATCTTTTTTCAGCTAGCGGATCAATCTCTGTAGATGTCCTTACCCTACGAGTAGTTGCGTTGTAGATGACTACATGATCCCCCTGCATTCCTTTGGCTTTGTGAATGGTTAAAACTTTATTTTTTTCAATACCGGTCCTTTTTATCAGCTTGTAGCCAATGTAATTGGTCCGGACCAGAACCATGTCTGCCGTAAGAGGTATGTCGATCTCTCGGTGAATCTCCCCAATTTCCGACAACGGGTTAAAGTGCGCATCCGGGAAAATATCCTTGGCTTTGTTCACTATAACCTTGGGGCAGCGGTAAGATTGCTCCAAGAATTTCTCTTTGCCGTCAAAATGGTACATATACTTTGGATCAGCCCCGGAATAAGTATAAATGGCCTGATTGGGATCCCCCACTATCCACATGTTTTTTACCCCTGCCACTACTAACTTTTCCAGGGCCATGGTAAGAGAGTAACTATTGTCCTGGGCTTCGTCTACCAGCAAATTTTCCGGCGCCTCGATCGGGTCAAAATTGTCCAGGAGGTCGTGAAATTCGTACACCCCAAAGGTCGATTTGTACTGCAGCAGGGACTTTACAAAAAAGACGTACTCGTTAAAGGTGAATTCCACCATGCCAGAGAACCGAAAGAATGCCTCCAGGGGGTCTGTGCCGGTGGTCCTGGCCCAACTATAAACTTCAAATTGATGCATCGACGGTTCATACTTCTCGAACCCACTATTGGGGGCCTCGATCCCGATCATCTTGCAAAAGTCAGCTATCTGCCGCCCCTGCAAAATCTGCTGTGGGATGATCCCCATGTCATGGAAACAGAGAGAATGTATAGTTGAAGCCTTATACCCTCTTCCTGCCTTCATGGCTATATTCATCGATGCCGATCGAGAATAGGAAAGAATTAAAGTATTGTCCGGGGGAAGAGTGTTCGCAACTTTCGCAAGATACGTACTTTTCCCGGCCCCCGGACAACCTATGATAATGTTAACGTTCACTTACTGAATTAGAATTTGTCAGTTTGTACCGGACGATCGCCCTCGGCTTCGTAATTGTCGTCAACCTTGTAATTGACGGCACCGGTGGAAAGATCCGTGTACAGCTTTTCGGCCAACTGGAACAGTTCCTGGTTAGGGAAACCAGCAGGAATAACGTTGAAGTTTTTAAATTTATCCCCGGCGTTGTTCTTGTCGTCGACCACGGAA
>JROS01000058.1 GCA_000769715.1 Desulfobulbus sp. Tol-SR
CGCCGGCTTCCTCTATCTCTTCAACGACTTCTTTGAAAGGGGCAACTGTTTCCACTTTGTTTCGTCCTCACTCTCATTTTAAAGGGTTGACTAATATGTTAATAGACAATATGTTAATTATTAATGCGTGTCAAGACAAAAAGCTAGTATTAAGCTATAATATTTAACCCTGAACGTTGCTCCAAATCAAATGGGCAACATTTTGTAATTAATATTTTTCTGTGTTATACATACCCTGAACGTTGCACCATTGTAAATGGATAACATATTGTAATTATAATTTATCTGAATTGAACGAAGGATGAGGATATGCCAGCAGAAACCTACCCAGCAGAAACCAACGAAAATGATTGGGGCGAATACAACTATAAAAACAACATGGAAATTGGCGAAAAAGTCATTGCTGTCCTGTTTCGAGCTTCTGAGACGATAAAAAAGGATCTCGATTTGACCTATAAAAATTACGGGTTGACGTTTTCCCAATATAACGTACTGAGAATATTGAATAATTCAAAGAATGGCCAGAATACGGTGAGTAATACCAGCAAGATTATGCTGGTGTCCAGTTCCAATATTACCGGTCTCACTCAACGATTGGAAAAAAACGGATTAATTTTGAGAAAGCAGGATCCCGGTGATGAGCGGATTACCGTGCTTGAAATTACCCCCAAAGGATCACGCATATTAAAGAACATTCAAGATTCTCATTTATCTAAGATTAACATCTACTTGAAGCACTTTCCCAGCCAGAAGCAAAGAGAATTGCTAGAAGATCTGAAGCTGGTATACAGAGATGTGCGCAAAAAGTAATTTTCCTGAGAACAAAATTGTTGACACTGAATTTGTTAACATGTTACTCATTAATATATTCATTGTTATCTTGGGTGATCGATGTTTTCTCAACAATGCTTGATACAATAGCAGGAGGATATTTTGAAAATTCTTACTACCGTAAAAAAAGTCGTTGATGTGGAATTGACCATCCGCGTGGAGTCAGGGGCCATTGTCGAAGAGGGGCTGCAGTATGTCATGAATGCCTGGGACGAAAATGCGGTAGAAGCCTCTGTCCAGCTCAAGGAAAATAATGGTGCAGAGACAACGCTGGTCAGTATCGGCGGCGGCGATGACAACACCCAGATTATCCGTCGCGGCTATGCCATGGGTATTGACAACGGTATCCAGGTCGATGACCCGCAACTTGCCGGAGCGGATTCCTTTGTCTTGGCCAGGGTACTGCAAAAGGTTTACGAAACCGGAAGCTATGATCTGGTCGTAACCGGCAAACAGGCCCAGGACACCGATAATGGCCAGACCGGAATAATTCTGGCCGAGAACCTTGGGATACCCTGCGTCAGTAATGTGGTCGCAATCGACGTGATAGACGACAAGCTCATCAAGGTGACGCGGCTGGGCGACGGCGGCAAGGAGATTGTGGAATTGAAGTTGCCGGCGCTTGTCACGGTCAGCGATAGTATCAATGAACCCAGACTGCCGCAAATGCGTGGTCTGATGATGGCCAAGAAAAAGAAGATCGAGGTGATGGATCTGGCCGCACTTGGCACCTCGTTTGCTGAGGTGGGTGGCAGCGGCAATCGATCTGAAATCCTCGAATTCAGTAGATCTCAGGCGCGTGAAGCCGGCAAAAAATTTGAAGGTGATGCCGCTCAAATCACCGCCCAGGTTGTTGATCTGCTGATGAATGAAGCCAAGGTCTTGTGAAGACACCCTCTCAATTACGTATATTTCATTGATTTAAATAAATTTATATAAGGAAAAGAAGATCATGGCTAAAGTACTCGTAATTGCGGATATCAAGCGAGGTGAGGTGAAGCGCAGCACAGCGGAACTTTTGGCAAAAGCCAGAACTCTTGGTGCTGAGACTGCTGTCGTTGCTATCGGTAACAACCTGGAAGCATTGATTCCTGACCTGGTGAGTGTCGGCTCCGGTAGCCAATATATAGCTGATGATCCAGGTTTGGAACTGTTTTCAGCCGGCCCATACGCCTCCTGTGTCGTCGACGCGGCAAGCCAGTTTGGCGCCGACCAGATCTGGTTCGCGTCAACAGAAAGCAGCAAAGCCGTGGCACCGAGGGTGGCAGCCCGGCTCGCGGTGGCCTGTGCAACCGATATTACCGATGTGGCCTCTACTGGGGGCAATATCGAAATAACACGGCCTGCCATTGCCAATAAAGTGATACAGCGGGTGAAAATAAACAGTGAAAAGCTTGTTGCAGTTGTCAGGGCAGGGGCTTTTCCGATGACGGACGAGGGCACTGCCGGCAGCGAAAATGTCATCCGCCTTTCAGCGCCGCCCACTGATCTGGGGGCCGTGATCAAGGAACTGATAGCCGATGCCAGCGGAGATATCGATCTGGGCGATGCCGCCATTGTCGTCTCAGTCGGGCGCGGCGTCAAGGATCAAAAAGGTATTGATCTGGTGAAAGGACTGGCGGATGATCTGGGTGCCGGTTTCGGCACTTCCAGGGCCATGGTCGACAGCGGTTTGATGGGGCACAACAAACAGGTTGGCCAGACAGGAAAAATAGTGGCCCCGAAACTGTATATTGCCGTCGGTATTTCCGGCGCGATCCAGCACCTTTCCGGTATGACCGGCTCGCAGGTGATTGTGGCTGTCAATAACGATCCTGAAGCGCCGATCTTTAATGTCGCTGACTACGGCATAGTAGGGGATCTTTTTGAAGTGGTTCCGATTCTCCGTGAACAGATAAAGAGCATTAAAAGGTAGTTTTTTCCGGTAACTCTTCAAACTCAGCCCGGTTGGTGAAGGACCGGATAATCTTCTGAAATTTAGCCAGGCCGAGTTTCTCGGTTTTCAGATAGATCTTATGTTCCAGCAGGATGTGCTCAAATAATTCCATTATATATACGAGTTGAGGAGATAGTTTTGAATCCCTTAGTAATGGCTTTTTTACTTGTTATTGCCCTGAGTGTATTCTGCTATTCCATGGTTCGTAAGATTCAGCTGCTCCAGGCGCTGGCGCCCGCCGACAGAGCGAACCACCTGAAAGAACGCTTCAAAAACATGATGATTCTGGCCGTCGGCCAGCAACGTCTTATCGGCAGGGCCAAGGAAAGAAGCTCCGGAATCATGCATGCCTTTATTTTCTGGGGATTCTGCATTCTGTTAATTCGCAGCTTGATGCTCTACGGGGAGGGATTCCAGAAGGGATTCGAGCTGCCTCTCTTCGGCGCGCCACATCTGCTTGGCTACCTGTACGTTGCGTTAAAAGATTTGGTCGAGGGGATTGTCCTGGCCATGGTCATCTGGGCAATCTATCGTCGAGCCGTTGTCAAACCAGAGAGATTGCATAACAGCTTCAAAGCGTATCTGGTTCTGGTGTTGATCGGCATTTTAATGGTGTCTGATCTGTTATACGACGGTGTGCGATTCAACCTGGTCCAATTACCTGATTCTTCAAATAATATCCATATATTTAACAACCCGCAGTATGGCCCGGAAGCTCTTTGGGCGCCGTTATCGAACGTAACAGCTGCACTCATTTCCGGCTTCAGCGCTGAGACCCTGGCTCTGCTGATGGGAGCCATGTTCTGGCTGCACATCTGTACTCAGCTGGTCTTCCTCAACCTCCTCCCGTATGGCAAGCACTTCCATGTGATCACGGCACTTCCCAACGTTTATCTCAAAAGCCTGGGCTATCCCCATGAAAAGGCAAAACTCCTGGATATGGAGGACGAAGCTGCCTGGGAAAATGAAACATTGGGTCTTAATCACATCCACCAACTCGACTGGAAACAGGCACTGGATCTCTTCACCTGTACCGAATGCGGCCGATGCAAGGAGGTGTGTCCTGCCTACACCACTGATAAGCCACTCAATCTGTACGATTTCAATCTCAATCTGCGACAGGAACTGACTGATAATGAAACGGCCATCATCCAGAGGGCCAAACTGTTATCAGGTGCGGAACAAAGCGGCGAAGATGCCGATGCGTTGAAAGAAAAGGTCCTGGCACTGAACAGCGAAAAACAATTGGTTGGCGATGTCATTGCAGGGGACACGCTCTGGGCATGTACAACATGTCGAGCCTGTGAAGAGGTGTGTCCGGTGGCGATTGAACATGTGCCGCGTATCATTGCCATGCGCCAGGGACAGACCCTGATTGCCCAATCGTATCCCAAAGAGCTGAACCCGGCTTTGAAAGGTCTTGAACGCAACGGCAATCCCTGGGGTATTGGGTATGATAAACGCGAGGAATGGGCCAAGGGACTGGGGGTTACTACAATGGCGGAGAATCCGGACGTCGAATATCTCCTCTGGGTAGGATGTGCCGGTTCGTTTGATGATCGAGCGAAAAAAGTATCCGTCAGTCTGGTGAAGATTCTGCAAAAAGCAGGCGTCAGATTCGGTATTCTCGGGGTGGAGGAAAAATGTACCGGTGATTTTGCCAGAAAGGTCGGCAATGAAATGCTGTTTCAGATGCTGGCCCAGGAAAATATCGAAACACTCAATGGATATAACGTTAAAAAGATCATCGCCGCCTGTCCTCATTGCCTCAATACGCTCAAACATGATTATCCGCAATTGGGAGGAAATTATCAGCTCATCCATCATAGCGAATTCATCGAGCAGCTTGTAAAAGTGGGCAAAATCAAGCTGAACCAATCGATGAAAGGCACGGTAACATACCATGATCCATGTTATCTAGGCCGCTATAACGACATTTACCGCCAGCCGAGGTCGGTGCTGCAAGCTGTTGCTGTTGATGGGATCAGGGAGATGGATCGAAGCGGCAAGGAAAGTTTCTGTTGCGGTGCGGGCGGGGGCCGAATGTGGATGGAAGAGAACATAGGCAAAAAAATATATCTCGAGCGGACAAGAGAAATCGTCGATATGGAGGCCACGACCGTTGCGGTGAGTTGCCCCTTCTGTCTGACGATGATCGAAGACGGAATCAAGGAAATGGAAAAGGTGGACACAGTCCGGACCAGGGATATCGCCGAACTCGTAGCGCAGTATATGGTGTAGCCCGGAAATAGACAACGCACAGGGGCCAGGAAGATACAATCAACGCCCGCTAAATAGTTTCTTGTACATTCTGTTTTCATAAGGTCACCCGTGTTGAATATGTATCGTGTCGGAATCGCGCTAAATATTTAACACGACTGACCTTTTTGCATTCTCTAAGTGAGAAATCAAAAGACAATCTTTCTCCTGCGTACGTCATAGACCCCTTCATAGGTCAGCCGAAGTTGCAAAACCGAGGTGAAGGTCAAAAAGACAAGGGTCCACAAGGGATTGTCCAGGTCCGTACCCAGGGATTCGATTTCACCATTCAGATGGCGGATCTCGGCTGCCAGTTCCGGAACGGATTTCAGCGAACAATGGCCGCCCAACGGCAGCGGGATGCTGGCCCGAATTTCCCCGTTTTGAACAAACCCGACGCCGCCGCCGGGTTTCAGTGCCTCGGCGGCGGCCAGGGCCATGTCCGAAGGGTTGCTCCCGATCACCAGGAGCCCATGGGTATCGTGGGATACGGTGGAGGCAAGTCCGCCCAGTCCACGCGGGTACCCCTTGACGAAACCCCGCCCGGTCTTGCGCCCGTCACGGGCGATCAGGAAGGCCGGCAGGACGTCTTCAGGTGGTGCATAGAAACCGTTTCGGATCGGCAGGGCTATTTCCTCGGCGCCGGTCACGGTGCGGTTGACAATGGTGATTACCGGTACCGTGGCAAGGCCGGGCCTTGCCACGATCCGGAAAAGATCCGGGTGGATGTCGGCAATCTCAAAGGGGCGGCTGCCCACGACTGGATCGACCTGTTGATAGGCATCGGTCAGGAGCCGGCCCTCTTCGGCGACCAGGCCTCCCCTGGCGAAGACCAGCCGGGGGGTCGGCTGTTCCAGTGATGACGTCACCAGAATGTGGGCCAGGCGGCCGGGGGCGATGGCGCCGACCTCATGGTCCAGGCGGAAATAGCGGGCCGGATTGAGGGTGGCCATCTGGATCGCCCGCACCGGGTCGATCCCGCACCGCACCGCCTCGGCGACCACCCAATCCATGTTGCCCCGCTCGATGAGGTGATCGGCGAAGATACCATCCGACACCAGCATGATCCGGCTGGTGTCGAAGGCCTCGGCTGCGTGCACCGCCTCGATGTATTTCGGCATGTCCTCCCGAATGGAACCGTGCCGCAGCATGACATAAAATCCCAGCCGCAGGCGCGAGGTGACATCGGCTGCGTTCAACGACTCGTGGCACGAGAGCACGCCGCCGTAAGCCAGCGCATTGAGTCGGTCCCAGTTGGCCCCGGTGGTATGGCCCTCGATCAGCTTGCCCATGGTGCGCGCCAGTGCAAACCGCTTCATGAGGTTTGGGTCGCGGTGCACGATCCGCAGATAGGCGACCGTCTCGCTGACGGAGAGAATGTCTTCGCAGGCCATGGCCTTGGTGAAATCGGCCATGGACCAGAGGTTTTCTCCTTCTACATCCGGATACGGCGGCGTTGCGGCCGGGGCGCCGCTTTTGATGGTCATCGGGCCGTGTTGCAGGCTTTGGATGATCGCGAGAAACGCGTCCACCCCCACGGCGGCGGCCAGATCATGGCCGTCGTTGAAGATGCAGGTGGTGCCCCGGGCGAGGACGCAGCGGGCATAGGCGAAGGGGTTGTAGAACAGGTCCATATGGGCGTGGCCGTCGAAAAAACCCGGGATCAGGTAATCGCCTTCGGCGTCGTGGATCGAGGTCGACGGTACACCCTCGGTGGGACAATCCCCGACGTGGAGTATTCTGCCGTCGCGTATCGCCACGTCGGCCGTGAGAATTTCCCCCGAATAGACATTGACCACCCGCCCGTTGCGGATGATGGTATCGGCTTGCATCTGTTTCTCCTTTCCTGATTGTAAATCCGTATTCGTTTGCTGCGGTATTCAAGTTCCAGAAACTGGATACAAGCTTCACTCGCGCCAGGCGGGGGGTGGTCCGAACCGGAGGGGCAGGTTTCACGAGCCGGTGGAAGCTGGTGAAACCCGGTATGGCCTGTGATCAGTCCCCCGGAGTGCGATTCGTCCATCACACCCGATATCCTGACAACCTCACACTATATTTTCCCCACCTTTTCAAACAACCCGTTCTTCATATCTTCCGCAGCCTGCGATCTGGCCTTGTAGTGCAGCAATTTGCCGGTCGCCGTCATCGGCAGTTGATCGACAAAACAGTAGTATCGCGGCCGCTTGTAATTGGCAAGCATCGGGTGCTGGACGCAGAATTCATCCAGTTCTTTTGCGGTGACGGAATTTCCCGATCTGACGACAATATATGCGACTACCACTTGCCCCCATCTAGGGTCAGGCGTGCCGACGACTAAATTGCTGCTCACCGCCGGATGCTCATTGAGAATCGCCTCCACCTGCGCCGGATGAATATTTTCACCGCCGGAAATGAACATGTCGTCTTTCCTGCCGACGATCGTCACGTATTCTTCCTTATTCCATTTGGCCAGATCACCTATATACAGCCACCCCTTGTAATACTTGGCCTTGGTTTCTTCGGGCCGGTTGAGATAGTTGAAGGAACACTTGGTTGCGGCTCTGACGATCACCTCGCCCACCGCTTCGTTGTTTTTTTCCACATGGTCGTCCGGTTCCGCCAGTCGGTCGTGGTAGACATTGACCACCGCCATGTCGTCATCGGTGCAGGAGCGTCCGGCAGACCCGGCCATTTCCGGGAGATCGTAGGGCCTGAGAAACGTGTTCCAGAACGCCTCGGTACTTCCATAGCCATTGAAGATATTGGGGGTGAGCATCTTCTGGAAATTGATGCACGCCGCCTGTTCAAGAGGGGCCCCCATGGTGACGATCCCCTTCAAGCGACTGAGGTCACGGGGGTTTCTGGTCTGCTCGTCGCACAGTGCCGACAGGGTGACCGGCGCCCCGATCAGGAAGTTGATTCCATACTTTTCCGCCAACGTCAGCACGGTGGCGGCGTTGAAATGGCGGAGAGGAACCAGCCCGCCGCCGACGTAGAGCGTCGGGCACGGCCCCCCCGAATACAGACCGCCGCGATGGAACCAGGGGGTCATGTTGAGCGTCTTGTCCATCGGCGAGAGCGGAAAGTGCATGATCACGTCATGGGCACTGAAGATCTCGTTGATATTGTTGAGAGGAACCCCTTTTGGCTTGCCGGTCGTCCCTGAAGTGTAGAGCCGGGTGACTTCGTCGTAAATATGTGTGGGGCGGTATACGTCAGGTTCCGTTGTCGGCTGGTTCTGCACGTACTGGTCATAGGATACGGCGCCCGCAATCGGTTTGGAGGTTCCATACATGTCGACCATGACGACGGTTTTGGGTTTGTGGGCGGCGGTGTTCAGCGCCTTTTCAACCGTATCCGAGTCGGCGGCATCGTAAAAGAAGATCTTGGGTTTGCTGTCATCGATGGTGGTGGCAATTTCACCATACGAAAGTCGGAAATTGATCGGACAGTTGATGGCGCCCAGTTTCTGTGGCGCCAGATAAATAAATACCCACTCGGCACAGTTATACATCTGGTACATAATAACATCGGCTTTACCGACACCGTTACCCATCAGCGCATGGGCGAGACGGTTGCATTCCTGATTCAGTTCTCGATAGGTCCACTGCTTATCCCGCTCGTAACAGGTCACCGCAATTCGATCGGCGTACCTGTGGGTGTTGCGCATAAATCCGTTGATATAGGTGAAGTCGTTTTCGAAGGTGTCCTGAAACATTGAAATATCGTAGGTGTATTGCCGATTTTGCGTCATGGAGTGCTCCTTTGATGGGCATTATGGACGGGCAACGGTTTGCATTCAGGTTATCGCTCGCTTATCGCATCGCCTCCGCCTGACTCCGGGTTATGTGAACAACAGTTCGCGGCCGGTGACCATCCGGGTGATCTGGTTGGTGCCGGTGTAGATCTGGGTCAGCTTGGCGTCGCGCATCATCCGCTCGACGTGGTTCTCCTTCATATAGCCGGAGCCGCCCAGGACCTGGACCGCATCGGTGGTGACGGACATCGCGGTGTCGCTGGCCATGGTCTTGGCCATGCTGCCGTACAGCACTGCCGCCCGGTCATGCTCGTCGACCAGATGGGCGGCCTTCCGGGTCAACAGGCGCGAGCACTCGACGGCGGTGGCCATGTCGGCGATCATGAACTGGATCGGCGCCAGGTGGGCCAACGGCTTGCCGAACTGGACCCGGTTCCGGGTGTGCTTGATCGCGATATCCAGGGCGCCCTGGCCGATGCCCACCGCCTGGGCGGCGCAGAAGATCCGGTTGATCGTCAGGGTCTCCATCAGGTTCTTGAACCCGCCCCCTTCGGCCCCGATGATATTGGCGGCCGGGACCTCCATGTTCTCGAAGAACAGCTCGGAGTTGATCGAACCGCGCATCCCCATCTTGTTTTCGTTGCGGCCGTAGATCAGGCCCGGGGTGCCCTTCTCGACGACGAAGGCGGTCATCCCCTTGGCCTTCTTCGCCGGATCGGTCATGGCATAGACCACGATGATGTCGGCCACCGAGCCGTTGGTGATGAAACATTTCTGGCCGTTGATGACGTACGTGTCGCCCTGGCGCACCGCCCGGGTCTTCATCCCCAGCAGGTCGGAACCGGCGTTCGGCTCGGTGGCGCCGAGGGCGGTCAGCAGCTTGGATTCGCCGGCGAAGGGGCGGAGGAAGCGTTCCTTCAGCTCCGGGCTGCCGCCGTGGATGATCGGCAGCATGCCGTCGGTCTGGGCGATCAACAGCAGCGCCGTCGCGGCGCAGGCCTTGGCGATCTCTTCCAGGACCATGGCCAGAGTCAAGACCGGCATGCCGGTGCCGCCGTACTCTTCCGGCAGCAGGGGGTTGAGCAGGCCGAGCTGGGCGAACAGGTTGCGGGCGTGTTCCGGAAACGCCGCCGTCTCGTCGAGTTCCAGGGCCCGGGGGGCAATTTCCTTGGTCACGACGTCGCGGACCATGTCGATCGTCAAGCGTTGTTCTTCAGTCAGATGTTTCATCGGTGGACCTCTTTATCGGTGGTGCAGCAATTGGCGTTGGGTGATTTACACGGTCTCTTTCAATATTTCCCTGGCGATGACCAGCCGCTGGATCTGGTTGGCGCCTTCGAAGATCTGGGTCAGCTTGGCATCGCGGAACATCCGCTCCACCGGGTAGTCCTGCATGTAGCCGTAGCCGCCGAAGACCTGGATGGCGTCGGTGGTGATCTGCATGGCGGCATCGGAGGCGAACAGCTTGCCCATCGAGGCCAGCTTGGTGTTGCGCTGGCCGTTGTCGAACTGGGCCGCCGCCCGGTAGATCAGACCCCGGGCCGCCTCGATCTTGGTGGCGCTGTCGGCGATGATCTGCTGGATCATCTGGTGTTCGCACAGCGGCTGGCCGAAGGTCTTGCGCTCCTTGGCATGCTTGACCATCTGCTCGAACGCCCCTTCGGCGATCCCCAGGGCCTGGGCGCCGATCGCCGGCCGCGACATGTCGAAATCCTTCATCGCCAGCAGAAAGCCCTTGTCGACCTCGCCGAGCACATTGCCGACCGGGACCCGCACCCCGTCGAGATACATCTCGGAGGTCTTGGAGCCGCGCTGCCCCAGTTTCCTCTCGATCTTGCCGACCGTCAGGCCGGGGGTGTCGCGCTCGACCACGAAAAAGGTCAGGCCGTTGCGGCCGTTGTCGGAGGTGCGGGCGAGGACGGTATAGTACGAGGCGACCGGGCCGTTGGTCGAGAAACATTTGGTGCCGGAAAGGATGTACTCGTCGCCGTCCCGGACCGCCGTGGTGCGCAGGGCCGCGACATCGGAGCCGGCACCGGGTTCGGAGACCAGGTAGGCCGCCAACTCCCGATTCTTGACGATGCGGGGCAGGACCCGGGCCAGCAGCTCGGGGCTGCCGCCGTGCAGCAGCGGGAAGCTGCCGACCGCCTGGATGATCAGCATCAGGGCCGACGAGGCGCAGTGGCGGGCAATTTCCTCGACCGCGATACAGAGCAGCGTGCCCTGGTTCTGTTCCGGGCCGCCGTGTTCGGGCGGGAAGGCCATGGTCATCAGCCCCAGGTCCCACAACAGCGTCAAGACGTCGCGGTCCAGTTCGCCGGTGGCGTCGGTCGTTGCCGCCACCGGGGCGATCTTCTCGCGTGCGGCCTGGCGGATGGTCTCGGTCACTATGCGGATTTCATCGGATTCGGCAAACATTGTTCCTCCTGCGTGATGGTTGTTGGGTTCGCGTGATGTCTGTAACTTTGCGAACTCTCTCATTCAGCTATCGTGCCATTTCGGATGAAAGCGTAAATTGAATGTTAAGATATTGATAGTTAACAGTTATTTTTCTTTGTCCATATCAGGAAGGCTTTGCTGCATATCATACATGTAGACCAGCGTATACATATACACAGTTCAGATGAGGCCTGGATGGGGGTATCGCCAGGGTGTAGCCGGCAGGGGACATGTCGATCAATGGATACACCGCCCGGCAAAAGTATTGATCCGGAAAGCCGACTCTTGCGGATGTGGTTTCGTCTTTTTACGAGCGAACAGGCCGAGTTACCGTCCTGAATACGGACTTTTCCGGTCCTGAATTTGTGAAAATCGATGAAGGTTCTCAACTTCCAGCTGAATCATACCATCTGGGTTGGGGGAGAATGTCAAGGCCTGGGAGCACAAAGGGTTCGTTAGACCCGGATCAATTCCAGGGGGATCGGAGCAAGGGGGCGGACACCGGTGTCGTCGAGGAGCAGGGTATCCTCCACCCCCACTCCGCCAAGATTGGCGATGATTGCCTTGGGCTCGAGGGCTACGGCCGAGCAGAGCTGCAACACCTCCTTCACCCCCTGGGCGATCAATGGCGGCTCGACAATTTCCAGGCCTACCCCGTGCCCCACGAAACGGCAGCGATGCCCGGGGCGGCCGAGATAGCCCGATAACCCCAGGGACTCCGCCTGCTCCTCCCCCCGGGCGAACACCTCCCCGGCAATCGCACCCTCCCGGAGTGTCGCCACCATTGACCGGTATACCTCGAGGACCCGGGCGTGGCCCTCCAGGAGCCAGTCGGGCGCCGGCCCGACGCAGAACGTGCGGGTCTGGTCGGTCTGATAACCGAAAAGGCTTACCCCGAAGTCGACGATCACCGGTTCCCCGCGTTGGATTTCCCGTCGTCCGGCGCCCCAGGGAAAGGCCGGCGACAGGCCCTCTCCCGACATCGGCGTATCGACGGCACCGGGACGGGCGGTGTTGGGCCCCGACAGGACATGCCAGGAGTAGGCCTCGAAACTGCCACGGGTACGAAGCAGTCCCTCGTGGCCGTGTTTCATCGCGTGGGCGAAGAGCAGCCCTGCAAATTCCGCTTCAGTCATCCCTGGCCGCAGGATCTCCGCCGCGTGGCGAAAAACGGCGGCCGCGACCCTGCCGGTCTCCTCGAGACGGCCAATCTCCCAGGGGCTTTTCCGGAGGCGCAGTGCCAAGAGATCCGGACTGATGTCGGTCACGGCATGAAGGTAGTCGAGTCCCAGGTGGCGCAGATGGGCAACACTGAGCACATCGAGAGTCAGGCCGATCCTCCCCGCCCCGACGAGGTCCCGGACTTGATTCCACAGGTCACGCCAGCCGGAGACCGCTACAACCTCCAGCGGGGTTTCCGACCGGGCCCGATCAGTGTCGCGGAGCACGAACAGCCGGGGATCCTCCTCGGCACCGACCCAGAGAATCCCCTCCTGCACCGTGCCGGAAAGGTAGAACCGGTCCACCCGGGCGGTGAAGAGGGCCCCCCGAAGCCCACGGGTCGACAACCGGGCTCGCAGTGATTTTACCCTTGCACGTATTTCATTCTCCGGAACGATCAGCATCCTAATCTCCTCTGCCCATCAACCATCTTGACTTCCTCGAAAGAGAACCGTTTTCTTTAGCTCATACTTCAGCCCGGTTGTCTGCGTCAAGTTCTGCAATTGATTGTACCACTCTTCGGATTGGTGACCGGTGGCAGCCGAAATGCCGAAAATTCCAGGCCGATTTTGAGCTTGAGGGACTCTGTGACGAGGCTGTTGTACCTTCGAAAAATGCCGCATTGTGAAAGGTCGACCCCCTCCAGAGAGGTCAACAAACCGCCACCCGCCTTGAGGGCTGGGTGGTTATGAAACGCTGAACTGCAGATTCCCTATACAAATGAAAAGTGATTTGCTACGTTGTGAACCTGTAGACGAGCGTATACATATATGGCCCGAATCAGCTCTGAAATGGATATGCATCAGGGCGTTCCCAGCAGGAGACTGACGATCAATGGATACATCATCGGCAACAACCTTGATCCGGAAAGCCGGCTATTGCAGATGCGGTATTCTCTTCCTCGACCAGTCAGGTCGAGTGACTGCCCTGAACCCGGACTTTGTGGGCCCTGAAGATCTGAAAATCAAAGAAGGTTCTCAACTGCCGGATGAATTATGCCGTCTGGATCCGGGGCAATGGCTTTTCTGGGGTAGAGACTGGTTTGTCCAGGCAGCAGGTAGAAAGACCGCCGAGATCCTGGTTTTTCGGCGGCTCAGGATGGCGGACCAGCTGTTGGGTCCCTACGGGGAATCATCCACCAATGAAGAAATGGTTCGGATGGTGCTGAACAATCCTTACGAGGGCCTGACGGTTGTCGACACGGAAGGCAACGTGACCTTCCTCAGCGCTGAAAATGAACGATGGTTGAAACTTAAGATGGGGGAGGGGGCAGGAATCGCGCTGTCATCCTTCGCCCCTGCCAGTCGTTTGGCGGAGGTGGCCCGTACCGGTATTGCCGATAATGCCCAGATTGTGGACCTGCAGGGCAGGACAAAGATCACGGTCAATCTTCCGATCAAAAAAGATAATAAAGTGATCGGCGCGGTCGGAAAAATCCTGTTCCAGAACACCGATCAATTGGAGAAACTGGCGAGCAGGGTGCGTGCCGTCGAGTTACAGGTCGAACGCTATGAAACTTTGCTGGACGAGATGCGCGGTCATCTCTACACGTTTGACGATATCCTCTCGAATAACCCGGCCATGTTGAGTCTTATCGCACAGGCGCGCCGTATCGCTGACTCTTCTGCCACGGTTCTCATCCTGGGAGAAAGCGGAACGGGGAAAGAGCTCTTCGCCCAGGCCATCCATGAGGCCTCGAATAAAAACAAGGGGCCGTTCATCGCAATCAACTGCGGTGCGATCCCCGGTGATCTGATTGAGTCAGAGCTCTTTGGTTACGAGGAGGGAGCCTTCAGTGGCGCCAAGAAAAAAGGGAAACCAGGAAAATTTGAACTCGCATCCGGCGGGACCCTGTTTTTAGACGAAGTGGGAGAACTGCCCCTCGAAAGCCAGGCCAAATTGCTGCGCGCCCTCGAGGAGCGCAAGATAGATCGCCTTGGCGGCACGACCCCCCTGCCTGTCGATTTTCGTCTGGTAACCGCGACCAACAGCGATCTGTTCACTCTCGCCAAATCAGGAAAGTTCCGCAGCGACCTGTATTATCGTATCAACGAGTTCCCGATCGACATTCCTCCACTCAGGTCACGACCGGAAGACATCCCGATGTTGGCGCGCCACTTCCTGGCGGAGGTCTCCCGTCGGGAACAGTTGCCGATGCTGAAAATTTCCGAGGAAGCGTCACAGATTCTGACGCATCATAACTGGCCCGGGAATGTGCGGGAATTGCGCGGCCTTATGCGACAGATGACCTGGAAAGCGCAAGGGCAGACAATAGAACCGCATCATCTGCCTTCGACACTCAACAAAGGGCGGAGCCGAACCGGAATTTCAGGGACATTGGAAGAGCAACTCGATCAGGCCGAACGCAATGCCATCCTGTCGGCCCTCCAGGCAGCGGAAGGAAATCGAGCCTTCACCTCACGCCTGCTCGGTATCCATCGTACCGCGTTATACAAAAAGATGGCACGGCTTGGTATCGACTTCAACCACGAGACCAACGTAGTGGATGGTGAATCGCCGGGCGTCGGGCCGGATTCCGGCACATAGGGTTCGACGGACCTTCAGGCACTGCTCCGGTCCTTCACCTGGGAATGTTGTCTTCAGGGATCGCGGGGTTGTCCAGAACCGCCATGGTGACCCTTGACACGCAGACGAGTCGATCCTGCTGATCGGTGATCATGACATGCCAGATGTGGGTCGTGCGGCCGATATGCAGTGGGGTGACGACCCCGACGACATATCCTTCCTTTACCGACCTGACGTGGTTGGCATTGATCTCCAGACCGACGCAGTGCTGTCTGCTGCGGTCGATCGTAAAGGCGGCGGCACAGGAGGCCAGCGACTCGGCGAGAACGACCGAGGCCCCGCCGTGCAGGAGTCCCGCCGGCTGGCGGGTCCTCTCGTCGACCGGCATCCGGGCCTTGAGAAAATCGTCGCCCGCCTCGACCATTTCGATCCCCAGATGACCGATGGCACAATTCTTCCATCGGGTGGAGGCGAATTCGATAGGGGAAACGTCATGCCAGATTGGATTCTTGACCACAATGTACCTCGCTGAAGGGATCAGGTGAAGTCACTCTTTGTCGGGGAGGTATTTCCCTGAGCGGGCTATTTGTCGACCTTGATGCCCAGTTCCGCAACCAGAGGGCCATCCTTGCGCCAGGCCCAACAGGAATCGACCAGGTGGCTGCCGGTTTGCGGATCGGGCCGGACGGGCTCTTCCCGCAGCCAGGCGATGTTTATCCACGCCCCCTGAACAGCCGCCGGGGCCATGGCCAGCAGCAGGGTGTTCAAGTGGACGCAGCCTTTGTTGCCGCCTACCATCTTCCTGATCCTGGAGGAAAAACCACGGGTGATATCCATTCCTTTGATCCGGTCGAGGCTGGTTGCCATCGCCGGACAATCTCCACGTGGGACCCGGGGCAGGGTCACCACCACATCCTCGATCGTTTTGGTCCCGGTGTCGATCAACAGCTCGATTCGCATGTGGTGATAGACGCCCGGGGTGATTTGCTCGCCAAAACCATTGATAAAGCCGACATATCGTTGCTCCTTCAGCTCCCCGACCACGAGGACGTGGTCGGCATCCCAGGAATAGGTCGATATGTCGATGTTACGGTTATGAATATTCTTTTTGTCGCATTGATCCAGAAGGCTCATCGTGTCGTATCCAGTTTCAGCGGTTGTGGGTGGTCATGTGGGTGATGGCGCCTAGGCTATCGAACATGGCCGGAGTTGTCAACCTCGATGCCTTGCCTGCAACGGCAAGAGGTGGTCTTTCTTGAAGAGGGTTTGACAACTGGCCGTTTTGTATTTTCAACTTGTTGTATTGATATATTATCATGACACTCTCTGGTATAATTGTCTATCTGGGGGATAAGCCACTGGCTGCGTTCCGGCGCACTTTCACTCTCAACCTGATCGACAGCTATGAAGACGGGCCATGGACGATAAGCAGATCGAAGAGCACAAGGCAAAATTACGCAGCCTCGGGGAAGAATGCATCTACGCCCTCATCGACAACCCCTACGAATGCCCCATCGTCATCGGCCCGGACGGCGTCATTATCTACGTCAGTCGCTACAGCGGCAAACTTCTGGGGATCGATGCCGACGCCGCCGTCGGCAGGCATGTCACCGAGGTTGTCGAAGGCACCCACCTCCATGAAATCCTCAAGGACGGCAAGGCCCGGATCGGGGACATGCTGTACATCGGCGGGCGGCAACAGCTGATCTCCAGGATCCCGCTCAGGGACTTCGAGGGCAGGCTGCTCGGCGCCGTCGGCAAGGGGATGCTCAATGAGGTCACCCGGCTCTGGGACCTCCAGAAAAAACTCGAACTCCTCGACGGCCAGCTGCGATATTATCAGAATCAGGTGAGCCAGCTCAAGGGGGGAAACATCATCATCGGCCAATCCGCCCCCATCCGGGATATCAAGGAAAAATGCCTGCTGGCGGCGAAAACGACGTCGACCATCCTGATCACCGGCGAATCGGGGACGGGCAAGGAGGTCATCGCCTATTTCATCCACCAGTCGAGCCCGCGGGCCGATCAACCCTTCATCAAGGTCAACTGCGCCTCGATCCCGCCGGAGCTGTTCGAAAGCGAACTGTTCGGCTATGAACACGGGGCCTTCACCGGCGCCCGGTCGAAGGGGAAAATGGGGAAATTCGAGATGGCCCACGGCGGGACGATCCTGCTCGACGAGATCGGCGAGCTGCCGATGTCGATGCAGGCCAAGCTCCTGCGGGTGCTGCAGGAGCGGACCGTGGACCGGCTCGGCGGGACGAAGACCATTTCGGTGGATTTTCGGCTCATCGCCGCGACCAACCGTGACCTCAGTGAACTGATCAAGGAGGATAAGTTCAGGATCGACCTGTACTTCCGCATCAATGTCTTCAACATCCAGGCGCCGAGCCTGAGGCAGATGCCGGAGGATATCCCGCTCATTGCCAATTATCTGTTGTCGCAACTCAAATCGGAGATCTCCTGGGGCCCTTCCGGAATCTCCGATGAGGCTCTGGGGCTGATGAAACGCTACTCCTGGCCCGGCAATGTCCGGGAGTTGCGCAATGTCATGGAAAAGGCCTCGATCATCGCCAGGGGCGATATGATCATGCCGGAGGATCTTCCGGAGCAGATTCGTCATTGTGACGATCAGGGGCAGGAGCGGCACGATGCGCCGCTGGTGGGCAACCTCAAGCAGATCCTGGAAGAGACGGAAAAAAAGGTGATCGAGGACGTCCTGCGGTCGGTTCACGGCAACAAATCGAAGGCGGCCGACATCCTTGGGATTCACCGGACATCGTTGTACGACAAGCTCAACAAGGCCAAACCCGGGACGACGGGGAACGAGAATGGTTGAGTGGTGGAACGTTCCCGATCGATCTCTTCCACATCCACGGACAAAAATTTTCCGCCGCTGGCATCGCAACCCGTCGGCAGCAAATGACATTGTTCACCTGTCGGTGCCTGTATCTCTCTGTGCAGGGCAAACCCTACAGTGTAGAAAAAACCCTACACGATTGACGAAATAGTGTAAGACAGGCCATTTGCCGGTGGGCTGTCAACATTCTCCTCAGTGAATGTAGTCTTATTCCTACAACTGATCCTCGCCCTCCCTGCCAGTCCCGAATCCTGATTTATCCCATAATCTCAATAATATAAAAATTTAAGCATTATTGGCATCCCTGTTGCAATATAATGTGCAGTCGGAGGGGCAGGTGTGTATTGCATCCATCAGGGAACAGGTTCGATGAATTCCAATCAAGACAAAGTCATGACGCTCGAGGAGGCAATCGCCAGATTTGTCACTGACGGTTGTCATATTTCGATCGGCGGCTTCACCGTCAATCGGAATCCCATGGCTGCAGTCTATGAGATCATACGACAGGGGAGGAAAAATCTCCATTGCTATGCCCATTCGAACGGTACCGGCGTCGATGAGCTGATCGGCGGCGGCTGCATCGCCAGGATCGAGATCGCCTACGGCGGCAACGGCAAGGCGGCTCCGACCTGCATCCGCTTCAAGCTGGCGGTGCAGCGGGGGGAACTCCTGGTCGAGGATTACACCAATTATCAGATGGCGCTCCGCTTTCTTGCCGGGGCCATGGGGGTTCCGTTTCTCGCGACGTTGTCGGGGTTTGGCACCGACATCGTCGGCAAATGGGGGTTCTCCCGGGAGATGCGAGCCAACCACCCTGAATTGCCGAACAAGAAACTGGAAATTATCGACAATCCCTTCGACAGCTGGGGCGGCGCCGCCAAGGTCGTCCTGGTTCCGGCGATCAATCCCGATGTCACCATCGTCCATGTCCAGAAGGCGGACAGACACGGCACCTGCCGGATCGAAGGATTGAATTTTGCCGATATCGATCAGGTGAAGGCTGCAAGGAACGTGATCGTGACCTGCGAAGAAATCGTCGATACGGAGCAGCTAAGAGATAAGCCCGAGTACAATTCGATCCCTTTTATTCATGTCGACGCCGTGGTGCATGTGCCGTTCGGCGCCTATCCAACCGCATGCCATAACTTTTACGATTATGACCCCATCTATTTGAGGCATATCAGTCATTTCGCCAAAGACGAGAAGCTGTATGCGGAATACCTGGCAAAGTTCGTCCATGGTGTCGAGGATCATCACGGGCTGTTGAATCTTGTGGGCAAAGGGCAACTGGACATTATCGCCGCCGATAAGAAAACAGGATATGCAGTCGGCCTGGACCGGCGTTGATTTGCATGGGAAGCGAATTGATGGGGTATACATTGCAGGAAATGATGACGATCATGGCCGCCAGAGAGATCCACAACGGCGATATCGTCTTCTGCGGGACCGGTATTTCCATGGTCGCTGCCATGGCAGCCAAACATATCAACGCTCCGGACAGCATCATTTTTTTTGAGACGGGGCCAATCGACCCGAGGCTGGAAGAGATACCCATGGCCGTGGCCGACCCTCGTGTCATGTACGGCGCCGCCTCCAACGGCGGGTTGCTGGAGGCCTTCGCCACCATGCAGAACCGCAAGACCGGTCGACGGGTCATCGGCATTCTGGGGGCGGCGCAGGTCGACAGGTACGGCAACCTCAACTCGACCTGCATCGGCGAGTATGCGCAGCCGGAGATCCGTTTTCCCGGCAGCGGCGGCGCCTGCGATGTCGCCTCGTTCGTCCCCCGGTATCTCATTTTCATACAGCACGAAAAACGCAAGTTCCCGGTCAGGTTGGATTATCTGACCAGTCCCGGTTATCTGGATGGACCGGGGGCCAGGGAGCGGGAGGGGCTGTTGCCCGGTGGGCCGACGGCGGTCATCACCAATCTCGGGGTGATGCATTTCGATGACGACACCAAGGAGACGTATCTCGCCTTCTATTATCCCGGCGTGACCCCTCGGGATATTCTGGACAACATGGAATTTTCGGTGGACGTCTCGAGGGCGGCGGAAGCGGCTCCTCCAACCGAGGTTGAACTGACGATTCTGCGGGAAAGGGTCGATCCCCACAAACTGATTTTATAGGGCCGGAAACCAGGTCGCAGATGCCGATGGCGTTACGGTATCGGTTCAGGATGACGTCAGAGAAGAAATTATCCTCCGCACTGGAGCACAGGTTGTAACAAAGCAGGAAATAACAGAGAAAAATCCTACCGAACAAAAGGAGAACACCATGCATTTCAAATTGACCGACGAACAGAAGATGATGCAGGACATGGCCAAGGATTTCGCCGAGAAGGAAATCGCCCCCACCCTGAAGGAAGATGAAAAAAACCACACCTTCCGTCCTGAGCTGGTGAAGAAGATGGGCGATCTCGGGTTCTTCGGCTGTGCGATCCCGGAGGAATACGGCGGCAACGGCTGTGGGTTCTTCGAGTCGGTTCTCCTCGGCGAACAGTTGGCGACGGTCAGCGGCTCCTGGCGGGTGCCGCTCAACATGCAGAACATCGGACCGGCGATCACCGTCAACAAGTTCGGCACCAAGGAGCAGAAAGAGCGCTTCATTCCGGGCTGGGTCAAGGGCGAGTCGCTCGGCTTTTTCGGCATCACCGAGCCCAACTCCGGTTCGGACGTCGCCAGCATGGGAACGACGGCCACCGATCGGGGCGACCACTGGGAACTCAACGGCCAGAAGATGTGGATCTCCAACGCCCATGTCGGTGATTATGGCCTGGTCTATGCCTTCACCGACCGGAGCAAGAAATACAACGGCATGACCTGTTTTATCGTCAACCTGAAAGGCAATGAAGGCATCGTCACCGCCCCGATCGAGACCAAGCTGGGACTCCATTGTTCTCCCACCGGCGAGATTGCCTTCACCAACGCCAAAATTCCCAAGGATTCGGTTCTGGGCGAGGTCGGCCAGGGTTTCAAGATCTGCATGTTCCAGCTCAACAACACCAGGGTCAGCTGCGCCTCCGGCGCGCTGGGCATCGGCGGCGGAGCCATTGCGGCGGCCATCAATTATGCCAACGAGCGGACCCAGTTCGGCAAGAAGATCGGCAGCTACCAGATGATCCAGGCCTCGATCGCCGAAATGGTTGCCGAGCACGAAGCGGCCAAACTGCTGGTCTATCAGGCCGCCTGGCTCAAGGATCAGGGGATGCCCAACCAGTATCAGACCTCGATGGCCAAGCTGTTCGCCTCCGAGGCCGCTGTTCACGCCGCCCTCGAGACCATGAAGATCTTCGGCAGCTACGGCTTCTCCACCGAATTTCCGGCCGAGCGTTTCCTGCGCGACGCCCAGTCGCTGCGGGTTGTCGAGGGGACCAGCAATATCCAGAAAACGATCATTGCCGGAATGGCCCTCGGGGATACTCCCAACCGCTGATCACATCGGGGGCAGAACTCGAAACAGTGGAATTACACGTGTTAAGTTGAACAGAAGGAGATTGGTATGTCACGTCGCCAAACACCATTACGCCCATATTTTGAGAGCATGCCCCCGATCGGCAGTGCTCTGAGTGAAGTAGAGATCAACCGCACCGCGGAAAATGTCGACTTGGTCAAGGAGCAGGAGCAGCTCATCGCCAAGGAGGTCGAGCGCGTCAAGAACGCCGGAATCCCGGCCCAGAAGATCCATGACCGCGGCGGCATGACCGTGTATGACCGTCTCGCCTATCTGGTCGACCCCGGGACCTGGTGCCCCCTCCACACCCTGTACAACCCCCGCGACAACGAGGAGGGATGCACCGGGGTGGTCAACGGCATCGGCAAGATCTCCGGCAAGTGGGCGGTGATCATCGGCTTCGACAACAAGGTCATGGCCGGTGCCTGGATATCGGGCCAGTCGGAGAACATTCTCATGGTCACCGATATGGCCAAACGGCTCAACGTCCCCCTGGTCTGGATGACCAACTGCAGCGGCGTCAAGCTGATGGAGCAGGAGACCGTCTACGCCGGCCGGCGGGGCAGCGGTACCCCGTTTTTCCGCCATGCCGACCTCAATCATCTCGGGATTCCGATCCTCAATGCCATCTACGGCACCAACCCGGCCGGTGGCGGGTATCAGGGGATCAGTCCGACGATCCTGCTGGCCCACAAGGATGCCAATATCGCCGTCGGCGGTGCCGGCATCGTCGGCGGGATGAATCCGAAGGGCCATTTTGATGCGGAAACGGCCAAGTCGCTGATCGAGGCCACCAAGGCCTTCAAGGCCAAGAGCCCCGGCCGGGTCGAGACCCATTTCGACAAGACCGCCTATTTCCGCGAGGTCCATGACACCGAACAGGGAGTATTGGACGGTATCAAGGAGTACATGCGGATGATGCCGGCCTACGATCCCACGATGTTCAGGGTCGCCGCCCCGGCGGAACCGAAGTTCCCCGGCGAGGATCTCAACCGGATCCTGCCGGTCAACCAGAAGCGGCAATACGATGCCAAGCAGATTCTCGCCCGTCTGACCGATAACAGCGAGTTCATGGAGTATCGTGCCGACTACGGTCCCGAGGTATTTACCGGGATCGCCAAGGTCGACGGTTTCCCGGTGGCCTTCATCGGCAACAACCAGGGGTTCTTCCCCGATTATCCGAAATACGCCAACGACACCTATTTCGGGGTCGGCGGCAAGCATTACCGCGAGGGGCTGATCAAGCAGGGCGAATTCGTCACCCTGTGCGGCCGCGACAACCTGCCGATCGTCTGGCTGCAGGACACCTCCGGGATCGATGTCGGCGACCTGGCCGAGGAGGCCGAACTGCTCTCTCTCGGTCAGTCGCTGATCTATTCGATCGAACAGACCGAGCTGTCGATGATGTGCGTCGTGCTGCGCAAAGGCTCGGCCGCCGCCCATTATATCATGTGCGGCCCCCAGGCCAACAACAACAATGCCTTTACGCTGGGTACCCCGATGACCGAGATCTATGTCATGCATGGCGAGACGGCCGCCGCCGCCTCCTATGCCCGACGACTGGTCAAGGAGGATTCGGCCGGCAACCCCCTCGATCCGGTCCTCGACAAGATGAACCAGATGATCAAGGACTATCAGGACAAATCACGTCCGGCCTATTGCGCGATGAATGGCTTCGTCGATGAGATCGTCCCGTTGTCTGATCTGCGCAAGTACGTCCAGGCCTTTGTCGGGGCCAATTATCAGAATCCACGATCGATCACTCCGGTCCATCAGATGCTCCTTCCCCGGATCATCAAGGGGTAGAAGCGGCAACGGCAACCGCGGGGATCGCCTGTCATGGTGCAGCGTCACCTGACAGGCGATCCCCGTAGCGCAAAAATTCGGAGCACATGGAGTGATAAAGAGAAGCTATGGAAATGAATAAGGCTGTCATTGTCAGCGGATGCAGAACAGCGGTGGGCGCCTTCGGCGGCGTCCTGAAGGATGTGGCGGTGGTCGACCTCGGAGCCCTGGTCCTGCGGGAGACCCTGGTCAAGGCCGGGCTGCGGCCGGTGGCCGGCGCCGATCTGGCCGAGACCGTGCCGGGCAGGCTCGCCGATCGCAACCAAACCGAGCTGGAAGAGAAATATGCCGGC
>JROS01000165.1 GCA_000769715.1 Desulfobulbus sp. Tol-SR
CCAGCAGAGGTCTGCCAAGAGTAAATGAAGAACTTCGTGCTTCGCAAGTTCTTCCGGATCAGTAGTGACTGCGTAATCATACTCAACCGTCTCGGTCAGCCTGATTATCGCCTTCCGTGCGACGATATTGTAGTCCAGTTGTGCACACGTCCCATGTCCAATGTGCTCCTGCCGAATATCAAGTTGCCACCCGGTCACCCCAAATTCTTTCATACACTGCTGGACCTTGCTCTCGAACTTACTGTAATCTTCTGGTGTGAATGTGTGTGATTTCATTCAACCTCCGGAATTTCCACAGTCTGTCCTGCAAGCTCATGGGTACAGTCACCGAGAAACTGAATCATGCCGTCCTTAATAAATGAATGACAGACCTGCCCAGGTGCCCCTTTGGGTGCGAGGTGCGTAACGGGGTCGCACTTCGGACCACTGCGTACCAACAGGCTCGGCGAGAACGTAGGCTTATCAACATCACCGTTCCATGTCCAACACGCCCCCGGGGTTGTGGTTGATATCCCATGATGGCACTTGCAGCCGGGGCAAAAGAACGACCAGTTGAGCTTGTGGTCTGTCGCAAATATCTTAGGCATCCTTCTTTCCCCCTTTCTTGGTTTCCTTCTCAGGCTTGACAGCTGTCAAGAGAAGGGTTTTCAGATTCTCCAACTGCACTTTGTCCTGCCCTGTCTTGGCATTGGCCAAGTTCTGCTCGACCCTCGACAGTATTTCCTGAATCGTAGCAGCAGTTGTCGCTGCTACGACCTGCGCATCGGTGCGCTGTTTCTCGGCCGAGGCGGTGGCGGCCTCGGTCTTGGCGGTGGTCAGCCCCTGCTCGACCTGAGCGGCCTGCGAGGCGGCGGCCCGCATATCGGCCAGCACCTTCTTGGCCTCGTCCTCCGGCAGCATCCGGTCCACCGGCAGGTCCCGGGCCTTGAGACGGTCAACCAGCAGCCCGTAAGTATCAAGTATTGCCCGCTCCTCCGGAGTCAGGGTGGTGACGAACTGATCGAGGGCGGCGCCGCGCACTTCCTTGGCGACCAAGGAGAGATTGCCTTTGGCCAGGACCTGATAGTCGCCCTTGATCTCTTCCTCCGGGTTGAACTCCATGTTCCACTGCAGCATGGAGCCAACCAACGAGGTCGTAAACTTGTCGAAGGCCCGAACGGTGTCTTTCGTCACCATGTTCGCCGAGCCCATCATCATGCTCATA
>JROS01000059.1 GCA_000769715.1 Desulfobulbus sp. Tol-SR
ACGGGATTGGTGCATGTTAATAATTGTGTCGGTTAAAGCCGACGCGAAAATCGGTGTTCAACGTATCGGAAGCCGGTACAGAGGAATCGAATGGTGAGATTCCCGAGGGACTGCCGGGGTCCAAGAGCGTGGCATGTAGTGAGAGAAGCATCGGGAACTTGGGAGACCCTTCCACCTCCACCGATTTACCGATTGGCGGTAGGACAGTTCAATCACAAAAAGGCTGTCCGACGGGTCAACAAAGCGAAGAAAGTCAGATCATCTCATAGTACTCTGAGACGGTAACGCCGATCACATGGGGAAGGGGATGACGGTATTGTGCAGCCCGCAAAGGAAACTTGTACCGGATATGAAAGGCTGGATTATGCAAGCAAACCTCACTGAGGGGAATAGCAAAGAGAACATGCGAATGTTCTTGTACGAAGCGAGCAATACTGAGGAGCCTTGTGCGAGAAAACCGCACGCAGGGATCTGTGAGGGGGCGGTCGGGAAACTGGCCGTCCTACCTCGATGCCCTTCACTCATAATGAAACTAATAGTTGCATTTTGCTATTTTATGTTGTAATGTGAACTCATGATGCAAACTTAATCATGGAGGTAAGCAAAATGGCAATGGCGATAAGAATATCCGACGAGTTGGTAGGCGAAGCAAAGAAGCATAGCAAAATTGATCATCGATCTTTGACTGGTCAAATTGAGCATTGGGCCAGAATTGGTAAATGTTCTGAAGAAAATTCAGATTTGACTTACGGCCTCATCAAAGAAATTTTGATTGGGATTGAAGAGTTAGATCAAAATGAAAAAACAGAATATCAATTCGGTTGAAAGCCGATGAAAATTTATCAGTCGAGATCATTTGAGAAAAAAGTCAAGAAGTTCAATGAACATGAAAAACATGAATTAGACAATGAAATCAAGCAGATTATTCAAAATCCCTCCATCGGATCTGAAAAAAAAGGCGATTTGAGGGGTATTTTTGTTCATAAGTTCAATCTTCAGAACCGAATGTATCTTCTTGCTTACCGCTTTATCAGGGAGGAAAGCCTTGAGCTTATAATGTTGGGGCCTCATGAAAATTATTACAGAGATTTGAAAACTTATCTCAAGAACAGATAAAAAATGGGCTAATCGGGTAGCCGGGGGAATCTCTCCCCCAGCCCCCACACCACCTGGCATGCGGGTCCGCACCAGGCGGTTCCCAAGAGCTACCGAGCCGTAGCCGGGTAATGGATGTTTACCCACAGATCTTTGACAGACAGCAAACCTTGACACTTGAGCCATTGATTGGTCATGCCCGACTGGGTGGCCAGCGTGCGTGAGAGACACCAGGGTCCCTTTCGGCTCATGCCGGCCGAGATAGCGGTGCGCAGGAAAGTTCCGAGCTTCGTCAGCTCACGAACCTTGGTACGACAATAGCGCCACTGCTTCCAATGGCACATGCGCACCCTGCGGCGCAGCCAGTGGTCAACTTCCGGAATAGGAGCATAAAGCTCGGAAATCCCGAAATAACCCATCCAGCCACGCAGATACTCGGTCAGCTTGGCAAAACGGAATTCCATGGAAACTCCCCAGCTCCGACCGGTCAGCTCCTACTGAGCAGGGGTGAAAGCGGACCACCCTGGGGAACTCCCTTTCGAGTCTCCTCAAAGCGGCCGTTGATCATCACCCCGGCCCGCAGGTACTTGCCGATCAGCTTGAGGACGCGTTTGTCGCGCACCTTTCTGCTGACCCGGCACATAAGGACATCGTGCTCGACGGTGTCGAAGAACTTCGCCAGGTCGGCGTCAACCGCCACGCGGTATCCCTTACGGATGTAGTCGCGCACCTGGTACACGGCATCGTGAGCCGAGAGGCCCATCCGGAAACCGAAACTCGCCTCCGAAAATCCCGGATCGAAGATCGGAAACAGCACCTGGGCAATGGCTTGCTGGATCAAGCGGTCAAGCACGGCGGGAATCCCCAGAGGGCGCGTGCCCCCGGTTGCTTTCGGGATCTCCACCCTTCTGACCGGCAGAGGTTTATAGCTGCCCGCAAAGATGGACGAACGGATCTTCACCCAGTGTCCGTGGGCAAAGGCCATGAAGTCGTCGATGGGCATGTCGTCCACGCCCGGCGCTCCACGATTGGCCTTGACCCTTTTCCAAGCCTGGCTCAGATTAGGCCGGGAAAGAATCCGTTCCAACAGGTATTCATTGGGATCGGGTATGCCGACAACGCGCCGACCACCTGTTCCCCCGGACGGGTTCATCGCACTGGTCGAGCTTGCCGGGCCTTTTCCCTGCTCTGGGTTCGGTCCTTCGTTCGCCAGTGGCGAACTACTATGACCTCTGCTGACTCCTGCCCGGACCTCAGACATGTTGCCATGAATGACGCTTTCCAACGGGAGTTGGACGCCGGCCGGACAGACCTCCCCGGATAAGGACGTGATCTGTCGCTACGCAACCGCGGCATTTACCGTATCTCCTAAACCCGGGGCTTTGTCATGTTGTGCTGACTTACCCGGAGACTCGGCCTTGTATGCCATTTCCGTTCGTCGGCTCATAGCTTTGCGCTCCAGCTTCCTCCGGACGGTCCCTCGCGGTTCCGCCCTTGCTTTCGGCTAGTATTTATGTTCCTGTCATCACGACAGTAACGGGTTTACATACAGGGGACTTGCACCCCATGAGATCACGCCCATGCCGGGCGTACACCACCGGTTGCAGTGGACGGCGCTAACGCGCCGCCGCTGAACCGGAGCGTTAGCGTTTTTGACACGTTCATTATCGTTATTTGGAGGAAAAATGTGCGAACTTGACGAACAAGATAAAAGAATCGAACAAATTCTTGGTCGATTTGATATGGACGTTAGTGAAGAGTCTTCCTTGAAATATATGGATTATCTTAAACAGAATATTGAATTCCCATGTCAACTTACCGGTATTGAAGATTTTCCCTGGGAAGAATATTATGTATTTGGGCCTGGTAGTAAAAAAGAATATGAGAAGCTTAAAAAGAAACAACCATCTTATACAGATACATTCAATCTTATTAGCTTCGAGAATGATCTTGATGAAAATAATGGTATTTTAGTTAAAGTTGATCGATTATCCGATAAAAAGAAATTCTTATTACCATTAGCTGACCTAAAATCAACAGACGAGGAGTCAAAAAATTATCAGCTACTGGATGATTATTCAGTTTGGTTTGTTAATAACTAGGAGATACAGAATAGAATCGCT
>JROS01000166.1 GCA_000769715.1 Desulfobulbus sp. Tol-SR
GAGTGGACCGGAGGCGCGGCTGTGGATCTGAGCACGTTCGCTGGCAGCAACTATACCCGCGTCGGCCCGCGAGGGATGATGATTTACGGATCGGAGCGGACTGCGGATGAGATTGCCGCTATTGATCGGTATTTGGGGGTCGTGTGAAGACTATAATCACCTCAGCCCTGACAACCCTGGCAATGTGGGCGCTGATCTACTACGCCCTGAACTATGGATTGCTGCAACCTTTGGCATATTGGAGAGACGTATGAAGAAATTATTGATCACACTGCTGCTGTGCCTCATGCCTGTTGCGGCGATGGCTGCGCCGGGATGGGAAAGAAACATCACCGCCGAATGGGGCTATGACGCCCCAGCCGATCTGGTGTTGACAGGATTCAGGATGTACCAAGAAGGGGTTGCAGTCTGCGATTTTACCGGACCTGATCTGCGAACCGGGACATGCAACATTCTGCTGCTGAAACGATCCACTCCATTCACGCTGACGGCGGTATTTGCCAGCGGCGAAGAGTCTCCGCACTCCGACGCTTACGTATTGTTGGACTGGGGTCCGAAGCCGAGGATTATCCGGCTGGAATCAAGATGAAAATACTTTGCATAATTCTTTGTTTGTTTCTATCAAGCTGTAGCGTAATGCCATACAAGCTCTGCTCGAAGGTAGATCAACCTACACCACTTAGTGAGATTAAATTAACTGTTCATGAAGAATCGTTATTGATGTCATCTTATCACTGCCATAAGTTAGCATGGAAGATGAATCCATTAATAATGATAGCAGCTATAGGAACCATACCAGCATGTGCAGAAGTTACATACAGTAAAAAGAATCGTAAAGTTAAAGAATGTGAGGTATGGGTTCCTAGAGGTGATAAGTATATGCTGGAGCATGAGCTTCGACATTGTGAGGGTTATAAGGATAGTCTATTCTAAAAGGAGAAAAGTGATGAAGAAGACATTGATTGGATGTAGTTTGGTATTGCTTCTTGTTGGATGTGGGACAAAGACTGCGAATTATACTTTTAATCAAACTACTGCTGGAGAGCATGTTCCGAAGGTTGCTGCATTTGGTAGTGCATCTAATCCTACGTCACAAGATACTGGAAGAAGTTCGACTAATTCTGGGGGTTCAGGGAACACTATTATTATCATTGAGTCCAGTGCTCAAGATGCCAAGTCTGACCCAGACTTGAGTGGAATGGCTGATGCGGTAGTGGACAAACTCACTGGCGGGTTGACGGATGTTACCGATGTCGTGGAAGACCTGACTGACCAGGGCAACGTGGTGGAGGTGGAGTAATGCTGGCCAGAATCCTGCTTACCCTGCTGTTTATCTCATTTCCGGTACTGGCCGGGGCCTCACTCGAAACATGCATACGGTCATGCCTCGACGATGTAACTCCGACCACTCCGACCACTCCCACGGTCCCCACCACTCCGACCGGCGCCAAAGTATTTCCCGACCAGATCATTTTCGAGGCGTCAAGCAATGTTGCGACCGGAGCCTACGCGGGGAAGGCGCTGATCCTGTTTCC
>JROS01000060.1 GCA_000769715.1 Desulfobulbus sp. Tol-SR
TTATGATGTACATTGTACTAGCTGCTTTTCGGGTGATAATGACCGGATTGTGATCATCGCAAACTTTTTCCATTGTTTGCGCGATGTTGTTTCGAGCCGAACTGTATGTAATTGTATTCATGACATTTCTCCTGGTGAATATGTACTGGTACATGTACAATAAATCAAAATGCATAGCAAGTCAATAAACCTGACCGGAATAAAGCGCGTTCTTAATGTGGGTAGCGTGTTGGCCGGCAGGTAATTTCACCGTTGAGCCTGTAGGAAAAGGTAAAAAACATAGGTAAATCGGCCACATTTTAGTATATTATCTTGAAATATTAAGGAATAAACCGCTCAACTCCTGATAAGGAGAATTCCAGTGGCCAAATACAAACCGTATTCTTATGCTCAGGGGCAATTCATTCCCGTCTTTTTCAACAAGCAGATCCAGAAAGGCACATTCGAATATTCTCTCAGCTATCTGATCGACAATGAACTCGACCTGTCGATCTTCGACGGGCGTTTTTGTAATGACGAAACCGGCGCTCCCGCCTACGATCCCCGCATCCTCCTAAAGATTATCCTCCTTGGCTGTTCCAGAGGGATTATCTCAAACAGAGATATCGTCAAATGCTGTGAGGAGAACATTATCTTCATGGCCTTGTCGGCCAACAGCAGGCCGCATTTCACCACCATTGCCGATTTTATTTCCTCGATGGACAAAGAGATCACCCGCCTCTTTCTGCAAGTCCTGCTGGTGTGTGATCAGCAAAATCTGATTGGTAAAGGTAAGCTTCGCAGCCAGTGCTTGCGCCATCCTGAGAGAACGGAGATTCGGCAGGTAGCCTACTTGATCGGCAGATCCGCCAGCGGCACAGAACGATTCACGGAAAAGATGAAGCGCAAGCTCGACACGGCAATAGGTCGGGCGATGTATGGCATGCGGCTGGCGATAGGTGAACCGCCATTTGCCCATATACGATCAGTCCTTGGTCTGGACCGATTTTCTTTACGTGGCAAAAGGAAGGTGAATATCCAGTGGAGCCTTTTCTTCATTGTGCACAATCTGAAAAGATCCACATATATGGGATAGGAGATGCCTGACAAAGTCAGGCAAGAATGGCAATACACAATTGCCGGACACAAAGAATAACTATCAATTTCCGGCGCCCTTCAACATGATGGATAAATGAATTTTTAGTTTGCGATATGGCCTTCTGAAAAACGACTTTTTCGACAGACTCGTTAGACACCAAAAAATCCCACATATAGGGTAGACTTGAAAATATTAAAAAATTTTCTGATCATTTTCAATTTTATTGCACTAATTTTCATACTGTCTCTTTGGACAATACGCAAAATAGTTGACTTTGAATATGTCGACAATTTACCAATAGGTAAAGTATATACTAAAATATAAGCGGTATTTTAAGCGTCAGAATGCTATAAATATGGAGACATGACAAAATGAATGTGTTGGGTTTGTTCCTATTATCATTCGCTGGAACTTTACCATTTGTATTTGTGTGTTATTTCTCCATCGCACTTTTGTTTAACAGGAAAATTGTTCCAAAAAAGGTTCTGGTGGTTTGGTTTCTATTTACCTGGATAATTGCAACCATCTTTTCAGCGATGATGGGACCGCTCAACCCGCCTTCTTTTTTGGCGCCTCTCGTACTGTCTGTTGTTGTTCATGCTTGGCTGTATTTTTCCCATCGAGATGATTAGAAGCGCTATTTATTGTCAAAACGATAAGACGGTTGAGGTTGCAAGAACCTGGATCGTGGTCAGCGGGGCCGGTAAGTTGGAACAATATTGAACAAGATCGAGGGCTTTTTGAGATCTTTTAAAGATATTTACATTGAAATCAAAACAGTTGAAATCGTCAGCGGGAATAGGCTTAAGTCCTATTGGGAGTCAAACATGCAAAAAATCATAACCAACGAAGGGGTTGTCATAGGTACATTGTGCGCAATCTGAAAAAGATCTATAGATATCGGGAAGGAGTTGCCTGACAGAGTCGGGCAGGAATCGAAAAATATGGTGCAACCCAGGAAATGTACGAAAAAGTATCACTTGGATTGGCAAAACACAATTGCCGGACACGAAGGATACCTATCAGTTGTCGTTTACATTCAACCTGTTGGGTATTTGAATTGTCAGTTTACGATATTGCCTTCTGAAAAACGACTTTTTCTATGGACTCGTTAGGCCGTGACCGAATTTATCCACATCCATAAGGATGTCTCCCGAAATGGACATTCCACGGATCTTCAACATCACTGAAAGTGCTCACCGCATCCATAACCCGTTCACAGCCGAAAAGTTCGCCACTCTCGGCGCGGCGCTGCGTCTGGAATCGGGGGTCCGAGTGCTCGACCTCGGCAGCGGTTCGGGGGAGATGCTGTGCACCTGGGCACGGGATCACGGCGTCATCGGCACCGGCATCGACATGAGCCAGTTGTTCACCGAGCAGGCGAAACTCCGTGCTCAAGAACTCGGCGTCGCCGATAAAGTCGAGTTCATCCATGGCGATGCTGCCGGCTATGTCTCTGACGAGAAGGTCGGTGTGGCCGCCTGTGTCGGTGCCACCTGGATCGCCGGGGGAGCCGCCGGCACCATCGAACTGCTGGCACGGAGCCTGCGCCCCGGAGGAATCATCCTCATCGGCGAGCCCTACTGGCGGCAGTTGCCGCCAACGGAAGATGTTGTCAGGGGATGCCATGCCAACTCGATCTCCGACTTTCTCATGCT
The DNA here is from genome assembly GCA_000769715.1 of Desulfobulbus sp. Tol-SR. Lineage (GTDB taxonomy): Bacteria > Desulfobacterota > Desulfobulbia > Desulfobulbales > Desulfocapsaceae > Desulfoprunum. Next base: position 2,737 of record JROS01000060.1, read on the forward strand.
TCCAGAACTTATCGCGTCTTTCGGCCACCTTGGCTACGACGTCGTGGAGATGGTTCTGGCCGATCAGGACGGCTGGGACAGATACGAGGCGGCCAAATGGCTCACCATGCGCCGATGGCTTGAAGCCAATCCCGACGACGAGTTAGCGAAAGACGTTCGAGCCCAACTGACCTCGGAACCCGAGCGATACGCCGCTTACACCCGTGAATACCTGGGCTGGGGGGTGTTCGCGCTGATGCCGCGGTGATGGGAACAACGAGGTTTCTCGCTTCGCTCGATATGCATTTCGAGAGGCTCTATGCCGCTGACAGTTCGTCTCTTGTCCCCACCCCAATTTATCCATTTTCGATGCTTTTGCCGTTATATGACAACATGATTTATCTCGTGCATTCGAGATGCGAGTGCGACGTACTGTATGATTTTATCTTTTTGCAAAAGGCTCGTATGGTATAATTGTCCGGGCGATCAACCGAACGATCTGTCTCAGGCAGGCCTGACAATTCATTCAGAACGACCCCGCCCGCGGTGCGGCTGACTTTTGTGTCGGCGACGCCACATATTTGACAAGGATCCCAAGCAACTATGCCACTCTGCCCATGAATCTATCCGAATTCCTGAAAATGCGCCTGCGCGGCCCCGCCGCAGCGAGGATCCCGGAACTTCCACGCGAATTCCTGTACGGGCCTGATGCCGCAGCCCATCTCGCCGAGAGTTTCAGGACCCACACCCAGATGTCGTCTGTCCTGGTATTCTTCGACCAGCGAACCCGGCCCGTTGCCGGGGAAACCTGTCTCAGCGCCCTGAAAGCCTCAGGCTGGACAGTACTGGAATACCTGATCCCCGACGGCACTGACGAATCGTCGCCAGTATGCGACGATGTCACCATGAACCGGCTCCGTTCCGGGCTGCCAACCGCCGATGCCTACCTGGCCGTGGGCAGCGGGGTGATCAATGATCTCGTCAAATGGCTGGCCGCCGAGGCTCGCAAGCCGTATGCCGTCTTCGCCACGGCAGCTTCGATGAACGGGTATGCGGCCGCCAACGTTGCCCCTGCAATCAACGGCATCAAGAGCCTCTTCAGGGCCAAGGCCCCGGTTGTCATCGCAGCCGACCCGGCCGTGATCGCCTCGGCACCCGACCGGCTCACCACGGCCGGACTGGGCGATGTCCTGGCCAAACCTGTCAGCACCTGCGACTGGGTCATGAACCACCATCTCTTTGCCGAGCCCTACTCCGAAGAGGTGGCGGCCATCATCACTGACGTGGAACCGACCTATCTGGATCATCCCGATGGTATCAAGGCTAAGGATCCCGCAGCTCTTCAGGGACTCCTGGAAGCACTCGTGCTTTCCGGCTGCGCCATGACCCTGCAAGGCTCCTCACTCCCGGCCTCCGGCGGCGAGCACCTGATCAGTCATACGCTGGACATGAAAGCCTATGTCGAGGCACGTGGCCATGATCTGCACGGGCGCCAGGTCGGGGTAGCCACGATCTTCGCCGCCGCCCTGTACGACAGGCTTCTCAATCTCGATACGCCCGTTTTCGACACGAACGCTCTCCACTTCGATGCCGCGTATTGGGGCCCTCTTGCCGACCGTGTACGGGAGCAGCATGATCTCGCCGTAACCCGTATGGGCGCGGCGATCGAGACTCTTGGGAGGCCCGGAGTATGGGATGAGCTGAGGTCAAACCTGAGGCCGCGCCTGCGATCCCCGTCGGTGATCAAGCGCTGCCTCGCGTCGGCCGGTGGTGCGCATCGGCTGGAGGACATCGGATGGACACGGGAAGACTTTTTCCACGCCGTGTGCAACGCCGCCTCGATCCGGGAACGTTTCACCTCTGTCGGTCTCGGCCTGGCCGCAGGCTTGCTGCCTTCCGCCATCGATGAGATCATTGATGAGTGGCTGACGTGACACTGGAATTCCTTCAGTTGCAATTGTCGAGCGGATGAACATCAAATCCACGAAGCGAACAACAATCTCCTGCAGGCAGGGCACAGGAACGCGCGCCTGAGGAGTGACGTTGTGCGATACAAAAACCAAATCCACTTATTTGTTACTAACATGAGAAAAATTCTTCATGGAAATACTCCTGAGAAATCCAATCCCAGGTGATATTGGTTGGTTGATATCACTCCACGGGAAGCTCTATGCAGAGCAGTTCAAATTTGATTCAAATTTTGAAAGAGATATTGCCAAAAAAGTTCTTTCGTTTTTAGAAACACAAAATTCCTTCAATATGCTTTGGATTGCCGCTATAAATAATAAACCTGTTGGTTCCATAGCCGTTTCATCAAAACCGGACCAAACTGCATTTGTAAATTTTTTACTGGTTATAACCGAATACAGAGGTCGCGGAGTTGCTGAAGCACTGATGAATAAAGTAGTTTCACATTGCCTGGATCACGATCTAGACATATTGCGTCTGGAAACATATAGCTGCTTAAAGTCTGCTCGAAAATTGTACAAAAAATATGATTTTACACTTTTCACAAAGAACGTTGATGTTAAAATGTATGGCCAATCCTTCGATCAAGAGTTTTGGGAAAAAAGATTGTAAGAATGTAGCGCAACCAATCGTTCCAGATGACTCCCTGCACTCGCTGAGGAGGATATACGTCTTTCTTGAACTGTGGCTGCACAGCCGCGGCATTTCCGACTTCTCCTGAATCGATGGCTTCGTCATGTTGTGCTGACTTGCCCGGAGGATGACCTTGTATGCCGTTCCCTCTGTCGGCTCATAGCGTTGCGCTCCGGATTCCTTCAGGCCCCTCCTGGTGGAGACCCCCTTGCCCTCGACTGGTACGTGCCTTACGCTATCTCATGACAGTGGTGGATCCTGCATCCAGGGGATTTGCATCCCTTGCGTTCATGGCCTTGCCGGGTTGTACGCCAATCGTTCGAGCCGATCGCTCAACCTCCGGCCTTACGGTGGTCCAACCCCGTCGTCAGCACGCATGACCAGGATCCGCCCATAAAAAAAACTACGGAGGTGTTGCCATGAGAAGGCTCATCGCATCGACGTTTGTGTCGCTGGACGGCATCATGCAGGCACCCGGCGGACCGGATGAAGACCCGACCGGCGGATTCACCCTTGGCGGCTGGACGTTCAACTACTGGGACGAAGGCATTGACATCTCGGCCTCGGGTTTCGACGGCAAGGATCGCGAGCTGGTGCTCGGTCGCCGGACCTATGAGATATTCGAAGCGTACTGGCCCTGCCAGCCCGATGGCGATCCGGTTGCGAAAACGCTCAATGCCCGCCAGAAAGTATGTCGCGTCGCGCACCTTGACGACGCTCCACTGGGACAACTCGACCCTGCTTCATGGCGATGTCGTTCCGGCAATCATCGCCCTCAAGCAACAGCCGGGCCCTGACCTGCAGATTATCGGCAGCGGCAATTTGATCCAGACGCTGCAGGCCGCAGCACTGATCGACGAGTACAACGTGTGGACGTTTCCGGTGGTGCTCGGGCGGGGCAAGCGGCTCTTCGGCGAGACCGCCAGGCCAGCTTCGCTGCGGCTCGTGCGCTCGCAGGTTTCGGCCACTGGCGTGGTGATGAGCACCTATGTCCCGGACGGCGAAGTCCGGCCCGGTTCGTTTGCGGCTGTCGAGCCGAGTGAGATGGAGTTGGTGCGGCGCAAAAAGCTGGCGGATGAGATGTGGTGATGTAAAGAAGACATCGGGGCGCGCCACCAGGTCGTCCAACTCGACACCGTGTCGGGGCCGGCCGCCCCCCGGGCCTTCTGTGGGCATAAGTGAGCAAGGCAAACCATGAAGACGCAGTACTACGCAGCCACGAGTCTTGACGGCTTCATCGCCACGGAAGATGACTCGCTGGACTGGCTATTCCCCCTCGGCGATCTGAACGACTCCAGCTATCCGGAGTTCATCTCGAAGGTGGGGCCTTGGCGATGGGCGCGGCAACCTACGAGTGGATGGTGCGCCATCCGGAGATGGTTGCCGCCGAGACCGGTTCGGCATGGCCCTACACTCAGCCAACCTGGATATTTTCCAGCCGCCGGCTGCCGGTGGTCGAAGGCGCCGACCTCCGCTTCGTCAGCGGGGATGTGCGCCGCGCCCATGCCGACATGCGGGCCGCCGCCGGCGGCAGGAACATCTGGTTCGGCGGCGGCGATCTCGCCGGCCAATTCTACGACGCCGGTCTGCTCGACGAGCTGATTATCCAGATCGGTTCGGCCACCCTCGGCGCCGGGAAGCCGCTTTTTCCCCGCCGGGTGCTGAGCCCGGTCCTGCGCCTGGTGTCGGTCCGCCAGTTGGGCCCCGGACTGGCCGAGCTGCGCTATGCAGCGGCAAAAGGCGGATCGGGCGGATCGGGCGGATCGGGCGGAGCCGCCTGACCGCTGAACGACTGCGGCGCACACATCGTTGCCGCGGGAGCGGCAAACAGCGCCGGCCCGCAAAATCCACCTCCGCTGGAAGGGATATGAGACTGACAAAGAAGAAGGCCCGAATAGTCGCTTCAGCAATCGAGGCCTGGATGGAGGAAAAGCTCCTTTCCCGCGAACAGGGCCAGAGGCTGCTGGAGAGCTACGAGGTCGCGGAGTTCGATTGGAAGCGGCTGGCCCGATATTCCTTCTGGACCGCGATCATCTGTATCATCATCGCAGTCGGCGCAGCCATCGCCGACGATTTCATCCGGCAATTGCTGGCGCAGCTATTCAATGCCCCCGACTCGGTGAAATGCCTGATCACGGCCGGCATCGCCGCAATATTCTATTATTTCGGGGTGCAGAGAATTGCCGAATCCCCTGAAAAAGTATACAGCAACGAGGCCATATTTTTTCTCGGCGTTCTGGCCACCGCCGGTTCGGTTGCTTTTTTCGGCAGGGCGATCGATATGGGCAGTGGCCATTTTTCCTTGCTCATTCTCCTCGCAGCCCTGATCTACGGCGGACTTGGGCTGTGGTTCCCCTCAAAACTGGTCTGGCTTTTTTCCCTCCTGTCGCTGACGAGCTGGATGGGGACCGAAACCGGGTATATGTCAGGCTGGGGGGCCTATTATCTCGGCATGAACTATCCGCTTCGCTTCGTCCTCTTCGGTCTGGTCCTCACCGTCTGCAGCGGTGTCTTCAGCCGCTGGCCGGCTCGCCGCGAATTTACCGTATCGACCCGGGCGATGGGATTGCTCAACCTCTTCATCGCCCTGTGGATCATGTCGATCTTCGGGAATTATGGCGACATCGATCAATGGCTGAAAGTCAAACAGATAGAGTTGTTTCACTGGTCGTTGGTGTTCGGAATCGCCGCCATCGCCTCGATCTATCATGGGATGAAAGAGGATGACGGCATGACCAGGGGGTTCGGCGTCACGTTTCTGTTCATCAACCTCTATACGCGCTTTTTCGAATATTTCTGGGACTCCACCCACAAGGCGATCTTTTTCGCCATCCTTGCCCTCAGCTTCTGGTACCTGGGATCACGGGCGGAAAAGATCTGGAATCTTGGTGGATTGACCCGGAAAGACGGGACCACGGCACGGCACGGCACGACAAGGTTTGAGATTTTCTCCGGAAGCCCGGCGACGGCAACAGAAACAGTCCGGCGCCGTCTCCGACCGACCTCCTTCGACGAAGAGCCGGAATCAGTACCGGTAATCGGCGGCGCTCACTCGCATAGCAGTTGGCGGAGCCGTTCGCTGAGAAAAACGATCGATTCGATGTCGAGGTGCTCGATCACCGTTTCATCGAACATCAGTTTCGCCTGGGACTGGACGTCGTCACCGGGGGTGGCATCCCAGAACAACAGGGCCACCGGAACCCGCGGCAGCGGGGTGAAGACCACGGCGACATCGGCCGACCCGGCGTTCGATGGCATCGGCTGAGCCCCGAGTTCCAGGGCGCGCTGGCGCAGTTCATCGGTCCGGCCGGAAAATCCTGCGATCAGGGGCTCTTCGACGGCGCCCTTCATGCTGACCATCTTGGAGACAGTGTTCGGAAACTCGACAAACCCCTTCCATCTGCCGGTGGGTGGACGACTGCCGCCCTGGGCCAGGTGGTTGAGGATGAACACCTGCTCGTACCGGGACACCTGGCCGCCGTCCTCTTTCGTGATGGTCGTGCCGAGGATGTGGAGATGCCCGTTGAAATAGGGCAGGCGGAGGAGGGTGTCGGAGCCGATCCGGATCAATTCCCCGCCGATTCGCGCCGGCAGGTCCTCGATCGCCAGCGATGCGGCTCTGCTCCTGGCCCACTGCAGGGCGTCCTCGGCCATATCCCGCTTCAACCATTTCCCCTGGCTGTACTGCTCGGCCAGTTCAGTTTCACAACGCGCCAGGAGGTCGGCGGGAATATGGGGACAGTTTTGGAGCGGGTGTTTTTCCGAGACAACCTTGGAGGCGAAGGCGAGACACGTCGGAAGACCGCAATCCCGGCAATTGGTTTTGGCCAGAATATCTCGATACAGGTCGACTACTGAAAGCGCCATGACTCTCTCTGCCCTCAAAGTGAAGATTTCGGGGTGATGCTGCCCAGCCGTTGTCCTGATCGGCTGCACTGCAGCGGATCGGGTCCGCCGGGTTTTGCCGCCGACGCTGCCGCTGAGTGATGTTTTGAGGCAGGCTTGATTTCGATTCGCATCAGGTGGCGGAAGGTCTGATCCGAACCGCTGAATATCAACCTCCCAGAGAGTAAAGCATCGAGGCGATCTCGATCTTGCGTTGATTGGAAGTTCTTGGATCGATGTATTCATCCTGCAACATCAAAAATGCCACTTTCTTTTTCGAAGGTACATCTGGTTCTTTCTCTGCGGCCTTGCGTCGCAAGTTGAAGCCGGTCGCCTCCTCCGGCCTCATCCCGTTATGCCCCTTGCCGATACCGGCCTGTATTCCATTTCCAACGGGTATGGTGCGATTTCGTTCCGTAAGGAGACGAGAATTTTGCCCACCTGTCCCGACCTCGGTTACGTCACCCGATTCCATCGATCTGGTTGGTTTTTGATGGTTCATGGGAGAATCAACGGTTGCAACCGCGTGGTGCCTCGTCCTGATCTGACGGACACCGCCAATACCCTCCAGTTTGACCGGCCCTTCTTTTTTCGGCGGTGGACTTACGCCGGAGGAGTTATCTTTCGGGATATTCGCATACAATTCATTTCTCTGGATATGCGTCATTGGAGTTGTAGGATATTGCAGGAATGCCATTTTTACCTGCTTTGAGACCCTCGGGCTGAAGCTGACATCCAGATTGCCAACCCGCAATGGCGCATCCGGAGTATGCACCCTGGTCGAGGTCAGCATCACTGCAGGCCGGTCGATGAGCTTGCCTCCTCGATCGGCCATCGTGACTTTCCCATGTCTCAACGAAATGGTATCGCCGGTTCTTTCGTTGCGGATCCACCCTTTGCCCTGATCGGTCACATTGTTTTCTGAGATCTTCAGCTTGGAATCAGCAGAATCATTGGCCGGATGCATTTCGGGCGACTTGACGGGATGGCTGCTTTCAGAGGTCGATTGAGGACGATTTTCACCCTCCAGGTAGGCAATTATTTTGGCGATATCCTCTTCCAACTGCAGGACCTGCCGCCGTTGGCTTTCAATCTGGGCCTGCAGCTCAGAACGAGTCCGGTGTAAATTTGTGATGATCGATGTGATTTCATCCCGGCTGAGCCGTTTGTTCAGCGCCGCTTTGTTCTCAATTGCCTCGTCTCCGACCTGACGACAATCGCCGGCAGTGGGCAAGGCGCTATTGGACAGATGCACTTGTCTTGAGTCATCCGCCCGTTTGAATATCTCTGCTTCGGCGCGCACCGGAAGTGTAGCCAAAACCATAGCGGCCAATAATACAATTCTCGTCATTCTCCCCCCCCTTGAAAAAGAATGAACTGCTCTGTTTATCCTGAGATCAAACTCCAAATCGTCATTGAGATTTATCGAACCAACTTCTACGTGCCGTTTATCAGTTCCCTTTCCTTAAAAAGAATACCGACTTTTAACTTGATGAATACGAAAAGAGAAATCAGATTAAAGACTTTTCAGCAAGATAATAATGACATGTGCCTGCATATAATTTTCGGTGAAAATACTACAGGATAGTACTGCCCAACCTGAAGAGTTCCGAAATGCCCATTCCATCTAAGTCAGCCTGACAATCCATTTGCACCAGGCCACCGATACCGGATATTTCGGTTGCGCCGGCGATCATCCCGCTGACTGAATCAACCGTACCGGCCGCCTTTTGGCGGCGTGTGGAGTACTCACGCCGGAGCGACGAAAGCTTCATCCGCCGGCGCTGCGGTCCGCGATGTACTATCTGCTGTTCATGGCTCTGAAAACTGGACCAGTTGTGGTAACGGAGAAATGTACCACTAGATGTCAGCAGAATGCATGTTGCCGATGGTATCATGGTGCTGGTGCGCTCTGAGGGTCTGTTCGGAAATGGAATGTCAGCTCCGGCGGCAGATGTGTCCCTTGATATCGCGACGCTGCTGTGGTTGAGAAGACTGTCAAGGACTGAGGTAACCATAGCCGGAATTGCCGAATAGTCCCTGCCGGTCGGCAAAGTTCCTGTTCGAGGTGGTGGTCGTCGACCACCGTTCAGTGCGATTCGAGACGAACAGAAAGAAGAGGTACTCTCCGTAGAGCCTCGTCGTCCTCCCGGTATAGCTTAGCAACAATGCTCATGCCGGCGATGAGTAGCTCATGCTGAGATGATGATTTAACACAGGATAACGAACAATGGAGTTTAACCCGAACAGTTCTTGCCGATGCCGGGCACATTCATGGGAGAATGTGGGCTCACCGCAGAGTACCGGTTACCCTGAACGTTTTTTTGCAAGATATCAAAATCTGACATCAATGCAATGAATCAGACGTGTCCTGCACTTCAGTTTATGGAAATCTGTGCTGCTGCGTACGATGGTTATTGCCAATGGCACATCACTCAAAAGACGAGATAAAAATGATCAACCCACAAGAAACAATTAAAAAAACATCCAGCTATATCAAGACGTCAGCAACTGTTAAAATATTTTCTATGGGAATTTTGGTGCTGGTATTGCTGATACCGGCATCAATGATAAAATCGTTGATACATGAAAGAGAATCAAGAAAAAATACTGTCGTAGATGAGATCAGTAGTAAATGGGGAACGAGTCAGACAATTACAGGACCGTTCATTACCATTCCTTATAAAAATTTCTACAAGGATAACGACGAAAAAACCAAATTTAATATAAATTACCTGCATATTCTTCCAGATGAGTTGAATATTTCAGGAGAAATAATGCCGGAGATACGATACAGAAGTTTATACGAGGCGGTATTGTATAATGTCAGACTTGATTTTAATGGAACGATAAAAATTCCACCATTATCCCATTTAAATATAGAAGATGAAAACGTCCTATGGGATAAGGCATTTTTCTCGATTGGAATTACTGATCTTCGGGGAATTCAGGAAAAAATAGGTATACAATTCAACGAAGCGGTATATGATTGCAATCCAGGCTTGAAAACGACGGATTTAGCCTCATCTGGCGTCGGCACATTAATACAATCCATGTCGACTGAAGGGAAGAATAAATTTTCATTTAAGATTAACGTTAACGGTAGTGAACAACTGAATTTTATTCCTGTTGCCGAGACTAACACTGTAAAACTTCATTCAAAATGGCCTTCGCCGAGTTTTAACGGCGCTTTTTTGCCCGCATCGAGAGAAGTCAAAGATGATGGTTTTTCAGCGAAATGGAAAGTATTGCACCTGAACCGAAATTATCCCCAATACTGGATCGGCAATCAATATAAAATTGAGGAGTCAGCGTTCGGGCTCAAATTGATGTTGACGGCAGATGTTTATCAAAAAGCAACGAGAATATCGAAATATGCTATAATGTTTATTATTTTTACATTCTCGGCTTTTTTCTTTTCAGAAATAATCAATAAACGAAAATTGCATCCTATACAATATATTCTGATTGGTCTGGCTGTTTTACTTTTTTACACGTTGTTGATTTCTTTATCAGAATATATAAAATTCAATTATGCATATATTGCGTCTGCTGCATCTATTACCATTGCTATTACAGGTTACGCGTATGGGATAATAAAAAATAAAAGATTTGCATATACTGTTTCAGGGATACTTACAATTTTGTATTCATATTTATTTATTGTCCTGCAACTTGAAGACTATGCCTTAATAATGGGAAGTATAGGTCTTTTTATTATCCTTAGTAGTGTGATGTACATTACCAGAAAAATTGATTGGTATGCGATAGAAACAGATTAAGGTATATCGTACAGAAAGTGCTGAAAAATGGCTGCTTGGGAGCATACGCTTCACTCCATGCAGTTCCCGGGCCAGGCGTTCGAGACGATGAGAAGAGAGTTCCGTTCATCGCGACGGGAGACGATCCGCAAGTTGAGATACACCACCTGCGCTGTTCGGTGAGAGAGCCGGCTCATTGACTGCAATCCGACTGGAGCCGCGCTAGGACTTCAGTCTGGTTGCCCATCCTTCAGCCTCTTGATCAGACTCGCCCTGATTGACATATCTGTTTTTCTGCCGGCATCGTTGCACTGCCGGTTATTGTTCCCTCCGGCCGCTCTCGCCTTCGGTGTATTCTCTCCACTGCGCTTTGAAATCCTCCGGGCATCACCTCACGACAATGCTCTTGCCAGCGGTAAGTCCTTTGTGTTAAAAAAATTAATGGGGTAGTCGGTTAGCTCCTCTTGTGTTACTTTGTCATATATGAC
>JROS01000008.1:0-91117 GCA_000769715.1 Desulfobulbus sp. Tol-SR
CCCCCGCCACCTGACCAGCGCCAACCGCCTTGAAGCTTTCGACCGCGTCATCATGAACCCCCTTTCTCGCTGGAGGACTGGGGGCACGACACCGTGGCCGGCGGCGACAAGTTCGGCCGCCTCGCCTTCGGCATGCCGCCCGCCTCCAATGGCGACTGGGCCTGGCTGCAGCAGATTGCCAAGTCGCTCAAGGACCATGACCCGGAAACCGGCGAATCCGGCAAGGGGATGGTGGTCATGTCCCAGGGCGTGCTGTTTCGCGGCCAGCCGGAACAGACCGTGGAAGAGGATGGCCAGAACCAGAAGGCCGACGCCGAATACCTGATCCGGCGCGGCTTCGTGGTGGCGGACCTGATTGAGTGCATCGTGGTGCTGCCCTCCAAACTCTTCTACGGCAACGGCGTACCCGCCTGCCTGCTGCTGCTGAACAACAACAAGCCGGAAGCACGCAAGGGCAAGACCCTGATGATCTGGAACTCGCGCCACTTCCAGAAGGCCAACCCGCAGAACCTGCTGCGCCCCTCCGACCTGATGCGCATCCTGGTGCCCTGGCGCGCCTTCGGTGATCTGGAACAGGCCAAGGCCCTGGTGGACAGCCACGCCGCGCAACTGATCCGCGAGGTGGAGGAGAACCGCGACCAGCGTCTGGCCGACATCGAGGACGCCTTTGGCCCGGTGCTCGCGCCGCTGGCACGGCTGGTGGGGGAACAGGCCGAACTCGACGCGCTCGACCTCAAAGTGGCCGCCGTCAATGAAGCCATCGATCCCGAACACAAATGGTTTGGCCCGCTCGCCCCGCTCAAGGCCGAGGTGGAGCAGGTGCAGGCCGAGATCGACGCCGCCGGACCCGGCGACAAGGCGGCACTGAAGGCCAACCTCGCCAAGCCGAAGAAGGCCTTCGACGATGCCCGCAAACAGCTCATCGCCGCCATCAAGACCCATCTCAAGCAACTGGGCAAGGCGATCAAGGAGCTGAACAAGCTGCAGGAGGAGCGCGACGGCCGTGAGCAGGAGATCAACCTCGCCGCCGAACGCGAGATCGCCCATCTGGGCGAGGCGGCCGACGACCTGCGCCGCATCTGCAACGATCCCGACGAGGCGCGGCGCTACTTCGCCCTGGTGGACAAGGCCGAGATCGAGGAGAACGAATTCAACCTCAACCTGCCGCGCTATGTGGATACCTTTGAGCCGGAGGAAGTGATTCCGCTCGATGATGCGCTGGAAAGGCTAACCCAGGCGAGAACTGCATCAACCGATGCACTGAAAACACTCGATAACCTACTGGGGGCGCTTGGCCATGTGGGTTGATTGTTACGAAGAAGCCCCGCAAGAGTGGCCGCGAAAGCCTATCTCGGCTCTTGCTGAAATCGATCCGCCTTATGAATTGGAAGTCGGACGAGAATATCCGTTTCTCGAAATGGCGTCCGTGCAAGAAGGGTTCGGTGGAATTTCTAACTTCGATACGAGGGTCTGGGACCGCTGCGGACTTTGCCGCTTTGCGGAGAACGACATCATTCTTGGAAAGATCACCCCGTGCGCGGAGAACGGAAAGGCCGCGCTGGTTAAAGGTTTGCCGGATAAATACGGAATTGGTTCCACCGAATTTTTCGTACTTTCCGCTTTGGAAGGTGTTGAGCCGGAGTTCTTGTTTTCGCTTGTGACCGCCGGGCCGTTTCACAGGCGCCTGGTATCTCGAATGGAGGGTTCAACCGGCCGTCTTCGTATAACCCGAGACACGTTGAAAAAGTGGCTGGCGGTTCCACTACCCGACCCCGACGAACAACGCCGCATTGCCGCCGCTTTGAAACTGGCCGACGATGCCATCGCCAAGGCCAAGGCCGAGCTGGAGGCGACGCGGGAGTTGAAGCGGTCGCTGATGCAGACGCTTTTCGTCTCGGGTATGCCCGGTAGACATTCGGAGTTCGTTGAAACGAAAATCGGACGAATCCCCAAAGGCTGGGTAGTCAAACGCATTGGTAAAGTGCTCATCGAGGCACCTATTGCTGGCATTTCTCCGCAATCACGTCCCGAACCTCCGGGAACCCCAATTCTGAATGTAAGCTGTGTAAAAGGCGGCGTCTGTGATCCTTCCCGAGTTACCTATGTTGATGTCACAGACGATGACATTGAGCGTTACCGGGCAGCGGTTGGCGATTTCTACGTGCTTCGAGGGAACGGCAATCGTGACTATGTCGCGACTGGCGGGCTTTTGAGGGAAACACCGCCTGAGAATTCAATCTATTCAGACAAACTGATTCGACTTCTGTTTGATCCTGAAAAGGTCGCGCTACGCTTCATTCCTTATATGTGGCAATCCCATGAGTTTCTCACACGGCTACAGTCCAAGGCGGAGTCGGGAAGCGGGCTTTGGATGATGAGCAAGCGGGATATTGTTCGTGAATTTTTCGCTTATCCGCCTATTCCAGAGCAGGAAGAAATAGTGACGCTTCTTGATGGTGTTGAAAACAACGCAATGGCGTTGGAAAACAAATACAACGCCCTCCAACAGGTCAAAAAATCCCTGCTGCACAACCTGCTCACCGGCAAGATCCGCATCCCCGAGGGGATCATCCATGGATGAAACACGGGAAATATCGCCCGGCTATCGCACCGCCCCGCCCACGGTAGCGCGCCCGTTCAACGAGGAGACCACGGTCGAGCGGGAGATCATCGAGCATCTGCAAACCCCGACGCTGGGTTGGACCTACCGCTCCCGCGAGCAGGTGACGGCGTTGCGCCCGGACGAGCGCGAGGTGCTGCTCTTGCCGCTGTTGCGGGAGAAGCTTAAAGCACTTAACCCCGCCATCCTCACCGACGAGGCGCGGGTGGACGTCATCATCACCAGGCTGGGCGGCTGCCGCGACAATCCGCAGTGGCTGACCTGGCTGCAGAACAGCGTCAATTACCAATTCGATCCTTCTGAGAAGGCGAAAGATGTTCGGCTGATCGACTTCGATCACCCCGACGCCAACGAGTGGTGGGTGACCAACCAGTTTCCGGTGGAGGGGCGCTCGCCCCGGCGGCCGGACATGGTACTGCTGATCAACGGCATCCCAGTGGTGGTGATCGAGGCCAAGACCGCCAGCCGCAACAAGCCCGATTGGCGCGAGGGGGCCAAGCAGCTCGGCATGTATTCGAAAGAGATCGACCAGCTCTTCTACACCAACGCCTACGGCGTGGGGGTGAACGAGACCCGCATGATGTACGGCGTGCCGGGGCGGCGCCTGCAGTTCTGGCTGCAATGGCGCGATCCCTGGCCGCACGGCATCGACGAGTTCGACGAGATGAAGGTCTCGCTCTACGGCCTGTTCGACCGGGCCAACATGCTCGACTTCATTCGCCACTTCATCGTCTTCGTCACCAAGGACGGCAAAACCGACAAGGTGGTGGTGCGCTACCAGCAGTACCTGGCGGTGCGGGACATCCTCGGCCGCGCCACCGACCTGACCCTGCCGCCGGAGAAGCGGCGCGGGCTGATCTGGCACACCCAGGGCTCGGGCAAGACCCTGACCATGATCTACGCCGCCCGCAGCCTGTGGGAAGAGCCGAAGCTGAACCAGCCGACGGTGATCCTGCTGGTGGACCGGGAGCAGCTCGGCGACCAGATGGACCGCGAGCTGATGGCCACCGGTACCGAGAACGTGCATGTGGCGGCCAGCAAGCGCGACCTGGAGGCGAAGCTGGCGGGCGACTATCGCGGGGTGATCCTCACCACCGTGCACCTGTTCGAGGGGATGGCCAAGAACATCACCAGGCAGCGCACAAACGTCATCGTCATGGCCGACGAGGCGCACCGCACCCAGGAGCGGGAGTTGGGCACCTACATGCGGGCGGCGGTGGACGGGGCCTCGCTGTTCGGTTTTACCGGCACCCCCATCGAGAAGGACGACCACAACACCCCGGTGGCCTGGGGCCAGATCAAGGACGACGGCACCATCGAGCGCTACATGGGCCGCCCGTACACCGTCACCGACGCCCTGCGCGACGGCGTGGTCAAGCCGATCCACTGGCAGCCGCGCAAGACCGATTGGCAGCTTTACGGGGCCAAGCTCGATCTCGCCTTCAAGCGGGAATACGGCCACTTGCCCGAGGCCGAGCAGAACAAGCTGGTGAGCCAATCCTCCACTCTGGATGTGCTGCTGAAACTGCCCAAACGGATTGAGCAGATCGCTGACGACGCGGTGGCCCACTTCAACGAGCATGTGCGGCCCAACGGCTTCAAGGCGATGCTGGTCTGCAAGGACAAGGAGACAGTGCGGCTCTACACCGAGACCCTGCGCGCGCGGCTGGGAGATGAGGTGGTGATGGCGGTGATCTCCGAAGCGCCCAAGGATGACCCGGACGCGGTGAAGGCGCTCTATCTCGGCGAGACCAAGCGCAAGAAGCTGCTCAACGAGTTTCTGATCCCGGCCCAGTCCGAGTTGCCGGAGCACCAGGACAAGCCCTATCGCAAGGTGGAGCTGCTGGTGGTCTGCGACATGCTGCTGACCGGCTTCGATGCCCCCATTTTGCAGGCGCTCTATCTCGACAAGAGCCTGCGCGACCACGGGCTGCTGCAAACCATCGCCCGGGTCAACCGCCCCTACAACGAGCTGAAGGGGCATGGTCTGGTGCTCGACTACTACGGTATCTTCGACCACCTGAACGAGGCGCTGAACTACCGGCCCGAGGAACTGGGCGATATTGTTTTTCCCTTCGAGCGCATCCGCGAGCATTTCCGCAACCAGTTCGCCACTCTGTGGGCGTTCTTCCCCGAGAAGACAGTGCCGCGTGACGGGTCGCATTCGGCATTCATCGCCGCGATGAAGATCCTGCGCGACGAGGAAGGGGCGGAAAAGACCTTCGACACCGGCTACCGCAACCTGCGCGTGCTCTACGAGGCGTTGCAGCCTGACGAGCAGCTGCGCGACTATGTGCGCCCCTACGCCTGGTTGACCAAACTCTACTTGCTCTACCGCAAGAAGTTCTATCCAGACGCGGCCCTGGAGGCGACGGAAGAGGACGCCGCCCGTACCAAGGAGCTGATCCGCCAGCATATCGACGTGGAGGAACTGGAAAAGGAATTCCCCACCTACGTGCTGGACGAGCATTTTCTGACCAAGCTCAAGGACAAGAAGCCCGACGCCAAGGCGCTGGACATCGAGGCAATGCTTACCGCCGAGCTACGCATCCGTCTGGATCAGGATGAATTTCAAGCCTGGGAGCAAGGTCGCGTAATGAGCCGCCACGCCCATATCGACCTGCCTGACGGGCGACAACTCGACTACGAGATCCGCCCCTCCGCCAAGGCCCGCAGCCTGCGCCTGAAGATGACCGCGCGGGAGGGGCTGACGGTGATCGCGCCGAAGGGGCTCGACGAGCGCCAGGTAGTCGAATTGGTGACCGGCAAGCGGGATTGGATCGCAGCGAAACTCGATCAGTTCGAGGAGGTGCGGCACCTGCTGGGCGAAAAGAAATCGGCCCGGCCCGAAGCCTTCGATCTGCCCGCGCTGGCGGAAATCTGGCGGGTGGAATACCGGACCACCAGGGGCAAGACCGTCGGGGCGCGCACCGACCAACAGGGGCGGGTTTTGGTGTATGGCGCGGTGATCGATGGCGAGCGCTGCAAGACTGCCCTGCGCCGCTGGCTGGCCCGACGCGCCAAGGAAACATTGACGTCATGGTTGGATTCGCTGGCAGCCGAGAGCGGCGTGCGCTTTAACCGGGTCATCATCAAGAATCAGCGCACCCGCTGGGGTAGCTGTTCCGCCGCCGGCGTGATCAGCCTGAATGCCAAGCTGCTCTTTCTGCCCCCAAAGCTGGTGCGTTATGTGCTGATGCACGAGTTGTGTCACACCCTGGAGCGCAACCACATCAGCCGCTTCTGGACCCACCTGCGGCAGTTCGAGCCGCAAACCGAACTACTGCACAGCCAGATGCGGGATGCCTGGAAACAGGTGCCCCCCTGGGCGTACCCAGTGCATGCTGGCAGGGAAGGCGTCTAAATTTCAGCCCCATAGCATTACTCATTGCATGAGTGCCGAGCATCGTTGACGGTTATGAAAAAAATAGGAGAAGAGAAATATGCTGAAACAGTTACGAATACGAAACTTCAAAGGCTGGAAAGATACCGACACCATTCGCATGGCCCCCATTTCCTTGTTCTTTGGCGCCAACAGCTCCGGCAAATCCAGCATCGGTCAGTTTCTGATGATGCTGAAACAAACCGTTGAGTCGCCGGACAGAAAAGCGGTTTTCTATCCAGGTGGCAAGAATTCCGCCGTTCAGCTTGGCTCTTACCAAGAGATGGTCTTTCACCGCGATCCGGCAAACAGGATCACCTTCGACTATCGGTGGTCATTGCCGGAAATGCTTAAGCTCAAAGATCCTCTCTCGGGTCAGATGTTTTCCGGCGATGATTTAGACTTCAGTGGTGAAGTTGAGCTCAGTGACGCAACGAAGCATTTGCTTCAAGTTTCATATTTCAAATATTGCCTTATGGAAGGGGCGAATCAATCGCTTTCTATCGAATTATCAAGGAAACCTGATAAGCGTGAATATGTTGCCACAGCGGAACAATATTCTCTTGTAAGAAAAAAAATGCGTGCTCGGGCCCTCAAGGATGTTGTCCGGTTCTATGGTTTTCCTGATGAGGTAGTGGCTTATTACCAAAATGCTGATTTTGTTCAGGAGCTGAATCTCGCACAGGAGAGGCTGTTCAGTTCTATCCACTACTTGGGCCCTCTGAGAACAAAGGTGGAAAGGCTTTATACATGGGGTGGGATAACTCCTGAAAGCGTTGGCTTTTCAGGTGAGAATACTGTCGCGGCTATTCTGGCAGCGAGAGACCGTAAAATCAGTTTGGGTTATAGACGACCGGCAAAGCCGCTTGAGGAAATCATCGCGTTAAAACTCAAGGAAATGGGGCTGATTGAAGAATTCGAGGTCAATCCCATTTCCGAGCAGCGACAGGAATACGAGGTCAAGGTCCGCACCAAGGGATCGAGAGATTGGGTCGATCTCCCCGATGTCGGCTTTGGCATATCGCAGGTGCTCCCGGTTCTGGTGCAATGCTTTTACGCACCGGCAGGATCGATCATCCTCATGGAGCAGCCGGAGATTCACCTTCACCCGAATGCCCAATCGGCGCTGGCCGACGTGATGATCGATGTCATCAACTCCAGGGAGAACGGGGTAGACAGAGATATTCAATTAATTATTGAGACTCATTCGGAACATTTTCTCCGGCGTTTGCAGCGCCGTATTGCTGAGGATGTGGTTCCACAGGACAAAGTTTCAGCCTATTTCGCCAACATCGCCAAGACACCTGCAACTTTGGAGCCATTGCAAATCGATACCTACGGCAATATTTTGAATTGGCCGGAGAACTTCTTCGGAGATGAGATGAGTGATATCACCGAACAGGCCAAGGCCGCCCTGAAGAAGCGCATACAGAAAGCTGAAAAACCGGAGGCTTCCGTATGAGCCTGCCGAAAATATGTCTGTTGGATACCAATGTGCCCAAAACGGCCAATCTGGCAACGCAACCGGATCCGGGTTCCGATATACCCGATCCGTGCGTGCTGGCATGTATCGAGGCTGTAGAGCTTGTCATCAAAAAGCGCGGCCTGGTCATCGATGCGGGAGACGAAATTTTCGATGAATACCGGCAGCAGCTCTCCATGAAGGGACAGCCCGGTATGGGTGATGCCTTTATGAAGTGGGTAAACGATCACCGCTATAACCCGGAGTATTGCGAAAGAGTGGTGATTACAAAAGTTGGCGATTCATATGAGGAATTCCCCAGTCATGACGGGTTGAATGATTTTGACAGATCAGACCGGAAGTTTGTCGCGGTGACCAATGCCCACCCAGACAAGCCACCGATATTGCAGGCAACCGACAGTAAGTGGTGGGGATGGAAGGATGCTTTGGCTGAGGTCGGTATTACTGCACATTTCCTTTGTCCCGAGTATGCTGAAGACAAATATGCCGAAAAGATGGGGACGTGAAAGAGAACTTCTTCAAATATCCCTCCACTCCGCACCTGGCAACCCTTCCTGGTGTCGACATCAGGGGAGATAAGGTCTTATCGGAATCCGAGCGAGATGAATTTTTTCGGCATGAGCTTATTGTCGAAGAAAAAGTGGACGGTGCCAATCTGGGAATCTCGTGTGATTCAGAAGGGAATATCCGAGGCCAGAACAGGGGGGCTTATTTGCATTTGCCCGGATCGGGGCAGTGGAAAAAACTCGGCGAATGGCTGGCGCTCCGCACCGATATGTTTTTCGATACTCTTTCAGACCGGTACATCCTCTTTGGAGAATGGTGTTATGCGCAGCATTCCGTTTTCTATAACCGGTTACCCGACTGGTTTCTTGCCTTTGATATTTATGACCGAGAGTCTCTACGCTTTCTGTCATCGACGCGCCGTGACCGGATGATAGAAAAATTGCAAGTCTCCAAAGTGCCGAGTCTTGCACGTGGAAAATTTTCCTTTCCAGAGCTCGACAATCTGTTATCGCAGTCAAAGCTTGCTGATCAGCCTGCCGAAGGGATTTATCTGCGATTCGATCAAGGAGACTGGCTTGGTCAACGCGCCAAGCTTGTCCGACCTGCGTTTGTGCAAGCGATAGATCAACATTGGTCGCGTTCGACCTTGAAGCTCAATCGATTGCGATCAGAAGTTCGAGGATAAAAACATTGATGTCTGTTGGTTCTCTCCATACCAATTGATTTGATCTTTGAAATTCATCCGCAGATCTCCTGCTCGGTGCGGCTGATGATCTCCTCCTGGTGGTGGCGGTCGAGGTCGACGAAGTAGTCGCTGTAGCCGGCCACCCGCACGAGCAGGTTGCGGTACTCGTCGGGGTGCTGTTGGGCCTGGCGGAGGGTGGCGCTGTCGATCACGTTGAACTGGATGTGGTGACCGCCGAGCCGGAAATAGGTGCGGATCAGGGCACCGAGTTTGTCGAGATCCTGGTCCGATGCCAGCACGCTCGGCAGGAAACGCTGATTGAGCAGAGTGCCGCCGGAGCGGATCTGGTCCATCTTGCTCAGCGACTTGATGACCGCCGTCGGGCCGCGGCGATCGGCGCCCTGGGAGGGTGAGGTGCCGTCCGATTCGGGCAGGTGGGCCAGGCGGCCGTTGGGGGTGGCCCCGAGCATCCGGCCGAAGTAGACATGACAGGTGGTCGACAGCATGTTGAGATGGTAGACCCCGCCCTTGGTATTGGCGCGGCCGTCGATGGCGGCGTAGAGGCTGGCGTAGACCCGCTGCATCAGTTCGTCGGCGCGGTCGTCATCGTTGCCGAAAAAGGGGGTGCGGTTCCACAGCCTCAGGCGCAGGGCCTCATGGCCCTGGAAGTTGGCGGCGAGGGCGGCGAGGAGCTGGTCCATGCTGACTGCCGCCGTATCGTAGACATGGGTCTTGAGCGCCGAGAGCGAGTCGGTCACCGTGCCGATGCCGCAGCACTGGATGTAGGTGGTGTTGTAACGCGGCCCGCCGTCGTAGTAATCACGGCCTTTGTCGATGCAGTCGTGGATCACCACCGAGAGGAACGGTGCCGGCGAGTACTTGGCGTACATCCGCTCGATGTAGTTGTTGACCTTGACCTTCAGGGCGACAATGTGATCGAGCTGGCGGGCGAAGGCGGCGTACAGCGCGTCGAAGTCGGCGAAGTCGCGCGGGTCGCCGGTGGCGATGCCGACCCTGGCGCCGGAGAGCGGATCGACGCCGTTGTTGAGGGTCACCTCGAGGATCTTCGGCACGTTGAGATAGCCGGTGAGGATGTAGGCCTCCTTGCCGAACGCGCCGGTCTCGATGCAGCCGCTGGTCCCGCCCTCGCGGGCATCCTCGAGAGTCTTGCCGACCCGCATCTGCTCAAGCACCACCGCGTCGGTGTTGAACACCGAGGGATAGCCGTAGCCCTGGCGGATGACCTGGGCGGCGGCCTCGAGGAAGCGCTCCGGGGTCTTGCTGCTGATGTGGACGCTCGGCTGGGGCTGCAGCAGGTGCAGTTCGTCGGCGACCTCGAGGGCGATATACGAGACCTCGCCGACGCCGTCGCTGCCGTCGGGCTTCAGGCCGCCGAGATTGATCTGGGTGAAGTCGTTGTAGGTGCCGCTCTCCTTGGCGGTCACCCCGACCTTGGGCGGGGCGGTGTGATTGTTGACCTTGATCCACAGGCAGGAGAGCAGCTCCTTGGCCCGCTCGCGGTCGAGGCTGCCGTCGGCCAGGCCCCGGTCGTAGAAGGGCTGGAGATGCTGGTCGAGGTGGCCGGGGGTCATTGCGTCCCAGCCGTTGAGCTCGGTGATGGTACCGAGGTGGACGAACCAGTACATCTGCAGGGCCTCGTGAAGGGTATGCGGCTTTTCCGCCGGTACCCGGCGGCAGACCGCGGCGATCGCCGCCAGCTCGGCGCGGCGCTGCGGGTCGGTCTTGCCGGCCGCCATCTTTTCGGCCAGGTCGGCATGGCGGCGGGCGAAGATCATCGCCGCCTCGCAGGCGATGTGCATGGCCTGGAGCTGTTCGGCCTGATCGGCGGCGGTCGGGTCACCGAGATAGTCGAGGGATTCGAGGCGGGCGGTGATCCGCTCCTGGCACTCGCGCAGGCCGCAGCGGTAGATCGTGCCGTCGAGGGCGGTATGGCCCGGGGCCCGCTGCTCCATGAACTCGGTGAACAGTCCGGCCTCGTAAGCCGCCCGCCACTCGGCCGGCACCTCGCGGAAGATCCGGTCGCGCATCGACCGACCCTGCCAGTAGGGGATGACGATCTCCTCGTAGGTGCGGATATCCTCCTCGGCCACCCGGTAGCTGGTCATCTCCCGGTCGTTCAATATGCGCAGGTCGAGGGCGCTGTGGCAGGTCAGCTCGGGGAAAGTCGGCACGGCCTTGGGGGCCGGCCCCCGTTCGCCGACGATCAGCTCGTCATCACCGATAAAGATGGTCTTGTGCTCGCACAGGTGCTTGAAGCACAGGGCCCGCAGCACCGGCAGCGAGTGCCGGCCGCTGTTGTCCTGGTAGAAGCGGGTCTCCAGCACCGCCCGTTCAATCGATATCGATGGCCTGGCCTCGAAACTTGCGCGGCGAAGGCGTTCGATCCTGCTGTTCATGTCAACCTCCAATAGTGACCTGGAATCCGGCACCCGTGATGATGCCGAGGAGTGAATTCATGTGTTTGCGGTCCGGCGCCGTCAGCGTCTCGCCGGGATAATCGATGCCCAGTTTGCGGTATTTGGCCCGGCCGATGCCATGGTAGGGCAGCAGGTCGATGCCGGTGATGCCGGGCAGATCGCGAAGGAAGGCGAGGACGGCCCGGATGTCGTCCTCGCCGTCATTGACCCCGGCCACCAGCGGGATGCGGATTCGCACCGGGTGGCCGGCGCGGCAGAGGGCGACGAGGTTGGCGAGGATCAGAGTATTGTCGACGCCGGTGGAGCGCAGGTGTCTGGCGCTGTCCATCATCTTGAGATCGTAGAGGAAAAGATCGGTTTCGGCGGCGATCGTCAGCACGGTGGCGGTGGGGGCGAAGCCGGTGGTGTCGACCGTCCGGTGGATCCGCCGCCGGCCGCACTCCTGCAGCAGCGCCAGCAGGAAGTCCGGCTGCAGCAGCGGCTCACCGCCGGAAAATGTCACCCCGCCGCCGGAGGTGTCGTAGAACGGCCGGTCTTTCTCGATCTCCGCCATCACCGCCGCCACCGAGGTCCGCCAGCCGGTGGCCGCATGGGCCAGCGCCGGGCAGACCTCGACGCAGCGGCCGCATGCGATGCACAGGGCGGGGGTGCGGTCGATACCGTCGGCAGGATCGATTGCCAGGGCCTGCTGCGGGCAGGCGACGACGCACTCGCCGCAGCCGACGCAACGATCTCTTAAGGTGATGATCTCGATATTGGGCGACAGACCTTCCGGGTTATGGCACCAATGGCAGGAAAGGGGGCAGCCCTTGAAGAAGACCGTTGTCCGGATCTGCGGTCCGTCATGCAGGGCGTAACCCTTGATGGCGAAAATGGTCGGGATCTTGTGATGCATTGACTTATATAACAACAATTCCTATTCTTGAACAATCACTTATCTGCAGGCCGAGAACAATTTGTCGGGGCGGGGCGGAGGTGCTGAGCGGGGGAACCATGGAAAAAGCCATTCCGCTGGATCGTGACCGACAAACGTTCTTCCTCCCGCTATCCGGATCCAGTATAACCTGAAGAGCTGCATCACTGAACCGCAATTCCACAGTCTTCGATCCGACGTAATCGCCTTCACCAAGGAGAAACCACATGCATCTGCTCATCGTTCTGGGAAGTCCGCGCAAAAACGGCAACAGCGAGATTCTGGCCCAACACGTGGCCAAAGGCATGGAAGAGGGCGGCGGCACGGTCGAGTATATCCGCCTTGCCGGACTCACCCTTTCACCCTGCCAGGGCTGCGGCGGCTGCGAGAAGACCGGCGAGTGCGTCATCAAGGACGATATGGGGGCGATCTATGAACGGGCCGATGCGGCGGACCGGATCCTGGTTGCCAGTCCGGTCTATTTCTATGCCCTGACCGCCCAGACCAAGGCGTTCATCGACCGTTTCCAGGCCCGCTGGTCGAGGCGCTACCTGCTCGACAACAGGTTTCGCCTGGAGGAGCAGCGCAAGGGCTACCTGCTGTCGGTGGCCGCGACCAAGGGGGCGAAGGTCTTCGACTGCAGCCTGTTGACCATGCGCTATTTCTACGAGGCCATGGACATGACCTTTGCCGACTCCTTTCTTCTCAAGGGCGTCGATCAGCGCGGCGCAGTCCGCAATCTGCCGGAGGAACTGGCGAGGGCCGAGGCCTTCGGTCGTGATATCGTCACCGGTGCGCATTGATCGGACGACAGGTTTTTCCCGTCTTTGGGGCGACTGTCTGGCCGTCTCCGGCGAGTTTACAATTCGAAGGAGCGATGGGGGGCGGGAAGAGAGAGGATATACAGGGGTAATGATCCCGGAACGCCGTCTGCGAGATCCGCAACGGCGTTCCGGGACTGTCTGCTCTGCCTGCCGTTGCGGCTACCAGCCGAGGGTCAGGTAGTTGTGGATCGAGTTGGCGGCCTGTCGCCCGGCGCCCATCGCCAGAATGACCGTGGCGGCCCCGGTGACGATGTCGCCGCCGGCCCAGACGCCCTTCTTGGTTGTCTTGCCGGTTGCCGTGTCGGTGACGATATAGCCCCACTTGTTCAACTGCATGTCCGATGTCTCGCTGGTCAGGAGCGGATTGGCCCCGGAACCGACGGCGACGATGCAGAGGTCGCAGTCGACCAGGTACTCCGAACCCTTGATGGGGATCGGTCGCCGCCGCCCGGAGGCATCCGGTTCACCCAGTTCCATGCGCAGGCACTCCATGCCGGTAAGCCGGCCTTTTTCATTGCCGAGGTAACGGGTCGGGTTGGTCAGCAGGCACATCTCGATACCCTCTTCTTCGGCATGGTGGATTTCAGCCTTCCTGGCCGGCATCTCGTCGCGTGAGCGGCGGTAGACGATCTTCACCGTTTCCGCCCCCAGCCGCATCGCCGTCCGCGCCGAATCCATGGCCACGTTGCCGGCCCCGAGGACCACGACGTTTTTGCCGTGTGGGATCGGAGTGTCGACATCCGGGTACTGGTAGGCCTTCATCAGGTTGGCGCGGGTCAGGTACTCGTTGGCCGAGAGGATACCGACAAGGTTCTCGCCGGGCAGGTTCATGAATTTCGGCAGGCCGGCGCCGACGCCGACGTAGATCGCCTCATAGCCTTCGGTGAACAGTTCGTCGAGGGACACGGTGCGGCCGACGACGGCATTGCATTCGACCTTGACTCCGAGCCTGGCCAGAAAATTGACCTCCTGGGCCACGATCGCCTTGGGCAGGCGGAATTCAGGGATGCCGTAGACCAGGACGCCGCCCGGTTTGTGAAAGGCCTCGAAGATCGTGACATCATGGCCTTTGACGATCAGGTCGCCGGCCACGGTCAGGCCGGAGGGACCGGATCCGACCACCGCCACCCTCTTGCCGGTGGCCGGCTGTTTGGGTGGCAGTTCACCAGTGCCGTGCTCGCGTTCATAATCGGCACAGAAGCGTTCGAGATTACCGATGGCGACGGGCTGTCCCTTCTTGCCGACGATGCACTGCCCTTCGCACTGGATTTCCTGCGGGCAGACCCGGCCGCAGACGGCGGGCAGGGCGTTCATTTTCCAGAGGTGGCGGATAGCGCCGCTCATATCGCCCTGGACGATGAAATCGATGAAGCCGGGTATATCGACACCGACCGGACAGCCGTTGACGCAGCCTGGTTTTTTGCACTGCAGACACCTGGAAGCCTCTTCCTGGGCCATCTTCATTGTATAACCAGTCGGAACTTCGAGAAAATTACGGGCTCTTACCTTTGGTTCCTGTTCGGGCATGGGTACCCGGGGATTCTTCCGGGCCTTCTCTGCAATATCCGCCATATTATCCTCCGTGGATAGGCTCGCTTCGGCGAGGCGTCTTGTCGTGGAATTCTCTGCTTATCTGTGTTCAGCCGGGGGACGCGACCCTACTTGGCATCGCGAATCGTGCAATACTGCCGGTGGCACTCCCGCTCTTCTTCCTGATAGGCCTGGAGGCGCTTGATCAGTTCATCGTAATCGACCTGGTGGCCGTCGAATTCGGGGCCGTCGACGCAGGCGAACTTGGTCTCGCCGCCGATGGTGACCCGGCAGCCGCCGCACATGCCGGTGCCGTCGACCATGATCGGATTCAGACTGACCATCGTCGGAACATTGTAGTCCTTGGTGATCTTGCTCACCGCCTTCATCATCGGTACCGGGCCGATCGCGACGACCAGCTTGACGCCACCGGCATCAAGGATTTCCTGCATGACCTGGGTGACGAAACCGTGATGCCCATAGGAGCCGTCATCGGTGCAGACCCGCAGGTCGTGGGATGCCTTTTTCATTTCATCTTCCAGGATCAGCAGGTCCTTGTTCCGTGCCCCGATGATGCAGGTGACATCGTTGCCGACCTCCTTGAGACCGCGGGTGATCGGATGGAGCACGGCGACACCGGTGCCGCCGCCGACGCAGATGACCTTGCCGACCTTCTCCAGGTGGGTGGCCTTGCCTAAGGGACCGATGACGTCCTGATAGCTGTCGCCGACCTGCAGGTCGCGGAAAAGGGCGGTCGATTTGCCGACAACCATATAAATGATGGTGATCGTACCCTTCTCCGGATCGGTGTCGGCCATCGTCAGGGGAATCCGCTCCCCGTTCTCGTTGGCTTTCAGGATGACGAACTGTCCCGGTCGAGCCTTTTTGGCGATAAGCGGGGCCTCAATCTCGTTGAGTATTACTGTTCCACCGGTCATCTCCTGGCGTCTCACGATTTTGAACATTTTTTCCTCCGTGATGAGAACATGATATGTATCGCGTGTATCGACTGCTTGGAATCCTGTTTTCAAGACTGCAGGTAAGCATAAGTTCAGTTTTAAATCAACCCCAGATTAAAGTGATGTGGAAAGACCGAATCAAATCATTGCAAGTCGCATATCTCAATAAAATACGAGATGTTGCAGGACATGTAAGAGTTGTGCGCTTTGTGCGCTTTATGCACGGAGGACAGCCCGCAGCCGTGACAACTCGACGATGAGAATGGTTGCCCAGAGGAGGATGCTGAGGCCGGCCGCTGCAGCCGATATATCCTTGATAACCTTGATTTTGTGGTTCTCGTGGGTTTCGATGAAGTCGCACAGGGCCTCGATGGCACTGTTGAACATCTCGGCGATCAGCATCAACGCGGTTGCCGCCATGATCAGGAGAAAATCGATCCATTGTCGGAGCAAAAAGCAGACAACCAGCGTGCTGATCGACAGAAACACCTTGTAGGAAACACTGAAATCGTAGCGGATGGCATATCGCAGGCCGGAGACGCAGACCATGATCTTGCGGATCGGGTGATACCCTTTTTCGCCGGTGCCGAGGAACTTGTTGCGCATGGTTGCAGGTCGGGGAAGAATTTTGTCGGTTTACCCTGCGGCGGTCCTTATCTGGTAGTATTCAATGGAAGATGCGGGAGAATCTTCTGCACCAGCATCACCATACCGATCGCCAGGATCAGGCCGGCAATGACATCCGAGGGATAGTGGACCTGGAGGTGGATCCGCGAATAGCCGACTCCGGCTACGATCAGCAGGCAGCTGAGCGCCGTCGGCAGGGAACGGGACGGTGGCAGCCGACGGATCGCGATCAGGGTAAGTACCAGGAAAAACGTAGCCGCCTGGGCCGTGTGGGCGCTGGGAAAGGACCAGTCGGGAGGCATCGGCACCACCAGGTTGGAGACCTCCGGACGTGGGCGGCGGACGACAAGTTTGACGAGATGGACGACAATGGTAGTGGCCGGCAGGCTGAGACCGAGCAGGGCCGCATCGTTTGGCCGTCCAGCCTTAAGGAGTACAAGAGCGAGCAGGACCGTTGACGGCAGGAGGACGTACAGTGAGCCGAGCCAGGTTACGGCGGCGAGGATGGAGTCCATTGAAATCCGGGGAAAAAGGATGCTGTACACTGTGTTTACGCTACTATTGAAAGGCTGAAATGTCAAGGCGGGGCGGAACGATGCCTTCATCGCCCGGTGGCCGATGACCTTATCCGATCAAAAGGTCTTGTTTCTGATAATCAGAGGTTATTTTCGGGAGGTGAAACAAGGCGAGTTGTGCGATTGTATCATATAACAATTCAGCAAGGTAAATATGCATGTATCTTTTCTTTTTCTTTGAAAATTTTCTACGGATAGGTAAAATTGTGCTGGGATAACCGGGATGGTATCTCAAAAACCGTTTTTTGAGAACAATGCACAAAGGAGTTAGAAGATGGCTGAAGGTACTGTGAAGTGGTTTAATGATGCGAAGGGATTTGGTTTTATCGAGCAAGATGGGGGAAAGGATATCTTCGTTCATTACTCCGCGATCAAATCAGAAGGGTTCAAGTCACTCGAGGAAGGCGCCCGTGTCAGTTTCGATATCGTTCAGGGACCAAAGGGACCTGCTGCTGACAATGTTGTAAAGATCAAAGGGAAATAGTCTTTCTACGCTTCTCTGCTGCCGGCATTGGCGCGGAGTTCATCTCTGATCAGGCGTCATGGAATTGGCGGTCGGTCTTTCCATGGCGCTTTTTTTTGTCGGCGATCCACCGCGTTCGCTCGAGAGGGTGTCGCACATCGGTTATTTCCGTAAACGCTGACGATATGAGCGGAGAACTGAAAAAAATCCTGAGGGACCAACTGGCACCCGAGGAAATGGCGATCTTCGTCCAGTCGTATGATATTGTCGGCGATATCGCCATCATCGTCATCCCGGATGCATTGCTTGGCAAAAAGAGGCTCATTGCCGGGGCCATCCTCGATCTGCATCGCCGCATCAAGGTGGTTGCCCGGCGGGCGGGCATCCATGATGGTGAATTCCGGACCCTGCCGCTGGAGATCATCGGCGGAGAAGATCGTAAGGAAACGCTCCACAGGGAAAACGGGGTGCGGCTGCTGGTCGATCCGGAGGCCGTCTATTTTTCCGTCCGCAGCGGCAATGAGCGTCAACGTATAGCCTCGCTGGTGCAACCGGGTGAACGGGTCCTGGTGTTTTTTTCCGGGATAGGCCCGTACCCGCTGGTCATCGGCCGAACGCAGCCGCAGTGCAGGGTTATTGGTATAGAGAAAAGCCCAATCGCCCATGCCTACGCCATGAAGAATCTCGGGTACAACAGAAGACTCACCAATGTCCTGTTCTACGAGGGCGATGTGCGGGCGGTCGTGCCGCGATTGAAGAAGACCTTCGACCGGATCGTCATGCCCCTGCCGAAATCGGCTGAGGGCTTTCTCGATCTGGCACTGCTCTCCCTCCAGCATCAGAGGTGGCTGCACTTTTATGACATGCAGGAGAAGGGAAATTTCGCCGGATCGATCGAGAAGGTAAAGCACATCTGCCGGCAGCAGGGAAGGTCCCTGGTGGCGGCAACGGTGACCATCTGCGGCCACTGCACCCCGCGGCTGTATCGGATCTGCGTCGACGCCTTGATCGGCTGAATCTCAGGCCAGCCACATTTCATACAGCGTGAGCAGGATCTCGAACAGGATCAGAAAGACGATATACCACTCGACCCGCAGTGAGCGCCTGTTCTGCAGAAGGCCGAAGAGGGTTTCGGCGGTGCGCGACACCAGTTCGAGCTTGCGTTCGATGGCCAGATACCTTTCCCGCAGTTCGTAGTTGTCTTCAAGATCGGCAAAAAGTCGCTCGTACTGGGGCAGATCCCAGAGGAGTTCGGGCTTTTCACTGATCTCGACTCTTCCCACCATCCGCACCTGGATCATCAGGACATCGCCGATATGGCTGAGCAGGCTGCGGCTCTGGTGTCCGTATGTCTTTCCCAGCTGAAGTTTCGAGGCCAGCGGCTCGATGCGGTCGAACGATCTGTTGATGGTCGTCTCGTAGTAGCCCAGCACCACGCTTTTGGCGAGGGCATCGGCGATGATCTGCAGCTTCATTATATCGATGCCCGGCAGGACAATGGTGGAGGAATCGACTCGATCCCCCTTGTCCGGCGTGATTTCAACGGTGACCTCCTCGACCTCGAGACCGTCGTAGGGTTCGATTATACTCGAGGTGATCGCGGTGAGAAAGGCGGCCTCCTCCGCGGCACTGAGGCCGAACATGACGACGACCCCGAAGCGGAACAGTACGACGACCCCCACCGCCCCGGCACCGATGGCAAGCGGCGAGGCGGCGAGGCGGCTGGTATTGCGAAAGGGATGGAGATCCAGGCGATTACCGACATACAGCGCCCGGGTGGTGAATTGGTCGAGCCCCTGCAAGGGAAAATCCGGCATGTCCTGCTCCTCCACTGTTCCTGTTGAGAGCAAATGATCTGTAATTGCATTATTATGTCACAGTTCTGACGAAGTGGCAACCTCACCTCTGGTCCAGGCCCCTGCCGCCAGAATAAATTGTATTGTGGATCGAGGGGGTTATGGTATAATTGTCGACGCATGACGGGGCGATCTCCGATTGAAGCCGGCTCACCGATGAAACTGCCGCCAACCCGCATACAGGAGGGCTTTTCGTATGTCGTTGATGCTGTTCGTCGAAAGAAAAATGCCCCCCGTGGTCCTGACCTGGTTGCGTCGGGCCTTCAGCACGAAGCAACGCATCGTTCTACGGCGCGTAGCCGGTTCCGGCTGGCTCCGCACCCTCTATTATGGATTTTTTTCCCGGGCCTTCCGGCGGGAGCAGCAGGCCGTGGCCGCCGGCCTGGCGCTATATCATTCCACGGTTGATCCGAATTCGACACGGACCCTGCTGCGGCGCAACATCCATCGCATTGAAAAAGGCCTGCTGATGCGGCCCCGTCGTGAGCGTTTCGCCCTGTCGTATATCGGCGAGACGGTCGACTGCTATCGGGAATGCCGCATGGCCGGTTGCGCTGCCGACTGGGCCAAGGATCTGGCCTGGGCCCATGATATCCTCGAGAGCTATTTTGAGGTTGTGGCAGATGAGGGTCTGGTGGAGCGGGCCCAAGCGGTCTTTCTCAGCGTTGATCATCCAGCCGAAGAGGGGCGGGGCGGCAGGGTACCCTACAGCCGGCGTGGCTCATGCCCGGTATCGTTCGACAGTTTCGCCGCCCTGGCAAAACGGCGTCGATCGGTGCGCTGGTTCCTCCAGACCGAGGTGCCCCATGTCCTGATCGACAGGGCCTTGGAGATCGCAGCCGAATCGCCGACGGCCTGCAACCGGCAGCCTTTTTTCTATCGTTTTTTCGATGAACCGGAATCGCTGCGGATATTACGACCGCTGCCGCTTGGCACGGCCGGTTTCAGCCACAATATCCCGATGCTCTGCGCCGTTATCGGGGACCTCTCCGCCTATTACGGGGAACGGGACCGGCACGGTATCTATATAGACAGTTCGCTGTCGATCATGTCCTTCATGTATGCCCTCGAAACCCTGGGCCTCAGTTCCTGCCCGCTCAACTGGCCCGATATCGAGACACTGGAGCGGAGGGCGGAGAACCTGCTCGAGCTGAAGAGACATGAACGGGTCATCATGTTTATCGCCATCGGCTACCCCGATCCGCAGGGACTTGTCGCTTATTCGCAGAAGAAGGACTTGCACAGTCTGCGCAGTTTCAACCAACCGAAATTGGCTGCCGATTGAAAACATGCAGGAAGAAAGTGGTTTGCCCTGCATCCCCACGAAAACACGAATACTGAAAAGAGGATGATCATGCATGTAACGTTTCATGGAGCGACGCGGGAGGTTACCGGGTCCTTCCACACCCTGACCACCGACAATGACAGGATCCTGCTCGACTGTGGGCTGTTCCAGGGCAGACGGAAAGAAAGTGAAGAAAAAAACCGGGTTCTCGAGGTCGATCCCCAGGCGATCACCAATGTCGTGCTCTCCCACGCTCATATCGATCACTCGGGGCGCCTGCCGATGCTGACCGGCAGGGGGTTCAAGGGCCGGGTCTTCTGCACCAGGGCCACGGCCGATGCCTGCGCCTACCTGTTGCGGGATGCGGCCAAGATTCAGGACGGCGACGCCGCCTACCTCAATTACAAGACCGCCCGCAACTTCCTCGCCAAAGTCCGGGCCGGCAACGTCGAGGCCAGGCTGTCAAAGGACGAGATGCATGAGATCGGCCTGACCCTCAAGACCGAGAACCAGTATCTCAACGTCCCGCTGATCGAAAAAATCCTGCGCGACCACCATCTCGAGATCATCGAGCCGCTTTACTCGATTCAGGCCGCCGAGGAGTCGCTGGCGTATTTCGAGGGCGTACCGTATCGCCATCCGGTGGTCGTCGGCCAGGATCTGACCTGCACCCTCTATGATGCCGGCCATATCCTCGGCTCGGCCATGGCCGCTCTCCAGTACAAAACCGGGGAACAGCGGCGCACCCTCATGTTCTCCGGTGATATCGGCCGGTTCGGCAAACCGATCATCGAGGACCCGACGCTGCAGTTTCCCGAGGAGCACCGCGATATCGACCTGATGATCATGGAGAGCACCTACGGCGACCGCTTCCACGATCCGGTGGTCGATATGAAGCCGGCGCTCCGCCGCATCGTCGAGGAGACCTATGCCCGGGGTGGTTCGGTCCTGATCCCGGCCTTTGCCTTCGGCCGGACCCAGGAACTGATCTATTTTCTCCATGAACTCTACATGGAGGGCCAACTGCCCAAGATCCCGGTCTATATCGACAGCCCGCTGGCCACCGACATCACCAACGTCTTCGGTGAACACCCGGAGACCTACGATCTCGACACCCACCGGACCTTCCTGCAGAACGGGCTCAATCCCTTCAGCTTCGAGTATCTGAAATTCATCCATACCGTGGAGGACTCGATGGCCCTCAACCGCGACGAGCGGCCGCATATCGTCCTCTCGGGGTCGGGAATGTGCGAGGGCGGGCGGATCCTGCATCACCTGCGGCACAAGATCCACGACGAACGCAACACGGTGCTGATCGTCGGCTATATGGGACAGAACACCCTGGGGCGGCGGATCCAGGAACTGGGCCAGGCCTATGAGGAGGGCGGCCGCAAGGGCCCGGCGCCGATCCTCACCTTTTACAACAAGGAATACCCGCTGCGGGCCAAGGTCCACACCGTCGGCGGCTTCAGCGCCCATGGCGACCGCGATGAACTGACCAGGGTGCTCCGGGAGTCGAATCTGCGGATCAAGAAGATCGCCCTGGTGCACGGCGAGGAGGAGCAGTCGCTGGCCTTCGCCACCTATCTGCGGGAGCAGGGTTTCGAGGTTACCGTTCCCAGTCATGGCCAGAGCATCAGCATCAACTGATCGGATGAAAAGCGGAAGAAAGGAGGGGCCGTGCAGGTGTTGATCCGGATTGTGACGGCCTCGCCGCGGTGGCCGCTTGTCATCTTGCTCTGGCTGTGGATTCTGACCGGCTGCGCCGGCTCACCGCCGCTGCAGGAGCAGGATGGGGATCCGCAGGTTGTCGGCGAATGCCGCATGACCGAGCCAGGGTTGCCGCCGGTCGACCAGGCCGGCATCGGTGCCGCCGCCCGGGCGCAGGTGAAAGGCGACGCAACCGCCGGGGAGTGTCAGGTTGCCCGGGGAACGGATGGCGACCGTTGTTTCGACCTGCAGCCGGGCAGGCGTATTCCCTGCACCAAAACGGTGCGATTGAAGAAGGGGAAGAAAAAAACCGTCAAGACCACCAGAACCACCCGGTGCCAGCCGCAGAGCCTGATCTATGCCCGTTGCCGATCCGGCATCGATATCTGCCGGCTGGGCAACACCAGCCCGGTCCAGTGGTACTCCTGCGCCATGCAACAGGGAGCGGTCTCGGAGCGGCCGCAGGCCGGATCGGTGATCATCCTTGCCGGCAACAGTCGGCGCAATATGCCGACAGGCCATCCTGCCTATGTCGAAGAGGTCTGTCCCAACATTGACGGAACCTGGTCCCTCCGCCTCAGTCATACCAACTATGATCGCCGGTGCAATCTCGATCGCGACGCCAGGGTCATCTTTTGTCCGAAAACCATGACCGCCCGTTTCGTCACCGGTCCCTGGAGTCCATGGGCCAAGGATCTGGAGGTTCTCGGGTTCATTCTCCGGTAAACCGGTCATGTCATAACGAGGGGGAAGGGCCGCCGGCCTTCCCCCTGTTATTTCTCGCGGTGATTTCGACCCAGTCTATTTCACATCCTTCAACGGGATACCCATGGCCTTGGCCACACCCTTGCCGTAATCGGGGTCGGCCTTCAGGCAGTTGCCGATATGCCGGATCTTGATCTCCTTCGGGGCATCACCCATGGCCCGGGCGGTGTTGCCGAAGAGGGCCTCTTTCTGGGCGACGGTCATCAGGCGAAACAGTTTGCCCGGCTGGGTAAAGTAATCGTTGTCGTCCTCGCGGGCATTCCAGTGATCGGCGGTGCCGGAGAGGGCGAGGGGCGGTTCGGCGAATTCGGGCTGCTCCTGCCATTCGCCGTAGCTGTTCGGTTCATAGCCGAGGGTGCTGCCATAATTGCCGTCGACGCGCATCATGCCGTCGCGGTGATAGCTGTGGAAGGGGCAGCGGGCCTTGTTGACCGGGATGAGGTGGTGGTTGACGCCGAGACGATAGCGCTGGGCGTCGCCGTAGGAAAAGAGCCGGCCCTGGAGCATCTTGTCGGGCGAGAAGCCGATGCCGGGGACGACATTGGCCGGATTGAAGGCGGCCTGCTCGACCTCGGCGAAGTAATTCTCGGGGTTGCGGTTCAACTCGAGGACGCCGACCTCGATCAGCGGCGCGTCCCGATGGTACCAGACCTTGGTCAGATCGAAGGGATGGTAGGGGAGCTGAGCGGCCTGCTCCTCGGTCATGATCTGCACATACATGGTCCAGCGGGGGAATTCGCCCTTCTCGATACTGCTATAGAGATCCACCTGGTGGCTCTCACGGTCCCTGCCGACCAGGGCTTCCGCCTCGGCGTCGGTCAGATTCTTGATCCCCTGCTGGGACTTGAAGTGGAACTTGACCCAGTGTCGCTTGTTCCTGGCGTTGATGAAGCTGAAGGTATGGCTGCCGAATCCGTGCATATGGCGGTAGGTGGCCGGGATGCCGCGGTCGCTCATCACGATCGTGACCTGGTGCAGGGCCTCGGGCAGCGACGACCAGAAATCCCAGTTGTTCCTGGCGCTGCGCAGGTTGGTGCGCGGGTCGCGCTTGACCGCGTGATTGAGGTCGGGAAATTTCAGCGGGTCGCGGAGGAAGAAGACCGGGGTGTTGTTGCCGACCAGGTCCCAGTTGCCCCCGTCGGTGTAGAACTTGATCGCGAAGCCGCGGATATCGCGCTCGGCGTCGGCCGCCCCGCGCTCGCCGGCGACCGTCGAGAAGCGGACGAAGAGATCGGTCTTCTTACCGACCTTGGAGAAGATTTTGGCCCTGGTATATTTGGTGATACTGTTGGTGACGGTGAAGGTGCCGTAGGCGCCGGATCCCTTGGCGTGCATCCGCCTCTCCGGTATCACCTCGCGGTCGAAATGGGCGAGCTTTTCGAGAAACCACACATCCTGCAGGAGTTGCGGCCCTCGAGGGCCGGCGGTCATGACGTTCTGATTGTCGACGACCGGGGCGCCGTTATTGCTGGTGAGCTTTCCGTTTTTCTTCATGATGCCTCCTTGAATGGGTTGAATCGATCTGTTCCATGTCTGGATATTCGGGGGCAATGCGTGTGAGCAATTATATCCCGGCAAAACTGATTGTCAATTTTAAATGAGAATTATTCCTACATGGTTGTGGTTCTGGCCGCTTTAGCCGGGTATGGCTGCCGACTGGCGTGATCTGCCCTGCGGCAACCGGGCATTGTGGTATCGTGGAAGCGGAGTTTTTCCGGCCGGCTTTTGCGCTTGACTTTGCCGGTCTGAGCAGATATTAATTGCACATCTGTTTTCCAGGGGTTTCCGCACGGGAAAATGGCAAAGGTCGGGATGTGGCTCAGTCTGGTAGAGCACAGCGTTCGGGACGCTGGAGTCGGAGGTTCAAATCCTCTCATCCCGACCACTTGGAGATGCAAGCCTTGGGGGTGGTCGACGTATCACCCCCAAGGCTTTTTTTTTTACCTGCTGTTCCTCCTCCAGCCCCCAGGACAATCACGGCTATGCTTCCTGCCCGGCTTCCCCTCGGATTATTCGTCGAAAGGCATTCATCGTTGGATCCCGCTTTGCCACTGGTCGTCAACCGTGCAGGTTGAGTGACCCATCGATCATGGCCGTGTGGTTCCGGGGGCTACGATCATGCCACTCTGCATCGCTTCAACCATGAGCCCGCCGATTGGCTGGTGACCACCGGGACGATACGCTTCGTAACTCACCAACCACCTGCCGCAGCCGGTGGTTGATTACTCGCCGAACTCCCTGGCGGGACTTGTTTTGATGCGATTTGTGTGTTAGTTTTGTTGGCCTTTTTCCGTCTATGCCACAATTTTGTGACAACACACTCTGAATGAGCCAGATATGACAACATCGCCGTCCATCTTACCTCAAAACGCGCAACCGACCGTACGAGTTCTCTCCTTCTTGATCTTTATCGTTGCTGGCGCCGCACTCCTGCTTGAGTTGACGCTTATCCGGGTCTTCGATGTCCTGTGGTATCCGCATATGGCCTTCATGGTCATCACCCTCGCCATGTTCGCCTTCGGCCTTGCCGGTGTGTACTTGTCACTTCGACCGAAAGTCAAGGAAACCCTGACAACGCGTTACATCGCCACCCTGGTGACGCTTATGGTGCTTTCGACACTGGCGGTTATCCCAGTGATCGATACATTCAAATTCGATTTCTCGGCTATCGGAGGCCAAGGCACTCCTCGGGCTGTTCTGAATTTCTTCATCATCTACTCATCCATCAGTATACCTTTTTTTATCACCGGTTTGATTCTTTCCAGCGGTTTCAGCGCGTACGCCGGGGATATTCGCCGGCTCTACTGTTGGGACCTGATCGGGGCCTCTCTCGGTTGCCTGCTGATAATCCCCCTGTTACCGCATTTTGGCACGGTTGGGTTGATTGTCATCGTGGCTGCGTTGGGATTGGTCGCCCTGGCGATATTGATTCCGAGCCGGATCCTGCGGTGCATCCCGCTTATAGCTGCGATCGGATTGGTGGCCGCAGTGGTATTGAAAGACGGATATTATGAGTTTTCTCCACATATGGATAAGCGGGGACTGGCAACGCTTATGGCCGATCGAGGCTTTATCGATGGCTCATGGTGGGATCCTATTTCCAAAATAGATGTCGTTCGATACCCGAAGAAGGATGCTATCCGGTGGATAGCCTATGACGGTGGTTCCCAGACCAGTTATTTCTACAAATTCAATGGTGATTACAAGCAGCTGAGAGAGGAACTCCCCGAAAAGGCGACCTCGCATTTCTGGGGCAGAGGGGTTCTCGTTTCCCATTTCTTGAAACAGGATACCGATCAGGAGGTCTTGATTATTGGGAGCGCCGGGGGGCAGGAGGCAAAAGGGGCACTGGTATACGGCGCAAAACATGTCGACGGGATAGAGTTGGTTGGTAAGGTCGTTGACCTCGGCAAGGGAAAATACAATGAGTATATCGGCGGGGTCATGAATGCCCCCCAGTGTAATATACAAAAGGGAGAGGGAAGGAGCTTCCTTCGTTCAAGCCAAAAGAAATTCGACATCATCCAATTAAACAGTAACCATACCAGTTCCAGCATTGCTTCGGGAAGCGGTGCCCTGAGCGCAACCTATCTGCAAACCACTGACGCCTACAGAGAATACTTCACCCATCTTAATTCCGATGGAATATTGCATATCAACCACCATATATATCCACGCATGGTTCTCACCGCTGCGAAGGCCTGGCGGGAATTGGGATTAACTGACTTCAAAAATCACGTCCTGGTCTTAGAAGTACCGGCCTCCTGGGATAATCTCCCGACCTTTCTGGTGAAGATGTCTCCGTGGACCAGAGAGGAGGTGTCGAGAATCAGGTCGTTCATGAACGGTTCGGTATTCGCGGTGAATCCCTATGGTCCGGCTAAGGAGAATTTCCTGAGCGATGCGTTTTTCAGCGGAGAACTGCCGGCGGAAATCGAGCAGAGGATACCGTACAATATCTCTGCCACTACCGATGATCGGCCATTTTTCAACCATTTGATCAAGACGATGCAGCAGTTACCGGCTGTCGACAAGGATGCATTCGTCAATATGTCCGTATCCGGATTGCTGAATTCCCGCATGCAGAATGGGCTCCCTCGGGACATCATTCATCTGATTGTTACTTCAGGCGCCGCCCTCGTCTTTGCCGCGATCTTTACGATGGTCCCCCTCGTATTCTCCAGGACGGGAAAGGAAAAATGGCAAGGCAAGGGGGAAACCCTGCTGTATTTCTCCTGTATCGGCATGGGCTTCATCATCTTTGAACTGATTTCGATCCAGGTATTCATGAAGCTTATCGGCTACCCCTTGTACACCTACACAGTGGTCGTGTTCACCTATCTTATCGGCGCCGGCATCGGTAGCGTTTCTTCGGAGATGCTGCAACTCTTCGAACGGAGACGATACTTCGTCTGTTTCATAGGGATCATACTGTCGGCTTTGGGTATCGCTTTCGGCTATCAGGCCAGTTTTGAGTACCTGTTGACATTCGGGACGTTCCTGCGATCTTTCTGTGCCGTCCTCTTTCTCTTTCCGCTGACATTTTTTCTCGGCATGGCCTTTCCCCTCGGGATCCTTGCAACACGGGACAAACCTGCTGGAACTGTGGCCTGGGCCTGGGCGTTCAATGGGCTCTTTACGGTCATCGGAAGCATTACCGCCGTCATCCTTTCCCTGTATCTCGGTTTCAGGAATATGCTGTTATTCGCAATTTGTTGCTACATTGTAGCGATGGTTTGTTCGTCGAGAATGATGGGAAGGGAGGGAGCAAAACAGGCCGTCAAATCGGCATAAGGTTCTTTCAGGGGTGACGCACTCGCGGAGCTGTTCGTTCAACCGGTCCTGCAGTTCGAACTTCCACGACCTGCGAGCGGCGAGTGTGCATGAAGATTATCGCGCCATCGCCTGAATCCCGGGCTCAGGACCGGCGGTCGACCGGCGGCGGATTCTGTGGCGGGCGCTGTGCCGCCGGATGATAATGAACGAAGACCCGGCGCATGAAGTCGATCTGGCGGACAAGGATGGTTTCGATCTGGGAGGCGATTCTGTCCCCTTCGGCCACCGTGATATCGGGGGCAACCCCGACGGTGATGTTGATCACCAGATAGGGGCCGAAGCGGTGCCCATGGATGTCCTCGATATGGTCGATGCCCGGGACGTCCTGGAGGAGGTCTGCTATCTGTCGGCTCAGGCCCTTGCCGGGGAGGGTGTCCATCAGGTCGGCGCTGGCCTGGCGGATGATCCCGATTCCGGTGTCGAGGATGATGAGTGATACCAGGCCGCCGGCGAGGGGATCGATCCAGAGAAAGCCCATCCGGCCGAAGATGATGCCGATGGTGGCGGCGAGGGCGGAAAAGATATCGTTGCGGTGGTCGGCGGCGAGGGCGACGACCGCGGTGTTCCGGGTCTGGTCGCCGACCCTTCTGGTCCACAGGGCCAGGACGATCTTGACGATGACGGTCGCCCCGGCGATCCACAGTGCCAGGCGGGAGGCGCCGAGGAAATCGCTCTGACCGCGATGGAGATCGTAGATGTTGTCGAGTGATGACCAGAAGATCGAGATGGCGGTGGTGATGACGAAGGCGCCGATCACGATCGCGGCGATCGATTCGAGCCGGTCGTGGCCATAGGGATGTTCCCGGTCGGCCGGCTTGCCGGAGAGGCGCATGAAGATGCTGACCACCACGCCGTAGGCGACATCCGAGGTGGAATTGATGCCGTCGGCAAGCAGGGCCGGGCTGTGACCGACGATGCCGATACCGGTCTTCAGTACGGCAAGGACGGCGTTGGCCGCGAGTCCGAGGTGGACGGCGAACATCCCCCGCTGCTGTCGATCGCCTGGATCCATATTGCTCCGGTCGCTGGTGTTGCCTGACGGCATCGGATACCCCTCCGCTTGGCCCGGTGAACCTGTGTGCTGGAATTCCTCGTGTTGCCAGGAGGATGATTATAGTGACGGCGCTATTGGTTGACAAGGCGAAAGATCTCGGGTGGAACCGGCCCGCCATTCCTGGGGCGGAAGGGAGCTCGGCCGGGGTCGGGCTGTCAACCCGGTATCAGGCCTTTTTCCTGCAGCGAGGGGTCCGTCGCTGGGCTCTTGTCAGACGACCTTTCTTTGAGTAAATACCAGATAGGGGCGCGACGGCCGACCATCGGCGGGCCTGTGCATCCATTTTCCTGAACCGCTCCGCCGCTGGAGGTTCCATGGCCGAACATTCCAACTCGCTGCAATCCATCTTCTATGCCCTGGGGGCGAATCTGGCGATATTCACCGCCAAACTGACGGCGGCGATCATGACCGGATCCGGGGCGATGCTCGCCGAGGCGGTTCATTCCCTTGCCGACTGCGGCAACCAGCTGCTGCTGCTGGTGGGATTGAAACAGGCGAAAAGGCCGGCCACGCCGGAGTATCCCCTCGGTTTCGGCAAGAGCATCTATTTCTGGTCCTTCATCGTCGCCCTGATCATGTTCAGCATGGGCGGGGTGTTTTCGATCTACGAGGGCTTCCACAAGCTCCAGCATCCGGCCGCCCTGTCATCGCCCTGGATTGCGATCGGGGTTCTCGTTTTCTCGATCGCCGCTGAATCGGTCTCGCTGTGGGGCTGTCTGCGGGAGGTCAACAAGGTGCGGGAAGGACGGAGTCTGGTCCGCTGGTTCCGCGAAAGCCGGCAGAGTGAACTGATCGTGGTCTTCGGCGAAGACCTGGCGGCACTCTTCGGCCTCGTTCTGGCCCTGATCGCCATATGCGTGACGATCCTCACCGGCGACCCGTTCTGGGATGCCCTGGGCAGCATCGCCATCGGCGTCCTGCTGGTCCTGATCGCCTTCTTCATCGGCGTCGAGGTCAAGAGCCTGTTGATCGGCCAGAGCACGGCGCCCCGGGTCCAGAAGGCGATCGAGGAATATCTTGCCTCGCAGCAGGAGATCGGCAGACTCCTCAACGTGATCACCCTCCAGCTCGGGCAGGACGTGATGGTCGCGGTCAAGGCCGAGATGCGGGAATGCGGCGACCAGACGGAGTTGATTGCCGCCATCAATGCCATTGAACGGCGGTTGAAGGAGAGCTTTCCCCAGATCCGCTGGACCTTCTTCGAACCCGATTGTGGCGATCGGATTGGTGACGCTGTGGTTCGTTCCGGTCACTGAGGCGGCCTCCAGATTAAGAGAGGCCGGAGGATGTACGTCTTTTCCCTGCAACGATTCGCTCGGAGTCCCGACCCCGTCAGTCCCCGCCTGGCGATCACCGGGACGGCGCTGCGGCAGGGCGGCGTCCTCTCCCTGCATTACCGGGTCGCAGGGGATATCGGCGGTCTTGATGTGCCCGGACCCAGGCAACCGGGGCGGCGTCGGCACGAATTGTGGCGGCACAGCTGTTTCGAGTGCTTCATAGGGCAGAAGACGGCGGCGGAATACTGGGAAGTCAATCTCGCCCCGAACGGCGACTGGAATGTCTACCATTTCGACGGCTACCGCACGGGCATGGTCGAGGAGACAGCGCTCCGGAGGCTCCCCTGTGCGTTCCATGCCGGTCGCAATGAGGTCCGGGTCGGGATGGAAGTCGATCTCTCCCCGATCATCCGGGAGGAGCAGACCCTCGAGCTGGGGATCTGCGCCGTCCTCGAACACCGCCACGGGGAGGTGTCGTACTGGGCCCTTCGCCATCGGGGAGCGGGAGCCGACTTCCATCACCGTTCGGGTTTTGAGTTGACGCTGTGATGCGCAACGGCATCGATACATGGAGGAAGAATGAAAAAAATCACCCTTATCGCCTATGATGGCGAACTCACCTGCTTTGCCCATGTCATGCTCTATGCCCTCGATTTCCACAGCAAGGGGTATGATGTCAAGGTGGTCATCGAGGGGGCGGCGACCAGGCTCATCCCCGAACTGGCCCGTCCCGACACGCCTTTTGCCACCCTCTACAAGGAGATGATTGACAAGGGTCTGCTGGCCTGCGTCTGTGAATCCTGTTCGGTAAAGATGGGTGCCTTCAACAGCGCCCAGGAACAGGGGCTCCCCATCGACGGCGAGATGAAGGGGCA
Source organism: Desulfobulbus sp. Tol-SR (assembly GCA_000769715.1). Classification (GTDB taxonomy): domain Bacteria; phylum Desulfobacterota; class Desulfobulbia; order Desulfobulbales; family Desulfocapsaceae; genus Desulfoprunum. Next base: position 30,665 of record JROS01000008.1, read on the forward strand.
TCCCTCGCTGGAGCGGTTTGTCAGCGATGGGTATGAAATCATCACATTTTGACCTTGATCGCCAGGTGCGATGGAAGGAGGAGGAATGAAGGACCCGGTGCAGCACTACTGGCAGTTGCGTCTGCAGGTGGTGAAGGAGCGACTGGTCGCCAACAACTTCGCCGCCGTCGTCGTCGATACGGCCGCCGCCGCGGCCAGGGCGGTCTGCGACGACCTCCTGCCGGCCAGCGGGGCCCGGGTTGTCTCCTATGGGGGCTCAATGACCATGAAGGCCACCGGTCTCCATGATTTCCTCAACGGTGCCGACTGCGGCTACGAGGTCATCCGTCCGGATGAACCGGGGATTGCGGCGGGGGAAAAGCTCGAACGCCGCCGCCGGGCCCTGCTCGCCGACGTCTATTGCAGCGGCGTCAACGCGGTCGCCGAGGCCGGGCATGTGGTCAATCTCGATATGATCGGCAACCGGGCCGCGGCCATCACCTTCGGTCCGAAGGCGGTCATCCTCCTCGCCGGGCGCAACAAGATCGTTCCCGATCTCGAGGCCGCCATGCTGCGGATCAAGAACTATGCCGCACCGGCCAACGCGATGCGGCTCGACTGCAAGACCCCCTGTGTCCAGACCGCCCGGTGTGCCGACTGCCGGAGTCCGGGGCGGATCTGCAACAGCTGGACGATCACCGAGAAGTCCTATCCCAAGGGACGGATCACGGTCGTGCTGATCAATGCCGACCTCGGCCTGTAACGGTCGGGGAATTCCCTCGCCGATCACAATCCGGTATGGAACCTGAAAAATCGCTCATCCCACCCTGGCCGGTGGAACTGCTCGCCCCGGCGCGGAACCTTCACTGCGGTATCGCCGCCATCGATCATGGCGCCGACGCCGTCTATCTCGGGGCGCCGCGATTCAGCGCCCGGGCCGCCGCCGGCAATGACCTCGCCGCCATCGAGCGGCTGGTGCGTTACGCCCACCAGTACTTCGCCCGGGTCTATGTCGCCCTCAACACCCTCCTTACCGATGCCGAACTCGACGAGGCTGTCGCCATCGCCCATGGCGTGTGGAATGCCGGCGCCGATGCCCTGATCATCCAGGACCTGGGCCTGCTTGAGTGCGACCTGCCGCCGATTCCGCTCCACGCCTCGACCCAGACCGACAACCGGACGGTCGACAAGGTACGGTTTCTTCAACAGGTCGGCTTCTCCCAGGTCGTCCTGGCCCGGGAACTCGGCCTCGCTCGGATCGGCGCGATCCGGGCCGCCACCACGGTCCCTCTCGAATGCTTCGTCCACGGCTCCCTCTGTGTCTGCTATAGCGGCCGCTGCTCCATCAGCGAGCAGGTCGTCGGCCGCAGCGCCAATCGCGGCGAGTGCGCCCAGTTCTGCCGCCATCTCTACAGTCTCCGAGACGGCAGGGGGAAAAAGCTGGGCCGGGACCGCTACTTCCTTTCCCTCAAGGATCTCGACCTGTCGAGCCACCTCGGCGCGCTGCTGGCGGCCGGGGTCAGTTCCTTCAAGATCGAGGGCCGGCTCAAGGACGAACGCTATGTCAAGAACGTCACCGCCGCCTACCGGCTGCTCCTCGACCGGCTGCTCGAGGCCGACGGCAGCCGGCGGCGCTCGTCCTCCGGTCGCTGCCGCTTCGATTTCGTGCCCGATCCGGCCAGGACCTTCAGTCGCGGCGGGACCGACTATTTTCTGGTCGATCCCCGCAACCGGCCGGGAGCGATCGACAGCCCGAAGGCGATCGGGCAGCCGGTCGGCGTGGTCGGCAGGGTCGAGCGGCAGTATTTCACCCTCGACACGGAGATGGTGATCAGCAATGGCGACGGGCTCTGTTTTTTCGACCGGCAGGGGACACTGGTCGGCATCAAGGCCAACCGCGTCGAGGGAGCCAGGATCTATCCGCAGGAGGCGGTGCCGCTCGAACCGGGGACCATGATCTACCGCAACTTCGACAGCGTCTTCTCGCGCCAGCTGGCAGCCAGCAGGGACTGCCGGAAAATCGCGCTCGACCTCCGGGTGGAGGAGACGGCGGACGGGTTGCGCTGCGTGGTCGAGGATGAGGACGGTTGCACCTCGACCGTTGCCCGGCCGATGGAGAAGGTTGACGCAACGATCCCCGGCCGGATCGAAGAGATCGTCAGGCGGCAGATGGGGAAAAGCGGCGGCACCATCTTTTCCGTCCGGCAGGTCGAGGTCGCCGTCGCTCCATCGCTCCACGTCCCGGCGGCCGCCCTCAACGACCTGCGGCGCGCGGCCCTGGCCCACCATGTCGAGACCCGTCTGGCCCGCCATGTGCGGCCGGGTAGAAAGGAGGAGGCCGGGGGGGCGGTCTGGCCGGCGGCGGAAACGGCGTGTCTAGCCAATATCACCAACGAGCCGGCGCGGCGGTTCTACCGCCGCCACGGCGTGGCCGCCTTCCCCCCGGCCGTTGGCGCTGCGGAAACGGCGGACGAAGCGGTCCTGATGACCTGCCGCTACTGCCTCAGGCGGCAGCTTGGCATCTGCCCGAAGGACAACAGGGATCCGGCGGCGATCGATGAACCGCTGGTTCTCTGCGACAATACCGGCTGTTATGAATTGCGGTTCGACTGCGGCCGTTGCGAAATGCTGGTGCTGCAGACCAAAAAAGCCTCCCCTTGAGGCAGGGAAGGCATTGATCTTCCGGCCGAGGTATGCTGTACTGAAGCTGGATGCCGGTGATCCGTTGCGACGCATCGCCACCTGGTCCGTCAGGGTCGGCCGCCGCTGCCGGGAGGACCAGGGGGGGTGGCAATCTCCCCTGCCGGGTCGGAGATGACGGCTGCTGTCCCTGGCTCCGGCCCGGTTCCCTGTTGCGTGCTGTCAGATCTTGATTATCGTAGGAAGATCAACACTAGCCGCGATCTATGCAGTCGGGCTGCGCCGACAGCCGGAGGAGTGCTATGGAATACAAGGATTATTATAAGACCCTCCATGTTGCCAAGGACGCTTCGGCGGAGGAGATCAAAAGGGCCTATCGACGACTGGCCCGCAAGTATCACCCCGATGTCAACAAGGAGAGGGATGCCGAAGCGCGGTTCAAGGAAATCAATGAGGCCTATGAAGTCCTGAAGGACGAAGAAAAACGCAAGGCCTATGACAGCTTTGGTGCCAACTGGAAGGCCGGTCAGGATTTCCGCCCGCCCCCCGATTGGGAGCAGCGGTTCCGGACCGGCGGATTCAGCACCGGCGGGGCGTCGCCGCACCAGTTCAGCGACTTTTTCGAGTCATTGTTCGGTGGCGGCTCGAGCCGGCAGGCTCCGGAGGGATTCTCGTTTTTCGACCAGGGCTTCCAGGATATCGGACGCGACCTCCATGCGCAGATATCGATCTCGCTGGAAGACAGTTATTTCGGGGCCAAAAAGACGATCACCCTGAACCGGACGGTCGATGAGGGGGGCGGACGCATCAGTGTCCAGCCCCAATCACTGCAGGTCACGATTCCGAAGGGAGTCATCGAAGGACAGCAGATCCGGCTCGAAGGGCAGGGCGAGGCAGGCGCGGGGAGAGGGGGCGCGCATGGCAATCTCTTCCTCGAAATCGTCTTCCTGCCACACCAGATTTTCACGGTCGTCAAGAGGGATATTTACCTCACCTTGCCGATCACCCCGTGGGAGGCGGCGCTGGGCGCGACCATTGCCGTGCCGACGCTGGGCGGCAAGGTCGATCTGAAACTGCCCGCCAATTCCCAGAGCGGCCAGAAATTGCGGCTCAAGGGCCGGGGGCTGTGCTCGAAATACCAGGCCGGCAACCAGTATGTGACCCTGGCCGTTCATGTCCCGGAGGCCAGAACGGCCGAACAGAAGGAACTGTATCTGCGGATGGCGCAACTGATGCCCTTCAATCCCCGGTCCGGTCTGGGAGGATAAGCCATGATGGAAAAATATTTTATCACTGTCCTGGACGAAGACATGACCTGGGGGTTCAGCGAAATCTGCACCATCTGCCGGGTCGATCATGAACTGGTCTTCGAGATGGTCAACGAGGGCGTCCTGACCCCGGAGGGTTCGTCGCCGGAAACGTGGCGTTTCAATGCCGTGGCGATCAAACGGATCCAGGTCACATGCCGGTTGCAGCACGACCTCGGCGTCAACCTGCCGGGCGCCGCCCTGGCCCTCGATCTCCTCGAAGAACTGGAAGAACTGCGCAGCCGGCTCCGGCAGATCACCTGACTTCATGCGGATCGGAACGGCATGAAGATATCGCTGGGACGCACCAGTTCGGTGAGGCGGCACGATCCGGGAGGGTGTGGAACAATTTTGGAAAGAAGCTGGCAATTCGTATTTATTGGAGAAAAATTAAATGGTTACCTCTATTATTCTGTTGAATGTCGAGCGGTCGAAGATCAATGAAGTGGCCCAGCAGCTGGCCGATATGGAAGGCGTCTCCGAGGTGTTTTCGGTGAGCGGGACCTACGATCTGGTCGTCATCTGCCGTGTTCCCGCCAACGACGATCTTTCCGATCTCGTCACCAGAAGGCTGCTGACGATCCAGGCGATTTTGAAGACCGAGACCATGCTGGCCTTCAAGGCCTTCTCCCGTCATGACCTCGAGACCATGTTCACGATCGGGCTGGATGGAAAATAACGGGGCTTTCAGGCCGAGCCCGAGGATGCCTGTTTCTTCTGAAGCGGTTCCGTGGTTGCCGAAACCGTCGATTGCAGAAAGGGCCGTTCGATATAGGTATAGGTGATGGCGGCAAGGCCATAGGTGGCGAGACCGGCGAGGATGAACATCGGCAGTCCGCTCAGACGGATGCCGTAATAGTCCTCGACCTCGGACCTGATGAAGGCGAGCAGGGTCGGATGCAGCAGGTAGAAGCTGAACCCGACGAGACCGACGGCGCGCAGCGGCAGAAAGCTGATGATCCGGCTCAGGCAGGTGTTGTTGGCGAGGACGAGCAGCAGGATGAGCATCCCGGCGAAGAATCCGAAGGTCCCGGGATTCCTCAGGGCATCGAAGTGGGTCCACCCCGGCACCAACCGGGCCGACAGGACCACCAGTAGCACCAGCAGGATGATCCCGGTCACCGAACAGAACCGCCGGACATGGGTCCGGTCCAGTCTCAGGAACAGGCGATTGGTCCCCAGCCAGTGGTAGAGGTAAGAGAACATCATGCCGGAGAGGAAGATGCCGATCATCGGCTCCAGTTTCTTGCCGTAGCCGTAGAGCGCGAGGTAGCGGGTGGACATGTACGTGTTCGCCGCGACCAGCAGCACCAGCAGGAAGATGACGGTCGGCAGCCGGTTGCCCCGCAACAGCAGGTAGATGGCGGCGACGACCAGCGGCAGGACGAGGTAGAAGAACATCTCCTGCGGCAGGGTCCAGAGATGGCTGTCACCCTGGAGAAAGAGAATGTGGCGGATGAACTGGTCGGTCTTGCCGCTGAACATCAGAGACGCCGTGAGCACCGCGTAGTACATCGGCAGAATTCGTTTCAACCTGCGGACCAGGTAGGTGGCCATGAAACCGGGTGACACGGCCCTGGCCGGTTCCTTGATGAACGGTGCTGCCAGCAGAAAACCGCTGAGGCAGAAGAAGAGCCAGACGCCGAGGGACCCGATCCCCTTCAGCACCCCGGTATGCTCTGCCAGCACCATCAGCGCCGCCACCCCCCGGACGCCGTCGAGCGCCCCCAGATGCACCCCGATCGATGATGATTTGCCCTGCAGATCGGTGATTGCCGGGAAGGTTGAAAAACTGCTGTGGGCAAGGAGGAGGATAAGGGTCAGGGCATAGACAATCGGCAGGAAGGTGCCGACCACCGCATTTTCTTCCCGCAGTTCCCCCTTGAGGACGATGAATGGGTCGATGCCCTCGGTCCGGACCAGCACATGATCGCCTTCCAGGGTATAGGACCGGATGCCGCTGGCCGGGCTGAAACTGTCGAAGATCTGTCGGGAAGTGAAGGTTTTTTTACCGCCGAAATGACTTTTCAGCACCAGGCCGTACAGCTTTACCTCCCCTCCTTGCCGTCCCAGATCGAGCCGGATTTTCCTCGCCACCCCGTCGGCCAGGTCGATCTGTTGTATCTCCCTGACGCCGGGGGTGAAGGCCTCGGAACTCCGGTGGTGCTGTTCCCTGAAGGTTGTCACGCTGCTGGCGTAGTAGAGTTCGATCACATCGGCATGATCGAAGCTGGCCTCGACGGTCGCCGAAAAATAGCTGGACAGGGCGATATAGGAGAGGAGCTGCCGGATCAGCAGGAACAAGAGCAGCGCCGCGGCTATCTTCCACAGAGGATGGGACCGGTTGATCTGCATTGGGTCAGGATGGGTGGTCGATCCATGTGAGGTTCATGGCCCCGGCATCGGGCGGTGGAAAACCATGAACCGGATACCTGCTAAAACAGCGTCGAGCCCAGTGATCGCAGCTTTTCGATCTGTTCCTTGGCGGCTCTGGCCAGTTCGTCGACCTGCTGCTGGGATTGCGGGCTGGTCTTGAACGTCGGTTTCTGCAGCAATGCGTAAATGATATCGACGGCATCATCGACAGTCATCATGCTGATGTTGATCACCATGTCGTAAAGGCGGCTGTCCCATGGATCCATGCCGTAGACCTGAATGCCCCACTTGCGGCGTTCCTCGTCGTCTTTCTTCAGGACGTAGAGGGCCTGTTCGGCGGAGATGTTTTCCCTGTTCATCTCTTCCTTGACGCGGGTATTGATATCGGCGTTGATCCTGATCTTCAGGACGTGAGGGATATTGCGGAGGAAGAAATGGCCGGCCAGACCGTGATAGACCAGATTGTCCTTGCGGGCGTGATCGAGGAGGGCGGAACGGTAGTACTTGACATAACGCTCGGAGCCGCCCCAGAATCTCTCCAGCACCTTCGGGCAGTCATTGAGGGCGCGAACCAGTTTGATCTCCGGAATATTGAATTCTTCCGAGGCCTCGAGCAGGACATCGCGCGAGATGCATTGATACCCCATCTTGGCCGCCAGCCTTTCGGCCACCTCCTTGCCCCTGCTATATGATCCCCTGGTAATCGTGACGATCGACATGACCTTCTCCTTGAATCGAATTGCGAACATTGAATCGTCCGGCCGTCGTCGTGCGGGTGTGGTTCTGGCAACGGGCGGGCACGAACACTGTGAAAATTTCCGGCCATAGTCATAAAGGGCAAATTGCAGCCTGTCAATAAAAAGGAAGATGGAGAAAACCACTTCCTCCCGCTTTCGATTTCCAGTCGTCGTCACGGCGGGCCTGGGTTCGGAATTTCGGTCCGCCGGGGAAACGGAACGGTGCATCCCGGGCGGAATATGGTATTTTTCAAGCAGGTGGGTTGAGATTGGATCCAGGCAAAAACGGTATGGGTGGGGGCGGCTGTGCCGGGCCTCTCGTCAGAGGAATTACAATTGAGGACGTGGAGATATGAAACAACTGTTATCGCTGATCGAAAGGATCGCTACCCGGGTCAACGTCAATCTGGAGGAGTTCGGCTTTGATGTCGGTCCGTTTATCAACGCCTCCACCAACCTGGGAAAGATGCTGAATTATTACGCCTCCTATGCGGTGACGTCGAAACATCCGCTGAAACTCCAGTTCAGCAACTCCAATATCGCCGCCAGCTATTTTCTCGGCCAGTGCATCGTCAACCGCTCCGTCGTCTACAAGAGCGATGTGCGGGGCGACGAGCTCAAGCGGAAGGGGGAGACGGTCTATGGGGCCAAGGAACTGCCGCTGGTGGAGGACGAGGTCATCACCATCAGGGACAGTTTCCTGTTCCGCACCCTCATCCACAGCAAGTCCCACAACCTCGAGACACCGGAGGAATTCTTCATCCGCAATACGGTGGCCGGCCATTTTGCCAATATCCATGGTGCGACCATGGAGGGGTGCTACATCGGGGTCTTCGCCACGGTCGATCACATGTCGCTGCACTCCTGCATCATCGGCGAGTTTTCCTATGTCCAGGCGGAGGAGCTGTTCCACCGGGCGATCAAGCCGGGTACTGTATGGATTGCCAATGATGCCTTCTCCTTCCAGTATACCTATCCCGCGGAGGTGCTGAAGCGCTACGTGGCGATGGATGCGTCATTCCGGCCGGTGGGGCTGCTGATCGACTTCGTCGAAAGCCGCAAGACCGATTTCGAACGCCTGTTCGAGCAGCTCAACATGGATACCCTCGACACCCCGCAGAGTTCGACCGTCAACCGCTTCGCCCTGATCAAGGGCAGAACCCGGATCGGCAAAAATGTCCTGATCTGCCAGAGGGCCTATCTCGAGAATGCCGAGATGGGCGTCGGTTCCAACGCCCAGGAGAACACCTATATCATCAGCTCGACACTGTCCGGCTACGATGTCACCGCCCATGGGGCCAAGATCATCCACTCGACCCTCGGCGAGAAGGTCTTCGTCGCCTTCAACTCCTTCCTCAACGGCAAGACCGCGGCCCGGATCGAGATCGGCCCGAACTGCATCATCATGCCGCACACCATCATCGATGCGGTCGAGCCGATCACCATTCCCGCCAACCACCTGGTCTGGGGATTCATCGGTTCGCAGCAGGACCTGCAGGGCAATTCGATCTCCCTGGACGAACTCGACGACAAGAAGGAGCTGACCATGGGCAATATGACGTTTCATGGCGACGGCCATGCCTTTGTCGAGGCCTTCCGCAAGCGGTTCGAGCATATACTCGAGCTGAACGGCGCCTACTACGCCAAAGGAAAGAACCGGGGCCATGCCCAGAGTGACCAGAGTGCGTCCTTCAATATGATCCAGCCGTACCGGACCGGTCCAAACCGGGGGATCTATCCGACGATATCCATTGAACCATGATATCCTGCTGCATTCCGATCCGACCGTACGGTTGAGTGGAGCGGTACCGGCCGGCGTCAAGGCATTGCGCCGGATGCCACGATGATGGTATGGTGCCGCGTTGGGTATACGGCATGATGGTGCAGGGGGATCCTGTGCAACCGCTAAAATTACGAGTGAGGTTCCCGGGGATAAAGACAACCGCTCCTTGATGGAGATATCAATGATTGGCCATCGCCGGTTCCGGCATATTTCTCAGGAGATGCCCGGAGCGGCCGTTCAAGAGATCACAACGACACATGTGCAATGACCAACCACGTATGAGAGAGTACGCATGAATGCATCGAGAGAGCCGGAAATTGTCCGTGATATCGGAGAATTCAAGATCCAGGGACTGGCGATCCCGTACCCCGAATTTGTTCCCAGGCTGTATAATCTCTGTCTGTCCCTCGGGTTCAGGAGAGGGTATATCATGCCCTCCCGGGCCTTCTGTTCCGACGAAAATCAGGGCTTTCCCATCATCCTGCTGACCAAGCACTTCGGCACCTTCCCCTTCAACCACGGACGCGTCGGCGGCATCATCGCCACCGATCGCCATGGACCGCATGCCCACCATGGCGAGGATTCGGTGATCGTCCAGGCCAGCCATGTCGGCTACGACCCGAAAACCGGGATCTACGGCACCTGCGAGCGGCCGAAGACGGAGGGCAACTGCTCCACCCCCTCGTGCGGCAAGATCACCCACGCCATCGCCCCGTATCTCGAGCAGTACCAGTTTGCCCAGAAACGGATCTTTCTCAGCCGGGACACCGATGGCCGGTGCCTGATCACCGCCAAGGACTCGTTCATCGACTTCGCCTCGAAACCGGTGACGGACGGGCTGGTGCTGCGGCTGCGGGACATCGCCAGGATCAACGGCGACGGCCGGATCGTCCCGGTCGCCACCCACAGCACCTCCCATTCCTACGAGGTCTCCGACAGCTTCCGGGAACGTCTGGAGAAAGACGGCTATGTTTGGAAGGGCGGGACCGGGGAGACGATGGGGGATCTGTTGTCCGCCGATCTTTTCTATTTCCGCGAAGACCTCCACGAGACGGACGAATCGATCCTGCTCGAGCGCAACCTGATCGAGTTCATGCCGCTGATCGTCACCCACAAGAGCCCGGCGATGAAGGCGGCCAAGATCAACATCCAGATGGAATTCGCCCGCACGGTCGAGTCGATCCGCCGCGGCACCGAGTACAACGGCAAGAATCTGCTCTATATCGCCGGGCTGAATGTCGATATTTCGACGTATGAAACCTTTCCTTCCACGACCTATTTCGTTCCCTGGGCCGCCCACATCCAGTTGAAGGACGCCTGTCCGATCTCCGGCGGGATGCACCCCCTGGAACAGGACGAGCTGTTTGCCAAACTGATGGAACAGGAAATGGTCAATCCCGATCAGACCGACCTCAAGGAACAGATCATCCGCATGATCTTTTCGCCGCGATTCGATATCCGGACCCCCCGCTGAACCCCTCCACCCGTGGCCGCCGGATCCTTGCGATCGGGTGGCTGCAGGTGGTCATCGGCCGCATTAATCCATGCAAATTTATCGAATCATTGTATAATCACACGTCCGTGTTTTTTCTGACAGCGGGAGTTTTTGCTTGACGCGGTAATGGTTGGATAAGTATACAGTCATGATTTTGCAGCGCCAACCATGGGCCGGAATCTGATCTTGAGCGTATTCTCCCCCCATAGCTGACGATGACGAAGAGGGAATCCCTCTTGCGCCAAAACAGAACGGCTCAAAAGTCGAGTGCAGGGTGTTGACCTACACAGCTTTTGAGGTGATGGCTCCAGTCATGCAGTGGAGGGAGGTATCGAGAGACTCTTCATTTCAAGGGGATCGATGGATACTCTTTTTTCTGCACTGGCGGTAATCCTGGCGGGGGGAATCCTGCCGCTGCTGCTGTATCGGCGGTTCAACCTGATGAAGGCGTCAGCCGTCATCGCCATCGCCACCGGTTCCCTTCTCGGATTGATCGCCATCCTGCCGGTGATGCAGGATACCGGCCCGCCGCCATCGACCTGGTCCTGGCAGCAATTCCTCACCCTGTCGTGTTCGATCGACTCGCTTTCCGCGTTCTTCCTCGTCCCCATCTTTATCATCTGCCCGCTGGCCGCGCTCTATGGTTTCCATTACATGGACAAATCCGAGGAGTCGTGGCGCGTCGCCGTCAATTACCTCTGCCTGTCGCTGCTGATCGTGTCGATGGTGCTGGTGGTCTGCGCCGGTTCGCTCATCACCTTCGCCCTGGCCTGGGAGCTGATGTCGCTGTCCTCGTACTTCCTCGTCGTTCACGAATTCCAGAAAAAGGCAACGAGGAGCGCCGGCTATCTCTATTTCGTCTTTGCCCAGGCCGGCGCCATGTGTATCTTCGCCGCCTTCGGTCTGATTTACAGCGTCACCGGCAGCTTTTCCTTCGATCAGCTCGACCAGCTGCCCTCCCGGATCAAGATGGCGGTCTTCCTCCTGGCGCTTCTCGGCTTTGGCTCGAAGGCGGGCATCTTTCCCCTCCATATCTGGCTGCCGCACGCCCACCCGGCCGCCCCCAGCCATATCTCGGCGATCATGTCCGGGGTGATGATCAAGATGGGGATCTACGGCATCCTCCGGATCTATGCGCTGCTTGGCGACACCTCGCTGCTGCCCGGCCGGGTCATCCTTGCGGTCGGCATTGTCTCCGGGGTCCTGGGGGTCGTCTACGCCCTCGGCAAGCATGATATCAAACGGCTGCTGGCCTACCACAGCGTCGAGAACATCGGCATCATCCTGATCGGCGCCGGTCTGGGGATGATCGGGGTGTCGACCGGCAACAGGGCGATGGCGATCTTCGGATTTGCCGGCAGCCTGCTCCATGTCCTCAACCACTCTATCTTCAAATCGCTGCTGTTCATGGGGGCCGGGGCCGTGCTCCAGAAGACCGGGACCAGGCATGTCGACGACCTGGGCGGTCTGATCAAGCGGATGCCGACCACCGGCAGGACCTTTCTGGTCGGCTCCATCTCGATCTCCGGCCTGCCGCCGTTCAACGGCTTCATCAGTGAATTTCTGATCTACTTTGCCGCCTTCCAGGGACTGACGCTGCCCGGCGTCTCCTTTCTCTTCGCCAGCCTGGCGATCATCTCCCTGGCGGTGATCGGCGGCCTGGCCGCCACCTGTTTCACCAAGGTGGTCGGCATCGTCTTCCTAGGTGAACCGAGAACCGCAGGGGCGGCCCTGGCCTCCGAGGTGCAGGCGTCGATGACCCTGCCGATGCTCCTGCTCGCCCTGTTCTGTCTCGTCATCGGCATCTTCCCGGCGCCGTTCGTGCAGTTGGCTGTGTTCGGCCTTCGCGATATGACGGTGATCGGGGCGATCGACCCGGCGACCGGGCAGGCACTGGTCGCCGATCTGGCCTTTGCCGCCCGGCTCTTTCTCGGCATCCTTCTCGGCGTCATGCTGCTGCGCCGGGTTCTGTACGCCAGAAAGGAGATCACCAGCGGGCCGACCTGGGGCTGCGGCTTCACCCAGCCGAATGTCCGGATGCAGTACACCGGCACCTCCTACGCCATGAGTGTCGTTGAGTTTTTTCAACCTTTCGTCAGGATACGGACGGCATACTCGGGGATCCGCAGGATATTCCCCGGACAGACGACCTATGAAACGCGGGTTGACGATATCGCCGAAATCGCCATGTACCAGTATCTTCTCCAGCCCCTGGTCAAGCTTCTGGACAGGTTGCGCTGGATTCAGCATGGTCACATCCAGCTCTATATCGCGTACATTGTCTTGACCATCGTGGTGCTGCTGCTTGTCTTCTGATACGAGACGTGCCGGACTGGCCCCCCATCGCAGGCTGAGGTAGGAATGGAATCATTTGTGTCGTTTGTGTTGGCGCTGCTCCTGGCGCCGCTCTTTCCCGGCGTCATCAACAAGACCAAGGCCATTGTAGCCGGCAAGCAGGGTCCGCCGCTGCTGATGAAATACTACACCCTGGCCAAGCTGTGCCGCAAGGGATCGGTCTACAGCACCAGTTCGAGCTTCGTCTTCAAGATGGGACCGACGGTGTCGTTCGCCGCCGCCCTGATGCCGCTGCTGTTCCTCCCGCTGGCGGGGACGGCCCCGGTCTTTTCCTTCCACGGCGACGTCATCGTCCTGTTCTACATCATGGGGATCGGTCGCTTCTTCACCATCGCCGCCGCCCTGGATACCGCCTCGCCCTTCGAGGGGATGGGGGCGGCCCGCGAGGCCTTCTTCTCGACCCTGGCCGAGGCCACGATCTTCGCCGTGCTGATCCTGTTCTACCGGATGAGCGGATCGCTCAGCTTCGCCGACTATTTCCATGGCGCCAAGGCCGTCTCGCTCGCCGGCCCGACCGGGGCCCTGCTGCTGTTCGTCATCGTCGCGATGTTCATGGTGCTGCTGACCGAGAACTCGCGGGTGCCGGTCGACGATCCCCAGACCCATCTCGAGCTGACGATGATCCACGAGGTCATGATCCTCGATCACAGCGGTCCCGATCTCGCCCTGATCGAGTTGGGGGCCTTCTTCAAGTTGTTGTTTTACTCCGTGTTCATCACCCATCTGCTCCAGCCCCTGGTCCCGGCCGGCCCCCTCGTCAACGGCCTGCTGTTCTATGGGATTCTGGCCCTGGTCTATGTCGCCGTCGGCGTTACCGAATCGACGATGGCCAGATTCAAGATGAACCTGGTGCCCAAGTACATCCTGACCTCCTTCACCCTGGTGTTTTTCGCCGCCATTCTGACGATGGGATTCATGCAATGATCAATCTCTCCGACGCCATTCCGGTTCTCATCCTGCTGTCCGTGCTGATTTCGCTCGAGACCAACCGCATGATCACCCTGGTGAAGATCATGGGCCTGCAGGGGGTCATGGTGTCGCTGGTGCCGTTGTTTCTCGAACAGCACCAGGACATCGGCAGCGGCGGGATCATCTTTTTCCAGATCATGATCCTGATCAAGGGCCTGCTGATCCCCGGCCTATTGTATTTCGCCGTCCAGCGGGTGGCGATCAAGCGCGAGGTCGAGCCGCTGATCGGCTATCATGCCTCGCTGTTCTTCGGCCTGATGATGATCCTGGTCTCCCTCTTCATTACCGAGAAACTGCAGCTCACCCTGCCGGGCGGCCATTCGCTGCTGCTGATCACCGCGATCACCACCCTCGGCGCCGGCCTGTTTCTGATGATGTCGCGGACCAAGGCGATCACCCAGGTCATCGGCTATCTGATGCTGGAGAACGGCATCTACCTGGTCGGCACCGCCCTGACCAAGCAGAGCCATACCCGCTATGTCGTCGAGTTCGGGGTGCTGCTCGATGTGCTGGTGGGGGTGATGATCATGGGAATCATCCTCCACAATATCAACCGGGCCTTCGATGATGTCGACACTGCCCTTCTTGGGCGTTTAAAGGACTGAGAATATGCTGGAATTCGTCTTTCTGCTGCCGATCCTCATGGGGGGCGCGGCGTTCTTTCTACCGGTCTTTCTCGGCCGGGGCATCCTGATCGTGGCCGCCCTGCTGCACCTGCAGCTGACGGTGATGGGCTGGCTGGGCAAGCTCGAACCATATTTCCCCGACTATTTCAGCTCCTCGCCGGAGGGGTTGCTGGTCCTCCTCGTCACCTCCTTCATCTTCCTGTTCATCGCAATCTACGCCATCTCCTACATGAGCGAGACCGAGATGCAGAGCGAGCACATCTTCATCAGCTGCATGCTGCTGTTTCTCGGGACAATGAGCATGGTGACCCTGGCCGATCACCCGATCGTCCTGTGGATCGCGATCGAGGCGACCACCCTGGTCAGTGCGCCGCTGATCTTCATCAACCGTTCGAAGGAGGCCCTCGAGGCCACCTGGAAATATGTCCTGATCTGTTCGGTGGGCATTGCCCTCGCCCTGCTCGGCTGTTTCTTCATCACCCTGGCGATGGACATCAAGGAGATCGATGCGCCGTTGACTTTCTCCTCGCTGAACGCGGTGGCCGGCCAGCTCGACCCGATCTGGCTCAAGGCCGGATTCATCTTCATCATGATCGGTTTCGGCACCAAGATGGGTCTGGCGCCGATGCACACCTGGCTGCCCGACGCCCACAGCCAGGCGCCGAGCCCGGCATCGGCCCTGCTGTCCGGGGCCCTGCTGAACTGCGCCTTCCTCGGCATCTACAAGGTCCATATCCTGATGCACGTCGCCGGTCTGGGCGCCTATTCGAGCAATATCCTGATCGGCTTCGGCCTGGTGTCGATGTTCGTCGCCGGCATCTTCATCCTCAACCAGCCCGACTACAAACGGATGCTCGCCTATTCGAGCGTCGAGAACATGGGGGTCATCGCCATCGGCGTCGGCATCGGCGGGATCGCCCTGTACGGCGCTATCCTCCATCTGATCCACCACTCGCTGATCAAGTCGTCGCTGTTCCTGTCGGCCGGCAATATCCTGCTCGGCTTCGGCTCCCGGCTGGTCAAGAAGACCGGCAACCTCGCCCGGCTCTTTCCCAAGACCTTCGTTGCCTTCTTCGCCGGGTTCGCCGGGGTGTCCGGTTTCCCCCCCTTCGGCATCTTCATCAGCGAACTGTTGATCATCATGGGGGCCTTCCAGAGGGGGCGATTCGTCGTCCTCGCCGCCTTCATCTTCTGCCTCACCCTGGTGTTCGCCGGGGCGGCGCGGATCGTCATGCGGATCTCCTTTGCCAACGCCGGCGAGGAAATCCTGGTCGAGGAGCGGATGTTGCGCGTCATCCCCTCCTATGTCCTCCTCCTGACCTCCATCGGGCTGTTCTTGTGGATGCCGGAGATCATATTCCAAGTCATCATCGATACAATCAAGGTACTCGGAGGCAGCGTCAATGGATAACCTCCTGCAGATAGCCAACGGCGAGGTCGTCAGGCGAGCCGACATCCCGGACGTCAGTGTCGAGACCTTCGGCATGACCCTCGCCGAGTTCGTCAAAAACGGCGGGTTCGTGGTCCAGTTCTTCGCCTTCGCCGAAAGCGAAGTCACCCGGCTGCTGGCCGTGGTCCGCAATGACAAGTTGTTCGTGACCAGCTGCGAGGTCGGGGCCGAATTCCCGTCGCTGACCGGCTGGGTCAGTGAAAAATTTCACCTGTTCGAGCGGGAGATCGCCGAACAGTACGGTATCCGCCCGACCGCCCACCCCTGGTTGAAGATGGTCCGCTACCACCCCAACTACAGCGGTGCCGCCGATGTCTTCGGCAACGATTACGCCAAGGATGAGATCCCGGGGAAATACGACTGCTTCAAGGTCGAAGGCGAGGCGATTCACGAGGTGGCGGTCGGGCCGGTCCATGCCGGCATCATCGAGCCGGGGCATTTCCGATTTCAGTGCGCCGGCGAGGAGGTTCTCCATCTCGAGATCCAGCTCGGCTATCAGCATCGCGGGGTCGAGCAGCTGCTGCCGACGGTGCCCCAGCGGCGGCTGCCGATCATCTGCGAGGCGATCGCCGGCGATACCGCCATCGGCCATAACCTCTGCTGCTGCCAGGCGCTCGAGGCCCTGGCCGGGCTGACGGTCGACGCCGGGGCCAGGGTCGTACGGACCATCGCCCTCGAACTGGAGCGGATCGCCAACCACCTCGGCGACCTCGGGGCCCTGAGCGGCGATGTCGCCTTCAACCCGCCGGCCGCCTATTTCGGCCGGATGCGCGGCGATTTCCTCAACCTCCTGCAGGTCCTGTGCGGCAACCGGTTCGGCAAGGGGCTGGTCCGGCCGGGCGGGGTGGCCTTCGTCATGGGGGAGGAGCAGCGGCAGCTCATCGCCGCCAAGCTTCACGAGATCACCCCGCAGGTCAAGAATGTCTGCGACCTGCTGTTCTCCGCCCATACCGTCCAGGCCCGGTTCGAGAATACCGGGATCGTGAGCCGGGAGATGGCCGAGGACCTGGGGCTGGTCGGCTACGCCGGCAGGGCCTGCGGCCTTGCCTATGACGCGCGGGTCGTCTTTCCGACCGAATGCTACCCCGAACTGCCGCACAACACCAACCAGATGACGAGCGGCGACGTCTACAGCCGGGCCACCGTCCGGCGCGAGGAGATCATGCATTCGATCGCCCTGATCGAGCTCCTCCTGAAACGACCGGAAACGACGGCGAAGGCGGTGATGATGGAGGAGCGCCGGCTCGCCGCCGATTCGCTGGTGGTCACCATCAACGAGGGCTGGCGAGGCGAGGTCTCGCACTCCGTCCTGACCGGCCCCGACGGCACCATCGTCCGCTACAAGGTCAAGGACCCGTCGTTCCACAACTGGACCGGTCTGGCGATGTCACTGCGGAACCAGGGGATCTCCGACTTCCCGCTGTGCAACAAGAGCTACAATCTCTCCTATTGCGGCTTCGACCTGTGATGCAGACCGCTCGCCGCTTGGAGATCACCGCGCCCCGGCGCGATAGAAGGGTATTGCCATGTTGAAGATCATCAAGAACAGACTGGATCAGGGCTACAGAACCTCGTCCTATCCGAAGCAGCCGATTGCCCTGTACGAGCGCTTCCGTGGCCGGCCGGAGATCAACCGGCAAGGCGATCCGGCCCTGGTCCGTCAGTGTGCCGAGGCCTGTCCGCAGGAGGCCATCGATGCCGCAAGCGGCGCCCTCGATCTGGGCCGCTGCACCTTCTGCGGTCTGTGCGAGATGCTGTCGCAGGGGAAGTTCGTCCGCTTCACCCAGAACTTCGAGTTGGGCGCGGCCACAAGGGCCGATCTGATCACCGATGGCAGCTACGCCGATCTGGCCGGCCATGCCAGGCAGCACTTCAAAAAGCTCTTCGGCCGGTCGCTGCAGCTGCGCCAGGTCTCGGCCGCTGGCTGCAACGCCTGCGAGGCCGATACCAACGTCCTCAGCACCCCGTTTTTCGACCTGTCCCGGTTCGGCATCGACTTTGTCGCCTCACCGCGCCATGCCGACGGCATCCATGTCACCGGGCCGATCTCCCGCAACATGAAAGCGGCCCTGCTTACGACCTATGAGGCCGTTCCATCGCCCAAGGTGGTGATTGCCAGCGGCGCCTGCTCGATCTCGGGCGGGCCGTTCTACGGCAGCGACGAGGTCGTCGGCGATCTGGGCAGCCTGCTCCCGGTCGACCTCTATATTCCCGGCTGCCCACCCCATCCGCTGACCACCCTGCACGCCCTGCTGACCTTTTTCAAATAGACGACAGGCCCTTCCGGCATTGCCGCAACGGCCTATCGCTCTCTCAACCGCAGCCTTCCCCTCCGCCGCTGCAGCCGCCGGCGGCACAGGACTTTCTCCTCTTGCCCCTGAGCATACCGGTCCTGCCGCCGCTGTAGATGAGCGTCAGGGCCTCCTCGACGAACCCCGCCGCCTCGACCGGCTCGATCCCCGATTTGCTCAGGATCTCGGCGGGTGTGGCGCCGATGCCGCTGACCAGCACCGCCCGGCAGTCACCGAGGACCCGGGCCAGCTTGTGCCAGCGAGTGATGCCGCCGCCGCTGGGGGGGGCTTGACGCTCTTCGACCTGCCGGAATCGGCCGTCGAGCCGTTCCCAGATCTGGAAGCTGCGGGCCTCGCCGAGGTGCTGGTTGACGAGGATGCCCTCGCGGCTGGCGACGGCAACGTAGGGCCGTTTGACGCCCTCGGGGATGACGGCGGCGGCGCAGGACGAGAGACAGCTGCGGAATTCCTCAGTCCGGTCGTCGTCGAGCAGGCCGACCGCATCGGCCCGGCAGCGGGTGCAGTGGCGCATCTGCGGCAGGTAGGTCTCGGCCATGTCGCGGATCGCCCGCATGGTGTCCTGGTCCGGCTGCGCAAGTCTGCCGAAGGGAGTGTTGACGTTGGGGAACATGGCCATGCAGTTGAGCAGGTCGACGCCGAGTTCGCGCATCCGGGAGGCGACCGCCTCGACGTGGTGGTCGTTGACCCCGGGGATCACGATGCAGTTGACCTTGATGATGATCCCGGCCTCCTTCAGCCGGCGGATGGCGGCAAGCTGCCGCTCCAGGAGCAGGGTCGCCCCCTGCCGGCCGCGGTAGACGATGTTGCCGTCCGAGACCCAGGCATAGATCTTCTCGCCGATGGCCGGATCGACGGCGCAGACGGTGATGGTCACGTGGGACACCCCGATCTCGGCGAGGGCGTCGATATGGGGACCGATGCCCATGCCGTTCGACGAAACGCAGAGCAGGGTGTCGGGATGCCGGCGGCGGATCAGGCGCAGGGTGGCCATCGTCTCCACCGGGTTGGCGAAGGGGTCGCCGGGCCCGGCGATGCCGGCAACGGTGATCCGCGGCTCCTTTTCCATAACCCTGTCCATATAGATGCCTGCCTGCTGTGGACTGAGCAGAGAACTGGTGACCCCGGGCCGCGACTCGTTGACGCAGTCGTAACGGCGGTCGCAGAAGTTGCACTTGATGTTGCACCTGGGGGCGACCGGCAGGTGGACCCGGCCGAATTTGCCTTTGGCCTCGGGGTTGAAGCAGGGGTGACGGTGAAAGTCCTTGATGGTGAGCGAATCCATGGCGTTTTCCAGTACAGTCGTTTTCGTAAGGGAGAAAGGAGTTACATGTAGGTGTAGCCCACTTCCGAATCATCCTGTTTCTTGGCGATGAGGGTGTTGACGACGGAGTCGAACAGGGCCTGGGCACCGTGGTAGCCGAGGTGGAGGAGGCGCTGGCCACCCATCCGGTCGTGGATCGGGAAGCCGACCCGGACCAGCGGGATGCCCTTTTTCCGGGCGAAGGTGTAGCCCTTGCTGTGGCCGACCAGCAGGTCGACCGCAAGATTATCGGCCAGATCCTCGATATCGTGGAAATCGACATCCTCCCTGACCTCCGGCAGCGCGACGGGCAGGCCGGCCAGGACTGCGGCGATGGCCTCGCGGAAGCGGCCGCTTTTGCCGCCGGAGGCGCAGAGGACGGATTTGATCCCGATCTCGGCGAGGAAGGAGGTCAGGCCGACCACCAGGTCCTCCTCGCCGTAGACGATCGCCCGCTTGCCGGAGAGGTACTTGTGGCCGTCGACCATCGCGTCGATCAGCCGGCCCCGGGCGGCGCTGTAGCGCTCGGGAACCGGCCGACCGCTCAACGCCGCCAGTTCGGCCGTCAACCGGTCGGTCTCGCGGATGCCGATCGGCATGCCGAGACGGCACAGCGGGGTGCCGTACAGCCGCTGGAGGGAGGAGCCGGCCGATCGCTCCGGCAGGGTGGCGCCGCACTCGATGGTCATCCGAGCTCCGCCCATGGCGCGGATCGCCGCCAGCGGGGTGCCGCCGGCCGGGATCAGCGGATAGTCGTTGAGGGCCTGGCCGTCCAGCGATTCGGCGTAATCGGGAAAGAGGGTGAAGGACAGGCCGAAGTCGCCGAGCATCTCCTTGAGGTAGCGGAGATCGGCGGCCGAGACGAAGCCGGGCAGGACATTGACCCCGGCGTGGGGCGCTGTCGGTTCGGTCAGCTGTTCGGCCACCGCCTGCAGGGCGGCGTTGAATCCTTCCATGTGGGTGCCGCCGTAGCTCGGGGTCGAGACCGAGACGATCCGCGGATGGCCTTCGCCGGTGTGGAATTCTCCCTCATACTCGCTGATGATCATCTTGACGTCGTCGCCGATGGTCTCGGTCAGGCAGGTGGTGGCCACCCCGATCAGCTGCGGGGCGTACTTTCTGGTGACGTTGCGCAGGCCGAGCTTGAGGTTGGCGGCGCCGCCGTAGACCGCGTGCTTTTCCCCCAGCGAGGAGGAGGCGATATCGATCGGTTCGTTGAAATGGCTGATGATATAGCGCCGCATGTAGGTGGCGCAGCCCTGGGAGCCGTGGAGGAAGGGCACCGTGCCTTCGATGCCGCGGAAGGCGAGGCTGGCCCCGAGTGGCCGGCAGAGCTTGCAGGCGTTGGTGGTCGAGGTGTAAGGGGGCATCGTGGTCATGTCATATCTCCTTGGTGCGGCGGGGGACGAACTGCCAGACCGGGCTCATCACCGAGTCGTGGACCTCGCGGGCGAAGTTGAGCATGCCCGCGAAACCGGCCAGCATCTCCTTGCGCTCGTGGTTGTGATCGCAGAAGGCCACGCCCAGTTTGTAGGCGATCGGCCGCTCCTTGACCCCGCCGACGAAGACGTCGACCTCCTTCTCCTGGAGGAAGGCCGAGAGCTCGAGGGGATTGGAGTCGTCGACGATGATCGTTCCCTCGTCGGTGATCTGCTGCAGTTCTTCGTAATCTTCCGCAGTTCCGGTCTGCGACCCGACCATCACCACGTCGATGCCGATCAGGCGGAAGGCCTTGACCAACGAGAAGGCCTTGAAGGCCCCGCCGACGTAGATCGCCGCCTTTTTGCCGGCCAGCGCCGCCTTGTAGCGCTGCAGTTCCGGCAGCAGCTTCTCCAGTTCCTCGCGGACGATGGCCCGGGCCTTCTCCATCATCTCCGGGTCGGCGAAGAAGGTCGCCACCGTGTAGAGGGCCTCGGCCATGTCCTCGACACCGAAATAGGAGACCCTCACCGAGGGGATGCCGTACTCCTCCCGCATCATGGTGGCGAGATCCATCGTCGCGCCGGAGCACTGGACGACGTTGAGGCCGGCGCCGTGGGCCCGGCGGATGTCGTCGACCCGGCCGTCGCCGGTGATGTTGGCCACCACCTCGATGCCCATGCGCTGGAAATAGTCGCGGATCAGCCAGATCTCGCCGGCCAGGTTGAAGTCGCCGAGGATATTGATGCTGTGCTTCGCTATGCCGGCGGTGTCGCCGGTGCCGACGAGACGGGCCATGGCGCGGCAGGCGGCCTGGTAGCCCTCGCGCTTGTTGCCCTTGAAGCCTTCGGACATCACCGGCAGGACCGGGATGCCCTTTTCCTCCGTCACCCGCCGGCACACGGCCTCGAGATCGTCGCCGATGAGGCCGACGATGCAGGTGGAGTAGACGAAGGCGGCCTTCGGCCGGTGGCGGTCGATCAGTTCGATCAGGGCGGCGTACAGTTTCTTCTCGCCGCCGAAGATCACATCCATCTCCTGCAGGTCGGTGGAGAAGGAGAGGCGGTGCAGTTCCGGCCCGGAGGACAGGGCGCCGCGAATGTCCCAGGTGTAGACGGCGCAGCCGATGGGGCCGTGCACCAGGTGCAGGGCGTCGGCGATCGGGTAGAGGACCACCCGCGAGCCGCAGAAGACGCAGGCCCGCTGGCTGACGGCCCCGGCCAGGCTGTCCTTGTTGCAGTCGATGGCGAAGGGGGCCGTACCCTTGCGGTGGATCTGGTTCTCGCGGCCGTGGAGAACGGTAGCTGTCTGCATGCGACACCTCGTGGTAAAGATGGGAGTGGAATAGCTTTCGCCATTACTACAGCAACCACTGTGCCAGAATCGAAAAATCTCAAATACAGATGTGATAACAGGATGATATAAGATAGATCGCGAATTCCTGGGAGGTGCGGTCAGTCGGCCATGGGAAACAATCTTCAGAAATGGCAGGTTTGCTACAAAAATGTAGGAAATGGCCAAGGGTGAGGGAGGCAGGCGGAAGGATTCCCTGCGGAAGGCGCGGGCCAGGAGTAAAAAAGGTCTCTTTCCCGGCCCGACCGGTTGAACTGAATGTGAAATTTCTGTAGTGTGGCTGGTACGGCCCCGCCAGGCGGGCGCGTGCCTCGATGACCACCTGCGGTCCCGGAGGCGGGTGGGCGGCGCAGGTCTTCACCGCATTTATCGCCTGCAGCGTCTTCTGCCCCGGCAGGGAAAGGCCCCCTCTGCCCCTTGCATCACGGAATCATATCATGTTTGAAGGATCCATCCCCTCGACCGGCCCAGTTCCCCTCCCTGCACCTTCCCGTTCCCCATCGGCGGCGTCGGAAGTGTGTACCGATCGCCGGGGGGACATTCGAATCCGCATCCGCTGCCGGGGAGCGGACAGCTATGCGAAGGTCAGCTATCCCCAGCAGTACGGGATCTATGCCGAGATTGAGACCGCCGCTGCCGTCATGCGCTTCAATCCCGGCGGCGAGATCGTCCATCTCCAGGGCAAGGGGAGAGACTGGCCGCATCCCCAGGAGTGGATCAAGCGGACCATCGGCGACGACTGGGTCTATTATTCGACCGGCGGCTATTCCGGGGTGGTCGAGGCGATCGGTGAATACTACCTGCCCAACACTCCCTACCCCACCAATTCCCTGCTCGGCGGCCGCCCCTTCGAGCATGCCGCGGTTGTCCGCCTGCTCGAATCCTGGCCTTCCCTGCTGGCCGCGGCGGCGGCCCGTCTGATGCCCCAGGCGCCGGCTGCGATTCGGGATTTTCTGGCCCGGGCCGGTGGCTGCGATCCGACCGTACTGCGGCAGCGGGCCGAGCAGCTGTTTTCGATCATCGGTGGGAGGGTGACGGTCCTGCCGCCCGATGCCCGCCATGTCGATTACGACCTGGTGCCGGTCCATATCAGCGAGGGCTGTCTGTATAAATGCCGGTTCTGTCGGGTGAAAACGGAGCGGCCGTACCGGGACAAGGAGTGGAGCGAGATTGAGCGGCAGATCGCCGACCTGCGGCGGTGGTTCGGTCCCAACAGCGTCAACTACAACTCGCTCTTCCTCGGTGAGCATGATGCCCTGGCGGCGGATCCGGATCTGATCATCGCCGCCATCGCCCGGGCCAGAGAGGTGCTGGGTCTTGCCGGTTCCGCGATGGCGGGCGGCAACGTCTTTCTCTTCGGCAGCGTCGATTCGCTGCTGCACGCCCCGCCCCGCCTGTTCGCCGAACTGGAGCGGCTGCCATGTTCGGTCTATATCAATATCGGCCTGGAATCGGCGGATCAGGAAACCCTCGACAAGCTCGGCAAACCGCTGTCCGCCGCCCGGGTGGTGGAGGCCTTTCACCGCATGCAGGAGATCAACGGCAATTTCAACCGGATCGAGATGACGGCCAACTTCGTCATGGACGAACTGGCCGCCGGTCATATCCCGGCCATGCTGCAGCTGCTCCGGGACGGCGTCCCGAGGAACCGCCCCAAGGGCAGCATCTACCTGTCGCCACTGCGCGTCGGCCGGCCTTCGCGGTCCCTGGTGATGGATTTCTATCGCCTGAAGACCCTCAGCCGACTGCCGACCTTCCTCTACATCATCCAGCGGCTGTAGGCCGCGGGAGGGCCCCGGCGGTCGGATCATCACCCCCTGGCGGCGGCGGTGGAACCGGATAGAGGGAGGGGGCGAGCAGTGCCCTCATCCTGAGACCGATGGCCACGATCCGCCCGATATCGGCCGGGGCGGGGGGCTGGCGATGGTAGGTCTCCAGGGCGCAGATCTGCTGAAAATCGTCGAGGTAGGCGAAATCCGCGGTCAGGCCCGGCAACGGTCCGAGATGGCGCTCGAGGGCGGCCAGCAGGTCGACCATGGTGTGGTTGTCGGCGAGGTCGCCCCGCCGCATCAGCAGGGCCATGATCAGCTTCTCGATCGCCATCGCCACCAGATTGTACACGATCTCGGGGGTGAACCGGGGATTGCCGCGCTGGTGGGCGCTCACCGCGGTGCGCAGAAACTGTTCGCCGTCACGGCGATAGAGCTGCCAGCCGTCGAGCGGGATGATGTTGTGGCGCGGCTGGATCGGCAGGATATTCATCAGGACTCCCTCCTTCTTTTGTCATGACGGTATCGGATCCGGCGCCGGACCGGAACCGTCATGGTGATAGCGGCGCAGGCAGACCAGGCCGGTCCCTCGCCACCCGAGATGGTGGTAGAAGGCGAGGGCCCGATCGTTGCCGCGATCGGCGAGCAGCTGCAGCCTCGCCGCCCCATGCCCGGCCGCCCAGCCGGCGACGGCGTCGAGGAGCCGGCGCCCGATCCCCCGGCCCCGGCTGTCCTCGTCGACCACGAGGTCTTCGAGCAGCAGGGCGTAGCCGCCCTCGGCGGTGGAGATGGTGAGCTGGCCGCTGCACATGCCGACCACCAGGCCGTCTCGTTCGGCGACCATGATCCGGCTGAAGGGATGGGTGATGAGCATGTCGAGGCCGCGACGCTGACGGCCGCCATCGACCTCGAAATCCGCCTCGAGGGTGAAGAGCAGGGCCAGCAGACGGACGAGCGAGGGGATATCGGCCGGACGGGCCGGCCGTATCACGACTTCCGCACTACTTGCAGCCATCGTCAGCCGATCAGGTATTCGCCGGGCGGAGTGCCGTCCTCGATCCCGTCGAGGATGGCGTCGATGACCGCTTCGCTGGCGACTCCCTTGAACCACCAGTTATCGGGCTGGATCACCATGATCGGCCCGGCCTCGCACTGCTTGAGGCAGCCGGTGGCGACGACCTGCATGTCGAGGCCGCGGTCGAGGATCTCCTCCTCGAGGTACTGCAGGAACCCGTCGGTCTGCTTGTGGCAGATGCCCTTGGGGTCGCCCTTGACTCTGAAACTCTGACAGACCAGGATCTGTTTTTCCGGGGTGGCCATACTCTTCTCCGTGATGGTTGTCAGCCGGATTTCCGGCCGGATTTGCCTTTTTTGCCGCCACCGTAGAGGGCGTCGACGGTTCCTTCGATATTGTCGTGGCCGAGCAGGACGGTGATTCCGACCCGGGCCAGTTGCTGCCGGGGGGTCTCCCCGGCACTGGCGGCGAGGATGGCAAAGCAGTCGGCCAGCCGGTCGGCCAGTTGCCGCCAGCGGTCGGTGCCGCCGCCGGGTTCGGGGGCCGGTCTGGTGCCCAGAAGGCTGACCAGGTCGTCTTCGCGCCGGCCGTAGACCAGAAAGGTCCGGGTCTGGCCGAGGTGCAGGTCGATGTCGACGCCGTTCGAACTGGCGACGGCCACATTGGGGCGGCTCGCCGTCGCCTGCGGCAGCCTGGAGAGGACGGTGGGCGGCGCCGTCATGCATCCCTTGTCCGGGGCTGCCGTTTCGACCGGTAGATGCCGGGCGCACCGCCGGCCGGCATCCGCCAGCCAGGCCGGATCGACCGCCGGCAGAACGATGTCGGCGCCATGTTCCTCGGTCTGACAGGGAACCAGGACCATGCCGTCGGCACCGAGGGCGGCCATGGCGCAGGCGATCTCCTCGAGGTGGTCGCCGTTGTGCTCGGGATAGACCGTGGTCACGATGGTCACCGTCAGCCCCGCCTCCTTGCCGGCGATGACCGTCTGTCGCTGTTCCGCCACCAGGATCCGGGCCGCCTCCGGCAGAGCCAGGGTCTTCAACCCGGGCCGGATCCAGGCGTAGATCTTTTCGAGATATGAGGGGTCGACGGCGTTGACCTGGAGCCGGATCTCCGCCAGTCCGGCCTGCTGCAGCACCTTCGCCAGCCCGTCGCCACCGATCCCGAGGGTCGCCAGGGACAGGCGGGCCAGGGGGTAGCGGGCGACCAGCGCATCCAGGGTGGCGAGGGCACGATCGGCCGTGGCCAGCGGATCGCCGGGACCGGTGAGTTCGATCCGGCAATCCTCACCGACCGCCATCGCCTCCACGAGGCGGACGGCCTCGGACGGCGTCAGGGCCTGCGCGGCCGGCGGCTGCAGCGGGGCAAAACGTATTCTGCTGCTCGCTTTGGGGGCGACGGGGAGGCGGATGATGCGCCTGGTCGCGGGGAAGTTCAGGACAGTCATGACATGGATCCTGTGGCTGGGAGTGGCTGTTGTATCCGGAGCTGCGGCCCCCCGCGCAGGCGCGGGATACTGCCGCCGCAATTCCGGGCCTAGAAGACCAGCTCGAATTTTTCTTCCGGGGCGTCGCGATCGGTCCGGTCGAGGAGGGCCGAGAGGATCTTTTCCAGCAGCCGCAGGCCGCCCTTGTAGCCGACGGTCGGGAAGTACTGGTGCCCCTGGCGGTCGAGGATCGGGAAACCGAACCGGACCAGCGGGGTGTCCTCGTCGCGGGCGATATACTTGCAGTAACTGTTGCCGATGATCAGATCGACCGGGTCGTTCTTGATCCACTGGTGCAGCAGGAACATATCGCCCTTGGCCCTGACGTTGACCGGGAAGGGCATATCCCTGGTGATATCCCTGATCCGCTTCTCGAACCGTTTGCCCGGGGTGCCGGTGACGAGGTGGACCGGACACATGTCGATCGACACCAGGAACTCGGTCAGGGCGATGAGCTGGTCGGGATCGCCGGCCAGCGCCACCCTCTTGTGGTAAAAGTACTGGTGCATGTCGGAGATCAGGTCGACCAGCTGGCCGCGCTCGTAGGAAATCTCCTCGGGCACCGTGGTCCCGCCGACGGTCCGCAGGGCATCGATGAATCGGTCGGTGGCCTTCAGGCCGAAGGGCATGTCGAGGACCCGGCACGGCACCTTGTGCCTGGTGTCGAGCAGCCGCGCGGCGTCGGCCGAGCACCACTCGCCCAGCGCCAGGGTGCCGATGGCGGCGCTGCAGTTCTTGAGTTCGGCGATCGTCACCCCGCCCTTCGGGAACATGGTGTACTCGCCGTTGAGCGGACCATTGAGGACCCCGGAGGTGTCGGGGAAGAGGGTGATGTCGACGCCGACGGTGGCCGCCAGGCGCTTGATCTCCTCCATGTCGCTGGGCTCGACCCAGCCGGGGATGATGTTGACCTTGCCGTTCTTCCTCTCGGTCGGCAGGGCCATATTGGCCATGGCCTTGACCATGTTGGAAAAGCCGGTGACGTGCGACCCGACATAACTCGGGGTCGGGGCGCCGATGACCTCCTTCCCTGCAGGGGCCTTGCCTTCATCCCTGGCCTTTTTGATGATCTGCGGCAGGTCGTCGCCGATCGTCTCCGACAGACAGGTCGTATGAATGGCTATGATTTCGGGATCATAAACGGTAAAGATGGTTTCGATCGCCTGCAGCAGGTTGGCCTGGCCGCCGAACACCGATGAACCCTCGGTGAACGAGCTGGTGGCGGCCGAGATCGGCTCCTTGTAGTGCCGGGTCAGGGTGCTGCGGTGGTAGGCGCAGCAGCCCTGCGAACCGTGGCTGTGCGGCAGGCAGCCGTGGATGCCGAGCGCCGCGTACATCGCCCCGATCGGTTGACAGGTCTTGGCCGGATTGATCGTCAAGGCCGATCGCTCCGTGATTTCTTGTGGTGTATGTCTCAGTAGCATGGCGTTACCTTCTCTGTGTAATCGTTATTCCCAGACGTAGGTGGCTGAGAGTTCGGGGTGCTCCTGCCAGGGGGCCTTCATCAGGCCCCAGACCCGGCTGTTGACCAGTCGGTCGATTTCCCGGTAGAAGTTGACCGCCCCCTTGAACCCGGCATACGGGCCACCGGAGTCGTAGCTGTGGAGCTGCTTCATCGGGATGCCCAGCTTCTGGATGGAGAACTTCTCCTTGATGCCGGCGCAGAACAGATCCGGTTTCAACAGTTCCACCAGCTTCTCGGCCTCGTACTGGTTGAGGTCGTCGATGATGATGGTGCCCTGGTCCATGTCGGCGTTGAGCCCGTCATAGTCCTTGAACTCGTAGCCGCCGGCGACGAGCGCCTGCATTTCCTCCGCCGACTTGCGCGGTTTGTAGAGATGCGGGTCCGGTTCGACCTCGATCTCCTCAATGTTGCGGCTGTCGGCGTCGACCTTGAGGTTGGGCAGGACCTGCCGCCCCTCGTAATCGTCGCGATGGGCGAATTCGTAACCGGCCGACAGCACCTTCATCCCCATCTCCTTGAACAGTTCCTGGTAGTGATGGGCCCGGGAGCCGCCGACGAACAGCATCGCCTTCTTGCCCTCGGTGCGCGGCAGGACATCGAGCCGGGCGGCCTCGACCTCGGGCATCTCCTCGGCGATCACCGCCTCGACCTGCGCCGTCAGTTCCGGGTCGCCGAAGTACTGGGCGATCTTCCGCAGCGACTTGGCGGTGGCGGCAGCGCCGATGAAGTTGACCTTGATCCAGGGGATGCCGTACTTCACCTCCAGCATGTCGGCGACGTAGTTGATCGAGCGGTGGCACATGACGCAGCTCAGGTCGGCCTGGTTGGCCGAGGCGAACTGGTCGTAGGTCGAGTTGCCGGAGAAGGTGGCGATATTGGTGATGCCGCACTTCTTCAGGATCCGGTCGATCTCGAAACCGTCGCCGCCGATGTTGTACTCACCCAGGAGGTTGATCTTGTACTTGTCGGTCTTGAGCCGGTCCGACTTGCCGACCACGTGGGTGAAGACCTGGTTGTTGGCGATGTGATGGCCCGCCGACTGCGACACGCCCTTGTAGCCCTCGCAGCTGAAGGCGAAGACGTTGCAGTCGCCGAGCTTGTCCTTCATCCTTTTGGCGACGGTGTGGATATCGTCGCCGATCAGGCCCACCGGACAGGTGGCGAAGACGGCGATCGCCTTCGGGTGGAACAGGTCGTAGGCCTCCTGGATCGCCGCCGCCAGCTTCTTTTCCCCGCCGAAGATTATGTCCGAGTCCTGCATGTCGGTGGACAACGCATAGGGGATGAAATTCTCGTGGTTGTCGCCGCCGGCACTGGTCTGGTTACGCCGGGTCAGCCAGGCATAGAAACTGCATCCGATCGGGCCGTGCACCAGGTTGACGATGTCGCTGGTCGGGCCCATGATGACGCCCTTGCAGCCGGCATAGGTACAGCCGCGCATGGTGATGATGCCGGGGATGGTCCGGACGTTGGCGACGATCTCGGGCGGCGGCGCACTCCCATGGGCCTCGTTGATCATGATCTGCTTGGCGCGCTTGCGGGCGACCTTGGCCGGATACCTCTGCAGCAGCTCGGCCTTGATATCGGTCGGTTCCCACTGCACGATTTTCTTTTTCGCTGTTGCCATATCAATGTCTCCTTCTGCGGTCAGGCAATGGATTTTTCGCCGGTCTCACCGGTCCGCACCCGGATCGAATCGCCGACGGGCAAGACGAAAATCTTGCCGTCGCCGGGTTTGCCGGTCTGGTTGGCGAGGATGATTGCCTGGACGACGTCGTCGACCAGTTCGTCACGGGTGATGACGCTGACCATCCGTTTGGGGTAGAGCTTGCCCTTCTCGCCGAGCAGCGAGGCCGCCTCTTCGTAGCCCTGGCCGGCCCCCTCGAGGACCGCCGGGTTGATGAATCCCTTTCCCCGGCCCTGGGCCTCGTGGGCGAAGAAGGCATCGATCCCGGCCTCGGTCAGGGCCTTCTTGGTCTGGTTCATCATATTCATCCGTACGACTGCGATAATCTCCTTCATGCCGGTACCCCCTCGGCGCTGGCGGCGGTCTCACGGACGCCGGAGCTGATGGTGTAGACATCCTCGACCGGGGAGACGAAGATCTTGCCGTCACCGAAGGCCCCCTTGCTGCTGGTTCGAGCCGTCTTCATGATGGTGTCGATCACGAAGTCGCGGTCGGCGGCGTTGACGACGGATACCAGCATGGTCTTGGGAATCTCGTCATAGGTCACTTCGCCGATCTTGATGCCGCGCTGTTTGCCGCGCCCGGCCACCGAGTACTTGGTTACCGCCGGGAAGCCGGCATCCATCAGGGCGGCGAGGACGGCGTCGGACTTTTCCGGGCGGATAATGGCTCTGATCATGATCATCATTGTAATGTTCTCCTTCTTTGAATAGGTGATTGCTAGGCTTGCATCAGACCAAAGTCCATCAGCAGCTTTTCGAGTTCCTCGATCTCCAGCGGCTTGGGGATGACAAAATTGCTGTTGCCGTCAATTGCTCTGGCCAGACCCCGGTATTCATCGGCCTGCTCGACTGCGGGATTCCACTCGATAACCGTTTTTCTGTTGATCTCGGCCCGCTGCACATCGTTATTCCGGGGGACGAAATAGATCATCTGGGTGCCGATTTTCTTGGCCAGCTCGACGATCATCTCCTTCTCGTTATCGACGTTGCGCGAGTTGCAGATCAGGCCGCCGAGACGGACGCGTCCGGATTGGGCGAACTTCATGATGCCCTTGCAGATATTGTTGGCGGCATACATCGCCATCATCTCACCGGAGCAGACGATGTAGATTTCCTCGGCCTTGCCGTCGCGGATCGGCATCGCGAAGCCGCCGCAGACGACGTCGCCGAGGACGTCGTAGAAGGCGTAATCAAGGCCTTCGGATTCTTCATAGGCCCCGAGAGATTCGAGCATGTTGATCGAGGTGATGATGCCGCGGCCGGCACAGCCGACGCCGGGTTCGGGACCGCCGGACTCGACGCACCAGGTGTTGCCGTAACCGGGTTTCCTGATATCCTCGAGTTCCACGTCCTCACCTTCCTCCCTGAGGGTGTCGAGCACCGATTTCTGGGCCAGTCCGCCGAGCAGCAGCCGGGTCGAATCGGCCTTCGGGTCGCAGCCGACGACCATGATCTTCCTCCCCATCTCCGCCAGTCCGGCAACCGTGTTCTGGGTTGTTGTCGATTTACCGATTCCGCCTTTGCCGTAGATTGCTACCTTTCTCATGGTCATCTCCTTGTGCCGAATGAGTTGTTTGACGTTTGGTCGTGTCCTGTCGCCGCTGTCTCTCGATTGCGTTGGAATCGGAGACGTGTTCCGTGTGTCGAAGATATCGCAAGGGCCGTGCCAATTCTCAATCAAACAGATATATCAAGTATAATAGAGAAGTTATGATCTCAGGCGGTCATCCTGGGGGTAACGCCGGCGGTGAGACGGTCGTTCGGGTTATGTACCGAACAACCACCAAAGTGTACCGACGCTACAATTTGGTAGATAGACTGTCGTGATCCGGGGTGGATGGAGAGGGGTTCGTCTGGCTGGAAGATTGTAGCGGGAACATTTGTTGTTTTCAAAAAACAAACAATAATGTAATCTGATGCAATCAAAAAGGACAATATTGTCATTGTGTCCTCAGGGGAGATTCGTTGGAGAAAAGGATAACGGCAGATAAAGACAGCAATAAAATCAGATGATCAGTGGTGGTGTGAAAATTGCAACTTCGTTGTTTGGCAGAGAGATGGACGAAGGGATCGATGCCGGATTGGAAAAGAGGTGGAGGCAACCCGCCAGGCAGCGCAGGGTTGAGGATACCCGGGATCGCGGGAGGTAAACGATGAGCGATGTATTGACCGAAAACAAGCGACCGACGACCGAAGGGCTGGAGTTGCTGGCGTTGCACTGCATCACCCGGCTTATCGGGACGGCGGCCAATCTCGAGACGACCTTGACCAGCATCCTCCAGGTCCTGCACGACACGATGCGGATGGAGCGGGCGACCCTGCTGCTGATGGATGAGGAGACCCAGCGTTTGACCATCCATGCCTCCTGCGGCCTGTCGGTGGCCGAGGAGATGCGTGGGGTCTATAAACCCGACGAGGGGGTCTGCGGCCAGATCTTCCAGAGCCGTTCCCCCTTCGTCGTTCCCGATATCCACAGTGAACCGCTGTTTCTCAACCGGACCGGGGCCAGGCCGCGATTGACCAAGACCAAAATCTCGTTTCTCGGGGTACCGATCCTGGTCGAAGGGGCGCCGGTGGGGGTACTGTCGGTCGACCGGCTGTTCGGGCCGGAGGTGTCGTTCGAGGAGGACATTCGTTTTCTCACTGTCCTGGCCACCCTGATCGGCCAGTTCCTGCGCCTGCACGAAGAGATCCGGCGCAAGGAGGCGCGGCTGAAGGAGGAAAACCGCTCGCTGAAAGCCAAACTGCACGGGATGCATGACGGCCACTTCATCATCGGCCATTCCAAGCCGATGCAGGAGGTGTACGGCATCATCGAGAAGATCTCCCAGAGCGACGTCACCGCCCTGTTGCTCGGGGAATCGGGCACCGGCAAGGAATTGGTGGCCCGGGCTCTTCACGAGTCCGGCAACCGCAAGGACAAGCCCTTCATCAAGGTCAACTGTGCCGCCCTGCCCGAGACCCTGCTCGAGAGCGAACTCTTCGGTCACGAACGGGGGGCCTTCACCGGCGCCCATGCCACTCGCCAGGGACGATTCGAGCTGGCCGACAACGGTGTCATCTTCCTCGACGAGATCGGTGAAATGCCCCTGTCCCTGCAGGCGAAAATGCTGCGGGTACTGCAGGAGAAACAGTTCGAGCGGATCGGCGGCACCAGGACCTTTTCCGTCGATGTCCGGATCATCGCCGCCACCAACGTCAGCCTTGAACAGGCGGCCGCCGCCGGCAGATTCCGCGCCGACCTCTATTACCGCCTGAACGTGGTGCCGATCCATCTGCCACCGCTGCGTGACCGCCGGGAGGATATCCCGCTGCTGCTCAATCATTTTCTGCAGAAGAGCAACCAGCGTAACGGTCGCAACATCAAGCTGACCTCCGAATTGCTGGATTTTCTCGTCGACTACCGGTGGCCCGGCAATGTTCGGGAAATGCAGAACCTGGTGGAGCGGATGGTGATCCTCGCCGAAGGGGAGCGCCTGACCCTGGCGGATCTCCCGGTGGAGCTCGTGGCGCCCGGCGGCGCCACGAATGCCGGCCCCTCGGCCTTGCCGATGTTCGAATCCGTTTCGATTCCCGCCGAGAAAAAAGGGAGAAGGTCCCTGCAGGATATCGAACGGGCGGAGATCGAACTGGCCCTGCGGCGCCACGGCTGGGTCCAGGTCCGGGCCGCCCGGGAACTTGGCCTGACCCAGCGGCAGATGGGCTACCGGATCAGGAAATACAATCTATCCCGTTTCGATGCCTACTGAATGGAACAGGATCCTGTTTTTCGCTCCAACGCCTGTCTCACTCTTCTATGACAGGGCGGCGTTCAGATCGCTGTCCGACAATGGAGCCCGGAGTGAGCGTGAACGGCACCTGATGACGGCGATGGCGTGGTCGAGCCGATCGGTATCCGGATATCTGCCGATGCCGGCAAGTCTTTGCTGCAGAGCCTTGCGCCCGCACTTGGCACCGAAAAGGAGCCTGCGTTCGGCCCCGACCGATTCCGGCGGGTACGGCTCATAGGTCGCCGGATTTTCCTGCAGTCCCTGGAGGTGGAGACCGGTTTCGCAGGTGAAGATGGCGGTGCCGACGACCGGACGGCGAGGGTCGATATCAAGCTTTGTCCGGGCCGCGACAAACACCGCCAACGGCCTCAGGCGATCCGGATGCTGCCTGGAATCGCCACGGACGAGTCCGATATGGCCGATAATCTCTTCCGGGCGGGCCCATTCGGCCCGTTCGACCAGCATCGCCATCTCCCGGAGGAACGAGGGCTCGGCGCGCATCGCATCCTCGAACCCGACAGCGACCTTCATGCCGGCAGCAACGGCGGCGGCGATTGCATCTCTCACACAGCGGCGGCCCCAGGCGATATCCTCCCGACGACAGCGGCACCACAGCAACAGAGCGAACTGGGGATGGCTTGTCCAGGGAAAAGGCCACCCCCGGCCTCCGTTCCCCTTCGCGGAGGGTGATGTCGACAATATGATTGCCGGCCGGCATGGTCATCTCCTGATCAACATTCTTTCACACATTCACGCAAATTAAGTGCCTGATAAATTGAAGTCTTGAAGAAGACGTGGGGGATATGGTTTTTATCATGAGTTATCGATGATATGAATATGGAATCGGTGCTCACGGATAGGGCCAGGAGCCTGTGGCGGAAGAATTTTCATGCGAATAATTCTCATTATTCTTGATTTCGATCCAAGAACGCGATATACATCTTGTAACGTGGTTTACAGGAGCTGATCAGCGCAGGTGAATCAAGGCCATACGGGACCGATCCATCGACCCTGCGGCTCGGGAACGTCAACACAGGGCGGTCATCAACATGTCCATCGCAGGTCTTTATCGATTCTATCGTGACGGTTTCCGGTCGATGACCGTCGGCCGGACCCTGTGGAAGATTATCCTGATCAAACTTTTTGTCATGTTCGCGATTCTCAAGCTCTTCTTTTTCCAGGATTATCTCGGCAGCAATTTTTCGACCGAGGAAGAGCGCGCCGACCATGTGCTCGAACGGATCACCGGGCCGGCGGAAAACACTCACTAGAGGAGGGGAGGTGTATGTTTGATCTGCAGATGGTGGACTGGGCCAGGGCGCAATTCGCGCTGACGGCCATGTACCACTGGTTGTTCGTGCCGCTGACACTCGGCCTGTCGTTTCTCTGTGCCTTCTACGAGACGATCTATGTCCGCACCGGCCGGGAGGAGTGGAAAAACCTGACCAAATTCTGGATGACGCTGTTCGGCATCAACTTCGCGATCGGGGTCGCCACCGGCATCATCCTCGAATTCGAGTTCGGCACCAACTGGTCGAACTACTCCTGGATGGTCGGCGACATCTTCGGGGCGCCGCTCGCGATCGAGGGTATCGTCGCCTTCTTTCTCGAGGCGACCTTCTTCGCCGTGATGTTCTTCGGCTGGGATCGGGTGTCGAAGGGCTTCCATCTCTTTTCCACCTGGATGGTGGCGGTCGGCTCCAACCTCTCGGCCCTGTGGATTCTGGTCGCCAACGGGTGGATGCAGCACCCGGTCGGCATGGCCTTCAACCCCGATACCGTCCGCTTCGAGATGGAGAATTTCTGGGCCGTCCTGTTCTCGCCGGTGGCGATGGCCAAGTTCACCCACACCACCAGTTCGAGCTTCATCGTCGGCTCCTTCTTCGTCATTGCCGTATCGTCCTGGTACCTGATCAAGGGCCGCCATGTCGAGATGGCCAAGAAATCGATCATCGTCGCCTCGATCTTCGGGCTGCTGTCGGCCACCTATGCCGCCTGGACCGGTGACGAGTCGGCCTACAGCAACGCCTCCACCCAGCCGATGAAACTCGCCGCCTACGAAGGGCTCTATGATGGCGAAAAGAACGCCGCCATCGTCGCTCTCGGGGTCCTCAACCCCGCCAAAAGGCCCGGCGATCAGCAGGCACCCTTCCTCTTCGAGCTCAAGATCCCCGGGCTCCTGTCGTTGCTGGCCAACCGTGAATCCGGATCCTTCGTCCCCGGCATCAACGATCTGGTGTATGGCAACGAACAGGAGGGCATCGTCAGTGTCGCCGCCAGGATGGAGCAGGGCAAGGTGGCGATCAGCGACCTCGCCGCCTACAAGACGGCGAAAAAGGCCGGTGACGCCGCGGCCGCCGAGGTCGCCCTGGCCCGGTTCAACACCAACATGGATTCCCTCGGTTACGGCTATCTGGAAAGCCCCGAGCAGACCGTCCCATCGGTGGCCACGACCTTCTACGCCTTTCATATCATGGTGTTTTTCGGAACATTCTTTCTCCTCGTCTTCCTGCTCTTCCTGGTTTTTTCGGTTAAGGACACCCTGGCCGGCAAGCGGGGCCTGCTGCTGCTCGGCGTCGCCTCGTTCTTCCTGGCGATGATCGCCTCCCAGAGCGGCTGGGTCGTCGCCGAGGTCGGGCGGCAGCCGTGGGCGATCCAGGGCCTGCTGCCGGTCAATGTGGCGACGACCGACATCGCCACCGGCAGCGTCCAGACAACCTTCTTCATGTTCCTGGCGGTCTTCACCCTGCTGCTCGCCGCCGAGATCAAAATCATGCTGAAACAGATTTCAATCGGACCGGAGGGCCTGTGATATGATCGGGAATCTTGATACTGCAACCCTGCAGCAGATCTGGTGGCTGCTGGCGAGTGTGGTCGGCTCGCTCTTTCTCTTCCTCACCTTCGTTCAGGGCGGGCAGACCCTGCTGTGGCAGGTCAGCGCCGACGAGGAGGAAAAATCGCTGATCATCAATTCGCTCGGCCGCAAATGGGAGTTGACCTTCACCACCTTGGTCCTGTTCGGCGGGGCCCTGTTCGCCGCCTTCCCCAAGTTCTACGCCACCAGTTTCGGCGGGGCCTACTGGGTGTGGATCCTGATCCTGTTCACCTTCATCGTCCAGGCGGTGAGCTACGAGTACCGCACCAAACCGGACAACCTGCTTGGATCGAAGGTCTACGAACTGTTTCTGTTCATCAACGGCTCGGTCGGCATCCTGCTGATCGGCGCCGCGGTCGGCACCTTTTTCACCGGCTCGAACTTCACCCTCAACGACTACAACCAGGTGCACTGGACCCACCCGCTGCGGGGGCTGGAAGCGGCCTTCTCCCTCTTCAATCTCTCGCTCGGACTCTTTCTGGTCTTCAACGCCCGGGTCCTCGGGGCGATGTACCTGGTCGGCAGCATCGATTTCAGCGGCCGGCCCCAATTCGAGGCCAAGATGCGCCGGGCCTGCCTGGTCAACCTGGTCTGCGCCCTGCCGTTCCTCCTCTATGTCCTGGTCAGCCTGCTGCTGATGGACGGTTTCGGTTTCGACCAGGCCGGGGTGGTGTCGCTGGTCGCCGGCAAGTACCTCGCCAATCTCCTCGCCATGCCGCTGGTGCTGGGCCTGCTGCTGCTCGGCCTGGTCCTCGTGGTCTGGGGCGTGGTGTCGACCAGCCTCCTCAAGGGCGGCCGGGGCATCTGGTTCGGCAGCCTGGGCACGGTGCTGGTCGGCCTGGCGGTGTTTTTCACCGCCGGCTACAACAACACCGCCTTTTACCCGTCGAAGGCCGACCTGCAGTCGAGCCTGACGATCTACAACGCCTCGTCGAGCCACTACACCCTGACGGTGATGACCTATGTCGCCCTCGTCATTCCGCTGGTGCTCGCCTATATCGCCTGGGTCTGGTGGCAGATGGATGCGAGGCGGATCTCGACGGAGGATATCGAGGGCCGGAAGGCGTACTGATCCGGCCCTGTATGGATAAATCCCAATAGCAAGGAGAATCATATGACAGCACTGTTGCTTGGCGGTTGGGTCGCCCTGATCTTCGTTTCCTATAGACTTGCGGTGTCGATGCTCGAAAAGGCCGACAAGATCTGAGCGAGACTGCCTGCTCGATCACACCCGGAAAACCGGCAGGACTGGGCATGTCCTGCCGGTTCTGTTTTTGGTGCCGGCCGGCGAATATGAAAAAAACCGGGCAACGGTTGCAACTTTTTCCCGCCGGCTATACACTCAGACAATATGTCAGGTCACGAACCGGCTGGTGCCGGATCCGCCTGCTGCCGGTGATTCCTTACGGGTCTACCGTTCGACCCCGCACCTGTGTCGCTGGATCAACCCCGGTGTCTTCAGCTGCCTATGCAGATTCTGGATAGACTGATCGGTCAACGGATTTTCTGGATTCTGTCCGGCGTTCTGCCCCTGGCCTTGTTTGCCGTCTGGATGTTCGTCATCTTCACCGATCAGCAGGAATCGGCGATCAACCAGCTGATCAACGAGTCGGCCGCCAGTGCCGCCCACAGCCTTGACCGCACCCTGCAGCAGCAGATCGGTCTGCTGGAGGGACTGGCAATCGCCCGGTCACTCGACGCCGGCGATTTCGACCTGTTCCGGATCAGCGCCCAGAGGTTGAAGGACAAGCATCCGGAGTGGCGCACCGTCATCCTGACCGACGCTCACCGCCAGCTCTTCAATCTGCGCATACCTCCCGGTCAGCCGCTCGATCCCGTCCGTGACCGGCGCTCGCTGGCAAGGGTGTGGGAGACCGGGCGCGCCGTGGTCGGTGATCTCTCGCACGGCTTTGTCCCGGTCCTCCGTGCCGAGCGGATGCAGTATACGCTGGTCGTCCCGATCGATCCGCGGTTTTTTCTCTCGGCTCTGGAGGGCACCGGTGAGGCCAGAGGACGGAGGTATGTCATCGCCGGCAGTGACGGCATCGTCATTGCCGCCTCCCCCGGCGTTGCCGTCACCACCGGCCAACCGCTGCCGCCTGGATTGACCACTGCCAGTGACATCAGTCATACGGCGGTGGGCGGTATGCTCCATGCCCGACCGCTGGAGATCCCCACCAGCGGCTGGCGGGTCCATCTGATGGTCCCGGCGGCCTCGGTCAAGACCCCGTTCATCAGGGCCCGGCTGGTCGTGTTTGTCGGCGGGGTGATCGCCTCGGCCCTCACCGTGGGATTGATCCTGGCGCTCAGCGCAATCTGGGCCGGCCGCCAGGAAAAACGCCGGCTGCAGGCCCAGATCGACGAACGGATCAAGGTCCAGGATGTCCTCCACAGGAGCGAGATGGCCCTGAAGGAGGCGCAGCGTCTCGCCGAGGTCGGCAACTGGTCATGGGATCTGCAGACCGGCGACCACAGCTGGTCGGAGGAGGTCTATCATATCTACGGCCGGGATCCGGCCCTGCCGCCGGCCGCGTACCCGGAGGTCCGACGGTACTTCACCCCCGAGAGCTGGGCCCGGCTGAGTGCCGCGGTCGAGGCGGGTCTGGCCGAGGGCAAAGACTATGCCTGCGATGCCGAGGTCATCCGGCAGGACGGGACCCGGCGGTGGATCACCGCCCGGGGGGTCGCCGAACGCGCTGCCGACGGCCGGGTCCTGTGCCTCAAGGGCACGGTCCAGGACATCACCGGGCGGAAAAAGGCCGATGACGAGCAGCACCGCCTGCAGCAACAGCTGGTGCAGGCGCAGAAGATGGAATCGATCGGCCGGCTGGCCGGCGGAGTGGCGCACGATTTCAACAATATCCTGTCGGTGATCATCGGCCATGCGGAGATTGCGATGTCTGACCTGGAACCGGAGCACCGGCTGCAGGCCGACCTCAAGGTGATTTACGATGCCGCCCTGCGCTCGACCGGCATCATCCGGCAACTGCTGACCTTCTCCCGCAAACAGATCGTCCTGCCGGTGGTCCTCGAACTGAACGAGGTCATCGAGGGAATGTTGAAGATGCTGGGGCGGTTGATCGGCGAGGACATCGAGCTTGTCTGGGTGCCGGCCGGGGAGCGGCTGCTGATCAGGATCGATCCGGCCCAGATCGATCAGATCCTCGCCAACCTCTGCGTCAATGCCCGCGACGCCATCGTCGATACCGGCCGGATCGACATCGCGACGCACAAGGTCTCCCTGGATGCGGCGGATTGCGCGGCCAGGGTCGGGATCGCCCCGGGGGAGTACGCGGTGCTGACGGTACGTGACAACGGCTGCGGCATGGCCGGGGACGTGGTCGACAAGATTTTCGAACCGTTTTTCTCCACCAAGGGGGAGCGCGGCACCGGACTCGGACTGGCGACCGTCTACGGCATCGTCCAGCAGAACCATGGTTGCATCGACGTCGACAGCGCCCCGGGCGCCGGGACAACCTTCAGCATCTTCCTTCCCCTGGTCGGGGTCGAGGCGCTCCAGGAGACGGAGGCCGGGCCGGCAACCATCGGAACCGGCGGGGGCGAGACCGCCCTGCTGGTCGAGGACGATCCCGCTACCCTGAAGATCTGTACGGCGATGCTGCAGCGGTTGGGCTTCACGGTGCTGATGGCGGCGACCCCCCGGGAGGGGATCGAGATCGCCCGGCACCACGATGGCCGGATCGCCCTGCTGCTCACCGATGTGATCCTGCCGCAGATGAACGGCAGGCAGCTGACGCAGGAGATCCTTGCCATCCACCCCGATCTCAGGGTAATTTACATGTCCGGCTATACCGCCGACGTCATCGCCCATCACGGGGTCCTCGACGAGGGGGTCCATTTCCTGCAGAAACCCTTCACCAGGAAAGATCTGGCGGCCAGGATCAGCGAGGTGCTGGCCTGAGGCCGACCATGGAGACCGACCGGACATGATCGACAGTACCGCTCCCCCTTTCGTCTACACCTGCACCGAGTACCGCCAGGAAATGATCCTCCTCGCCCTGCGGCGGAAACTGACCCGGCCTGACCTGTCGGAGGAGGAACGGCGGCGGCTGGCCGAAGAGGTCTCCAGGCTCGAGCAGGAGCTCGGGATGTAGGCGGGTTTCCCCGATTAAGTCATTTCCTGCCTGACATCCTTGACGGGCCACATAAAGTGCGGTACATCTCAGACAGATATTTTTCAGGTTCCAGCAATGGATGAAGAGGGAACTCCGTGTGAACCGGAGACGGACCCGCCGCTGTAACTGGGGACGAACGCCGCACAGAGCCACTGGCCGAAAGGTCGGGAAGGCGCGGCAAGTAGGGTGAACCAGAAGTCAGAAGACCTGCCTGAAAGAAGACAAAACCGCCTCGTGGACCAGGGCGCTTCATGACTATCTGTGGAAAACAGGGACTCCCGGATCAAATTTTGGTCCGGGATTTTTTTTTTGTCGACGATCCCGGACCGCGGCGGAACGTGCTGGTGCCGGGCAGGCAGAGCAGAGGACCGCGGCGGGTGGTGCGCAAACGCCTGGCCTCCCTCCCTCCTTTCCTTCTTTCCTGACAGGCTCCTGCCGACTTCCGTCGCATGGCGATGGAGGAGATGCAGATGCAGCAAAAAGGTTACATAAAGAAGCCGATGGTGGCTGGGTTGGTGCTGGCCGCCGCAATGTGCCCGGGAATGCAGGCTGTGGCCCAAGGGGATGACGGCGCGGTGATGGAGGAGGTCGTCGTTTCCGCGTCGCGCGTGGAGGAGAAGAAGCGCGAGGTCACGGGCAATATCACCGTCATCTCCCGCGAGGAGATTACCCAGGCCCCTGGCCGTACGGTCGGTGATATCCTGGTCGAGAAAGGGGTCGGTCATATCCAGAAATATCCCGGTAGCCTGACCGCTATCGGTATCCGCGGTTTCCGCACCGATACTCATGGCAACGACCTGCAGGGGCATGTCCTGGTCCTGCTCGACGGCCGGCGGGCCGGAACCGGCAACGTCGCCAAACTGCCGACCGAAAATGTCGAGCGGATCGAGATCATCCGCGGCCCCGGCGCGGTGCAGTACGGCTCGGGGGGGATGGGCGGCGTCGTCAACATCATCACCCGCCGGGGAACCGGCAGTTCCCTGGCCGTCGAGGCCGGCGGCGGCAACGCCGGGCGCGGCCAGGCCGTGGTCGAAGGGACGGCAAAGCGGGGTGCAGTCGACTTCTCCGGATCGGTAGTCCGCCGGATTGCCGGGGATTACGAAACCGGCAGTGGCCGGCGCTACCGGAACACCGGATTTGAAAGTGAGACCGGTCTCAGCACCAACCTCGGCTACGAGGTTCAAGACGGGCATCGGTTGGGTCTTGTCGTCACCGCCTTCGACGCTGATGAGGCCGGCAGTCCGGGATATTTCGCCGCCAATGATTTCGACGACTTCACCGATAAGTCCAACATCTCGGTCGATGGCGTCTATGAAGGGCGGAGCCGGTCAGGCCATGTGCAGTGGCTGCTTCGCAGTTTTGCCGGTCGCGACGAGAATAGCTGGTATGATCCGCCGGCATCCGATCCCGACGGCTGGGATAGCGGCACACCCTCCGGCAATACCACTGATCAGCTTGGGGGCCAGGCACAGATCAGCGTCTTCCTCGGCGATGCCGATGTCACCGCCGGTTTCGACTGGGTGGATTATCAGGTGGAGAACACCTGGTCGCCGCAGGAAACTGGCTACGTCAACCCGGCCCTGTTCGCCCTTGGCAAG
Source organism: Desulfobulbus sp. Tol-SR (assembly GCA_000769715.1). Taxonomy (GTDB): domain Bacteria; phylum Desulfobacterota; class Desulfobulbia; order Desulfobulbales; family Desulfocapsaceae; genus Desulfoprunum. Next base: position 72,569 of record JROS01000008.1, read on the forward strand.
TATACCCTGTTTTCGGATCAATTGATCCTCACCGGCGGCATTCGTCACGACTGGTACCGCGTGGAGGTCGATGACGGACAGGGCGACGAGGCCTCCGACAGTCATCTCACCCCGCAGGTCGGCGTCGCCTGGCCGGTCTCCGAAACGCTGAAATTGCGGACCCAGTATGCCCGGGCCTTCGTCATGCCATCCGCCAACCAGCTGGCCATCGACATGCATTCCTTCGGCCACCGGACGGTCGGCAATCCCGATCTCAAGCCGGAGGAGAGCGGCACCTGGGAGGCAGGGATAGACTATGAACGCGGCGGTCTGACTGCTTCCTTGACTGGATTTTCTTCACGTTTCGAGGACAAGATCGTCACGACCATGCTGGCCGACGGCTCATCCAGTTGGAAGAATCTCGGCGAGGCCAGCATTGAAGGTGTCGAATTGTCCGCTGGGTATGACATCGGCGAGCTGTTCGACTGGAGCTGGGAGGTCAGGCCATCCGTCGATCTGACCTGGCTGACCGAACTGCGGGATGAATCGAGCGGCGGGGATCTGCTCTATGTCAGCGGCACGACCATCGCCGCCGGTCTCGAGGTTGCATCGGCGGCGGGCACATCCTTTCATGTTGCGGTCACCTACTGCGGGCCGCAGGATATCGAGAACTGGCAGTCGGGCATGTATCCGGCCCCGATCGTCGAGCTCGACGGCTTCACAGTCACCAATATCAGCCTCAGGTATCCGCTGATATCGCTGCAGTTCGGCGACCTGCTGCTGCGGGGAACTGTCGCCAACGTTTTCGACGAGGACTATGCCTACGTCAACGGTTATCCGATGCCCGGGCAAACCTTCTATCTGGGGTTGCAATGGCGCTACTGAATCGATGTCCCTGGAGGCAAACGGCGGTTTCGGTCCTGCTGCTTTTCTTCCTGCTTCCTGCCGCTTCATCCCTGGCCGGGGAGATTCCACAGCGTATCGTTGCACTGGGGCCGAAGCATACCAAGATCGTCTACCTGCTTGGCGCCGGGGATCGCCTGGTCGCCAACACCGAGTTCTGCCGCTGGCCGCCGGAAGCGCGACGGAAGGAGAAGATCGGCACGGTGCTGGAAATCGATGTCGAACATATCTTCAGTCTCCGTCCCGACCTGGTACTGGCGACCGGCCTGACCCAGTCTCAGCAGATCGCGGGGCTGCGTCGACTCGGCATCCGGGTCGAGCAGTTCCGCGAGCCGCGTTCGTTTGCCGAGATCAGGGAACAGTTTGCGGCCATCGGTGAAATGCTGGGCAGCCAGAGGCGGGCGGCAGACATCCTTGATCTGGTTGATGCCCGTTTGCAGGCCGTCGGCACCGCCGTCGCCGGTCGTACCAGACCGAAGGTGCTGCTGCAGATCGGTGCCCAGCCGCTTTTCATCGCCACCGGTTCTTCTTTCACCCATGATTTCATCGAACTGGCCGGCGGCTGCAACGTCGCGGCCGGGGCAGCGTCTGGCCGGTATTCCGAGGAAATGGTGATGGCGGCCAGACCGGACCTGATCATTGTGGCGATGATGGGAAGCCAGGAAGGAATCGCTCTGCGGGAGCAGCGGCGGTGGAAGGAACTGTTCGCAGCGGCAGGCCGGGATGCCCCCCCGGTGCTGCTAATCGATGCCGACCTGATCTGCAGCCCAACGCCGGAAACCTTCATCGAGGGGCTGTCGCTGCTTGTCGGTCTCATTCACCCGGAACTGGCGGGCCGGGACCTGCTGTCGCCGAGGCGGTGATGGTTGTGCCGGGCGTGCAGCAAAGGCAGAGGGCAGTTGTTCCGATCGGCCTGGCCGTCATCGTGCACCTGGCCGTTCTTGGGCTGTTGCTGGTTGCGCGGATGGACGGCGGGGAGAATGTCACGCCCGAGGCGGAAGCAATGATGTCCCTGGTCGAAATGGTGTCTGACGTGCACAGTGGGGCTGATGCGCATCGGCAGGGACAACCGGGCGCGGGAAGGCCAGCGGAGGCGGCGCAGGCAGCACTAGAAGAAAATGTGGCGCGGCAGGAACCGGTCGTGGTGCTGACCGCAGATCAGCATCGCAAGGTCAGGCAACGGTCCCGGCCGTCGCCCCCGCAGCAGATCGCAGCGACGGTCGCGGCGGTTGACGGCGGTGGGGCCAAGCCCGAAACAGGCAGCCGGCCGGCCGTGGTCTCTGCCGCTGAGACCGTTTCCGGTCCAGAGACTGTGGTTGCGGCCCGCCCCTGTTACGAGGATAATCCATCGCCGGAATATCCGCATCTGGCCCGCCGCCGCGGCTGGCAGGGGAGGGTCGTGCTGGATGTCACCGTCCTGGTAGACGGTTCGGTCGGGGATGTCCGGCTGAGCGAGAGCAGCAGTCATGACCTGCTTGACCGGGTGGCGATGAAGACGGTGCGCCGCTGGGTGTTCACGCCGGAACGGCGCGGCGGTCGAGCGGTGACCGCGAGGATCCGGGTGCCGGTTCGGTTTTTCCTGCAGGAGTAGTCGGCGATAGAATTCAGCGCTCTTCCAGATGTTCGAGCAGGATCCGCCGCACTTCTTCGATGGTCTCCGGCCGCTCCTGGCAGCTGTGGCCGGAGCGGACGATGAATTCCGATTCCATGCCGTCGAGATGGGCGCTGCGGTAGGTCACCACCCCGTCGTCGCCGGCGGGCGGCTGGATCCCGGGATCGTCGATGGCGATGATCGAGTGCCCCTTGACCCCGGGTGCCAGCGGCGTCGCGGCGATGGCCTGCAGCAGCGGATCGGTGGGTGACATCGTGTCGACGCTGGTGGGGATCTTGCCCTGCCAGTGATGGCGGACGTTGTCGGAGAGAAAACCGTAGATCCGGCCCAGTCCTTTGACCAGGCCGACCGGCAGGGTGATCACCCGGTGCACGAGGTTGCGGGCGAAGTTCAGGCTCAGGTAGCTGCCCCGGTGCGGCGTCGAGATGAAGATCAGCCGTTTGACCGCGGGCAGCGGCGTGATGACCATATTATCCCTGATCATCTCCTTGTTTTCATTGCTGGTTCTCAGATCCTCGATTTTCCCGGCGATCGTTGCCGCCACCAGCCGGTCGCCGGTATCGACCGCCGTCAGCTTGGCGAGCAGGCCGCCCTGACTGTGGCCAATGACGACCATCCGCTGCATCGCCGCCGAGTTCCGGCCGGGGTCGAATCTGGCGATGTTGGCCGCGATCGCCCGACGCAGGTCGAGGGCGGAGACGGTGATCAGGCGGCTGCTGTTGTAGAAGAAGTACCAGAACTGGTAGCGGCGGCCGAGGACCGGATCGCCGCTCAGGGTGTTGATCATCTCCGCCCACCATACCGGGCTGCTCATCGTGCCGTGGACGAAGATCACCGGGATGCGGTCCGGCTCGTAGGGCTGGAAGCGATACAGCCGGCTCGGGACGTCCTGCAACCGGCCGAGAAAGGCATCGATCCCGAACGACCATATCTCCTCCTCGGCCAGCTTGTAGGCGGTGGTGATGCTGGTGTCCTTTTCCAGCGGCACCTCCTGGCCGTCGACGGCGACCGTGTCGTTGTCGTAGGCCGAGTGCAGTTCCAGCGTGGCCCGCATGGCACCGTTGCCGAGTCGGGCCAGGTCGTCTTCCAGGCGCAGGAAGGCGGTTGTCGGGATCGCCTGACTGCCGAAGAGGTTTTCACTGGCCGAGCGCCGTACGGCGATCAGCGGCACGCCGAGGCCGTCGCTCCGGTTGCGGACGCTCAGGCCGCGAATGGCATAGCCGTCGGCCGCCTCAAAGCGGGTGAACTGGCTGAAGTCCCAGGGGAGGCGGTGGTGGTCGACCTTGATCTCGATGCCGCCCACCGGCAGCCGCCGGATCCCGTGCTTCAGTTCGATCCCGCCTTCCTCGCCGGTTTTCAGCCCCTGCCACAGCGACAGGTTGTAGAGGTCGATGGCGGCCTGAAGGCGGCGGTCAAAGAGGCTGGGGGCCGGTTGCAGATCGGGTTTGAGGATGGCGTAATAGGCGTAGACGGCGGCGAGGAGGAAGCAGTCCGGGGCCCGGTGCCGCTCGGCGGCGTCGCCGCTGCGCGTCAGGCGCTCGGCCTCGATGTAGGTCAACTCGGCGAGGGCGAAGACGATGTCCCGCCGTTTGTCTTCCAGGGTCCTGGCGTGGAGGGTGCGGATGGCCGCCGCCGGATCGGTCTGGTACTCTGCGGTGAGGTTGAAGCGATGGAGGATGACGACCGTTGAGGAACCGGCGCCGTCGCCGCCGAGCGGGCTGGCGGTGCTGCTGCGGTAGGCCTCGCGGGGATCGAGCCGCCTCACCCCGATCGGGGTGCTGCAGCCGCCGAGCAGCAGGGTCATGGCCAGAACGAGGGCGATGGCCCTGGCGTAACCGGACATCTCGGTGTTCAGGTGAACAGCCGGCCGAGCAGCAGCCAGCTCAGTTGCAGCGCCACCAGGGCATAGCCGCCGGCGACGACGTCATCCATCATGATGCCGATGCCGCCGTGGATCCGCCGGTCGAACCACGAGACCGGAAAGGGTTTGGCGATATCGAAGAGACGGAACAGAATGAAGCCGAGGAACCAGGCGGCGGGATGATCCGGGGCCACCGTCAGGGTGATGAACATGCCGAGGATCTCGTCGATGACGATGGCGCCGGCGTCGGGGCGGTCGAGGATCTTTTCGGCCGAGCCGGCGGCGAAGAAACCGGCGATGAAGATCACCGCCAGGACCGCGAGGTACGGCGCGAGCGCCAGGTCTTTGACCAGCAGCCAGGGGAGCAGGGCGGCCAGCGAGCCCCAGGTACCGGGGGCCTTCGGCAGCAGGCCGACGTAGCCGCCGGTGGCCACGATCATGATCAGCCGGTTCATCGCGGCTGTTCCTCCCCTGCCTTGATCACCGCGCGGTAGACCTCCGGCAGCGGCACCCGGTGTTCGGTTGCGATCCGGCGGCATTCCTCGTATTCCGGGCAGATCACCGGGCCGGAGGGACGGATCACCCGTTTGGCGGCGACGGTCCCCCAGCGGGTGACGACCGCGACCGGCTCGCGCGCCAGGGTCAGCCGCTCCTCCGTCCGGAAGCGCAGGCCGATGGCGGTGGTCTCGGAGAGGATGGCGGTCTTGATCCCCTCCCCGTGGGCGGGATCGCAGATGACCTGGAGACGGAAGGCCGGACGGCCCTTCTTCATCTGGATCGGGGCGATGTTGACATCGAGGGCGCCGCGGGCCAGCAGCAGCTCGCTGAGGTAGGGAAAGCCTTCGGGACTCCAGTCGTCGAGGTTGGTCTCGATGATCTCCACCCGCTGCGCTTCCGCCGCCGGTCGCGATGTGCCGACGATCAGCCGCAGCAGGTTGGGGCGGCCACCGGAGAGGTCCCGGCTGCCGGCGCCGCAGCCGGTGGCGGCGATGGTCATCGGCGGCAGCGGCCCGAAACCGGTGGCCAGGGCCTTGAGCAGGGCGGCCCCGGTCGGGGTCACCGTTTCGGTGGCGCAATCGATGCCGTAGACCGGCACCTGCCGCAGCAGTTCGCACACTGCCGGGGCCGGCAGCGGCAGGCGGCCGTGAGCGCAGTCGACCGTGCCGTGACCCAAGGGGACGGGGGAGCAGACCAGTTCGCGAATCCCGAGATGGTGGAGGCCGATTACCGCCCCGACCACATCGACGATGGTGTCGACGGCACCGATCTCGTGGAAATGGACCGCGTCGACCGACACCCCGTGGACCTTGGCCTCGGCCTCGGCCAGCAGGCGGAAGACCCGGCCGGCCGGGGCAGTGATCTCCTCGGCCAGGCCGCTGCGCTCGAGGATGGCGAGGAGATCGGGCAGGGTGCGCAGCGGTTGCTCGCCGCCGCCGCTGACCTCGACCCGGGTGGCGCGCAGGCCCTGCTGCCGTGTCGTCTGGATGTCGAGGGCGACGGGGCCGAGGCCCAGCCGGTCCACGCCCCGGCGTAGGACGGCGGGCGGCAGGCCGGCGTCGATCAGGGCGGCGAGCACCATGTCGCCGCTGATGCCGGCGAAACAGTCGAGGTAGGCGATGGTCGCGGTCGGGGGCATGGCGGGCCGCCGCTCAGGACGCAAGGAGCGTGCCGACGGCGAGCGGATGGCCGCAGAGAAAGGCCGAGACGGCCATCCGTTTGCGGCCTTCCGGCTGGATCTCCCTGATCAGCAGCAGGTTGTAGCCGGTGGCGATCAGCAGTCCCTCCCTGTCGGCGGCGACGAGGGTCCCCGGGGCCGCCGCGCTGTCCTTGTGGATGACCTCGGGCGAGAACAGGTTGCAGCGCTGGCCGCCGATCCGGCAGGCGGCGGCGGGCCAGGGGTCGAGGCCGCGGATCAGGCAGTGCAGCCGCTCGGCGGGCAGGCTCCAGTCGATGATGCCGTCTTCTTTTTTCAGCATCGGCGCGGCGGTGGCGCGGCTGTGGTCCTGGGGGGTCGGCGGCAGGTCGCCGGTCTTGAGCCGGTCGATGGCCCGTCGCAGGGTGCGGCCGCCGAGCTCGGCCAGCTTGACGAACAGGCTGCCGGCGGTCTCGTCGGGGTCGGCCTCCATGGCGTCGGCGAGCAGGATGTCACCGGTGTCCATCCCCTCGTCCATCTGGATGATCGTTACCCCGACCTCCCGGTCGCCGGTGATGATCGCCCACTGGACCGGGGCCGCGCCCCGGTGTCGGGGCAGCAGCGAGCCATGGACGTTGATCGCCCCGAAGGGAGCGAGGTGGAGCAGAGAAGGCGGCAGGATGCGGCCGTAGGCGGCGACGACGACGAGATCGGGACGGAAGGCGAGGAGTTCGTCGCGGAAGGCCTCGGTGCGGATCTTCAGCGGCTGCAGCACCGGGATGCCGTGCGCCGCGGCCAGGGTTTTGACCGGCGTCGGGCTCAGTTTCTTGCCCCGCCCCTTCGGCTTATCCGGCTGGCTGATGACGGCGACGACCTCATCCGGGCCGGCCAGCAGCGCCTGCAGGCTGGCGACGGCGAAATCGGGAGTACCCATGAAGATGATCCGGAGCGGCGGCGTCATGGTCATTTCAGGTCTGGTCCTCGGCGTGCCATTTTTTCACCTTCTTCTTGTACAGGGCCCGTTTCAGCGGGCTCAGGTGATCGAGGAAGAGGATGCCGTTGATGTGGTCGATCTCGTGCTGGAGGACGACGGCGAAACGGTTCTCGGTCTCCAGCTGGTGGCGGTTGCCGGCGAGGTCCTGGTAGCTGACGGCGATCTTGCGGAAGCGTTTGACCTTCGAGGTCAGGCCGGGGACGCTGAGGCACCCTTCCTCGTCAAGCTGGTGGCCTTCCTTGACGGTGATCTCGGGGTTGACCATGGCCATATAGTCGCGTTCCCCCCCCTTCTCTTTGGTCATGTCGACCACGATCAGCTTCAGCGATTCGCCGATCTGCGGGGCGGCCAGGCCGATACCCGGCGCGGCGTACATCGTTTCGGCCATGTCCTCGACCAGCCGCTGCAGCTGGTCGTCGAAGGCGGTGACGGCCCTGGTCTGCTGGCGGAGCACCGGGGCCGGATATTCTAAAATCTTGCGGTTACTCATGGTGCAAATCCTGACGGATATATCGGGTTGGTTCATCCGGCCGGTGACGGTCACGGCCGGCCGGGAAATAGACGGGCAAGTCGGCTCGGGGTGGAGTACAATCCTCCGCCAATGTACCACAGCGGGATGTTTTCCGCCACGGCGTAAACGTTAAGCACAACGGCGGCAAAGTACAGTACCGCCTGCCGATTGGCAAGACAAGGTTATCGGATCAAACAGCATGCAGACAACGGCGGAACGGCAGTGGCGGTTCTGGATCGATCGCGGCGGCACCTTCACCGATGTCGTCGCCCGGCGCCCGGACGGGACGATCGCCACCGGCAAATTCCTCTCCGAGTGCCCGGAGCGGTATGCGGATGCCACCGTCCACGGCATCAGGACGCTGCTGGGGCTGGATGCCGCCGCCCCCATCCCCTGTGAGCGCATCGCCGAGGTGCGGATGGGCACCACCGTCGCCACCAACGCCCTGCTCGAACGCCGCGGCGAGCCGACCCTGCTGGTGATCACCGAGGGCTTCGGCGACGCGCTGCAAATCGGCTATCAGGACCGGCCCCAAATCTTCGCCCGCCGCATCGTCCTGCCGGAGATGCTGTATGCCGGCGTGGTCGAGGCGAGGGAGCGGGTCGCCGCCGACGGCACCGTCATCCAGCCCCTCGACGAACCGCGGCTGGAGCGGGATCTCCGGCGCTTTCGGCGCCAGGGCATCGCCGCGGTGGCGATCGTCCTGCTGCACGGCTACCGTTATCCCCGGCACGAGGAGCGGACCGCCGCGCTGGCGGCGGCGGCCGGCTTCGCCCACATCTCGGTCAGCCACCGGGTCAGTCCGCTGATCAAGCTGGTGGCCCGCGGCGACACCACCGTCGTCGACGCCTACCTGACCCCGCTGCTGCGCCGCTACGTCGACCGGGTGGCGACCCGGCTCGGCGCCGCCGGGGCCTCGCCCCGCCTGCAGTTCATGCAGTCGAACGGCGGCCTGACCGCCGCCGCCCGCTTCCGCGGCCGCGATGCGGTGCTGTCGGGGCCGGCCGGCGGGGTGGTGGGGATGGTGCAGACCGCGCTTGGGGCCGGTTGCCGCCGCCTGATCGGTTTCGACATGGGCGGCACCTCGACCGATGTCACCCATTACGCCGGCGACTACGAGCGCAGTTTCGAGACCATGGTCGCCGGCGTCAGGGTGCGGGCGCCGATGATGCATATCCACACCGTCGCCGCCGGCGGCGGCTCGATCCTCCATTTCGACGGCAGCCGCTATCGAGTCGGGCCGCAGTCGGCCGGGGCCGACCCCGGACCGGCCAGCTACCGCCGCGGCGGACCGTTGACCGTGACCGACGCCAACCTGCTGCTCGGCCGGATCCAGGCCGCCCACTTCCCGCCGGTCTTCGGCCTCGGGGGCGACGAGGCCCTCGACGGGGAGGTGGTCCGCCGCCGTTTCGTCCAACTGGCCGCCGATATCGCCGCCGCCACCGGCAGTTCCGTCCCGGCGCCGGAACAGGTGGCGGCGGGCTTTCTGCGGATCGCGGTCCACAACATGGCCAACGCCATCAAGAAGATCTCGGTCCAGCGCGGCTACGACGTCACCGGCTACACCCTGCAGTGCTTCGGCGGCGCCGGCGGCCAGCACGCCTGTCCGGTGGCCGATGCCCTCGGCATCCGCCGGATCTTCGTCCACCCGCTGGCCGGCGTGCTCTCGGCCTACGGCATGGGGCTGGCCGATATCCGGGCCCTGCGCCAGATCCAGGTCGACCAGCCGTTGGCCCGGCCCGATATCGCGGCGGTCCTGGCCGCCGCCGCCGAACCGCTGCGCCGCGCCGCCTGGCGCGAGGTGGGGGAACAGGGGATCGACGAGGCCGATATCGCCGTGCAGTGCCAGGTCCACCTGCGCTACCACGGCACCGATACCGCCTTCGCCGTCGATCTCGATGCGCCGGCGACGATGCGCCGGGCCTTCGAAGCCATTCACCGCCAGCGCTTCGGCTTCATCACCCCCGCCCGGCCGCTGGTGGTCGAAGCGTTGACGGTCGAGGCGGTGGGGGCGAGCGGGGCAGGGGCCGAGGAGGAACTGGCGCTGACGGATCATGAACCGCGGCCGGTCGAGGCGGTGGCGATGTGGGGCGAGGGCGGGTGGCGGAGAGTGCCGCTGTATAAGCGCGACCAATTGCTGCCGGGTCAGCGGCTGGCCGGACCGGCGATCATCGCCGAGGCCACCGGCACGCTGGTGGTCGATTGCGGCTGGCGGGCGACGGTCAACCGCCGCCGCCATCTGCTCCTCGAGCGCTATCTGGAGCGGCCGGGGCGGGCCAACCTGGGCACCAGGGTCGACCCGGTGCTGCTCGAGGTCTTCAACAACCTCTTCATGGCTGTGGCCGAACAGATGGGGGTGACCCTGGCCAACACCGCCACTTCGGTCAATATCAAGGAACGGCTCGACTTTTCCTGCGCCATCTTCGATTCGGGAGGCAACCTCGTCGCCAACGCGCCCCATGTCCCGGTCCATCTCGGCTCGATGGGCGAGTCGGTCAAGGCCATCATCGCCGGCAACCGCCTGTCGATGCGGCCCGGCGACGTCTTCATGCTCAACGCCCCGTACAACGGCGGCACCCACCTGCCCGACGTCACCGTCATCACCCCCTGCTTCGACGACCAGGGAGAGGAGGTCCTGTTCTACCTCGGCTCGCGCGGCCACCATGCCGACATCGGCGGTCGCACCCCGGGTTCGTCGCCGCCGGACAGCCGCCGCATCGAGGAGGAGGGGGTGGTCATCGACAACTGGCTGCTGGTACGGCAGGGGCGGCTGCGCGAGGCTGCGACTCGGCGGCTGCTGACCTCGGGGGCCTGGCCCTGCCGCAACGTCGACCAGAACATGGCCGACCTGAGGGCCCAGATCGCCGCCAACGCCACCGGCCTGCGGGAACTGCGGGCCATGGTCGGCCGGTACGGGCTGGCGACGGTATCGGCCTACATGGGCCATGTCCAGGCCAACGCCGAGGAGTCGGTGCGGCGGGTGCTGGCGGTGCTGCGGGACGGCTCGTTCACCTACCGGCTCGACAACGGCAGCGTGATCCGGGTGGCGATCCGGGTCGAGCGGGCGGCCCGCGCCGCGACCATCGACTTCAGCGGCACCTCGCCGCAGCACCGGGGCAACGGCAACGCCCCGCGGGCGGTGTGCCGGGCGGCGGTGCTCTACGTCTTCCGCACCCTGGTCGACGACGACATCCCGCTCAACGAGGGCTGCCTCAAGCCGTTGCACCTCATCATCCCCGAGGGGTCGATGCTCAGTCCCCGCTATCCGGCGGCGGTCATCGCCGGCAACACCGAGATTTCCCAGGCCATCACCGACGCCCTCTACGGCGCCCTGGGGGTGCTCGCCTCGTCGCAGGGGACGATGAACAACCTCCTCTACGGCAACGACCGTTACCAGAACTACGAGACGATCTGCGGCGGCACCGGCGCCGGCCCGGACCACCCCGGCACCGCGGCGGTGCACAGCCACATGACCAACACCCGGATGACCGACCCGGAGGTATTGGAGAGCCGCTTTCCGGTGCGAGTCGAGGAATTTTCCATTCGCCGCGGCTCGGGCGGGGCAGGGAAATATCGCGGCGGTGACGGGGCGGTGCGCCGGCTCCGCTTCCTCGAGGCGATGACGGTGACCATCCTCTCGTCGCACCGGACCACCGAGCCCTACGGCCTGGCCGGTGGCGGCGCCGGGGCGAAGGGGAAAAACACGCTGCTCCGGGCCGACGGCACCGTGGTGGCACTGGCCGGCAATGCCGCGGTCGAGGTCGAGCCGGACGACCGGATCGTCATCGAGACCCCCGGCGGCGGCGGGTACGGGGAAGAGGAGTGAGAAATCGGGCAGATTGGTGGCTGCGCCGATCCAGATTGGACTGCAGGGAGTTTTTGAGATGCCGGGCCGGTCATCCGGCGTGACCGTTGTCGGTCCGGGGCTGGGGGGATGCGGAGCGACGGTTTCGGCTGTCGCCTGAGCGGTCAGAAATTGAAGATCCGGGGGAAGAGCTTCGTCCCCGCCAGGTTGCCGGTGTCGGCCTCGAGCGAGATGATGATTCCGGGATTGACCTCCCGGTCGTGGTCCTCCGGAAACCCCACCTGGGGCGCGACTTCCAGAACCAGCCAGTCCCGGAGAAAGCGCTGGCGGTAGCGCACCCTGAACTGCAGGTCGGTCATCTTGTACGATTCTTCGGTGTCGAAATAGTTGCCGATCTCATGGCGCAGGGCCTTTTCTTCGTTGATTTTCTGGAACAGGGCGAAGACCAGGGAATGGGGCAGACCGTCCTCCTCGACGTGCCAATTGGCGGTGGCCTTGGTCCGGAAGAGGAAACGCTCGCCCAGCGGGCGCCAGAATTCGTAAGAGAGAATGTCCTCCCACTCATCGTCGGTGTAATAGTTCAGGCGATTGACGAGGCGTCCCTGCCACGAGCCGATGGGAAGGGAACGACGATAGCGGATGCCGGTGTAGAGATAGTCGAAAGAGGCGCCGAGGGTGGCCGATAGATTGTCCTTTTCGCTCTCGCGGAAAAAATACTGCAGCGCGGCACTGATCTCACGATTTTCCGCCCCCTGGTGACGGGGAATGGCGGAGATGGGGTTGTCGTCGGCGACGAACTCCTCGTCGTCGGAGGCGGCGATGATGAGATTGATCTTCTGACTGAGATTGGGCAGATGGATCCTGCCGCTGATCTTCGGCTTGATCTCGAAGTGCTCGAATCGCGTGTAGCCGCCGCTCAGTTCGAAGCGGATCCGGGTCCGGTTTTCTTCATACCTGACGATGTCATCGTAAAAAAACTGGTCGAGCCACTCGGCGGCGTCAACGACCGCTACCGAGGTCTGTTCCTGGGCGGTATCGATCATCGGCAATTCCTCCTCCGCCGTCGGGACGGCGGTCTGGGCCGGTGCCGATTCGGCGACGAGCGGCAGCAGGCAACCGATCAGCAGGCAGGGGAGGGGCAGGGTTGCCGGTGAGATCCGCCGCAGCAGGGTTGTCCAGTCGGGGAGAAAGATGTTCCGCTTCGCCATAGTCAATTCCTCGTCGGTAAGTGGAATCGTTTCCGTGTCCGTCCAGTATATAGCAAAAAGGCGGGCGAAACAAATGCCGGGAGGGAAAATACTCTGTTGAGATCTATCGGGATGTGAGGCGATAATCGCGCTGCACGGCGTTTGCACGGAAGGGGCGACCCCGGCGCAGTCAGATCGGGAGTACGGGGAGAAAGCGGGGAGAACGGTGCGAGGTCGGGCCGGCTGGGTTCGATCAACCGTGGGGAGTGAAATGAAGGGGTACCATACCGGCGGATGTTCTCGCCGGTATGGTGGTGAGAGGAGTACTGCCTGTTACGGCCTGATGATCTCGCAGTCGCACTCGGCGTCTTCGATGTTCAGCAGCAGGAACTTGACGTTGTAGCCGTTCTTGATCAGCTGCTGGTAGGCCATGTCGGCCCGGGCACCGGTGCTGCAGTGGATGAAGATCTGCTTGTCCTTCGGCAGTTCGTTCATCCGTTTGTGAATCTCGTCGAGCGGGATGTTGATGGTGTTCCGGAAGATCCCGTTTTCCGCCACCTCTTCCTTGGTGCGGGAATCGATGACGATGGTGTTGGGGATCTTGCCTTCGGTCGCCTTCTTGAATTCGGCCACCGAGATCTCGCCCTTGCCGAGCTTGCGCTGCCACTTGATCTCGGTGGAGAGGATCGGCCCGGACTCGATCTTGCCGCCGCCGGCGACCCAGCCCTGGTAGTTGCCTTCGATGGCCGAGACGTAATTGAACCCGTCCTGGCGCAGGTCCTTGACCGCCGCCTTCAGTTCTTCGTCGCGGTCGCTGTAGAGGATGACCGGGGCGTTGCGCGGGATATCGTCGACCCGGTCGGCCAGCTTGGCATAGGGGACGGAAACGGCCCGCGGCACCCGGCCGGCCACCGCCTTGTTGGTGGCCCGCAGATCGATGATGACGACATTGCCCTTGAGCACGAAATCATTGGTGGCGTAGGTCGGCTGGCCTGCCTTGGCCCATGCCGGTTCGCCGTCGAGGTAGACGCGTATGTTCTTGTAGCCGAGTTTTTTCGCCAGACCGGCGTTTTTGGTGGACATGCCTCACGTGGGGCCTCCGCAATAGAAGACCTGGATCGGTGACGCCTTGCGGCAGCTTGGCGAGGTTGGGTTTGATCGAAACGGCGTGGGCAACCTTGTCGCGCATCTCGTAGGCGATGGTGACTGAATCGCCCTTCTTGGCAAATTCGATCCCGGCGGTCTTGTCGTCGAACAGGACCAGCATCGTCTCGGCCTTGCCCTCCGGCCCGACACTGATCGATATCGTCTTTGCCTTCTTCGAGACGTCGCCGATGACGCCCTTATAGACCGGGCCTTCCTTTTTCCGGGCGGATGCAGCCGGGGCGGCCGGGGATGCCGCAGTACCGGTTGGCTTCCGTTCGGCGCAACCCGCCATCACGAATGACAGCAGTAACAGAACAAAGGCCAGTTTTCCTAGTGAAGCTGGTCTGTACATGAATCTCCTCCTCTAGTTTGAAAAGTGATAACTGACCAAATTATAGAATATAATATAATACTTTAATATTGAGTCAAAGGAATTTTTGATAAATGGAATCTTTCTCATTGGGGAAACATGGGGGTACCCGGTGCCGTCCCCACAGGGGACGGTTCAAAGACCGGTAACCGCACACCGGCGATCCGACGAAGGCACGGATACTATTGTCTTTCCGGGGAAAGTACGGTAGGTTGCGCCGGACAATCGACCGCTCTGGCCAACTCTCTTCAATGCGTACCCGTATGATCGAACTTCACAATATACTTTTTTTCGGTGGCAGCTATCTCCTCGGGGCGGTGCCGTTCGGGCTGATCATCGGCCGGATGGCAGGGATCGATGTCCGCCGGGAGGGGAGCCGCAATATCGGCGCGACTAATGTCGGGAGGGTCCTCGGCAAGAAATTCGGGGCCCTGACCCTTCTCTGTGATGGGTTGAAAGGATTTCTGCCGATGCTGGCGGCCGCCCGTCTGCTGCCGGCGTCGGAACAGAAGGAACTGCTGGTCTGCCTCTGCGGCGCGCTGGCCGTCACCGGCCACATGTTCTCAATTTATCTCGGCTTCAAGGGAGGGAAGGGGGTGGCGACGAGCCTCGGCGTCTTTCTCTTCCTCTCGCCGGCGGCGACCGGTATCAGCCTCGCCGTCTTTATCGCCGCGGTTGGGCTGACCGGCTTCGTCTCGGTCGGTTCACTGCTGGCGGCAGGACTGATCCCACTGTGGCTCTGGCTGCTGGGGGCGTCGACAACGGTGATCGTCACGGCGGCGGTCGTGTCGGCCCTGATCTGGGTCAAGCACCACGAAAATATCGCCCGCCTGCTGCAGGGCCGGGAAAAGAGCTGGAAGACCGAAAAAAAACAGAGATGACGGGGAGTGGCAGTGGGTCTGGAAAGAAGCGGTAGTGGGCCTTACTTCACGGATTGCGTCACTCTCTCGGCGACGACCTGAGTAAATAGCTCGCAATATTCTTTGATCAACTGTTTGCGCTCGGCAGGTTCGAGTCTGAAATAAATCGGGCTGAGCATCAGTATCCGGATTGCCTGTCTGGGGGTCATGACCAGTTCCTTTCACGCTGAGGCGAAGCGCTCAGCTGCCATATTACCATAAACCGATTCAATCTTGAAAACCGTAACAATTCCATAATCAGAAAGCAATGAATTCATGATGATCCGGGGGTATTGCCGATGTTTTTCGAGTAGCGCATATACCTCGTCGAGGATGTCGGCCGTGGCCATCGCCGAACCAACCAAAGCAGGCGGCTGGACCCGACTCCGGATCGATCTCGGCTTGATTCAGTTGCCATGGGGATCTCGATCGATGTTTGAAGGCCATCTTCTGCAGCAGATTGACATCGATTGCGGTCAAGGCGAACAGCAGTTTCCGCAGATGGCCTGAGCTCGTGCAGGTGAGGGCCTGGACGTCCGTCGGGACGAGTGCGGCGGTGAGCACCCACCAGATGCGTGTGACATCCGGCGGTACAGCCGGTCCCGTTCCATCGGGCAGATGATGCCGCAGCAATGGCCGGTGCCGAAGGCGACGATCGCCATGGCGCGAACATACTCGAATGATCGCAGATACATGATCCTCCAACCGGCAGCACCTGCGTAAAATGTCTCCCCGGAGTGGGCGGGAGTTGAGCATGGTGCGGGATCCGGGACATGGGCCTTGTCACTCTGCCCTGCGACCGTGAAAATTTTGATGGGGATCCGTTGATTTTATATTGCAGTCCATTCCTACATAGTATAAATTCTCATTTGCAATATGATCCACCGAGACATCCCCGGGTCGAGATGGACGGGGGGCAATGGAGGAGGGAATCGCTGCACTTCTCGAGGAGATGCGGGTTGTTCTCCGCGCTGCTCACTGCCGACGGGGATGTGACAGGAACCGTTGTACCGGCTTTCAAGCTCACTTCAATACGGAGGAAACATCATGGCAAGTCTCAGAGGGACCCAGACCGAGAAGAACATTTTGACCGCGTTCAGCGGCGAGTCGCAGGCCCGCAACCGCTACACCTACTTCGCCTCCCAGGCCAAGAAGGACGGATATGTGCAGATCCAGGCGATTTTCGAGGAAACCGCCAACCAGGAGAAGGAGCACGCCAAACGGCTGTTCAAGCTGCTGGAAGGAGGGGAAGTCGAGATCACCGCCGCCTTTCCGGCAGGGGTGATCGGCACGACCGTCGACAATCTCAAGGAGGCCGCCGGTGGCGAAAACTATGAATATACGGTCATGTATCCGGGTTTCGCCGTGACTGCCCGTAAGGAAGGATTCACCGATATCGCCGCCATCTTCGAGGCCATCGCCGTCGCCGAAAAGCAGCACGAGAAAAGATATAAGGATCTGGTGGCCAATATCGAGGCCGGCCGGGTCTTCAAGCGCGACAAGAAGGTCACCTGGCGCTGCCGCAACTGCGGCTACCTGCACGAGGGAGACAGCGCTCCCGACCTCTGTGCGGCCTGCGCCCATGAACAGGCCCATTTCGAACTGCTGGGCGAGAACTGGTAAGAAGTGAGGGGTAAACGGAAGAGGGCAGGAGGGAGCATGGGGCGGGTCGCCGTCCCATGCTCCCTCCTTTTTTTTTTGCTGATCAGGACACGCGCAACCGGGTGGGGGCACGGCGGCCGGTTGGGGCCTTGGTCCGGCCGACAACCCCTGTTGTGTTGCCGACCCCCGAGGCGCCGTTTTTCGCCTTCGGCTCCCTGCCGACCAGATCGGCGCAATGGAAAAAGGCGTACCAGTCGCTCCGCTGCCTGACCGTGGTATCGGCGGTTTTTTTCTTGCCGGTGGTCTTTTGCCACCAGGACTCGAGACGGGTTCCGACAACAGTGGCCAGATGAAGAGCACAGACAGTCAGCACGCCAGCCGCGAATAATTCGATAGGTTCCATGATTTCCTCCATATTTTGCCTGAGGACCTGTCGGTTCTCCGTTATTCTTCCCGCCTTCCTGCCCGCGGTCCGGCCCGCACCGGAACCCTGTCCGATACCCGGCAGCCCTTTCAATTGACAGCTGTTTCCTGATTGCCGTATGGCCTCTTGACCACCAGGGTCGGCAGAGGCGAGAGGGCGGCCACCCGTTCGACGACGCTGCCCAACAGCAGGCGGGTAAAGGCGGTTCGGCCGTACGATCCCAGGACGATCAGGTCCATTTTGTTCTCTTCGCTGTATTGCACCAGATGTTTATAGGGTGAGCCTTCCCGCAGTTCGGTGACGACCGGAACCCCAAGTTTTTCTCCCTGTTTGGCGAGGATCTGCAGCGCCGTGAAGTTCTTGTGCCGGGCTTCGTCGAGTACCCCGTAGCGGAGACTGCGCTCGACCGGAACATCGAGAACGGTCAGGCCGTGAACCTCGCCGCCATAGCTCAGGGCCAACTCGAGGGCCCGCTGTCCCGCCGCCATACTGTGGGGAGAACCGTCCAGGCCGACGAGGATGCGTGAAAACCCGATCTCGGAGTTCTCCGGAATCATCAGCACGTCACAGGGGCTCATGCCGATGACCTTGGCGGTGGTCCGGCCGAGGAGGACCCCCTCGACATACGAACGCCGCGGGTATCCCATCAGCAACAGATCCATACCCTCTTCCTCGGCCAGGGCGGTGATAACCTCCGCCGGTTCTCCCACCCGGTGGATGGTCTTCACCTTTTGCCCGAGATAGTCGGCGCACTGGATCACATTGTTGAGGCAGTTCTTGAACGGCAGATCCATCTGGTCGTTGGCATCGTCCAACTTCCAGCGATGCATGTTCCCCTCGTAACGGGGAGTCACCGAGATGGCCTCCACTTTCGCCTTCATCGACGAGGCGAGCTGCAGGGCTTGCCGGAACGCCATCTGGCTGGCAAACCCGGGATCGATCGCGACCAGGATGGACTTCACGCTATTCAGCATGGTCAACCTCTTGCGGCTGCAACCCGTTCATAGCTCCTGGCCTTGAACAGATTGACGAGAATTATGGTAGCCCCGGCCAACAGGGCGAAACACATGACCCCGAAGCTGAACTGGGTCATCAGGGACACGGCCCCGTCGGCAAACGACGTGACGTGCAGTTCATTGAGGTACTTCGGGATGGCGAAGAAGCGGCTGACCGCAACGATCAGCATGATCAGGGCCATGACGTACTTGATCATGTAATCCTTGACGTAGGTGGTGCCGATCGCCCCCAGCTGGACACCGAACAGCGACCCGGCGAGGATGATCATGACCAGGCGGATGTCCACCATCCCGTAATAGGCCCAGATCAGCGTGCCGCCGAGGCCCATGACGAAGGCGATGACGAGTTCGGTCGCCGAGGCGACAATGCTGGTGGCGCCGATGATATACATCAGGCCGGGGACGCCGATGAAACCGCCGACGGCGATGGTGGCGGCGAGCATCCCTGTCGCCAGGGCCACCGGGATGAGGAACCACATGCTGATCCGCAGGTTGGCGGTCTTGCAATTGATCATCGGCCACAGCTCGATCTGCTGCAGTCTCCTGGCCAGCGGCGAGCCGGCCGGGGTGTCCCCGGTGGATTTTTTTGTCAGCATCGCGTCATGCA
>JROS01000008.1:91130-146016 GCA_000769715.1 Desulfobulbus sp. Tol-SR
ACACCGGCCTCGGCGAAAATCCCCATGATCAGGCCGAGCTTGATGTCGACCTGACCGTACTTGTAGCGTTTGATGGCGCCGACCAGGGCCTTGGGGAATTTGTGGCACATGTTGCTGGCCACCGCCACCGTCCCGGGGACGCCGAGGCTCATCATCCCGGGGGTCAGGACGAAGGCCCCGCCGGAGCCGATGAAACCGCTCACCAGGCCGCCGATGAAGCCGACGATGAAGAGGAAAATGATCGAATAGATGTTGAGGTCGATAAATTGCAGAACTTCCGTGACTGGTCCGTGCATTGTCTTCTCCCGAAATTTAAAATGTTTGACTCACGAGGTGATATGGCTGTTGACACATATATCAGGCATTGACCTGGGCACGGGGCCTGGTGTCCTTCCTGGCCGGAGCGGTGTCGGCCGTTTCCTTGCGGACCTCTGCTTTTTTCGTGGTGGTTGCCGTCGATCCCTCGATCCCCAGCGCCGACCAGAAGGAGCTGGTGAAATTGCCGTGGAAATAGGAGACGCCGAAGACCACCGCGACAGGAAGCAGGGCGAAGACCCCACCCTTGGTGAAATACGTCATCACGACCTCCTGGTTCGTGAAAACCGCGGCGTACAATGCGGCGGTAAGACCGCCGAAGACGAAACAGTTTTGCAGGTGCCGTTTTTTGCTTGCAGTAGACATACGGTGTACTCCTTTTTTGGGTGGGTGAGTATGAAAGGTCTTTCGCTCAAGACCGGCCTGTTTTCTCGTGTAATTGACCGTAAAGACGGGAACCGGCGAGTGGGTCGTGACCTCGTCCAGCTTGATCCCCTGGTCGATGACGACGAACTCGATCCGTTTGTCCGAATGGCAGAGCCGTTTGATCGCCTTGCCGATCTTCCCGGCGTCGCCGATATGCTCGACCGCGACGTTCCTGTCCCTGGCCTTGTCCTCGAACAGGGCGATGCTCTCCTGCATCGCCGAGGTGAAGAGGTTGCTGCGTTTTCCGCCGTCACGATAAAAGGGCAGGGTGTTGATATGGGCCGCAAGGATCGAATATTTCATCCGTTCGGCGACATTGACGGCATAGTCCATGACCGGTTCCGCCATGTGGCCGTTCCTGGTGACAACCAGGATGCAGGGGGGCTTCGCGAGCTTCATTGCGGTGCAGTTCTGATGTGGCATAATGATCTCGGCCGCCTCTCTTCCTGGAGTAAGGTTCATGTTCTGTCGACCCATGGGCTGCCCCGCAGCGATTCGGTTCAACAACTGGAGATATGATTTCAATATGCATGCCAACCTGTTGATGTTAATTAACAGGTTGATATATCGAATTAAATAATATCGCGGGTGAGGTTGTCGTATCCTGCTTGTTGCAAAGAGCAACGGATCAGGCAGAAATCGGGGAGAAAACCGTTACAGAGCGTTGCATCCTGCAACTTCCCCCTGCAGGATGCAACAGGGCGGAGACGCGGATGCCGCCGCGCCGGTTAGTGCGAGTCGGGGTCAGGCAGACGGGGGAGGAGCAGAGCGGATCCGGATACGCTTCGCGGATCCATGCAGGCCCCGGGGACGGCGACGGGCCACCGGTTGTCCCGGGGTTGCGGTCCGGGACCGGTGATGTTGCGAGCACGGTGTCGGCCGGGCGCAATTGAGTGACAAGCGATGGAATCAATCTTGCAAAGAATTCCAGGTGGTTTAGGATAGCAACACGCCCCCGGCCCGCCCGGTAGCCGGGCCGACGGTCAAACATCCATCAGTGAGGCGAACACATGTTTTTTCGCAAGAAAACGGTACGGGTCGTAGAACCATCCCCGGCGGCCGCGGCTGACGAGGCCTCTCCCCTCGCTAAACTCCGGTCCCGGATCGAGGAGGCGCAACTCCCTCACCACGTCACCGAGGCCGCGCTCCGGGAACTGGAGAAGATGGAGAAGACCGACCCGGCCGTCGCCGAGTATTCCGTCGGCCACAATTACATCGACTTCATCCTGTCGCTGCCATGGAACGTCTCCTCCCAGTGCAAGCTCGAGCTGGCACGGGCCCAGTCCATCCTCGACACCCGGCACTACGGCCTCAATCAGGTCAAACAGCGGATACTCGAATTTCTGGCGGCCAAGACTCTGTGCGGCAAGGCCAAACAGAACATCCTGATCGTCGACGATGAGGAGATCGCCCGCGCCAACATGGAGCATGTACTGAAAAAGGACGGCTACAACTGCCGCGGCGCCGAAAACGGGGTCGAGGCCATGCGGATCCTGGCCGAGGACGATATCGACCTGATCATCACCGATCTGAAGATGGACCAGATGGACGGTCTCGAGCTCCTGAATCAGGTCAACCGGGTTTCCCCGGAGATCCCGGTGATGATGATCACCGGCTTCGCCACCGTCACCTCGGCGGTGGAGGCGCTGCGCAAGGGGGCGGCGCATTATCTCGGCAAGCCGGTCAACCTCGACGAGCTGCGGCGGACGGTCAAGGAGGTGCTGGAGAAAAAGCTGTTCGTCGAGATGGGGCGGGGCCCGACCCTGTGTTTCACCGGCCCGCCCGGCACCGGCAAGACCTCGGTCGGCCGGGCCATCGCCGAGGCCCTGCAGCGCCAGTTCGTGCGGATCTCGCTCGCCGGTCTGCGGGATGAGGCGGAACTGCGCGGCCACCGCCGGACCTATGTCGGTGCCTTGCCCGGCCGCATCATCTCCGAGTTGAAAAAGGTGGGGGTCAACAACCCGGTGTTCATGCTCGACGAGATTGACAAGATCGGCCAGGATTTCCGCGGCGACCCGGCCTCGGTCCTGCTCGAGGTCCTCGATCCGGAGCAGAACGTCCGCTTCACCGACCACTATCTCGATATCCCGTTCGATCTCTCCCGGGTCATGTTCATCGCCACCGCCAACGATCTGTCGCGGCTCCCCGCCCCGCTGCTCGACCGGATGGAACGGATCGAGTTCGCCGGGTATACCGACCGGGAAAAACAGCAGATCGCCCAGCAGTTCATCGTCCCCCGGCAACTGAAGGCGGCGGGACTGCCGCGGACCTCGATCCAGTTCACCCCGGAGGCGATCTCGCGGGTGATCAGCGATTACACCCGGGAGTCCGGCCTGCGCAATCTGGAGCGGGAGGTGGCGGATATCTGCCGCAAGATCGCCCTGTTGTGCCTCAAGGCGGATTCCCATGAGCAGGAGGTGGCGATCGACGGGGAGATGATCGCCAGGCTCCTCGGGCCGCGCAAGTACTTCCGCGATGCGGCCGAGGCTGGGGCCCAGGTGGGCATCACCACCGGCCTGGTGTGGGCCGAGACGGGCGGCGAGATCATCAGCGTCGAGACGGCGATGATGCCGGGAGGAGGCAAACTCATCCTGACCGGTTCCATCGGCGAGGTCCTCCAGGAGTCGGCCCAGGCGGTGCTCAGCTTCATCCGCAGCCGCACCAGGGAATTCAACATCCGCGACGACTTTTTCCAGGATACCGATATCCACATCCACTTCCCCTCCGGCGCCATCCCCAAGGATGGGCCGTCGGCCGGGATCACGATCTTCGCCGCTCTCCTGTCGCTGCTGACCGGGCGGCCGGCCCGGCGCGACGTGGCCCTGACCGGGGAAATGACCCTGAGCGGGCGCATCCTGCCGGTCAGCGGCATCCGGGAGAAGGTTCTGGCGGCCAAGCGGGCCGGGGTGCGCATGGTGCTGCTGCCCCGGACCAATCGGGAAGAGGTGGAGGCCCTGGCCCCCGATGTCACCGAAGGGGTCGAGATCACCCTGATCGGGACGGCGGCGGAGGCGGTGGACCTGGTGCTGGAGAGTAAATCGTATATCCTGCCGCTGTAGGTGCGGCGGGGAGGAGGGAGCGATGGAAGCGGATTCTGATCGGCGGGCGGGCGATACCTCGCGCAAGGTGTTTGCCATCGGCGACATCCATGGCTGCTACGACAAGCTGATGACCCTCCTTGACCGGATCCCTCTCTGCAAAGAGCGGGATACCCTTGTCTTTCTGGGCGATTACATCAACCGCGGACCTGATTCGAAGAAGGTCCTGGAGGCCCTGCTGCAGGTCGGCAGGGAGTGTGCCAACGCCGTTTTCCTCCGCGGCAACCATGACCAGGCCCTGCTTGAATACGCCGAGACCGGAGATGTCGAGCTGCTGCGCCTGCTGCGGGTCATGGGAGTCGAGGCGACGGCGGCCAGCTACGGCTCATCGATCTACCAGCTCCGGGAACTGACCGCCTTTCCCGGCGAGCACCTGGAGTTTCTCTGCTCCCTGGCCTCCGGCTTCGTCGCCGACGACTATCTCTTCATCCATGCCGATGTCGATCGGCAGACCCTCGAGGCGGCGCTGCCGCCGGGCGAGGGGGACGGGATCCTCACGGGGATGGCGGCCGAGATGCTGTCGAGCCGGCGCCTAGCCAGCGACCATGCCCGCGCCGGACGGTTCACGGTGGTCTTCGGCCATATCCCCTTCGCCA
The DNA here is from genome assembly GCA_000769715.1 of Desulfobulbus sp. Tol-SR. GTDB lineage: Bacteria > Desulfobacterota > Desulfobulbia > Desulfobulbales > Desulfocapsaceae > Desulfoprunum. Next base: position 95,566 of record JROS01000008.1, read on the forward strand.
CCCCGCTGGTCATGCCGGATCGGATCGGCATCGATACCGGCGCGGCCTACGGCGGATACCTGACGGCGGTGGAACTGCCGGACCTGCGCTTTTATCACGCCTGACCGACCGGCGGATCCGCAACTGCCGGCGGCGGCTGCTCCCTTGGTCATCCCGGCCTGCGGCGCCGGGTTGCCGGCCATTGCCGGGTGGATGGTCACACCAGATCGCGGGTGTCGAAACGTCCGGCGAGAAACGCCGCGGCGAGCTGGCGCGGCGTGTCCTCGGAGACCATGATGCCGTCGAGGAACCGGCTGAAACCGAACAGCCGGCCCAGCATCACCAGTTGCTGCTGGATGACCTCGCGGGAGACGCCGGTCAGAAAGGCGGTGATCAGATCGCCGGTCATCGAGGTGTAAAAGGAGTTAGCCTCCAGGACGTGCTGGAGGAAGAGAACCCGGCGGTGGCCCCGCTCCTGGCCGGCGCCGCCGCCCTTGAAGCGGAATCGGATGTAATTGGCATGGGCGTCCCGGCCGCACACCGAATCGAGCATGGCGAAATGGAATTCGACCCGGGCATTGAGGTTGAGGTAGTCCCGGGCGGCGATGGCGTAGTTGAACGACCCGGCCGGCCGGACGCCGCGGCCGTCCAGCATCGTCCGGGAGAAGATCCCCGCCAGGGCCTCGGCATCGGGGGCGGAGTGCCAGCTCAGTCCGGGGGTCAGCAGGCCGTCACAGAGGGCGGCCAGAGGGACGGAGAGGATATCCTGGCGGTGGAGCGGGTGGCGGAGGGCCATCCTCTCCCGCAGGGTGATCTTCTCCGCCTTGCGCACGCCGCCGCCGACATCGATCACCAGAAAGGAAAACGGGATGCCGAGGTCGAGAGGCCGGAGCAGATCCCCCGCCTCCTTCATGATCTCGTCGCCGGTGTCGAACATGGCCAGCACCGCCATCTCATGGGTGTAGCGGATGAGGTCGTGAATCGACCGGCATTCCCGGGCGGAGAACGTCGGCCCGTAGGTGTCGGTCAGGTTGAGTTGGGCCACCGCTGCCCGCAGGGCCTGGCGCAGCGGGCTGGCAGTGGCGGTGGCAGCTCCTGCGGCCGGAGTCGCCGTTGCCGGGCGGGGCCCGGCGGTGGGGCGGATGGTGGTTTGGAGTGGTTCCGGCGCCTCCATGACGGTGCCGTGATCGGCGTCGACGATGATCCACTGGCCGTCGCCGATGCGGGCCATGGCCTCCTGGGCCCCGGTAATCAGCGGCACCGCGTATTCACGGGCGATGCAGGAGAGGTGATCGGTCGGATTGCCGGTGGCGACCACCGCGCCGCTGCACACGTGGAGATAGCGGGCGGCATCGATGATGCTCTGCGGCAGGATGAGGATCAAGGGCCAGGTGCTGCCGTTGCCGGCAGGGGCGGGGTCGAGTTGCTGCAGATCCTTGGCCGAGTGGATGACGCAGGCCTTGCCGACGGCCGTGCCGGGAGAGGCGCAGCGGCCGGTGGCCAGCGGCGGCGAGGCCGGGGAATAGGAGAAGATCCGCTCCCTGGTCGCGGCCAGCCGCAGCGGTCGGGTCTGCAGGATATACAGGCGGTTGTCATGGGAATAGGCCCATTCCACATCCTGGGGGCAGCCTTCAAAACCTTCGATCAGTTCGCCGCTGCGGACCAGTTCGTCCAGCCTCGCCGGCGACAGCAGAGCGGCATCGGCGGCCTCCGCCGGCACCGCCTCGGTCCGCAGCCCTCCGCCGGCGGCCGGCACCTGGCGCAGGGTCTTTGTCGAGATCGCGGCGTCGGCCATCAGACGGGAATCCCGGTCAGCCTCGGGCGGCCGGCTGTCCCCAGGCGGCATACGCGGCGGATAGTACATGTCGGCGGGGACCGAACCGTCGACGGCGGTGATCCCCAGCCCGGCGACGGCGCTGATCGCCATCCGCTGCCGCTCGGGATGGGAAGGGTCGCGGGTGAACATGACCCCGGCGCATTCGGCATCGACCATGACCTGGCAGAGGACGGCGAAATCGAGGTCGACGGGAGCGAGGCCGGCCTTGAGGCGATAGGCGATGGCCCTGGCGTTGAAGACGCTGGCGACGACCTCGCGGTAGGCGGCGAGCAGGGCCTCCGGCCCGTGGATGTTGAGCAGCGACGAGAACTGGCCGGCAAAGGAGTGTTCCGAACCGTCCTCGGCAACACCGCTGCTGCGCACGGAGACGGCCAGCGGAGCGGCAGCCGGCCGGCCGGCCGGCATGGTTCGCCGCTCCAGCCCGGCATAGGCATCCTGCAGCGCCCGGACGATGTCCGGCGGCAGCGGCGTTGCAAGCACCATCTCCTTGATCCGGGACGAGGCCCGGGCGCCGTCAAGCCGGCCGTTTTCGAGATCGCCCAGTATCTTCCTGATCTTTTCCGAGAGCTCCCCGCTGTGGAGGAACTGCCGGCACGCCCTGGTGGTGCAGACAAAGCCGTCCGGCACCGGCAGCGACATCCGGCGCAGATGGGCGAGGTTGGCCGCCTTGGCGCCGATCTTCTGGATCAGTCCCGGTTCCAGGTCGTCGAGGGCCAGGCAATAGGCCTGCGGCGGCTCCGGTCTCCCGGCCAGGTCGCCGAGGTGCTGCAGGATCTGTGACGACAGGCGGCCGTGAAAGGCATAGAGATCGGTATAACCGTCGTCGGCAAGCAGGTTCAGGCCGTCCACCAGTTCGCCGGTGATGCTCAGCAGTTCCTCGCAGGCGCTACGGATGTCTTCGGCGCCGCCGCGATGCAGCAGACTGTCGATGGTCACGAGCAGTTCCAGCGCCCTGCCGTTGTTTTCGAGGAAGATGCGGAAGGTGTGGTAGCGTGCCTTGAGGGTGGTCAACGCCGCATTTTCCCGTGCCAGCTTGCGGTCATGGAGATAGGTCAGCAGGTGGCGGAACATGGCGGTCATTGGTCGCGGTCGAGGATGAAGGGAGATATCCCGCCCTGTCCCGTGGCGGCGCCCTCGGGCGAGGGACCCTGCCGACCTGCGGTCGGGCCCCTGACCGGGGCGGCCGGCCCGAGGAAGGTGGCGGCGAAGGCCGTCAGCAGGGCCCTGGTGTCGGCATCGCTGTAGAGGCAGGTGTCGCGCTGCTTGGCCACGGTCGTCAGGGCGCCGAGGGTGAAGAGGGTGGCGAGGACGATATCGGCGGGTATCAGCTTGAGACGGCCGATGACCAGGTCGCTTTTGACCGTCACCTTGAAATCCATGGCGGCGAGGACCTCGCTGATGAACTCCACCCTGCGGCCGCGCCGCTCCGGGTCCGCCAGTCCGCCGACAAAGCGGAAGTAGACGTGGTTGCGGGCTTCGTCGACCCCGAGATGGCTGTCGATGACATTGAAATGGTAGCCCAGGCGGAGACTGACGTTCATGTAGTCATGGCTGACGATGGCCAGGTTCTCGGCGAGGTTGACCGTTCCGCCGTAGAGGTTGCTCATCTCATGGGTCATGCCGGAGAGGATGTCGCGCAGTCCCAGCGATGGCAGCTCGAGTTCCCAGGCCTTGGGATGCCGCAGCCCGTCGAGGAAGGAACGGAAGGGGAGGGATTGCACCTCGTCGCAGCCGGGATCGCCGGCGACGGTTGCCGCCAGTCCGCCGCCGATATCGAGCACCCGGATGTCCATCGGCACCTCCAGCCGCAGCCGTCTCGTCCGGATGGCCCCCAGCTCGGGGCGGCGTTCCTGGAAGTGGGCCAGTTCGTCCACTGCCTTTTCGTGGCAGAAATGGATGATGTCGTGGTAGGTCCGGCAGCCCTGCGGGGCAAAGGTCGGGGAGTCGGGGTCGATCAGATGCAGCGGCAGGATGAAGCGCAGCAGGCGGCGCAGGATCCGGTATTCCGGCGCCGCCGGCGACAGATCGCTCTCCTTGACGCCACGCAGCAGCGACAGCCGCAGCAGCCCCTGGAAGACGGTGGCCTCGCTGGCGTCCACCGTCACCTCGGCGCCGGCCGCCAGCGTGACCAGGGCGTCGGGGATACCGAAGAGCGCCGGTACCCGCAATTCCCGCGCCACCGTGGCCAGATGGCCGATGGTCGTGCCGAATTCGGTGACGACGGCCGCCGCCCGCTGCAGGATGGGGGTCAGCTGGGGCGAGGCGTAGCGGGCGACGGCGACGGCCCCGGCCGGGAAGTCGGCCGGCAGCAGATCATCGGTCACATGGACGACGCGTCCCGCGGCGATGCCGGACTGGACCATCTGGCCGCCCCGGCAGAGGACGACGGCCTGCCGCTGTTCCCGGTGGAGGGCGTCGTCATCCACCTCCTCCAGGTCGATCTGCAGCGGCGCCAGGTCGGTGAGGAGACAGGAGCCGTCGCTGCCGCATTCCCACTGCACGGCCACCGGACCGCCGAAGAGGCGCTCGACGGCCACCGTCGTCCCGGCGAGCCTTTTCAGCATCTCGTTTTGGATCAGCGCCGAGCCCCGGGCCAGTGCGCCGTCGGTTTCGTCGGCGCTGGTTGCCACTTTCCCGCGCAGGAACTGGAACCCGGCCGGCCGCTGGGCGATGGTCGACCGGATCAGGTCGAAGGGATAGATGCGGCGGAGCAGGTAACTGTCGCCGAGGTCGTCATCGGCGGCCGTCTCGGCGGTGATGGCCAGGGTGTCGAAGGGCTCGGTCCCGCCGGCCCGGGAACGGACGGAGCCGCGGAGTGCGGCCGGCAGGGCGCGCCTGACGAAGATCGCAGACTGTCCGGCCGGGTCGCTGGTTTGACCCGGCCGTCGGGCGGCAAGGGCGGTGATGAGCCGGACCAGGCCGTCGGCAGGGCTGGCGGCGGCGATGGGGGCGGTCAGCGCCGGCGCCGCATCGGACAATGGCGGCAGCGGGTGGCGGCCGGGGCGGCGCCGTGCCGCGATCACGACCCGGCTGCCGCCGGGCTCGGGGGTCAAGGCGTATTCCTGCCGCAGCCCGGCCTGTTCCTCTTCATTGACCAGATGGATGACGACGGCCGTGAAGGCCGTCCCGGCGTCCTGGCCGCACATGGTCGTGAACATCTCCTCGATCGAGGCCATGACCGCGGCGGCGGGGAAGCGGGTGGCCTCCGTTGCGGCCGGTGCCTCGCCCGTGCCGGATAAGGCCTCGGTGCCGGCGGTGGTGACGACGAACCCCTGGGCGACCGGCATCGCCGGCTGGTGGCGCAGTTCCGCCAGGCAGACCAGGCTCGTCCCGACCAGCGGTTCGAGTTCCCAGCCGAGGGCCTCGAGCGGCAGCACCGCGGCCGGGGCCAGGGTGGAAGCGTTGCCGGCGAGGATGTCGTCCAGTTTCGTCCGGATGGCCTGGTAGCGGTCGTACAGGGAGATATAGCCGTTGCCGGTGAGGGCGTTGAGATTGTAGGAGACATGATGCACCCGGGAGCTGATCGTGCGCACCGAGGCCTCGAGAAAGGCCCGGTCGAAGATGTACTCCCCGCCGAGGACCCGTTCGAGGTGGTCCATGTCCTCGAGCACGGCGTTGTTGAGGAAGAGGATGCGGCGGAAATTGTTGAACAGCGACTGCAGCCGCCAGATGTCGATCTCGGCCGTGTCCCGTCGTCCCTTGCGACCGAAGCCGAAGTGCGGCGGCCACCATTTCCTCACCCCGGACGGGCTGTCGGGGGCGTTCACGGCTGTCGTTCCGGTGGGGTGCGACGGTCGGTCTGCAGGGTCTTTTCGACCCGTTGCACGCATTCCACCAGATCGCCGAGCTTGAAGGGCTTGGCGATAAAATCGAAAGCGCCCTTGCGGTAGGACTCCCGGGCCGTCTCCATGGTCGCGAAACCGGTGATGACGATGACCCGGGTGGCCGGCGACACCTCCTTGACCCCGGCCAGCACCTGCATGCCGTCGGCCCCTTCCATCTTCAGGTCGGTGATGACGATGTCGAAGGGCTGTTGCCGCAGGCGGGCCAGGGCCGAGGCGCTGTCGGTAAAGGTCTCGACGTCGTACCCCAGTTTCTGGAACGTCGGTTTAAGGCGCTTGCAGACAATGGGTTCATCGTCGAGGATGAGGAGGCGGATGGGGGGCTGGTCAGCGACGGGACTCATGGGTGTTTCCTCCGGAAGGGTTCCTGATGGCCTGAATGAAGTCCGCCGCATGGCAGGCGACATCCCGGTCGGAGTGCATCTGGGCGTCAAGCTGGCGGGTGTAACAGAGCAGTGCCCCCAGCATCCGCATGCGGTCGCGCATGCGGGACGGTGCCTGCTTCTTCAATCTTCCTACCACAAGGTCCCCATGAATTTCGACCCGAAAATCGAAATGTTCGAGAACCCGGGCGATGCAGGCCGCCCGCCGGGAGCGGCGGATGAATTCGGTCACGCCGCCAAGGAACCGGAAGTAAATGTAATTGTCGTTGATGGTCTCGGCAATGTAGGCGTCGATGGTCGTGTAGTGATATCCCAGCCGCAGGTTGATGTTCATGTAGTGGCGCATGACCACAGCCAGGTTGCGGCCGATGTCCCTGGGGCCGGCCAGGGCGGTGGTGAAGGTGCGGGTGAAACTGGACATGAAACTGTGGAGATCGACCGCCACCGGTGTCGTACACCACATCCCGAGGTGGATCAGGCCGTCGAGCAAGGCCTGGAGCGGCAGCGACAGGACGTCGTCGACCGCCACCTCGGGGGCGTCGGCCGGCCCGGCCAGCCCGTCGCCGGCGTTGATCACCAGCAGGCCGATCGGTATATCGGCGGTCAGTCGCCGGGGCGCCGAGGCGTGCGCGGCGCCATGGTTTTCGCTCAGCAGAATCAGCTCCTCGACCGCCTTCTCGTGGATGTAGCGGGTGATGTCGTGGCAGGTCCGGCAGGAGGCGGGAACGAAATCCTCCCCCTGGGGATTGAGGAGATTGAGGGGGATGATGTGGTTGAGCACCCGTCGCAGCAACCGGTATTCGGCGGAGTCTTCGAAGAGCTCTTCCTCGATCAGGTCGAAGTGGTGACCTTCGCTGACATCGCCGCGATAGACCACGTTGCGGGTGGCGTCGAGGGTGACGAGTTCCCCCGGCTGCAGCAGACTGGTGGCGACCTCGGTATTGACGATCGTCGGCACCCGGAATTCCCGGGCGATCGTCGCCATATGGCCGGTGGAGGAGCCGATGTCGGTGATGATGCCGCGGGCCTTGTGCATGATGGCGGAGTAGCGCGGCGAGGAATGGCGAACCAGCAGGATGCCGCCGTGGGGGAAGCGGTCGAGGTCGTCGTCGCTGTCGATCAGGACGACCCGGCCGGCAGCGATCCCGCACTGGACAATGGTGCCGCGACCGGCGAAAATGACTTCGGCCTGCGGTTCGTCGGCCGCCTCAACGATGGCCCGGGCCGGGGCGGCGCTCCAGCGGGAAAGGGGCCGGACCTGGAGGATGTGGAGGGTATCGGCGGTGGAGAAGGTCCATTCGATCTCCAGCGGCCGCTTGAAGAAACCTTCGAGGGTCATTGCCGTTTCCGCCAGCCGCTGGAGTTGGCTGTCGTTCAGGGAAGGCAGGTGCTGCCGGTCGGCCGCCACGTCCTGCCATAGCGTGCCCGACTGCTGATCCATGACCAGCTGCCGCGGTTTGTGGGCGACGACCTGTACACGCAGCCGATACGGCGGGATCCGGTCGAGGAGGAACGAGTCGACCGGGCAGTCGCCGTTGACCACCGGGGCGCAGAGCCCCCAGATCGATTCGATGCCCATGACCTTGGCGTCCTGCTGCGGCGCGTACGTCTGCAGCACGCCGCTGGTCGTTCCCGCGACCATGCACTGGCAGCCGACGGCCATCGCCATTTCGTAGTCCTGATAGCCGCGCGCGAGACGGTAGCGCCAGGCCGGATAGGTGAAGGCGCTGGCCACCACCTGCCGATAGGCCTCGAGGAATCGTCCCTCGGCAACGTTGAGGACGGTGGCGTACTGGCCGGCGAAACTGCTGGTGCCGTCCTCGCCGGTGGCACTGCTGCGCAGGGCGACCTTCAGGTCGCCCTGGTCGTCGCGCCTCTTCGCCAGGTCGCGGAAGGCGGTGAGCAGGAGCGCCGACAGATCGCGGGGGAGCGGGGCGGACAGGAGCCGTCGGTGGCTCTCCTCCGCCAGCCGGCGCAGGGCCTGATCGTCGCCGTCGCGCCAGTACCGGACCGCTTCGGCGTGCCGGGCCGAAAGACCGGTGGTGGCGAGAAACTCGGCGAAGGCCCCGGTGGTTATGGTAAAGCCATCGGGGACCGTCAGGCCGAGGCGGTTGTGGAGCTCGCCCAGCGTTGCCATCTTGGCCCCGACCTCATCGGTCAGCTCCAGTCCGATCGCCGACAGCGGGACAATCCGGGGGGTGGAGGCGGTCTGGACCGGTCGGCCGGCCAGATCGCCGTTGATCGCCTGGCGGATCTGCTCGCAGGCGATCAACAGCTCGGTGTTTCTTTTCCGGTTGAGCAGGCTGAAATCGGAGACCAGTTTGAACACCAGATCCTCCAGTTCCTGGACCGAATGCTCGATGTAATGCCGGTCGAAGACATATTCGCCACCCAGCTTGTCGCCCATGTCGGCCATCAGCTCCAGAATCTGGTTGTTTCTTTCCAGGATGGTCTGAAACTTCTTGAACAGGACGGCGAACGGCAGCCGGCGGCGGCGCCAGAAGGCGAATCTCTTGCTGAGTGCATGACGCATGGGCGGATGTCCCGTGGTTAATGGGCCCCTCCCCTGCTCTGGAACACCAGGCCGATGACCAGCCCGCTGACGATGGCGATGAGGGAGGCCAGGACGCCGTACAGCAGCGACCGGTTGAAGGCGAGATGGCTCAGCCATCGCGGAAATCCGGTCAGGTCGGCCTCGACGGCGGTGGTCTGGCGGTCGACGATGGCGCCGTCCTTGACGGCGATGGCCTCGAGGAGATATTTCCCCGGCGGCAGGGCCGAGGGGATGGCCACCGTCGCCGAGAAACTGCGGCTGCCACCGCTGTTGGGGCCGAGCCGGACCCCTCCGGCGGCCTCGGCGTACAGTTTTTCGTGCTGTTTGAGTAGCAGCAGTTCATGCATGACATCGATCTTCCCTGATGCCGCAGCGCCGTCGCCATCGATTTCCGCTGCCGTGGCGCTGCCGGCGCCATCGACCTTCTCGGTCGCCGTCTCGTTGACGACGACCGAGTCGCGCAGTCCCTCGAGCTTAAACGGGGCGGCGACGCTGCCGAGGTCTTCGAGGTCGAGGGAGGAATCGACCAGACAGACGCCGGGCACGTTGTTGAGGCTGACCTTGCCGACGTTCATCCACAGCAGGCCGAAGACCTTGCCCTTCTCCCGCAGATGCAGTTCGCCGGGGGCGCCGGAGAAGCGGAGGATGACCTCACTGCCGGCGGGAACGGTACCGGCGACATGCATGGCGATGCCGTCGTATTGGGCCCCGATCCGGATGGCGGCCGGCGTCGCGGTGAGCATCGCCGCCGGGGTGGCCTGGGCCGGCCGGCCAACCAGGGCGACGAGGGTCAGCAACGGGATCAGGGCCAGCCGATACAAACGATTCGTGTTCATTTCAATGTTCTCCCATATAGGCCAGCAGCACGTCCGGCCGGACCAGCAGATCGTAGAGCATCTTGACCATGACGATGAGCACCAGCGAGGCGAGGAGGATCTTCAGCTGTTCCCCGCCCAGTTTCTTGCCGACCTTGGCGCCGATCTGGGCGCCGAGGGCCGAGCCGATCAGCAGCAGCAGGGCGAGGATGAAATCGACGGTGTGATTCTGGGTCGCCTGCATGATGGTGACGCTGACGCAGGTGAAGAGGATCTGGAACAGGCTGGTCCCGACCACGACATGCATCGGCATCCTGAGGAGATAGACCATCACCGGCACCATGATGAAGCCGCCGCCGACGCCCATGATCGCGGCCAGGACTCCGACCAGGGTCCCGAGGGCCAGGGGCATGAGGAGCGACATCCGGATGCCCGAACGCTTGAAGTCGGTCTGCAGCGGCATGGTCCGCACGATCCTGGCGTATATCGATTCGCGGCCCGGCCCCGGTTGTTCTGCCGCCGGCTTTCTCGACTTCCGCATCGCCTGGAGACTCTCGAGGAACATGTAGCCGCCGACGATGCCCAGCATCAGGACGTAGGTGATGCTGATCAGGAAATCGGCATTGCCCATCTGCCGCAGAATCTTGATGATCTGGACGCCGATGCCGCCGCCGGCGATCCCGCCGATGAGCAGGAGGAGACCCATCTTGATATCGACGTTGCCGAGCCGGAAATGGGCCAGGGTCCCGGAGGTCGAGGCGCCGACGATTTGATTGGAGTCCGACGAGGCGGCGACGGTCGGCGGTATGCCCATCATCATCAGCAGGGGGGTCATCAGGAATCCTCCCCCGACGCCGAAGATGCCGGACAGCAGTCCGACCACCCCCCCCAGCCCGAAGATGGCCAGGCAATTGACGCTGTTGCCGGCGATGGGAAGATACAGGTTCATTGTCAGGTTCATGCGATCCTCTCGAATGGTTCGGTTGTGTGCTTTCTTGGGACGACAACTTCGATCTTGCAGGCGATGCGGTGACGCAGGTTGCGCAGGGAAGTCGAGTGTTTTGAGGCCGAGCGGCCGTTGTCGATCGGCGCCTCGTACACCAGCAGCGTTATCTTGTTGCAGTTGATGAAATTGATCACCTCCTCTTCGAAATTTCCTTCGGCTATGAAATAATTGACCTGCAGGCCGTCGGCGAGGGCGGACTCGATCAGCAGGTCGATCCGCCGCTTGACCTCCTGCCTGCCGTTGACATCCATCGGGGTTCGGCCTCGGTTGGCTCCCGAGGCCACCACCAGGAGGATGTTCAGCTGCACGTTCACGCGCTTGGCCAGGGAAAACGCATGGGAAACAGCCTCCCAAGCCCCTTGCCGGCCGTTTATCGCCACCAGTATTTTTTCCATCGAACTCCTCTTTTGCTCTCAATAAAGCAAGGACGATGCCAGTCGCTCTATGAAAAAAATATCACGTTAATTCAGTATTATAGCGCAGATGTCAGGAGTGGTGGGAGAATTGTTGTTCTATTATGAAACTGATGGCGGTATAGTCGGACACAAGGTGTTTCAAAATGAACAGAGGTGCCCGTAGCCAGCGGGGGATATCACTATGAAGATGCCGTCCACGACCCCGTTCGGGGCCGTTGCCGCAGCGATCCCCAGGTTGTTTCGGATGGGGTCGATCAAGGGGAAGATCTTTATCGTCTTCGCCGTCGCCTTCCTCTCCATCACCGCCCTGACCGGCCTCAACCTGTGGAACTTGTCGATGCTGAAGACCAGGATGCTGCTGGGCGAGGGATACGACGACCTGCTCAACAACATCCTCGAGGTGCGGCGGTTCGAAAAGAATTTCGTGATCTATGGCGACCGCGAAAGCCTCAAGGAAGGCCGGCAGTACCTCGACCGGATCGACGGCGTGGTCGACAGCCTGGCGACTGATCTGCCGCTGCTGGTGGGGAGCCGGGAATTCGGCGGCTTCCGTGACACCCTGCGCGACTATCGGGCGACGGCCGAGCAACTGGAGCAGGGCGACATGCTGGCCCCGGAAAAGCTGCGCAACCTCGGCAAGGCGCTCACCGACTCCGCCGACCGGTTTCGGATAATCAAGAGGGAGCGGATTCACCACACCCTGGTGCGCACCTCGTTGCTGCCGTTCGCATTTTTCGCCATTCTCCTGTTCGTCATGGTCCTCGTCCTATGGCTGATATCGCAGGGACTGCTGAAACCGCTGGACGTGGTCATGAACACGACGCGAAAGGTCGGGCAGGGCGACTTCAGCCGGATCAGCTACGACGGGGTGTGGCTGGAGGAGATCGCCGGGCTGATCGACGCCTTCAACCGCATGGCCCAGGAACTCGAGACCAACCAGGAGGACCTGATCCAGACCCGCAAGATCGCCGCCATCGGCACGTTCACCGCCGGCATCGCCCACGAGCTGAACAATCCGATCAACAATATCGCCCTGACCGCCGAGAGCTTCTGTGAGGAATACGGCGAGAGGATGGATGCCAGCTGCTCGGAGATGATCCGGGACATCATGAACCAGGCCGATCGGGCGGCCGAGATCGTCAAGAATCTGCTCGACTTCTCCCGCACTGAAAATCCGGTGTTCACCATCCTGGCGCCGGCCCAGGTCCTGACGCGCTCGGTCAAGCTGGTGCGGAACCAGGTCAGGATGGTCGGCATCCGCCTGGAGACCTCGGTGACCCGGGATCTGCCGATGATCCGCGGCAACCTCGGCAACCTCCAGCAGGTGTTCACCAACCTCCTCCTCAACGCCATCCAGGTCACGCCGCAGGACGGCAGGATCGGCATCCATGTCGATGCCGAAGGACCCCCCGGCTTCGTCCGCTTCATCGTCGAGGATTCCGGCCCCGGCATCCCGCCGGAGGCCCAGCACAAGATCTTCGAGCCGTTTTTCACCACCAAGGAGGTCGGCAAAGGGACCGGCCTCGGCCTGGCGGTCAGCTATTCGATCATCAAGCGCCATGGCGGTCGGATCGAGGTGTTCAGCGAAGAGGGCCGCGGCACCAGGTTCACCGTGCTCCTGCCTGCCGTCGCTGAAAAAATTTCCCGGGATTTTCAAGGGTGGACAGCGTCATGAGCCTGCGACTGGCGATCGTCGATGATGAAGAAATTGTCTGCCGCCGCCTGAGTCAGGCGCTGACGCGGGAGGGCTTCGAGGTGGAGGCGTTCATCATGGGGCGGTCCTTTCTCGAGCGGATGGTCCAGCAACCGTTCGATATCGTCTTCCTCGATCTCCGCCTCCCCGATCTCGACGGCCTGGAGATCCTCCCCCGGGTCAAGGCGCTCCATGCCGAGACCGAGGTGATCATCATCACCGGTCACGGCAGCGTCGATACGGCGGTGGAAGCGATGCGCCAGGGGGCCTATCATTACGTGGCGAAACCCTTCAACCTGTCGGAGGTCCGCCTGCTGGCCAAGGGCGCCCAGGACAAGGTCCTGATGCGCCAGGAAAACGTGCGTCTGCGCGAGGTCCTGAAGGGGGATTCGGGGCTGATGGCGATCATCGGCAACAGCCCGGCGATCAAGGAGCTGTTCGCGATGGTGCACAAGGTCGCCCCCATCGATTGCAATATCCTGATCCAGGGGGGCAGCGGCACCGGCAAGACGATGGTCGCCCGGGCGATCCATCAGCTCAGTCCGCGCCGGGATTTCCCCTTTGTCGTCTTCAACTGCGGCGGGTTCACCGACGAACTGATCACCAGCGAACTGTTCGGCTACGAGCGCGGGGCCTTCACCGGGGCCATCGCCACCAGGATCGGACTGCTCGAGTCGGCGATGGGCGGCACGGTGTTCCTCGATGAGATCGGGGAGATGCCGCTGTCGATGCAGGTCAAGCTGCTCCATGTAATCCAGGAGCGCCAGATCCTCCGGGTCGGCGGCACCCAGCCGATCGATCTCGACATCCGCATCGTCGCCGCCACCAACAAGGACCTGCAGCATGAGCTCGAGGCCGGGACCTTCCGCGAAGACCTGTTCTACCGGCTCAACGTCATCTCCATCGTCCTGCCGTCACTGGCCGAGCGGCGGGAGGACATCCCGTTGCTGGTCCGGTACTTCCTGGAAAAATACAGCCTGGCCTTTCACAAACAGGTATCGGGGGTGCAGTCCCAGGCCCTGCACATCCTGACCTCCTACCACTATCCGGGCAATGTCCGGGAACTCGAGAATATCATCGAGCGCGCCGTCGCCCTGACCGAACTCGGAGAGATCGGGGTGCAGGACCTGCCGCGGGACCTGCAGCACCTCGAATTCGATACGATCGAGGGGGAAGGGTTGGTGCCGCTGGAAGAGATGGAGAGGCGATACATCGTCAAGGTGCTGGAAAACACGGGCTACAACAAGGTACTGGCCGCCCGGATCCTGGGTATTCCGCGGACCACGCTGTGGCGTAAGCTGAAGATGCACAGGCTGGAAGGCCGGGGCGGCTGAGGGCTGCGGCAGGATGATCCGGCGGCGCCCCCAGGGGCGCCGAGCGGTCAGGCGTCGGGGTTTTCCAGGCCGTAGCGTTTGATCTTGCGCCACAGCGAGACGCGGTCGATGCCGAGGATCTTGGCGGCGGCCGACTTGTTGCCCTCGACCTCGTCGAGGACCTCGAGGATGTACTGCTTTTCATGCTCGTCGAGCGACGGCCAGTTTTCCCGCATTCCGCGGACCGCCACCGGCGCCGCCTCGTGCAGGTCGTCGACCAGATGCTGCGGCTCGACGATGTCGCCGTCGCAATGGAACAGGATGCGCTGAACGATATTTTCCAGTTCCCGGATATTTCCGGGGTATTCATATTGCATCAACCGCCGGGCCGCCTCGTCCGACAACCGGGGCGCGGTCCGGCCCGGCCGCGCATGTTTGGCGAGGAAGTGGCCGGCGAGCAGCGGGATGTCGTCGCGGCGTTCGGACAGGGGCGGGACGTGGATGGTGAGGACGTCGAGGCGGTAGAAGAGATCGGTCCGGAAGGCCCCTTCCTCCGCCGCCTTGCGCAGGTCCTTGTTGGTCGCGGCCAGGACACGGATATCGACCGGGATCTCCTCGGTGCCGCCGACCCGCATCAGGGTGCGCTCCTGCAGGATCCGCAGCAGCTTGACCTGCATCGACAGCGACAGTTCGCCGACCTCGTCGAAGAACACCGTGCCGCCTTCGGCCATCTCGATCAGCCCTTTCCGGGTCTTGTTGGCCCCGGTAAAGGCCCCCTGCTCGTGGCCGAACAACTCGCTGGTGATCAGTTCCTCGGTGAAGGCGCCGCAGTTGAAGGCGACAAACCGTCTGGAGGCCCGGGGGCTGAGTTCATGGATGGTCCGGGCCACCAGTTCCTTGCCGGTGCCGGTCTCCCCCTGGATCAGGACGTTGCAGTCGAGCTGGGCGACCTGGTGGATGGTCTCGCGCAGCACCTGGATCTTCGGGCTCTGGCCGATGATCTTCGCGGTTCCGGTCCGGGCCGAGACCTGCTCCCGGAGGTGAAAGATCTCCCGGCGCAAGGAGGTCTTCTCCAGCGCCTTGTCGACGATGACCCGCAGTTCGTCGATCTTGAACGGCTTGGCGACGTAGTCGTAGGCGCCCTGGCGCATCGCCTCGACGGCGGTGTCGACACTGGCGTAGCCGGTAATGACCACCACTTCGGTCGACGGCCAGAGCTTTTTCGACTCGCTCAGCACCGCCATCCCGTCTTTCCCCTTCATCCGCAGGTCGGTCAAGACGAGATCGACCTCCTCCTGTTTGAGCAGGTCGATCGCCTGCTGCCCGTTCTCGGCCAGGAGGGTGATGTACCCGGCTTTTTTCAGGATATGGTCGAGATTGTCCCGGGCGATCGGTTCGTCGTCGACGATGAGTATTTTTTTCGTCTTCATGCCGTGGCCGGGGCAGCGAGGTCGGTTGCCAGGGGGAGGTGGATGAAAAAGGAGGCCCCTTCTCCGGGGCTGCTCTCGACGGTGACATGGCCCTGGTGCTTCTGGATGATGCCGTAGACCACCGACAGGCCCAGACCGGTGCCCTGACCTTCCTCTTTCGTCGTATAGAAGGGATCGAACAACCGGCCCTGGATTTCCCTGGGGATCCCCTTGCCGGTGTCACGGACCTCGATGACGGCCTCCCCGGTCTGCTCATGGGCGGTGGCGGTGACGGTGATCGCGCCCTTGTTGCCGATGGACTGGGCGGCGTTGATGATCATGTTGATGAAGACCTCCTGCATCCGCTGGGTATCCATCGGCAGGACGAGATCCTCCGGGATATCGACCCGCAGGGCGATGTCCGCCGGGATCTGGCTCTGGACGAGGCGCACCGCCCGGCGCACGGTGTCGGCCAGCTGCGCCGGCCGCAGGGAGAATTCCTGGACCCGGGAGAACTCGAGCAGGCCCTTGACGACATCCCGGGCCCGGAGGGTCTCCTGATCGATATTTTTCAACATCCGCTGGAGCAGCTCCGCATCTCCGGCCTCGAGTTCGTCCAGGGCGATCTGGCAGGAGGTCGAGATATTGTTGAGCGGGTTGTTGAGCTGATGGGCGACGCCGGCGGTCAGGGTGCCGATGGAGGAGAGCTTCTGCGACTGCACCAGCTGGTCCTGGCGCCGTTCGAGTTCGCGGACCATGGTGTTGAAGGCCTCCATGACCTGCTGCATCTCGTCGCGGGTGTTGATCACCTGGATGCGGTTGAATCTGCCGAGGGCGATGTCGGCGGTGGCGTTCTTGATGACGGACAGGGGGCCGAAGATGCCGAAGACCAGCAGGATCGGCATGACGACCCCGAGTGCCACCGCCAGCGACGCCCAGGCGATCAGCTGCTTTTTCAGGAGATCGAGGTTCGAGTGGATCTGTCCCCGTTCGAAATCAACGAGTTCCTCGGCCTTTTCGGTCATAACCTTGCCCATTTCCCGCAGCTGGTCGACAATCCCGGCATATTCCGCGGTGGTGCGGTCTGCCTGCTGCGACAGGGACTGCATCGTGTTCTCGTACGACTGGAGTTGCCTGTCCAGTTCATGGAGGATCGGCGTGAGTTTCAGTTTGCCGCCCGTTGCGAGAATCGCCTCCTCGGTGTTGCGGGCCTGGGCCAGGTAGCGTCGGTTTTCTTCGAAGGCCTCGGCCTCGTTGTAGAGGAGGTAGTTCTTCTCATACCGTCGTGCTTCGAGGATGGTATTGTTGAGACTGTAGGCCAGTTCCAGGATCCCGATCTTGTCCTCGGTCGTCTCCATGTCGTTGTAGGAGATCAGGCTCATGCCGAGGATGCCGAGGATGTAACAGCCCAGATTGAACATCATCTTGAATCTGAGATTGAGGTGGATTCTGCGGCTCATCGTCCCTCCCTCCGGTTGGCAGGATAAGAAATCGGAAATCCGTTCTTGAGACCTTGATTTCAAAGTATGAACTTCTACTCAAAAAGTGCCGCGATGTAAATTGCTTCCTGGCATTGGTGGCGGTCGAGACCGGTAAGCCGTCGTCAAACAATAACCGTTACACAGAAATACCTTTCCGGCATAAGGGGCCGTAACGAAATGGTGAAAAATGTAACGGTTATTTCGTAACGGCCCCTAACCGGGGGCAGCAGGGATTTGTCCTTCACTTTCGTCGGAGAATCGGCAACAATTTGAAGGAATAATTCCGGCAACCGACGGTATCGTCGCCCGGTGAGCGAATGTCACAGTCCACAGTCAAGGAGGAGAACGATGAAGACCCTGCTGATCCCGGCCCTGTTGATCACCCTGACCATCGGCGTTGTTTCCCCGGCCACCGGTGCCGCCGTCAACGAGGAGGACTGCCGGTCGACGATCACCACCACCTGCACCAAGTGTCACGGGGCGGTGAAGATCTGCAACCAGCTCAAGGACACCGGCACCGATGCCCAGAAATGGCGGGAGATCATCACCAGAATGGGCAAGAAGGCGAATCTGGACCAGGCGGTCCAGGATACGGCTCACGCCTGCCTCACCATGTCGGCGGATCCGAGAAGGCTGGTCTGCGAGAAATAAAGAGAGCCAGATGCAGAAACTCCGGCCGTATCTCCGCCGTCCTTTGCCCCCGAGGCCGTTATCCGCCTGACGGCGCTGGAGAAGGGCCGCAGGCGGTATCGTCTGCGTTAACACCCGGTTGCCCCCTCAGGTTGAAGAGCAGGTAACCAGGGCCAGCAGCAGAAAAAGGGTCCCGGCGATATAGAGCAGATAGCCGCCGACAACGCCATGCTGGAGGAAGACATGGATCCTGCCGGCTAGGTTGTTGACCAGTCGGCAGGCGGGATAGAGCATCCGGTCGAGAACCAGGTCGGGGGTGTGATCCGCATACCGCCTGACGCCTGGGAACAGGCCGAAGGACTGTTCACCCTCGTCCTTGATCTCGGTCCGCAGGCTCCAGTGGAACATATCAGTGAGCATTCCGGCGAATGAGGCGGCGGTGTACTGCATCCGCGCCGAGGGCTGGTGAAATCCACAACCCCATGTGGCCGTCAAGGGGACTACCGCCTTTCGCCAGTGGCGGATGAGGATCAACCCGGCGACCACAATCAGCAACATCATGCCGCCGGCGGTGATCCAGCCGAACGGGGCCAGGGTCCCGGGTAAGGAACACCCCGCAGCCCCTGCTCCCCAGGCGGAAAGCGCCCGGTTGAGGACCGGCACGACCACCGTCGGTGCTATGCCGATGATGACACAGCAACTCAGGATAATCAGCATCGGTGCCAGCATGGTGGGCGATGCCTCGACAATAGGCTGCGGCAGAGGCTTCCGGGCCTCGCCGAGGAAGGTGACGCCGAAGACCTTGACGAAGCAGGCGACCGCCAGGGCGCCGACCATCGCCAGCATCGGGGCGGCCATGACTGCCATGCTCAGGGCCAGCGGGCTGCCCGATCCTCCCTGGCTGTGCAGGAGACCCAGATATATCAGCCATTCACTGACAAATCCGTTTAACGGCGGCAGACCGCAGATGGCGACGGCCCCGCCTAAAAAACAGACCCCGGTGAGCGGCATCCGTTTGAGCAGCCCGCCATACGAATCGATCTGCCGGGTGCCGGTGGCGTTGATCAGATTGCCGGCGCTGAAAAACAGCAGTGACTTGAAGAGTCCATGATTCACCACATGGAGCAGGGCTCCGGCCATGCCGAGGGCCACCAGGCTGGGCTGATCGAAACTTCGCCCCAGCAGGGCGACACCGAGGCCGATGAGGATAATGCCGATATTTTCCACCGAGTGATAGGCCAGCAGCCGCTTGATATCGTGCTGGGCAAGGGCGAAGACGACGCCCATGACCCCCGATACGATACCCAGGATGAGGATGGTCCAGCCCCACCAGGGAGGGATGTCGGCAAAGAAGCTCGTCATCCGGACAATACCGTAGATGCCCATCTTGATCATGACCCCGGACATCAGGGCCGAGATATGGCTGGGGGCCGCAGCATGGGCCTGGGGCAGCCAGATGTGGAGAGGCATGATCCCGGCCTTGACCCCGAAGCCGAACAGGGCGAGGAGAAAAACAGCCGTGGCGGTCGGCGTTCCGGCATCGAGGGTGCCCGGCCCTGGAAAATCGAAGGACCCCGTGCTGCCCGTCAGGAGGATAAAGAAGGCATAGAGGGCCAGGGTGCCGGCATGGGTGCTGACCAGGTACACGAAGGCGGCACGCCGGACCTCCTCCATCTGCTGTTCGGTCAGGATGAGGAGGAAGCCGCCGATGGCCATCACCTCCCAGATCACCAGAAAAAGGACGCCATTCCGACAGGCGGGCAGCGCGGCAATGCTGGCCGCGAGGATGCCGTACAGGAACCGGAGCCTGCCGGCTGCAGCCAGGTGCCGGCGATGGGGAAAGTATCCCAGGCCGTAGATGGCGCCCAGGCCGCTGATGAGCAGGGCGGGAAGCAGGAAAACCGCAGCCAGGCCGTCGAGCCGGAAGCGGATATGGCCCCCCGGCAGGGCCCAGGCGGCGGCCAGTTCCGGCACCGAACCGCCGGCCAGGGCAATGCAGACGGCGACGATCCCGAGCAGGGCGCCGCCGGCCATCAACCCGGCACTCAATTGCTCGCCCCGGGCGGAGCGGCGGCCCCAGGCCAGGGCTGGAACTCCGGAGACCAGGATGATCAGAATACTGGTGAGATAGGTGGTGATGATCATGGTCACATCTCCCGTTTGCCGAGCAGCCGCAGCAGCCCGTCGAGGATGGTGTAAGGATGCGGCGGGCATCCGGGAATGAAGAGATCGACCGGCAGCAGCTCCTCCAGGCCTCGCCCTGTTTCGGGTGAGCCGCGGAACGGGCCGCCGCCGATGGCGCAGGCCCCGACCGCGATGACGATCTTCGGGGTCGGCATCGCCTCGTAGGTGGCGAGCAGGGCCGAATGCATGTTCGCGGTGAGGGCGCCGGTCACCAGCAGACCATCGGCATGGCGCGGCGAGGCGACGAACTGGACACCGAAGCGGGCCAGGTCGAAGACCAGGGTGGTGAGGACATTGCAGTCCGCCTCGCAGGCGTTGCAGCCGCCGGCCGATACCTGCCGCAGCTTGAGCGAGCGTCCCAGGGTACGGCGCAGGTCGGGCGGCAGGGGGTCCGCCGGCGGCAGGCTGGCGCCGCTCTGCCATCGCAGCGCCTCTCGCCGCCGCACCGCCAGCCGGTACTCGGCGGAAAAGCCGATGTTGCCCCTGGCGCAGGCCGGGCAGTCGGCGCAGAACAGGCAGAGCCCGAGATCGATGGCGACCCGGTCGTTTTCGATCGTGCAGGCGCCGAAAGGGCAGCGGTCGACACAGTCCCGGCAACCGGCGGGACAGCCGCTCTGCAGTGCCGGCAGCCCCCGGAACCTGGCCGGCAGTGCCGGCTCCACCGCTGGAAATTTACCTGTTCGGTAGCCCTGGCGCCAGCGCTCGGCAATAACTCGCAGCATGTATCTCCCTCCAGTTCATCAATTCGGGCAATGGCCCTGGGGTACTGCATACCTGCACCCGGGACCGGTTCCAGCCGCCGTCACAGATCATACCCGCAATAGGACAGGTTGAAGCTCTTGTTGCAGAGCGGGAAGTCCGAGATCTGGGTCCCGCGCATCGCCACGGCCAGACCGACCCAGTTGTGAAACGAGGGGTCGACGACTTTGTAGCGCCGGAAGCGGCCATTTATTCCGGTTATCGCCACATGGACCACCTCGCCCCGCCACCCTTCGATCATGGCCAGGCACAGGGAATTCGGTCTGAGGGGCGGCAGCGGGGTTTCGGCCTCGCCTTTCGGCAGGCTGGTCAGCAGGCGGCGGACCAGGTCGATCGAGACCTCGATTTCCCTGTGGCGCATCCGGGCCCGGGCGAAAACATCGCCCTTCTCGTCGGTGATCATCTCGTCGAAGTTCTTGCGGCAGATCCCGACCGGAAAGAAAAATCGGCTGTCCCGGGGGACGCCGCAGGCCCGGGCCGCCACCCCGACCAGCCCCAGGTCCTCGGCGGTGGAACGTGACAGCCGCCCCACCCCCTCGAGCCGGCTGAGCACCGAAGGGGTGTCGAAGAAGAGCCGGCAGGCACCCAGGGTATCGGTCTCGATCGTTCCCAGGGTGGCATGGAGCTGCTCGACCAGCTGCGGCGACAGGTCGAAGCCGGTCCCGCCCGGCCGCACCAGGCCCCGGCCGAAGCGGCTGCCGCAGAGGGCCGCCGTCATGTTGAGATAATCGCCGCGCAGTCGACCGCAGAAGGAGGCGGTGGGCAGAAAGCCGATGTCCCCCGACAGGGCGCCGATATCGCCCACGTGGTTGGCCAGACGTTCCAGCTCGAGCCCCAGGGCCCGGATAGTCTGGGCCCGGGGGCGGATCTCGCCGCCGACGAGGCCCTCGATGACCAGGCTGTAGGCGGTCATATGGCCGATGGTGGTGTCCCCGGCGATGGTCTCCATCTGCCTGGCGGTCGCCGGATGCGGCCCTCCGACCAGCATTTTCTCCAGGCCGCGATGCTGGTAGCCGAGGGAGATCTCGAGATGCAGGACCTTCTCGCCATGGCACTGGAAACGGAAATGGCCCGGTTCGATGATGCCGGCATGAACCGGCCCCACGGCCACCTCGTGGATGCCGTCGCCCTCCACCCGGTAGTAGTCCATGGCGCCGGGCGGAGGATAGAGGCCTGCCTCCCGCTCCCGGGCCGCCTGGCCTGGTCGCCATGCGGGGCAGAAACGGACGGGTTTCAGCCACGGGTGACCTTCCGGTACGACCCCGAACTGTTCGGCGATCTCGCGTTCGAAGAGGTGGAGCTGCAGGCAGTTCGGGGTGAGCGATTGGAACCGGTCGCCGATCGCTGTGCGCAAGACGGCGAAGTTGCCGTTCCGTTCCCTGGCCATGATGGCGAAGATCTCCAGGGCGCCGTCGGCTCCGTCCCCGGGCGGCACGGCGAAGTAGGCTGCCACCCTGCTGCCCCGGCCGTACTCGGCCAGCAGGCTATCGGCGAAAAGATCGTAGTGAAGGACCGGGATCCGCTCGAGGGGGATCTGCCCGCCGTTGTCGACAAGTACCGGATGACGATAACTCATCGCGGCACCTCCACGATCCCGGCCGCCTCGGCGACCAGACTGCGGATCGATTCCGGCAGGTACAGGCCGAGCACCAGGACCAGCAGCAGCAGAATCAGCGGCGGCCCCACCGACAGCACGGTATCGTGGTAGGGGGCCGAATCGGCCCGGGCCGACGGCGGCCCGAGGGTGACGGCCAGGATCGTGCTGCCCATGCCGATGAACACCACCGACAGCACGATCAGAAAATAGCCGCCCAGGGCGAAGTGGCCGGTGGCGAACACCTCCCGCAGGATGCTGAACTCGCTGACAAAAAGCCCGAATGGCGGCGATCCGGTGACGGCCAGGAAGGCGGCGATGAAGAGCATGGCCGTGACCGGCAGGATCCCTATGACGCCGGAGACCTCCTCCCGCCGCTTGCTGGCGAAACGCCGGTTGATATTGCCGGCGGCGAGAAACAGGACTCCCTTGACGAGGGCGTTGTTGACCATATGGAGCATGGCCCCGAAGACGGCGATACCGCCGATGCCGATGCCGATCGCCAGGATCCCCATGTGCTCGACGCTGGAGTAGGCCAGGAGCCTCTTGTAGTCGGGTTGCCTGACGACAAAGAGGGCGGCGAAGAGGAGGGACAGCATACCCATGAAGAGAAAGGCCCGGCGGGCGATCTCGATCTCACCGGCCGCCGCCATGATCTGCATGGAGCGCAGCAGTGCCAGGAAGGCGACACTGGTCAGACCGCCGGCAAGCAGGGCCCCGACCATTCCCGGGGCCTCGCCGTAGGCGTCCGGTTTCCAGGAATGGAGGGGGGCGAATCCGACCTTGGTGCCGAAACCGACCAGCAAGAAGACAAAGCCCGCCCGCAGCCAGGGGCGGGAGCAGGCCCCTGCCCCGGCCAGGAGATCGTCGAGCTGGAGACTGATCCGTTCGGCAGGCAGCATCGAATAGGCGACGAAAAAGATCCCCAGCATGGCGAGGGCGATCCCGACCGAGCAGAGGAGGAGGTACTTCCAGGTCGCCTCGATCGAGAACCGGTTGCGGTTGTAATAGATGAGCGGGGCCGAGGCCAGGGTGGTGGCCTCCACCGCCACCCACAGGAGCCCCAGATGCCTGGATACCACGGCCAGGCTCATGGCGGCGAGGAAGAGGAGGAGGCAGGAGACGAAGATCCGGTTGCCCCACTGCAGCCGGGAATGGAGGTAGTTCAGTCCGTAGAGCCCGCAGCACAGGAAGAGTATGGAGATCAGCAGCAGGACGAGCCGGCCCAGGGGGTCGATCCCGACCCAGGACCCGGCCAGCAGCGGCGGGGGGACGGCGAGCGTGCGCAGCACCAGGGCCAGATGGAGGCCGCCCGCCGTCGGCAGCAGCCAGGGGCGGAGCCGGTCGGAAGGCATGAGGTAGGCGCCAAGGGCAGAGATGAAGGGGATAAGCACGAGCAGGATGGTCATTTCATTCCCTCAACGAGGACAGGTTTTCCATATCGGTGGTCGGGAATTCCCGGCTGATCTGGTTGATGACGATCCCCATGATGAACACGGCCACCAGGAGGTCGAGCAGGACCGCGGCCTCGACGATCACCGGCATGGCCTCGGACAGCAGCATCCCGAAGATGAAGACCCCGTTTTCGAAGATCAGATAACCCAGGACCTGGGTCAGGGCCTTGCGCCGGGTCGCCAGCACCAGGAAGCCGGTTGCCAGGGTGGCGAGCCCGACGGAGACGATCATCGACCCGCGATGGGCCTCGATCAGGGGCAGCAGATCACTGAAGATGAAGGCCCCGGCCATGGCCAGGGTCCCGAGCAGCAGGGTCGGCACGTAGCCGATCAGCGGCTCGATCTCCCGGCGGATCTGCACCTGGCGGATGGCCCGGAACAGCAGCCAGGGCATGAGAAGGCCCTTCAGGGCCAGGGCGGCACCGGCGAGAAACAGGGTATGGGCGGTGACAGGGTGGACAAGGAGCGATACCAAGGCCAGGATGGAGCCCTGCAGGGCCGTGGTGCGGATGCAGGCCCCCAGGCGGCTGCTGCCGAGGATGAAGAAATTGAGGGGGATGACCAGCAGGAGCAGGAAATTGGCGGGACTTTTCATGGATTCATTTCAGGAGGAGGATAAAGGAAAAAAAGGACAGCAGCGAGGTGCCGATGAGCAGTTGCGGAATCCTGAGCAGCTGCAGCCGCGCCATGACCGACTCGATCACCCCGATCACGGCGGCCAGGGCCAGCATCGCGAGGCCGAAGGCCAGGGCGTCGAGGAACTGGTTGCCGAGCGGGCAGGGCAGGACCAGGCCGACCACCATCGCCCCCATCAGCATCAGTTTCATGGCGGACCCGTACAGAATCATGCCGAGATCGGGGCCGCTGTGATCGAGGACCATGACCTCGTGGATCATGGTCAGTTCGAGATGGGTGGCGGGATCGTCGAAGGGGATGCGGCAGTTTTCCACCAGCACGACGACGAACATGCAGACCAGGCTCAGGACCATCGAAGGCCCGTCCGTCTGCCAGCCGGGGAGCAGGGCGGAGCCGAAGAGCCCGGCGAGGGAAAAGGAACCCGTCAGGCTGGTCAGGACGATCAGCACGAAAAAGAGGGTGGGTTCGACCAGGCAGGCGAAGGTGACTTCGCGGGCCGCACCCATGCCCTCGAACGAAGAGCCGGTGTCGAGGGCGGCGGTGGCGGTGGCGAAGCGGGAGAGTGCCAGGAGGTACGTCACCAGGATCAGATCGCCGTCAAAGCCGAAGGGCGCGCCGATGTTGCCGAAAGGGACGAAGAGGGCGGCCACCGCCGGCACCGCGACACCAAGCACCGGGCCGCATCGGAAGAGCCATGTCGTGGTCCGGCTCAGCAGCATATCCTTGCGGAAGAGCTTGAGGATGTCGAAGTACGGCTGGAGCAGCGGCGGACCTTGGCGGCCGCCGAACAGGGCCTTGGTCTTGGCGATCACCCCGATGAGGAGCGGCGAGCAGACGAAGAGCAGGGACAGATGCCACAGAAGATCCGTAACGATGCGTATCATGTCAATTTCCACCAGGCAATGGGAAACGTAAGGGGGCTGTGTCGGACGGAGAGCCGGATGACGGTTGTCGGTCCCGATTGCGATTCCGGGGCAGCATCGGACCCGGGACCCTGGCGGGGTCGGGGGTGTGGGAGAGGGCCCGGGGCGATGCGGGCAGGACGGTCAATCCGTGGACGAAAAATGACGTGGAGGGCCCATCCGCATCGGAGGGGAACTCGGGAATCAATCAGCAGCGACATGGGGACCAGCCTTTCGAATTAGGATGCTGTGTTGTCTCCGGGAGAAAGATATCCTTTCTCCCGAAATCAAGGCATGATCATTGATCCCGGTTTACCCTCGGGGGGAAGACCGGGGTCCGCATCGAACAGGCAATGGTGTAAGGGTGTCGGCGAAGCGAGACGTGGGATGAGCCCACGAGAATGGCATCTTTACGTGAGGTAGAGCCCGTTCACGGTTTACCATCGTCGTCGGTCATGTGAGCAGTCTATTGCGGGAAGGCTGTTTCCATGGCTGGCAGCGTTATACCAAGGACCGTCTTATGAGCCATTCCCGGTAAAATGTCAAGAGGTGATGATGCAAAAAGCAACAGTGGTCGGTCGGCATTGAAAAATTGAGGGGGATGGAGGATAGTGGAGGATCGGGCGGCTGGAGGCGACACCGTCGACAGAACACAATCATCTCAGCAAGGGCGGAAGGAATGGAGAGACAGCGGAAGGAAGATGCAGCGGGGGCCGGCCCCCAGGAACTGTTCGCCGCGGCGGTGACCCTCCACCGGCAGGGACACTACCGGGAGGCCGAGACCAGGTATGCCCGGGTGCTGCGGCTGCTCCCCGGGCATCCCAGTATCCTCGGCAACCTCGCGGCGCTCTATCAGCAGACGGGCCGCCTGCAGGAGGCGGCGGCATGCTGCCGCGAGGCCTTGGCCGAGACCCCCGATGACCCCCTGCTGCACCTCAATCTCGGCGCGATCCACGAAGAGGAAGGGGATCCCGCCGCCGCCGAGTCCTGCTACCGCAAGACCCTGGGACTGGATCCGCACAACGCCAAGGCGCTGAACAACATGGGCAAGATCCTGCAGCAGCGGGGACGGGGCGAAGAGGGGGAGGGGTGTATCCGCCGGGCCCTGGAACTGATCCCCGACTATCCTCTGGCCCTCAACAATCTCGGGGTCATCTGCGGCGGACAGGGGCGGCACGACGAGGCCCTGGTCTGTTTCCGCCGGGTCCTGGAACTGGAGCCGGAGTCGATCAACGCCCTCTACAATATCGCCGGCGTCTATAACTGCCTGGGTCGCCGGGACGAAGCCATCGCCCATCTGCGCCGCCTGCTGACCGTGCAGCCGGACCATGCCCCGGCCCGCCACATGCTGGCGGCCCTCTCCGGGGAGACCACCGAGACTGCCCCGCGCGACTACGTCGAAGAGACCTTCGACGCCTATGCCGGACGCTTCGACCGCCACCTGACGGAACAGCTGCAGTATACCGTGCCGAAGGTCCTGCAGGAGATGGTGGCGGCAGTCCTGGGAGAAGGGCAACAGGCGGAGCGGATGCTCGATCTCGGCTGCGGCACCGGCCTGGCGGGGGAGGCCTTCCGCCCCCTCGTCCGCCAGCTGCATGGGATCGACATCTCGGCGGGGATGCTGGCGCAGGCGGGGGCGAAGCACCTCTATGACCTGTTGGAGCGCGACGACATTGCGGTCTGGCTCGGTGACTGCAGCCAGAGCTACGACCTGGTCATCGCCACCGATGTCTTTGTCTATATCGGCTGTCTCGACCCCATTTTCGCCGCGCTTACGCGATGCGCCACCCCCGGGGCCCTGCTCGGGTTCTCGGTCGAACGGTGCGAGGAGGGACGGGACTACCTGTTGCGCCCGTCGGGTCGCTATGCCCAGTCCCCGGTCTATGTCGAGCGGTTGGCCGCAGAGCATGGCTGGACGATCGTGGTGCACCGCCGCCACGGTATCCGCCGCGAGGAGGGGGAGTGGATCGACGGAGATCTCTTCCTGTTGCGTCGGCGACCGGATCAGAACAGATAGCCGTAGCGGATTCCGACGGTGTCAAGGCCTTCATTGGGATCGGCCGTATAGCCGTTCGAGACATGATCGAACAGCAGCAGCAGCCGGTTGTGGGCCGTGAGCGCATAGCCGATCTCCGCCGCGAAACGGACCAGGACCCGGCTGCCCATCTGCTTGCGGTCGATGGCCTGGGGATCTTCGATCTCGCCGTCATGCACCGCGAGGCCGGCCCCGAGATCGAAGATCAAGCCGTTGCGCCGGAGGTGCTGCCAGATGCCGCCGACATAGATCTTACTGGTATTGCCGCGGTCATTGACCGACAGGCCGAGGTTCGGCCGGATCTGCCCATGCCACAGGGCAAGGTGAGGAGAGAAGGCCAGTTCGACATTGAGGTCGAGGCCGTCTTCGCGCCCGGTTCCGCTCCACAGGTTGCCGGTATCGTGATCGAGCAGGCCGAGACGGATTTCATGCAGCCAGGGTCGCCTTTCCCCGCTGTGAGCATGTTGACAGAGATGGTGGTGACAATTATGAGAACGGCAATGAAAAATTCCGGCCACAGTTGCAGCAGCCATTCCGTTGTCCCCAGCCTCGTCATCTCGTCAAGGGCCTGACCGCTGATGAGATCGGGACCTCGCTCCGATTGGTGGACCGGGTCGGAGACGAGAGCGCATGACGGCAGTCGTATCTTCCCTGCAGCTGCCCGGGAGATTTTTTTGATCGCCGGCCCGGGTGCTCACGGGCCGCAAGGGGGAGACCATGGCAAGGAAACTGGGGAAAACGGCGTCCATCATCCTGGTGCTGACGGCGGCCACGGCCATCGGCGGTTTCTGGTGGTGGGGGTACGGCAGGACCCATCACCACCGACGATGCCTTTATCGCCGGGCATGCCTACACGATCGCGCCGCGGGTCAGCGGCAGGGTCGCCGAGGTCCTGGTCCAGGACAACCAGAGGGTGAAGAAGGGTGATCATCTGGTCAGGATCGACCGGGACGATTACGGGCTCCGCGTCGCCGAGGCCCGGGCCATCCTGGCCCTGGCCAGAAACGAGGGCAGCGGCAGCCAGGCCCTGATCGAGGCCGCCAAAGCCGGTGTCGTGCAGGCCGAGGCGGCCCTGGCGCAGGTGGTGCTCGACCTGAGCCGGAGCCGCTCCCTCTCTACGACCAAGGCCATTCCGAAGGAGCAGCTCGACCAGCTGGAGACGGAGAAACGGGTGGCCGACGCCCGGGTGGCCGAGGCCCGGCAGAAACTGCGATCGGCCGAGGCCGCTCTCGGACTTGGCCGGAATGGCGGCGGGGATGCCCGTGTCGCCCTGCGGCAGGCGCAGCTGGCCCAGGTCGAGCCCAGTCTCGCCCATACCGGCATCGTCGCCCCGGAGGACGGCTATGTGACCAGGAGGAGCGTCGAGGTCGGCAACTATGTCCAGCCCGGCCAGCCGCTGATGAGCATCGTCAATCTCGACGATATCCGGATCATCGCCAACTACAAGGAAATCCAGCTGGCCGGCGTCAAGGCCGGCCAGGCCGTCGAGTTCAGGGTCGACATGTACCCCGGCAGGACCTTCCACGGGCATGTCGACAGCCTGATGGCCGGGACCGGATCGGCCTTCGCCCTGCTGTCGCCGGAGAACGCCTCCGGCAACTTCGTCAAGGTGGTGCAGCGGATTTCGGTAAAGATCCTCATCGACCGGGACGCCACCTCCACCGGCCGGGACGGCCATATGCCGAAGGTCGGAACGAGTGTCGCCCCGACGATCATGATCGACAAGCGTTCCGGGCCCCGGTGGGGGGTGTGAGATGGCGGGGGAGCGTCGAATGGCGCTGACGGCGTTCCCGGCGGGCGGGTCACTGGCGTGAGGAGGATCTCGGCCCGCAGGAAATGGATGGTGACGGCCACCGTCATGCTGGGGACGATGATGAACGCCATCGACACCAGCATCGTCAATGTCGCTCTGCCGTACATGCGGGGCAGTCTCGGGGCGTCGATCGAGGAAATCGCCCGGGTCTCCACCGGCTTCATCCTCGCCAATGTCATCATCATGCCGATCATCGCCCTGCTCAGCGCCCGTTTCGGCCGCCGGCGGTTCTACTTCGTCTCGGTATTGCTGTTCACGGTCTCCTCGGTGCTCTGCGGCCTGGCCCGCAGCCTCGATCTGCTGATCCTGGCCCGGGTCCTGCAGGGGATCGGCGGCGGGGCGATCACCCCGCTGTCCCAGGCGATCCTCCGTGAGAGCTTCGAGCCCGAGGAGCAGGGGATGGCCATGGGCATCTTCGGCCTCGGCGTCATCCTCGGCCCGGCCTTCGGGCCGACGCTGGGCGGCTGGCTCAGCGACCACTATTCCTGGCCGTGGATCTTCTACATCAATATCCCCTTCGGCATCGTCAACCTGTTCATGATTCTCCGCTACCTGGAGGACCCCCCCCTATCTGGTGCGGGAACGGCAAAAGATCGACTGGCCCGGACTGGCCTTCATGGTTGCGGGGCTGGGGGCGCTGCAGCTGATGCTGGAGCAGGGACAGGACAAGGACTGGTTCAATTCCGACTTCATCGTCGGCCTGGCGGCGATCGCCGTCGTCGGCCTGGTGATCATGCCGCGGGCGCTGGCGATGGCCGTGGCGATGCCGCTCGGGGGCAGGCTGTACAACAGCATCGGTCCCCGACCGCTGATTGTTGCAGGGCTCGCCGTCAGTGCCGCCGCCTTCTGGCAGATGACCAGTCCGTCCCTCAACACCAATCCGGCCTCCCTGTTGGTGCCGATGATCTTCCAGGGCTTCGGGCTGGGACTGGCCTTCGTCGCCGCCAGCACCGCGGCAATGGGCAACCTCGACAGGGCGCAGATGACCGCCGCCTCCGGACTCTACAACGTCATCCGCCAGGTCTGCGGCAGCTTCGGCATCGCCCTGTCCGCCACCCTGCTGACCCGTGGCTATATCACCAACAGGACGTATCTGATGGAGTATGTCGCCGCCCTCGACGGCACCAGTGCCGTATGGCTCGAGCAGCTGCAGCGGTACCTGGCCGGCCGGGGGGCCGATGCGGTGTCGGCCAAGTCCCAGGCCCTCGGCCTGCTGGCCAGATTTGTCGACCAGCAGGCCTATATGCTTTCCTACAACCGGGTGTACGTCTTTGTCAGCCTCCTCTTTGTCCTCACCATCCCCCTCGTGGCGGTCCTGCGGCCAGCAGCTGAAGAGCGGCCCGGGAAGTAGGCCGCCCGCCGCCGGTGGCGCCGGCAGGAAAAAATTCCGCCCGATCCTTTGAAAAATCCGCCGCTCCCGGTATAGTGGGCCCGCAATCGTTACCCTTCCGATCAACCCTCTCTTCCGGTGGTGCCATCATGAGCCGAGTCCAGGCCAATCTCCTCCTGACCCTCGCGGCGATCATCTGGGGCAGCGCCTTTGTCGTCCAGCAGATCGGTACCGGCAATCTCGGCACCATCTCCTTCACCGGCGCCCGCTTCCTGCTCGGCGCCCTCGTCGTCCTGCCCTTTGCCCTGCGCCAGTTCCGGCGGGTGGCGAGGGAGGAGCGGCCGTTTCAGCGCCGTGACTGGGTCGGCCTGACCGTCACCGGGCTGGTGCTCTGTACCGCCGCCGTGCTGCAGCAGCACGGCATCCTGCGGACCTCGGTGGCCAACGCCGGCTTCCTCACCGCCGTCTATGTGCCGCTGGTGCCGATCATCGGCCGGCTCTTTCTTCAGCGACGGGTCCACTGGTCGGTGTGGCCGGCCTCCTGCGGCTGCCTCGCCGGCACCTATATCATGAGCGGGGCCCAGGGGCTCAATTTCCGCCTCGGCGATCTGTGGGTCATCTCCAGCACCCTGTTCTGGGCGGTGCACGTCATCCTCGTCGGCATCATGGCCTCGCGGACCCGGGCGCCGCTGGTCGTCGCCGTCAGCCAGTTCCTCGTCTGCGGCCTGACCGGCCTTGTCGTCGGCGGCCTGGTGGAGCAGCCGGCCATGGCGGACTTTCTCGGCGCCTTCTACGGCATCTGCTATGTCGGCGTCTTCTCGGTGGGCATGGCCTTCACCCTGCAGGTGGTGGGACAGCGTTTCACCCCGGCGGCCGATGCCGCCATCATCCTCAGTTCGGAGACGGTCTTCGCCGCCCTCGCCGGGTTCATCTTCCTCGACGAGCGCCTGGCCGCGGTCAGGATTGCCGGGGCCGGTCTGATCCTCTGCTGTATCCTTGCCGTCGAGCTGCTGCCAACGCTAGGAAAATCGCGGCCGTTGAGTTGATCGCCGGCCGCAAAAGACCTTGCTTTTTTCCGGTAATTTTTTTATCAGAGAGTACCATGCGCAACCGTGGGAGGTGCCGCCGGCGGCAGTCCGCCTGCAGCGGCCCGGCAACGGAACGGCGGTTCCAGGTGTCCGGTCTCCCCCGGCCGTACCGCGACCACGGCCGTTTCCCTTTCCGTGCATCCCACCCATATCTTCCGCAGGAGGCTCGACCATGACCATCCATGTTGCCGATCATCCCCTCGTCAAACACAAACTCGGCCTCATGCGGCGGCACGACGTTTCCACCAAGGATTTTCGCGACCTGGCCTCCGAGGTGGCCCGCCTCCTGACCTACGAGGCCACCAAGGACCTCCAGACCCAGAAAAAGACCATCCAGGGCTGGGCCGGGCCGGTCGAGGTCGAGGAGATCAAGGGCAAGAAGATCACCATCGTCCCGATCCTGCGGGCCGGACTGGGGATGATGAACGGGGTCATCGACATGATCCCGTCGGCCAAGATCAGCGTTGTCGGCTATTACCGCGACGAGGAGACCCTGCAGCCGGTCGAATACTACGTCAAGACGGCAAGCGATCTCGAAGAGCGGGTCGCCCTGATCCTCGATCCGATGCTGGCCACCGGCGGCACCCTGCTGGCGACCATCGAGACCCTGAAGAGGAGGGGCTGCCGCAATATCCGGGGGCTGTTCCTGGTGGCGGCGCCGGAGGGACTGAAGCGGATCACCAAGGCCCATCCCGATGTCGATATCTATGTGGCGGCGGTCGACGAGCGGCTCAACGAGGTCGGCTATATCCTCCCCGGGCTCGGCGATGCCGGTGACAAGATTTTCGGCACCAAGTGAGGTCCGCGGCGATCGCGAACCACCCACGCGTGCGCCCTGACCTGCGGCAGCGGGAGGAATCCTGATTGCCTGCCCTGTTGCCGGAGTTTGACCGGCCGGCCGTCCACCGGCGTTGAATAGAGTCATATCAATTGTAATCCTGAAATAATCCTGAACCCTTTGCCCCGGAGGTTGAGATATGTCCTTCCCCATCGATCTGAAACAGTTCACCCCGCAGCGTTTCCCGCTGTCGCAGACCACCCTGTCCGACGGCGAACGCCTGACCCTGCAGAACAATATCAGGGTCGTCCGCGACAGCCTGATCTTCTTCACCGCCTACGCCAACGTCAAGGGACTGGGCGGCCATACCGGCGGCGCCTTCGATATCGTGCCGGAACTGCTGATCATCGATGCCTTCATGAAGGGCAACCCGGAGATCCACCCGGTCTATTTCGACGAGGCCGGGCACCGGGTGGCGATCCAGTACATGATGGCGGTGCTGAACGGCTACCGAGACGCGGAATCGCTGCTCCATTACCGGGAATACGGCCATGGCTACTATGGGCATCCGGAGCGCGATGACGCCCGCGGCGTCTTCTTCTCCTCCGGCCGGCTGGGGCACCTGTGGAGCTACGTCAACGGGGTCGCCGAGGCCGACCCGGCGAAGATCCTGGTGATGTTCGGCAGCGACGGTTCGCAGATGGAAGGCGACGACGCCGAGGCCGCCCGCTATGCCGTGGCCCGCAATCTCAGGGTCAAGCTGTTCATCGACGACAACGACGTCACCATTGCCGGTCATCCCAGCAAATACATGCGTGGCTACGACGTGATGAAGACCCTGGCCGGCCATGGCCTGACGGTGGACGTGGGCGACGGCGAGGATATCGACGCCCTGTTCGCCAGGATCAGCCGGGCCCTCAATGCCGACGGACCGGCGGCGGTGGTCAACAAGCGGCTGATGGCGGTCGGGGTGCCGGGCATCGAAGGTCTGCCGAAGGGGCACGATGTCATCCCGGTCAACCTCGCCGTCGACTACCTCCAGGCCCGCGGCTATACCGAGGCGGTGGCGCTGCTGCAGGACTACGCCGCGCCGAAGACCAAGACCGGCTATCTGGGCAGCACCCCGGAGACCGCCAAGAACCGCGACGATTTCGGCAAGATCGTCTGCGAAATCCTGTCGGGGATGGGCGACATCACCAGGAAGGTCATCGTCGTCGATTCGGATCTCGAAGGTTCCTGCGGTCTGCACCATATCCGCAAGAAGTATCCCGAGGTCTATGTCCACGCCGGCATCATGGAGCGCAACAACTTCTCGGTGGCCGCCGGTTTCGGCTCGGAGCCGGGGCGACAGGGAATCTTCGGCACCTTCGCGGCCTTCCTCGAGATGGTGGTCTCCGAGATCACCATGTCCCGGCTCAACAATGCCAACGTCCTCGCCCATTTCTCCCACTCGGGGGTCGACGACATGGCCGACAACACCTGCCACTTCGGCATCAACAACTTCTTCGCCGACAATGCCCTGGCCGAGGGCGACCTGACCCGGCTCTACTTCCCGGCCGACGCCCTGCAGCTGAAGGCAGTGCTGAAGACGGTCTTCAACGACCCCGGCCTGCGCTTCGTCTTCTCGACCCGTTCCGCCACCCCATTCATCCTCGATGAACAGGGGGAGAAATTCTACGGCGAGGGCTATGTCTTCACCCCCGGCCGCGACGAGATTGTCCGCCGGGGAACGGCAGGCTATGTCGTCAGCTACGGCGAGATGCTCTACCGCTGCCTTGACGCGGTGGAGCATCTGCGGGCCGAAGGGATCGACGTCGGCCTGATCAACAAGACCACCCTGAACGTCCGCGACGAGGCGATGCTGGCGACCGTCGGATCCAGCCCGTTCGCGCTGATTGTCGAGAGCCAGAACACCAAGACCGGCCTCGGAATCCGCTACGGCACCTGGCTCCTGGAAAAGGGTTTCGCCCCGAAATATGCGGCGATGGGCACCAGCCGGATCGGTCACGGCGGTCTCGATGAACAGCTGCCCCATCAGGGCCTGGCCGTTGCCGACATCAAGAACCGGATCAAAACCCTGGTCGGGGGCTGATCTCCCGTCATCTGCCAACAGCATCCGCAGCAGCTCCAGGGCTATGGCCCTGGAGCTGCTGCAATCAGGATACACGCCATGCCGCCCGTCGACGCCCTGCTGCTCTTTTTCTCCTCCTCCATCCTGCTGGCCCTGGCTCCGGGACCGGATAACCTCTTCGTCATGGTCCAGGCCGCCCAGCGCGGCCGGATCGCCGGCCTGGCGGTGACACTGGGGCTGTGCACCGGCCTGCTGGTCCACACCACCGCCGTGGCATTGGGTCTGGCGGCGGTGTTCACCGCCTCGGCCCTGGCCTTCAACCTGCTCAAATATATCGGTGCGGCCTATCTGCTCTGGCTTGCCTGGGGGGCATTCCGGGCCGGCGGCGAAGACGGCGGCGAATCCCGGGCCGTCGATCTGCCCTTTGCCAGGCTGTACCGGCGCGGGATCATCATGAACGTCACCAACCCCAAGGTTTCGATTTTTTTCCTCGCCTTCCTGCCCCAGTTCGCCGATCCTGTATATGGTCCGCTGGTGCCGCAGATCGTGGTGCTCGGCGCCCTGTTCATTGCCGCCACCATCCTGATCTTCGGCGGTATCAGTCTGTTCGCCGGGGCCTGCGGCGACCGTTTCCGCGAATCGGCGAGGGCGAAAAGGCTGCTGAACTGGCTGGCCGGCAGTGTCTTCGCGGGGCTCGCGGTCAAACTGGCATTGACCGAACGCTAAGGACCCGGTCAATTGATCACTGCCCCACCCTGAGGGAGCTGTCGCCCGCGCGCCATCCGCCGCAGGGTCACCGGGCGGTGGAGCCGAGTCTTCTCCTGGCCGGAACGCAGTCAGAGTGGACGAACGGGCCGGTCGGCAGATTTTCTGTCGCCTGTGAGCCTCTCCTGAAAGAACCATGGCCAGCCAGCCGGATCGATGAACATCCTCCTCCCCCCAAATCCGCACGCCACCGGAGTGCTGGTGTTGACCGCCACCGCCCTGATGCTCTTCAGTCGCAGCAAAATATCCCTGGAAACTTCCAGCCTGGTGATTCTGGTCATCCTGGCGGTGGGGTTCGAGATTTTCCCCTTTTCTGCCGGTGGCAGAGCCATTCATGCCGTTGATTTCTTCCACGGTTTCGGCAACGAGGCGCTGGTCGCCGTCTGTGCGCTGATGATCGCCGGTCAGGCCGTGATGCGCACCGGGGCGCTGGAACCGGTGGGAAGAATTCTCGCACGAATGTGGAAAACATCCCCCCGGGCCTCGTTTCTGCTCACCCTGCTCTTCGGCGCCTTCCTCAGTGCCTTTATCAATAATGTCCCGGTCGTCGTGCTGCTGCCGGTGCTGATCAGCGTTTCGGCGAGGACAGGTGCTCCGGCCTCGGCGGTCCTGATGCCCATGGGCTTTTCGACGCTGCTGGGAGGGATGACCACTACCATCGGGACCTCGACCAACCTGCTGGTCGTGTCCATCGCCGCGGACATGGGAGTGGCGAAGATCGGAATGTTCGACTATTGCGGCTGACTGACGGGGCCATGAAGGTGGAGGCGGTGGAAAGGGGGCAGGGCAATATGATCGTGCCATTACCGGATGTGACGCTGCGGGCCGGCGACCGGCTTGTTCTCCGCGATACACCGACGCGGCTGAAAGAATACGAGAAAATTCTGGCCGGAACCCTGTACCCGGTCGGATCGGGGCAGAGCCCGGTTGACGAGGATAATCCTCTCCAGGCTGCCGATCAGCAGATTGCCGAGGTTGTGGTGATCCAGGGATCTCCATTGCAGGGGGCGACGCTGGCCAGCTATCGTTTCGCCGACCGGTACGGCTTGATCACCCTGGCTATCCACCGCCCGGGCAGGCATCTCGAGCGTTTTCACGAGAAGATCGGAGACATTCAACTGGTAACCGGAGATATTCTGCTGGTGCAGGGCCCGCGCGACCAGATAGCGGAATTGAAGCGCAGCACGGACATGCTGGTCCTCGATGCCACCATCGACCTGCCGTTTACCAGGAAGGCGCCAACGGCCATGTTCATCATGAAGGGCATCATCCTGACCGCGGCCTTCGGCATCCTGCCGATCGCCGTCAGTGCCGTCTGCGGCGTGCTGCCGATGATTGTCAGCGGCTGCCTGAGCTGGCGCGACGCCACGAGGGCGCTCAACGCCCAGGCTGTAATGATCGTGGTGACGAGCCTGGCCCTGGGGAAGGCGATGGTTGACACCGGCGGGGCGGCATACCTCGGGAGTCTGTTCGTGGCAGTGTCCGGTGATGCATCGCCGGCCCTGGTCATCAGCGGCCTCATGCTGCTGGTGGCCTTTTTCACCAATATCATCTCCAACAATGCCGCGGCCGTCATCGGCACGCCCATCGCCATTTCCATCGCCGGCCAGACCGGCCAGGCGCCGGAGGCATATGTCCTTGCCGTTCTCTTTGCCGCCAACATGAGCTTCGCCACCCCGATGGCCTACAAGACCAACCTGCTGATCATGAACGCCGGGGAATATGCCTTCAGCGATTTCCTCAGGGTCGGCCTGCCGCTGGTGGTGCTGATGTGGCTTGCCTTCTCGTTTCTATTGCCGCTGATCTATCTGTAGCAGCCGTTTCCGGCCGCTGCGGAATCTTTCCGGCGAGCGCCGTTATTCCTGTTCCAGGACGACCGCTTCCATGACCCGTTCAGGGGGTTTCGGCTGGTAATTGGCGAGATAGACCGCGCCGAGGACGACTATTCCGCCTGCCCCCTGCAGCGGTGAGAGCTGCTCGCCGAGGAGCAGCCACGCGCCGAAGGTGGTGACCAGGGGAATGGCGTTGATGCAGACCGCCGCCCGCGCCGCCGGGATCCGGCTGAGGGCGTAATTGTAGCAGAAAAAGGCGCCGATGGTGGCGAACAGGGTGAGGGCGACGAGGGCGATGAAGGAGTCGGCGGGAATTGTATGCCACTGCATCCGCGGTAGATCCCGGAGGAAAAGCGGGAAAAAGATCGCGGCGCCGAAGATGATCTGCATGGCGGTGATCTGCAGCGGCGGGATGGACTGGCCGAGGCGACGGGTGATGATCATATAGATCGCGGCGGAGAAGACCGCCCCGAAGATCAGCAGGTCGCCGAACAGCGAGCCCTCCTGACCGCCGGCATCATTGCCGCCGAAGATCAGCAGGGAGACCCCGACCAGCGAGATGGCGACTCCCAGCGCATTGACCGGGCGCAGGCGTTCCTTGAGAAAGATCATCGACAGGATGAGGACGGTGACCGGGATGGTGGCGATGATCAGCGAGGTCGTGGTGGCCGAGGTGTACTGCAGGCCGATGGTTTCGAAGGCGAAGTAGAGTCCGGGCTGGAAGATCGCCAGCACTGCCAGTTGGCCTTTCTGCCGGATCGTCAGCCGGGGCAGGCGGTATTGCCTGAGGAGCAGCAGGAAGAAGATCGAGGCCGCGGCGAAGCGGAGGAAGACCAGGGTGAAGGGGGTGAAGCCCTGCAGGGCGATCTTGGTGGCGACAAAGGAAAAGCCCCAGAAGACAACGGCCAGGGCCAGGGCCAGGTAGGTGATAATCGGACTGTGACGGGGCATGGTGTATCCTGGTTGAGGATCGGGTGCGAGGATCGACGGATGGGTGCCGACCTGGAAACAGACCCGAGTCTAACACAGGGGCGGAACCTTTTCTTGCACGTTCTTGCGGTGGTTTTCAGGGGCCCGGGCGATAGCCGGCGGAATTAAAAACCCTGGGCCGCCCGGTACTGTCCCGGGGTGGCGCCGGTAAACTGCCTGAACTTGCGGCTGAAGTGACACTGGTCGCTGAAGCCGGTGCGGTAGGCGACATCGGCGATCTCATCGCCTTCGCGGAGGAGTTGCCTGGCCAGGTTGATGCGGAGCTGGGTCTGAAAGGCGTGGGGCGGCAGCCCCTTGGCCGCCTTGAACAGGCGGAGGAAATGCCAGGGGCTGAGGCCGGTCAGGTTCGCCAGGGTTTCAAGGGTAACCGTCTCCTCGATGTTGGTCCGGAGATATTCTTCGGCCAGGCGGACGGCAGCCGGCTGCCGCGCCGTATCGGTTCGGGGGCGGCATTCACCGAGACGGATGAGCAGGGCGGACAGGGAGGCATACATCGCCTCTTCCCTGTCGCCGGCATTGCCGCTGCTGTTCTGTAACAGGGAACTGAAGTGAAGCAGATGGCCCCAGACGATATGGTCATCGGCGATGGCCGGATCTCTCCAGAACCGGGGCATGCCGGCCGGTAGTTGTTTGTCCATGTGTTCGCTGTGTCCAGTGTTATGAGAATGGAGGCCACGCAGGCCCCTCCTTCCGTGGATTGCCTGTCAGTGTCAGGCACTGTTCCCCCATCGTGACGGTCGATAGCGGGGATGGCGGCGATCGTCGAGGCCGTTCCATATATGGTGCGGAGAATGTCCCCCCGACCGGCAGGGGTGCCGGCCTATATTGCCCCAATGCCGACGGCCCGAAATTATCCCTTTCTCGACGATCGTGCAACCTCGGGGAATGGATTGTCCCGAAAATGGAGATGCGCAACGATGCTGGAGGCGAAGGGGATGATGACAAGGGCCGGGATCGGTTCGTGCCCTGCCGCCCGGGGCGGACGAATGCCTCTCCGTGACAATCGTCAACGGTCCCCGCGATGCTTCGGCAGGGTAAGGATTGGATTGCCGATGAAAATCTCCGCCGCTTCGGCCTCCGTCTCCGACAGGGTCGGATGGGGGTGCAGGGTCAGGGCCATATCCTCCGCCAATGCCCCCATCTCGATTGCCAGCACCCCTTCGGCAATCAAACTTTCGGCATTGCGGCCGACGACGCCGACCCCGAGGATCCGGCCATCCCCGGGGTTGACGATCAGTTTGGTGAACCCGTCGGCGGCGGCCATGGTCTGGGCCCGGCCCGAGTATTTCCAGGGGAATTTCTGTACCGCCACCGCCATCCCCTGTTTTCCGGCCTGTTCTTCGGTCAGTCCGCACCAGGCGATCTGGGGATCGGTGTAAACCACGGCGGGGATGGCCCTGACGTCGTAACTGGAGTTTTTTCCGGCGATGACCTCGGCGGCCACCCGCCCTTCCCGGGTGGCCTTATGGGCCAGCTGGATGCCGCCGGTGACGTCGCCGGCGGCGAAGATATGCGGATCGGCCGTCTGCTGCTGCGTGTTGACGGTGATGCTGCCCCGCCCGCCGAGGTGCACCGCCGTCTTGTCCAGTCCGAGATCGCCGGTGTTCGGCTGCCGGCCGATCGCCACCAGGACCCGGTCGACGACGCGCGGTTCCATTCCGCCGGCCGCGCCCTGCAGCTGGACCTCGACCCCGTCGTCTTTCTCCGTCAGCGCCAGGACCCTGGTGTTGAGGTGGATGGCGGCGAACAACCCGGTCAGCCGGCGCTGCAGCGGTTCGACCAGATCGTGGTCGATCCCGGCCAGCAGGCGATCCCCGACCTCGACGACCTCCACCCGGCTGCCGAAGGCGGCATAGAGCGAGCCCAGTTCGAGACCGACGTAACCGCCGCCGATGACCAGGAGCGATGCCGGGATGTCGGCCAGGGCCAGGGCCCGGGATGAATCGATGATCCGCCCCCCCGGGCGGAAGTCGGTGCCGGGGAAGGCGAGGGGTTGGGAGCCGGTGGCGATGATGGCGTGGCGGAAGCGGATGCGGCGGACTTCAGCCTGTTCCAGGCGGACAGTGGTGGAGCTTTCGAATTGGGCCCGCCCTTTGATCAGCTGGACGCCGCGCCTGGCGCCAAGATGAACGAGGCCGTCGGCCATCGTGTCGATCACCTGCTGTTTCCAGCTCCGGACCTCGGCCAGTTCGAGCCGCGGCGGGTCGTAATGGAGTCCCATCGCCGCCGCCTGGCGGGCGTCGAAGATCAGTTCGGCCAGGTGCAGACCGGTCTTCGAGGGGATGCAGCCTTCAAAGAGGCAGACCCCGCCCGGCTTGGGCCGGGGGTCGACCAGGGTCACATCGAGGCCCAGGTCGGCGGCCCGAAAGGCGGCGGCGTAGCCGGCCGGGCCGCTGCCGATGACCAGGACCTCGCAGGTCAGTTCCATTTCACCCATGACCATGGCTTGTCTCCGTTGACGGGTTAAATCATCGTGAGGAACAGTTCGTCGGGGTCCTCGAGCAGCTCGATGACCTGGCGCAGGAACCGGACGGCGTCGGCCCCGTCCACCACCCGGTGATCGAAGCAGAGGACGATCGGCATCATCAGCCGGGGGACGATATCGTGCCCGCCCTCGCCGGTGGTGACGACGACCGGCTGCATCCGTCCCTGGCCAAGCCCGAGGATGGCGACCTCGGGATAGTTGATGATCGCCGTGAAATAACTGCCCCCCAACCCCCCGACATTGGTGATGGTGAAGGTGCCGCCGACCATCTCCTCCCGGCTGGTGCGGCGCTCGCGCGCCCGGTCGAGGACCCCCTGCAGTTCGACGGACAGTTCCTTGATGCTCTTGCGATCCACATCGCGGATGACCGGCACCATCAGGCCGTGTTCG
Source organism: Desulfobulbus sp. Tol-SR (assembly GCA_000769715.1). Classification (GTDB taxonomy): domain Bacteria; phylum Desulfobacterota; class Desulfobulbia; order Desulfobulbales; family Desulfocapsaceae; genus Desulfoprunum. The sequence continues at coordinate 136,030 of JROS01000008.1, forward strand.
GTATCGACGGCGATGCCGATGTGATAGTAGTGCTTGATGACGATCTCCTGCGCCGCCGGATCGAGGCTGGCATTGAAACGGGGGAATCGCTTCAGCGCCGTGGCCACCGCCTTCATCGCGAAGATCGTCATGGTCATGCGGCCGCCGCCCCGTTCGATCTCGCCCTTGTGCTGCTGGCGGAAGGCCTCGAGCCGGGTGATATCGACCGCATCCTGACAGGTGACGTGGGGGATCTGGGCCCAGGAGGCGGTCATCCGGGCGGCAGTCGCCCGGCGGATGGAGTGGAACGGCTCCCGGCTGACCTGCCCCCATTGGCTGAAATCGGGCAGGACCGGCGGGCCGATCTCGGTCGTGGCCTCGGGCGGCGGCGAGGGTTCCGAGACCGCCGGTGATGGTTCCGGGGCTGGCGGCGGGACCTCGGGTTTACCAGTGCCCTGGGCGAAGGCGAGGACGTCGTCCCTGGTCACCACCCCGCCGGCGCCGCCGGCGGTCAGCGCCCGCAGGTCGACCCCCAGTTCCCGGGCCAGGCGGCGGGTCGCCGGCGAGGCCGGCACCGGCGCCCCCGGAACGGCGGTTGGATAGCTGGGGGTAGCGGCCGGCCGGCCTGCCGCTGCGGCCTGACGATCCGGGACCGTGGCAGGTCCCTCGCCGGCAGCGGGTTCGGCAGCGGGTTCGGCAGCGGGGGCGGGCTGGCCTGCCGCCCCGGCCGTCGCGGAATCGGCGAAACTGATCAGGATATCGCCGACTTTGGCCATATCTCCCTTGTGCACCCGGATCTCATCGACGGTACCGGAAACCGGCGATGGGATCTCGACCGCCGCCTTGTCGGTCTCGACCTCGAGGAGAAGATCGCCTTCGCGGATGGACTGGCCGACCGTGACATGCACGGCCAGGATTTCGGCCTCACCGACCCCTTCGCCCAGGTCGGGCAATCGAAACGTTTTGGACATGGCGTCTCCCGATTAGCTGACAAGGGTACGGCGCGCTGCGTCGACAATGCGCCGGACATTGGGAATGAACCATTTTTCCCGGCTGAAATAGGGGATGATCAGGTCGTAGCCGGTCACCCGGGCGATCGGCGCCTCGAGGTAATAGAAGGCCCCTTCCATCAGCCGGGTGGTGATTTCGGCGCCGGGACCGAAGCTGCGCGGGGCCTCGTGGATCACCACCGCCCGCCCGGTTCTGGTCACCGACTGGAGCATCAGGGTGTCGTCGAGCGGCGAGATCGTCAGCAGATCGATGACCTCGGCCTCGACCCCGTCGGTTGCCCGCAGTTCTTCCGCCGCCTCCAGCGCCGGCCGGATCATCGCCCCGTAGGCGATCATCGTCAGGTCGCGGCCTTCGCGGACGATCCGCGACCGGCCGATGGGGATGGTTTCCTCCTCGTCCGGCACCTCCTCGCGAAAGGCCCGGTAGAGTCCCTTGGCCTCGTAGAAGATCACCGGGTCGGGGTCGCGGATGGCGGCAACCATCAGGGCTCGGGCGGAGCGGGGACCGGAGGGGATCACCATCTTCAGCCCCGGGGTGTGGGCCCAGTAGGCCTCCCGGCTCTCGGAGTGGTGCTCCAGCGCTCGCACCCCGCCGCCGTAGGGGGCGCGCAGCACCATCGGCACCGACAGCCGCCCCTGTGAGCGCCAGCGCAGCCGGGCGGCGTGGTTTTCGAGCTGGTGGAAACAGTGATAGGCGAAACCGGAAAACTGGATCTCGCACACCGGGCGCAGGCCATAGATCGCCATGCCGACAGCCATGCCGGCGATCGCCGATTCGGCGAGCGGGGTGTCCAGCACCCGCTCGGTACCGAAGGTGTCGATCAGGCCCTCGGTCACCCGGAAGACCCCGCCGTCGCGGCCGATGTCCTCGCCCAGCAGGACGACCCGGTCGTCATTGGCCATCTCCTGCCGCAGGGCCAGATTGATGGCCTGGACCATCGTCATCTTAGTCATTGTCCACCTCCTTGCCTAGAGCGGCGATCTCCCCGGCCAGCGCCGATTTCTGGGCCTCCAGATGCGGCGGCAACTCGGCATAGAGGTGGTCGAACATGTCGAGCGGGTCGCCGAGCTCCTCCATCCGCTTCTCGGCCGATTCGACCGCGGTCTGGATCTCCTCGAGGACCCGGGTCTCCATCTCCGCCAGCTGCTGCTCGGTCGCCGTCCCCTTCTGCTGCAGGTAGGCGGCAAACCGGGGCAGGGGATCGCGCTGCCGCCACTGGTCCACCTCCTCGTCACTGCGATAGCGTTTCGGGTCGTCGGCGGTGGTGTGCATCATCAGCCGGTAGGTGACGCACTCGATCAGGGTCGGCCCGCCGCCGTTGCGGGCCCTCTCTGCCGCCTCGGCGGCGGCGACATACACGGCGAGGACGTCGTTGCCGTCCACCTGGATCCCCGGCATGCCGTAGGCATGGGCCTTCTGGGCCAGGGTCGGGGTCTGGGTCTGGCGGCTGACCGGCACGGAGATTGCCCACTGGTTGTTCTGGCAGACAAAGACCGCCGGCACCTGGTAGACCGCGGCGAAATTAAGGCCCTCGTGAAAGTCGCCCTGCGAGGTCGCCCCGTCACCGAAAAACACCATGGCGATCTCGTCCGTCCGGCGGTAGCGGGCGGCCCAGGCCAGGCCGACGGCGTGCAGGACCTGGGAGCCGACCGGAATCGCGATCGGCAGATCCTTCCGGCCTTCGGGGCTCAGGCCGCCTTCGTTGAAGCCGTTGAAGTAGAGGATGATGCTCTCCAGAGACCGGCCCCGCCAGATCTCGGCCGCCGTTTCGCGGAAGGCCGGGACGAACCAGTCGCTTGGTCGCAGGGTGAAGACGGCGCCCATCTGCGAGGCCTCCTGGCCCTTGATCGGCGGGAAGGTGCCGATCCGGCCCTGGCGCTGGAGATCGAGCAGCCGTTCGTCAAACCGGCGGCCCCGCACCATCGCCCGATAGAGATCGAGGAGCTGCTCGGCGGAGAGCTGCGGTTCCAACTCCCGGTCGAGATTGCCGTGTTCGTCGAGGATGGAGAGATATTCGAGGCTGTCGGTAACCGCAATGTCACTTCGTGGCATGGTCGCCTCCATGGTGCAGCCTGATTTGGCCGCCGGCAGTTCGGGATGGGTGACTGCATCGCGCTTGGTTCTGTTTCAACTATATCTATTGGGCAGAGAAATACAATTGATTGCCATCAGAAAAATTGAACGGATGGTGAAATCGAGCTCCGGCCGAAGGGAGTCACGGTGCGTCGCCTGTCGATAAACCGCCGGGGATGGGCAGCGTTGCCCGCTCGACTGCACCGCTGATGCATACGACGGGGGGCGGTTTGCCGGACGCAATCCCGGCGAGTTGAAGCAGGCGGATTGAGCAAATACCGCCGCCGCGTCGGGGAATATCCGAATCTTCGTTGCAACATCAATGAAATTGGCCACTTGAACGTCGCCGCATGCGATTGCGAGAGCTTGTCGGCGAGCAAGATTCTCCTTGAGTTTTACCGTGTAGTTTGTTACGCAAAGGCATTGTAAATCGAGCGAATTCTTTCAGAGGGAGGTGCTTGCCCATGCATGACCGCGGCAAAAACGAACCGGTCCAATTGGTCTGCCCCAGATGCCGGCAGCTCATGATCGTCTACCTGCCGATCGAGGAGATGCCCCGCTGTCCCAACCCGGAATGCCAGGGGACGCGGATGATCATCGAGGAACTGCTCGACGAGGGCAAGTCGCTCTGATAGGGCGTATGGTATGGGGGCCCGCTTCCAGGCCCTTGTGAATCTGAAATCGATGCCAAAGGAGAAGACCATGAAAAGACTGTCCCTGCTGTTAGCCATGCTGATGGCCTTTGCGATGACCGCAACCGCCATGGCCGGCACCCTCGAGGAGATACAGAAACGCGGCAAACTGCGCATCGGCATGGAGCCGGGCTACATGCCGTTCGAACTGCAGAACAAGAAAGGCGAGATCATCGGCTTCGACGCCGATATGGGAGCCGTGATGGCCAAGGCCATGGGCGTCGAGCTGGAACTGGTGAGCACCGCCTGGGACGGCATCATTCCCGCCCTGCTGACCGGCAAGTTCGACATCATCATGTCCGGCATGACCCTGACCCAGGAGCGGAATATGAGCATCAACTTCGCCCCGCCCTATGTCGTTATCGGCCAGACCATCCTGGTCAAAAAGGATCTCGCCGCCACGATCAAGACCTACAAGGATCTCAACGACCCCAAGTACACCGTCGCCTCGAAGCTCGGCACCACCGGTGAGCAGGCCACCAAGCGGATGATCCCCAAGGCCAAGTACAACAGCTACGAGACCGAGCAGGAAGGCGTCATGGAACTGGTCAACGGCAAGATCGACGCCTTCATCTATGACCAACCCTACAACATCGTCGCCATGAGCCAGAAGGGACAGGGCAAGATCGTCCACCTCGATACCCCGTTCACCTTCGAACCGATCTCCTGGGGTGTCCGTAAGGGTGATGCCGACTTTCTCAACTGGTTGGAAAATTTCATGTACCAGGTCAAGAATGACGGCACGTACGAACGGATCTATCACAAATGGTTCCAGGATGATGCCTGGTTGAAGGAAATCCAGTAAGAAAAGGGAAATATTGTGAATGCCACTGGTGATACGTGGCCCTGGAGGCTTCTGCTGGCGGTCATCCTTCTCGGGATGGCCGCGGCAGTCTGGGGAGCCGTACAGAAGATCGATTACGAATGGCGCTGGTACCGGGTCCCCCAGTATTTCTTCTATAAGGCCGAAGACCTGCACAAGGCCCCCTTCGATGGCCAGGTTTCGGCGATCGACAGCAAGGGTGCGGTGACCGCAGTGACCATCACCGCTCCGGCGGGGGAGAAGGCGGTGCTCGAGGTCGACAGCGCCTCCCTCAAGGTGGAACCGCAGCAGGAGGTATATGCCGGCGATGCGGTCGGGCTTTCCTTCAGTTGGAAGATGGGGCCGCTGATCATGGGGATGTGGACGACGATCTGGATCTCCTTCGTTTCCGGGGTCCTGGGCCTGGTCATCGGGTTGCTCACCGGCCTGGCGCGGATCTCGAAGAACTACACGATCAACGGTCTGGCGGCGGTGTATATCGAGTTCATCCGCGGGACGCCGCTGCTGGTCCAGATCTTCATCGCCTACTTCTTTGTCGGCACCGTCTTCAACCTCAGCCGCAACGTCGCCGGGGTCGGGGCCCTGGCGCTGTTTGCCGGGGCCTATGTCGCCGAGATCGTCCGGGCCGGGATCCAGTCGATCTCCCGCGGCCAGATGGAGGCCGCCCGGTCGCTCGGCATGACCATGCCCCAGGCGATGCTCGACATCATCCTGCCCCAGGCCCTGAAACGGATCCTGCCGCCGCTGTCCGGCCAGTTCATCAGCCTGATCAAGGACTCGTCGCTGGTATCGGTCATCGCCATCACCGACCTGACCAAATCCGGCCGCGAGATCATCACCAGCACCTTCGCGACCTTCGAGATCTGGCTGGTGGTCGCGGCGATGTATCTGATCATCACCTCGGTGCTGTCGCAATTGGTCTTCTATATGGAACGGAGGTTCGCCGTCAGTGATTAAAGCCGTCGACGTCAAAAGAATCTTCACCGGCCGCGGCATCACCGTCCGGGCCGTGGATGGAGTATCCCTCGAGGTCGCCAAGGGCGAGGTGGTGGTCGTCATCGGCCCGTCCGGTTCCGGCAAATCGACGTTTCTCCGTTGCATCAACGGCCTGGAATCGTTCAACAGCGGCCATATCTATATCGACGGGGTCGATCTCGCCGACCGCAAGACCAACATCAACAAGATCCGGGCCGAGGTCGGGATGGTCTTCCAGCAGTTCAATCTCTTTCCCCACAAGAACGTCCTGGAAAACGTGACCCTGGCCCAGATCCGGGTGCGCCGGCGGAACCGGACGGTCGCCGAGGAAAAGGCGCGACAGCTGCTGGTCAAGGTCGGCATCGCCGACAAGGAGCAGGAGTACCCCTCCCGCCTCTCCGGCGGCCAGCAACAGCGGGTGGCGATCGCCCGGGCCCTGGCGATGGATCCGAAGATCATGCTGTTCGATGAGCCCACCTCGGCCCTTGACCCCGAGATGGTCGGCGAGGTCCTCGATGTCATGAAACAATTGGCCCGTGAAGGGATGACAATGGTGGTGGTGACCCATGAGATGGGGTTTGCCCGCGAGGTCGCCGACCGGGTGATCTTCATGGATCAGGGCAAGGTGGTGGAGACCGGCACCCCCGAGCATTTCTTCACCGCCCCGCGGGAGGAGCGGACCCAGCTGTTTCTCAAGCAGGTGCTGTAATTTCAGCCTGTTGGCGATCGTGGGTGTCAAGAAGGCTGCAATGCAACCGAGTCGAAGACGACAATGAACAGTTTATCGAGAATATGGAGGATCGTGTGATGCGCGTGCTGCAAGCCCTCGCTGTACTGATGCTGTGCCTGAGCTTTTCCAACGTCCAGGCGGCGGAAAAGGAACTCAATGTCGGTTTTATCTACGTTTCGCCGATCGGTGACGCCGGTTGGTCCTACGCCCATGACCTGGGGCGCCTGGGACTCGAGGGCATGCCCGGCGTCAAGACCTCGTATGTCGAGGCGGTCGCCGAAGGACCCGACTCCGAGCGGGTCATGCAGAACATGGCCCGCAAGGGATACGATATCATCTTTGCCACCAGTTTCGGTTATATGGATCCGATGCTGAAGGTCGCCAAACAGTTCCCGAACATCAGGTTCATGCATTGCTCCGGTTTCAAGACGGCCGACAACATGGGCAACTATTTCGGCCGCATGTATCAGGCCCGCTACCTCTCCGGCATGGTCGCCGGCGGCATGACCAAAAGCAAGACCATCGGCTACGTCGCCGCCTTCCCGATTCCGGAGGTTATCCGCGGCATCAACGCCTTCACCCTCGGAGTCCAGGCCGTCAATCCGGAGGCCACCGTCCGGGTCGTCTGGACCAAGACCTGGTATGATCCGGCGACCGAGAAGGAGGCCGCTAAATCGCTGCTCGATGTCGGCGCCGATGTCATTGCCCAGCACCAGGATTCTCCGGGGCCGCAGGAGGCTGCCCAGGAGAAGGGTGTCTACTCCATCGGCTACAATTCCGATATGAGCGCCTTCGCCCCGAAGGCCCATCTCACCGCGCCGATCTGGAACTGGGCTCCGTTCTACAGGAACGTGATCGAGCAGGTACGGCAAGGGACCTGGAAGGCCGAATCGGTGTGGCCGGGGATGGAGACCGGCATCGTCGACCTCGCCCCCTTCGGGACGATGGTCCCCAAGGACCTGCAGGACAAGGTCATGGCCGCCAAGGCCGAGATCGTCGCCGGCAAGAACAAAATCTTCGTTGGCCCGATCAAGGACCAGAAGGGGACAGTCAAGATTGCCGACGGCGTCGTGGCCCCGGATACCGATCTGCTCGGCATGACCTGGTTCGTCCAGGGCGTGGTCGGCACGACCGAATAGGGACGGCCGCGATTCCGCCCATCGACGGTCAGCGGATGTTCCGGATCCGGATCACCAAGAGACAGGAGCGCCGCGGCTGGAGATCCTGTCTTGTTGTATTGACGGCAATCGTCCTTTCACTTGTCTTGAGCGGGATCCTCCTTGCTCTGCGGGGGACGCCGCCGCTCGTAGGACTCGCCGTGCTGTTCAAGGGGGCCTTCGGGTCCCGCTTCGCCATCGAGGATTGCCTGGTCAAGGCGATCCCGATCTTCCTCTGTTCACTCGGGGTGGCGGTGGCCTTCCGCCTCCAGGTCTGGAATATCGGGGCGGAGGGTCAATTCGCCCTCGGCGCCGTCGGGGCGACCTGGGTGGCGCTCAGCTTTCCCGATCTGCCCGGCCCGATCCTGCTGCCGGCGATGATCGCCATGGCCGCCCTGGCCGGCGGCCTGTGGGGGATGATCCCCGCCATCCTGCGCCAGCGCCTCAGGACCAACGAGATCATCGTCACCCTGATGCTGAACTATATCGCCATCCTCTTCCTCGACTACCTGGTCTACGGCGTGTGGAAAGACCCGACCAGCTTCGGTTTTCCGATGACCCGCGAATTTTCGCCGCAGGCGGTGGTCGGCAGGATCGGTTCGACCAGCATCAACTGGGGGCTGGCCCATTGCCTGGTCCTCGGCACGGTGGTGTGGGTCTTCATCCGCTTCACCCGCCTCGGTTTCGAACTCAAGGCGGCCGGCGACAGCGTCCGGGCCGCCCGCTATGCCGGCATCCCCTATGACCGCCTGGTCGTGCTGGTGATGGTGATCAGCGGGGCGCTGGCCGGCTGGGCCGGGTTTCTCGAGGCCTCCGCCACCATCAACCGCCTGCAGCCGAGCATCATGGCCGGGTACGGCTATACCGCCATCGTCGTGGCCTGGCTGGCCCGGCTCAATCCCCTGAGCATCGCCTTCGCCTCCTTCCTCCTCGCCGGGCTGCGGGTGGGCGTGGAAAATCTGCAGCTCGACCTCCAGGTGCCGGCGGCCTTCGGCGGCATCCTCGAGGGCTTGATCCTCCTGACCGTGCTCGGCGGCGGGCTGTTCACCTCCTATCGTATCGCCGTGAGGAGGAACTGATGGAGCTGGCGATCATCATCCCCCTGCTGGCGGCGGCGGTCCAATCCGGTACGCCGATCCTCTATGCCACCCTCGGCGAGATCATCACCGAGAAATCGGGCGTTCTCAACCTCGGGGTCGAAGGAGTGATGATCATCGGCACCCTGACCGCCTTCGTCGTCGCCCTGGCCACCGGCAGCCCGACGCTGGCCTTCGTCGCCGCCGGTATCGCCGGCACCCTGACGGCGGCCATTCACGGCATGGTCTGTCTGTGGTTCAAGGGCAACCAGGTCGTGTCCGGTCTGGCCCTGACCATCCTCGGCACCGGCCTGGCCGACTATCTCGGTAATGCCTATGTCGGTCGGACGGCGCCCGGTTTTACCCCCATCGCCCTGCCGCTCGTCAGCGAGATCCCGATCGTCGGACCGATCTTCTTCAACCATGATCCGCTGGTCTACCTGACCTACGGTATCCCGCCCCTCATCTGGTATGGCCTGATGCGGACCAGGCCGGGCCTGTGTCTGCGGGCGGCGGGGGAACATCCGGCGGCGGCCACGGCGGCCGGCCTTCATGTCGCCGCCTATCGCTGGTTCGGCGTCCTCGGCGGCGGGTTTCTGATGGGACTGGGCGGGGCCTATCTGTCGCTGTCCTACACCCATCTGTGGACCAACAATCTCACCGGGGGCCGCGGCTGGATCGCGGTGGCCCTCGTCATCTTTGCCTTCTGGCGTCCGGGGAGGGCGGTATTCGGCGCCTATCTCTTCGGCGGCATCATGGCCCTGCAGCTGCGCCTGCAGGCCTCGGGAACCCAGATTCCCTCCTCGCTCCTGTTGATGCTGCCGTATGCCCTGACCGTCATCGTTCTGGTCCTGTCCTCATGGCGGCGAGGGATGAGTGAGGCCCCGGCGGCGCTGGGCATCAACGTGGAGCCGGCGGACTAGTGTCATGTCACATTTGAAATGTTAGTATAAACCAGGTATAGTCAGAAAAAACGGAGCTGACTATGCCCAAAATCAAATACCGATTTTCACTCAGCCAAGAGGAGCGTGACGAGCTTCAAGGTATTGTTGCCAAGGGAAAGCATAATTCCCAAAAAGTTCTCAATGCTTTGATTTTGCTAAATTACGATGGAGATGCTCCAGAACCGAGGACGTTAACGGAGCAGGAGATCGCCAGCGTGTTGAAAGTCAGCGAAATGAAGATACACCGGGTGAAACAACGATTCGTTGAGGAAGGTCTCGACATTGCGCTCAACGGCCATGAGAGGGAACGGGTGTACAAGCGCAAGGCTGATGGCGATTTCGAGGCACATCTTGTGGCGCTCAGTTGCAGTGAGCCGCCTGCAGGACAAGCGCAGTGGTCGCTGCGGCTACTCGCGGATAAGGTTGTGGAGTTGGGGTATGTTGAAAGTGTTTCGTATGAAACCGTCCGGCGCGTGTTAAAAAAAACGTAACTAGTGCCTGAATGGTAACCGTAAAAGAACCGAAAA